>NZ_JBIWOK010000008.1:272682-416750 GCF_044767675.1 Streptomyces sp. NPDC101219
GGGGGGGGGGGTGGGGGGGGGGGGGGGGGGGGGGGGGGGGGGGGGGGGGGGGGGGGGCGGGGGGGGGGGCGCGCCCCCCCCCCCCCCCGCCGCGGATGGGCGGGCTCAGGCGGTGCGCCTGCGCCCGGCGAGTACGCCGTAGGCGACGCCGACGGCGCCGACCACGATGCCGACGACACCCAGCACGCGGGCCGTGGTGTCCGAGCCTGCGGAGTCGTCGGAGCCGGAGGCGGCGGACGTCTCGGAGGACGCGTTCTTCGCCGAACCGGCGTCGTCGGCGGCCTTGTCGTCCGACGCGCCGTGGTGGCCGTCACCGGACGCCTCCGACAGGGTCAGGACGGGAGCCGGGTGGTCGGGCTCGTCCTGTCCCTTCTGCGGCACCTCGATCCAGCGGACGACCTCCTTGTTGGAGTACGTCTGCAGGGCCTTGAAGACGAGGTCGTCGGCGTTCTCGGGCAGGGTGCCGACGGACACCGGGAACTTCTGGAAGAAGCCCGGCTCGATGCCGTCGCCGTCGGCGGTCCAGGTGACCTTGGTGACGGCCTCGTCGATCTTCTTGCCGTGCATCTCCAGGGGCTTGTCCAGCTTGGACTTGGTGACCTTCACGTCCCAGCCGGCGACCGGCTGGGGCATCACCGAGGCCAGCGGGTGCTCGGTCGGGAAGGTCACCTCCACCTTGGTCGTGGAGGCGTTGTCACGCTCGTTGGGCACCTTGAAGTTGACGACCGCGTAGCCGCCCTTGGCGGCCTCGCCCTCGGGCTGCACGCTGACGTGCGCGACCGCGGGGGCGGCCAGGGCGAGGACGGCGATACCGGCGACGGCGCCGGCGGTGGTGAGTCGGGAAGCCTTCATGGCAGAAGCACTCCGCTTCGTTGAGTGTTCAGACGGTGAGGGATACGCGGGCAGGGCGCGTGCCGCTCCCAGGGGAGGACGGCCCGGCGCCGTACACGCGTGAAACGGACCGCACGCGCGTGTGCCGCACGCGGACGCCCGTCCCTCACCGCGGACCGGGCACCGCGGGCCCGGCGGCCCGACGACGGGTCCGGAGGAACCGGAACCGTGGAACGGGTGACGCCCGGGACCGTTGGCGGTCGCGGAGGGGTGGATTCGGGTCGTGGCGCGTCAGACGGCGAGCGCGTACGCGGTACCGGCGGCCGGCGGGCCGCGGCGGATCACCGTGTGCTGCAGTGCGGTGGTGTGGGGCACGGGCGGCGCGAGCAGCGCGGTCCGCGGCGGACGGGGGGCCGCCTCCGGCGCCCCCGGCAGCCCCGCGCGCAGGGCCCGCACCAGGGCGAGAGCCGCCCGGAGCCCGCGTACGAGCGCGCCCTCGGCGACCCCGTGGGCCGACAGCTCGGTCAGCCGCAGCAGGGACAGGTCCCCGCGGCGCAGCAGCCAGCCCGTGGCGACCGCCGCGAGGAGGTGCACGAGCAGCATCGGCAGGGACGGCAGCAGCGACACCGAGGAGCCCGCGGCCGAGGCCATGGCGTCCCCCGGGGCGTGACCCGCGTGCGTGCCTCCCGCGCCGGGCGGGATCCGCGCGTCCGTGAGGATCTGCTGGGCCTGCGCCGGGCTGATCGCGGCGGCCGTGGTCCCGCACACCAGGCGTGCGGCCTGGGCGATCAGGGAGGCGTCGGAGGCCGCGGAGGGCCCCGCCCCGGCCGGTGCGCCGGCCGCGCCGTGCTGTCCGAGCCCGAACAGCGTGTGCAGCACGGTCTGGCAGACCGCCAGCAGGACGGTGATGCCCGGCACGGAACGCACCCGCCCGGCGAGCGGCACCGCGAGCGCGGCCGTGGCGCAGAAGCCCGCGGCGAGCGTCCACAGCGGGACGGCCTCGTGGGCGGCGAGTGTGTGACCTGCCCCGGCCAGCACGACACAGACCGCGGCGAACACCGCGGCCCGCAGGACCCGGAGGCCTCGTCCGGTGCGCGCCGTGCGCGGGTGGGGGGCAGTCATGGCGGCCTCATCATCGCACTGGCCCCAGGGCCCCCGTACGGCAGGTCCGCAAGATGCGCTACGACCGGAAGATCACCTCTGCCACGGCGCGTCCCACATACACCGATCACATCCCCGGCACACCCGCCATATGGGCGGTATCACGCCGACTCCGCGCTTACGAGTGGGTACTCAGGGCAATACGTAACGGTATGTCGAGCCGCGGCCGGGAGGCTGGAGCATGAGCATCTGGTGGTCACTCCATCTGCGGCGCGACGCTGCGAGCGTGCCCCTCGCCCGGCGCCTGCTGCTCGGCGCCATGGAGACCGCGGGCGTCGACCCCGACATCTCCTACGACCTGTCCGTCGCCCTCAGCGAGGCCTGCGCGAACGCCGTCGAGCACGGCGGGGACGGCACCAGGGACGACAGGTCGCAGGCCTACCGGGTGACCGCCTACCTCGACGGTGAGAAGTGCCGGATCGAGGTGGCCGACACGGGGCCCGGCTTTCCCGCCGCTCACGGCGGCCGCTCCCGCACCCCGGCCCGTCCGGCCCCGTCGGACGCGGAGCACGGGCGTGGCCTGTGCCTCATCCGCGAACTCGCCGACCACGTCCACATCGGCAGCACACCGGGCCGCGGCGGTGCGGTGGTGAGCTTCGACAAGATCCTGAAGTGGCGGAAGGACGCCCCGCTCGTCGCCGTGTAGCGCACGCCGACGCGCCGGCCGCCTTACTGGCTTCAACGGCCCCGGTGCGGCCCCGGCGGCCCCGGACCGGGCGGAACGCCCGCAGGAACGCGGGAACGGCCGAACACGTGTGTGTCCGGCCGTTCCTCGTGGGCCCGCCGTGCGGTCAGCCCTTCAGGCCGGCCATCCAGCGCTCGACCTCGTCCGACCGGCGGGGCAGCGCGGCGGAGAGGTTCCGGTTGCCGTCCTGGGTGACGAGGATGTCGTCCTCGATACGGACGCCGATGCCGCGGTACTCCTCGGGCACCGTGAGGTCGTCGGCCTGGAAGTACAGGCCGGGTTCGACGGTGAGCACCATGCCCGGCTCGAGGGTGCCGTCCACGTAGGTCTCGGTGCGCGCGGCGGCACAGTCGTGGACGTCCATGCCGAGCATGTGACCGGTGCCGTGCAGGGTCCAGCGGCGCTGCAGGCCCAGCTCCAGCACCCGCTCCACCGGTCCCTCGACCAGGCCCCACTCGACGAGCCGCTCGGTGAGCACGCGCTGCGCGGCGTCGTGGAAGTCCCGGTACTTGGCGCCCGGCTTCACCGCCGCGATGCCGGCCTCCTGGGCGTCGTACACGGCGTCGTAGATCTTCTTCTGCAGCTCGCTGTAGCGGCCGTTGACCGGCAGGGTGCGGGTGACGTCGGCCGTGTAGTACGTGTGCGTCTCCACGCCCGCGTCGAGCAGCAGCAGGTCGCCGGAGCGGACGGGGCCGTCGTTGCGCACCCAGTGCAGGGTGGTGGCGTGCGGGCCGGCGGCGCAGATGGAGCCGTAGCCGATGTCGTTGCCCTCCACGCGGGCGCGCAGGAAGAACGTGCCCTCGATGTAGCGCTCGGAGGTGGCCTCCGCCTTGTCGAGGACCTTCACGACGTCCTCGAAGCCCCGCACCGTGGAGTCGACGGCCTTCTGCAGCTCGCCGATCTCGAAGTCGTCCTTGACCAGCCGCATCTCGGAGAGGAAGACCCGCAGCTCCTCGTCGCGCTCGGCGGTGACCTTGTCGGTCAGCGCCGCCTCGATCCCGGCGTCGTGTCCGCGCACGACCCGGACCGGGCCGGTGGCCTCGCGCAGCGCGCCGGCCAGTTCGCGGACGTCGGAGGCGGGGATGCCGTACAGCTGCTCGGCCTCGCCGAGCGAGTGGCGGCGGCCGACCCACAGCTCGCCCTGGCCGTCCAGCCAGAACTCGCCGTTCTCCCGGTTGGAGCGCGGCAGCAGGTAGAGCGTCGCCCGGTGGCCGTCGGCGGTGGGCTCCATGACGAGGACGCCGTCCTCGGTCTGGTTGCCGGTGAGGTAGGCGTACTCGACGGAGGCGCGGAAGGCGTAGTCGGTGTCGTTGGAGCGGGTCTTGAGGTTGCCCGCGGGGACGACCAGGCGCTCGCCGGGGAAGCGGGCGGACAGCGCGGCACGCCGGGCGGCGGTCTCGGAGGCCTGCGGGATCGGCTCCAGGTCGCGCAGTTCCGTGTCGGCCCAGCCGCTGCGCATGCTGTCGGCCAGCTCGTCGGACACACCCGGGTACAGGCCGTTCTTGCGCTGCTTGACGGGCTCCTCCTCGGCGGTCTCCGGGCCGGCGGTCTCCGGGGTCTCCGGGAGCTCTTCTGCCACGGCGGTCATCCTCCTCGATACGGCACTGGACCAGCCCCCATGGTACGGCCGGGTGAAACGGTCACGGGGCGCGAGGACCTGTTACCGGGGGCGCAGAGGAGGTGCCGGGGCCGCCGCCTCGGTGCTAGTCGAAGCGGGCGGCCAGCAGCACGACGTCCTCGGGGGTGTCCGCGGGGTCGGCGCCGTCCGGCAGCACGGTGCGCAGCACGTGGTCGGCGATCGCACCGGGGTCGTTCCGCAGCGAGGCCGGCACTCCGGCCGCCGCCGCGTGCAGCCGCGCGAAGGCCCGGTCGGTGGGGTCGCCGGTGCGGTGCAGCAGCCCGTCGGTGTAGAGCAGCACGGTCTCGCCCGGCTCCGCGTGGATCTCCACGCTCGGCGCCTCCCAGCAGGCGAGCATGCCCAGGGGGGCCGACACCGACGTCTCCACGTACTGCGTGCGGCGCTCGCCCAGCAGCAGGGGCGGGCTGTGCCCGGCACCGGCGAGCGTGATTTTACGCAGGGCGGGCTCGCAGTAGCCGAACAGCGCGGTGGCGGACCGGGCCGGTTCGGTGAGGCGCAGCAGCAGCTCCAGGTCGGACAGCACGGCGACGGGGTCCTCGCCCTCCATCACGGCGTACGCGCGCAGGGACGCCCGCAGCCGGCCCATGGCGGCGACGGCGCTGGGCCCGGACCCGGTGACGGAGCCCACGGCGAGGCCGAGCGCGGCGTCCGGGAGCGGCAGCGCGTCGTACCAGTCGCCGCCGCCGCGCGCGCAGGTGCGGTGGCGGGCGGCCAGTTGGACGCCGGGGACCCGGGGCAGGCGGGCGGGAAGCAGTTCGCCGGCGATGGTGGCCATGGACGCGCGCGTGCGTTCCAGCTCCAGCAGCCGGGCGAGGTGCTCCGCGGCGTACCGGGTGTACAGGCCGACGAGGTGGCGGCGGCGCTCCTCCGGCTCGGCGGGCTCGTCGTAGAGCCACACGGCGGCCCCCAGGCGCCGGCCGGACCCGGTGGTGAGGGGCAGGGCGTAGCTCGCGGCGTAGCCGAGGCGGGCGGCGACCTCGCGGTGCCGGGGGTCCAGGCCCTTCTCAGCGAACAGGTCGGCCTCGACGACGCCGTCGTCGGTGCCCGGCAAGCCGTCCAGGATTCTGCCGTAGGGCAGGGAGCTGCGCGGCACCGTCTCGATGTGGCCGAGGTCCGCACGGCCCAGGCCGAGGCCGATGGTGGTGTCCGGGCCGAGGCCGTCGGCGGGCTCCAGGACGACCAGCCCGCGCCGGGCGCCGACCAGGGCGGCTCCCGCGCGCAGCAGTTCCTGGAGCGCCTCGTCGAGCGTGGCCGTGCGCACCAGGCGCTCGGTGAGCTCGTGGAGGGTCGTGAGGTCCGAGACCCAGCCCGCGAGGCGGTCCTGCAGCAGTGCGCCCGGTGGGGACGGAGGGTTTTGCGGGACGCCCGGGGAGGTACTCGTCGAAACGGACGCGACAGTGTGTGCGGGCGCGGGAACCGTTGAATCGATTCCGGCCACTTTCGGAGGGTGCGGGGCGTTCATGGTGTCCGGCTTTCCGACCGGTACGTACTGCTCAAAAGCATCGCAAACCCCCATGTCATTCTGCGTCGCCGGCAGTGTCTCCACATGTACACGCACTCGTAAGGAGATGTCCAGCATTGTCCTGCTGGGATTCCTGGTGTCCGTGGGGCTGGAGAGGAAATCCCCACCCGCCCCTTGCCGAGAGAAGGAATTGGCTTGAAACTGCCTCAAGGGGAGGCTTATTGCGGTCGACTGGGCTTGCTCGACGGAGCGTCACAGCGGTCGTGTTGGGTACGTACTCGGTGAAGGCCAGGGGTGGTTGGGAATCACTCGGGAACCTGGGGACGGACCCGAGCGTCTTAACCACCGACGACCGTGCCCCATCCTCCCGTGGCGGAGGCGAAGAGAAATACGCGCGACGGAAAACGCCAGACTTCGCCACCCCCACGCCGTGCCCACGCCCTTGATGAACGCAGTATGGGTGGAACGGCCGCGGAGGCAGCCCATGCTCGGCCCGGAGGGGGATCCCCCTGCCCGGAGCAGGGGTGTGATGCGCCAACAGGTACGCACAGTGAAGTGATCGACACATGTTGTGACCACGGTGTTGCCAGGCGTGCAACGGAAAGGAACGAGCGCTCATGCGCGAGATCCTCGGAAGGCGTCGCAGGCTCCTGTCCCGGCGAGGCGACGGAGCGTCTGAGCTGATCGGCGCGGCCCTGACCTTCGCCACTCAATGGAAGTGGCCGGTGCTCCCGGGTGCGGCGGCGGACCCGGGCAGCAGGTCCCGCTGCGCCTGCCCGGACCCGGAATGCACGGTGCCGGGGGCCCATCCCTTCGACCCCGGTCTCCTCGCGGCCACCACCGACGCGCGCATGGTGCGCTGGTGGTGGGGCAACCGGCCGACCGCTCCGGTGGTCCTGGCCACCGGCGGCCACGCTCCCTGCGCGGTCTCCCTGCCCGCGGAACCGGCCGCCCGAGCCCTCGAGGCCCTGGACCGGCTCGGCATGCGCCTCGGCCCGGTCGTCGCCTCTCCCACCCGCTGGTCGATCCTGGTGAAGCCGTACTCCCTGGAGCAGCTCGGCGAACTGCTCTACGCGAAGGACCACGTCCCCGGCTCCCTCCGCTTCCACGGCGAGGGCGGATACCTCGCCCTCCCGCCGTCCGGCACCGGCCAGGGCGACATCACCTGGGAGCGCGCCCCACTGCCCGGCTCGGCCTCCCCGTGGCTGCCCGACGTCGAGGCCGTGGTGGACGCCGTGGTCGACACCCTCACTCGTACGGGTGTGAGCGCGCCCGAGCTGTAGGCGTCCCGGCGCGGCGCCCACCGCGGCGGCCCGGGAGCGTTATGTTGCGGAACCATGCCGCGTCATGCCGGGGGGCGTGCCAGGGACCCCCGAACAGCCCGTCTGCTCGCCCTCGTCGGCGCCGCGACGGCCTGCGTGGTCGCGCTGCCGCTGGCGGCGGAGTCCGGGGGATCACCGAGCCCGTTGGGCGCGGTGGGTGCGCTGGGTTCCGCGCGGGAGGCGGGACGTACGGGGCCCACGCCCCTCGGCGGCCCGCCGGGGGCGGAACGCGCCGAACAGCCCGGGGACACGCGGGGTGAGCGGTTCGGCACCGCGACCGGACCCGCGGCCGCCGGCGACCCGGCCGGGCGGAGCGGGGCGACGGACCGGAACGCCGAGGCGCCGGCCGGGGATCAGGTGGGGGACGGCCGGACCGGGGTTCCCGAAGGGGCACCCGGCGCGTCCGACGAACTGCCCGGCCCGCCCCCGTCAACCGGCCTGCTCCCGGCGCCGATTCTGCGCTGCGGGCCCGAACTCTCCTCCCCCGACGGCATCGAGGCCCAGACCTGCGTCGTCCTGGCGGGCGAGGAGGTCTGGGGGCGCACCTACTACCGCAACGCCACCGGTACGGCGCCGTCCGCCGTGCTCAGCCTCATGGCGCCCGGCGGCCGCAGCGTGCGCGTCCACTGCGCGGTGGAGTCCGGGGACGAACCGGCGGTCTGCGAGACGCCCCGCCGGCCGAGGCGGGGGCGCCTCGCCGACCACGAGGCGATCGTGGAATTCGCGGCCCGGTCCGGGCACGGACCGCTGCTGCTGCGTGCCGGAAGCAACCCGCCCGGCGCCTGAATCAGCCCTGGCCGGGGGCGGCACGACGCTGTCAGGAGCCCCGCGTCGGCCGAATTCACCCGACAACTCCGCTGCGGAAACAGCCGGTTGGCATATGAACGCGTTCCGTGAACGACTCACGACACGAAAGACCCGGTTGCTGGCGACGGGGGATGCACCAGCAACCGGGCTACTGGAACGGTAACAAGAGATCGGCGGTTCGCAAATTCGATCTCAGTCTTTTCAGGTCACCGACTTGCTTGTGCGAGCCGGGAGTTGCGCATGGAACCGGTGTTTCCACCGGGGCGGCTGTGCTGACCGGTCGGTCAGCACAGCCGTATCGGCCGACGTCTGCGCCCCGTATCGGCCGATGTCCGCGATCGGCCGACGTCCGCGTCAGCTGAGCGTGACCTGGCGGTTGGTCAGACCGCCACGCGCCCGTCGTTCGTCGGCGGTCAGCGGAGCCTCGGTGGCGAGCGCGGCGGCGAGCCGCTCGGCGAACTCGGCCGCCGGCTTCTCCACGTCGTCGGCGCCGACCTCGCTCGGCAGGTCCCAGACCGGCACGGTCAGGCCGTGGGCGCGGAAGGAACCGACCAGGCGGGTGCCTTCGCCCAGGGAGGAGCGGCCCGCCGCGTGCAGCCGCGCCAGAGCGTCCAGAAGCTGCTCCTCCGGGTGCGGCATGACCCACCGCAGGTGGTTCTTCTCCGGCGTCTCGCACCAGTAGGCCGCGTCCACGCCCGCCAGCTTCACGGTGGGGATGGCGGCGGCGTTGGCGCGTTCCAACGAGGCGGTCACCTCCGGGGTGGCGTTCTCCGAGTCGGGCACCCAGAACTCGAAACCGCTGTGCACGACCGGCTCGAACGCGGCCTCGGGGTCGAGGAGGTCCTGGAGCCGGGGACCGCCGGCCGGGGCACGCCGGCCCTGCACCGGCTGGCCCGGGGCCGCGTCGAGGGCCCGCTGGAGGGTGTCGGCGAGGTCGCGGCTGATGTCGCCGGAGGAGGTGTCGTTCTGCAGGCCGATCAGCACGGAGCCGTCGTCACGGCGCAGCGCCGGCCAGGCCATCGGCAGCACCGTGGCCAGGGTGACCGACGGGACGCCCTCGGGCAGTCCGTCCTTGAGCGTGAGCGCGGCGGTGGCCGCCGGCACCAGCTCCCGCAGCGCCACCCAGTCGCACTCACCCGCCAGGCCCTCGAAGGGACGGTGCACCAACTCGGTCACGGCGTGCGCGGCGGCCCGTCCGTGGCAGGCCTTGTAGCGGCGGCCACTGCCGCAGGGGCAGGGCTCCCGCGCACCGACGACCGGGATCTCCCCGTCCGTGAGCTGCGGGCGCTTGGCCGCCTTCGTCTGGGGGCGCTTCTTGGCCATCGTGGCTGTCTCCCGGTTACGGCTCGTCTCGTACGGCGCGAGCCTAGCCGTTCAGCCGGCGCGGGCCGGTATCCGTGGACGGGCGGCGGGAGTCCGGTGGACGGTCCCGGGAGGTCGCCGCCCGGGCGGGGGCGGTGGTGTCTGCCGGCGGTGGCGGTGCGGGCAGGGGCGGTGGTGTCCGTCGGCGTGGCGGTGCGGCCGGAGCCGTCGTCCCGCCGCTCAGTCGAGGTCGTCGAAGGCTTCCGCGAAGCCCAGCCCCGGCATCTCGGCCACGGAGGGGGCCGTCATCCGCGCGGCGAAGTCGGCCCGGCGGTGCCGGGCGGCCGGGTCGCGGACCGTGTCGTGCAGGACCACCCACACGGTGACCTCGCCGGGGACCTCGTTGCGTACGCCCCAGTCGTCGGCCAGCGCGGTGATGATGTTCAGCCCCCGGCCGCCGCGCGCGGTCACCGACGGGGTGGCCGGTGCCGGGCGGGTCGGGCCGCCGCCGTCCGTGACCTCGACGACCAGCCGGCCGCAGGGATCCATGCGCCAGGCGGCCCGTACGTCGCCGTCGCCCGCGAGGGCGTCGCCGAGGGGCCTGCCGTGCTTGCACGCGTTGCTCAACAGCTCGGAAAGGATCAGTACGGCGTCGTCGACGACCGAGTCAGCGACCCCGCCCGCGCGCAGCTGCGCACGCATGCGGTGCCTCGCTTCCCCCACGCCCGCAGGGCCGTGGGGAACGGCCATGCACGACGACGCGGGCACCTCCTGTGCCACCACCAACGCCACCCCCGAGACCTCCTTTGCCCCACGCCACGGTGTGGATGCCCCATTGGCCTGAACCGGAAACCGGCCGATCCCTGTGCGGTGACGCACTCGAAACGAGTGAACACGCACCGAACGCGCCGGAGCACTCCCCGTCATCATGTGGCTGGATTTCTTCGGTGTGGCCGAGACGTGAGGATGCTCCGGAGGCATGCGCGCGGTCAAGAGGTGCGCGTGATGTCGGTCCTTCTGTGACGTATCGGTTCGGACACCGCGCCGTGCGGTGGACGAGGTGCGCAGGTGGTGACGGTTGTGCGGGTTCAGCGCCCGAGCTGGTCGAGCACCGCGCGCGGGCGGTTGGTGATGATCGCGTCCACCCCGAGGCCGACGCACAGGTCCACGTCGTCGGGCTCGTTGACGGTCCACGTGTGCACCTGGTGACCGGACTGTTTCAGCCGTTCGATGTACGTGGGATGACTGCGCAGGATCCGGATCGAGGGGCCCGCGATGTCGACGCCCACCGGCAGCCGTCCGTCGCGCAGCCGGGGCGAGACGAACTGCATGAGGTACACCGTGGGCAGCGTCGGGGACGCGGCACGCACGCGGTGCAGCGACCGCGCGGAGAAGCTCATCACGCGGACCGGGGAGTCCGCCGGGTCGGCCGGGGCGTCCAGCCCGAACCGCTTCAGCAGGAACAGCAGCCGTTCCTCCACCTGGCCCGCCCACCGGGTGGGGTGCTTGGTCTCGATGGCGAGTTCCACGCGCCGTCCCGCGTCCGCGACCAGTTCCAGCAGCCGCTCGAGGGTGAGGACGGAGGTGGCCTCCCGGTCCTCGGGGCGGTGCTCCCAGTCCGGCTCCTCGGTGCGTCCGGCGAAGGAGTCGCGGTTCTTCCAGGAGCCGAAGTCCAGGGCGGCGAGATCGGAGAGCTCCAGGGCCGACACGGCACCGCGGCCATTGGACGTACGGTTGACTCGACGGTCGTGAACGCAGACCAAATGACCGTCGGCGGTCAGACGCACATCGCATTCGAGCGCGTCCGCACCATCCTCGATCGCTTTGCGATACGCGGCCAGGGTGTGTTCGGGGGCGTCCTCGGAGGCCCCGCGGTGTGCGACGACTTGGGTGAGGTGCTGGCGTGCGTGGGTCACCGCGTCATGGTGCCACCGCGCGCGGGTACACGTGTGGCCGGTGCGGAAGGAGCGGTGCGAAGGTCCGGTCGGATGCATCGGAATGGCGCGCCTTAAGTGAGTAATGCCCTATATAAAGAATGACCCCGGACCCACAGGAACGACTTACCGTGCCCTGACGGCCCGTGGGAAAAGCTGACGTCGTACAAAGAGACCCTGCCCGACCGCATTGCGCCGGGACGGTCGACGAGTGAACGAGCGTGTCCGAGTGCGACCGAGAAAAAGAGCCGTGGATCGAGGAGAGAAGCTGTGAGCACCGAGAACGAGGGCACCGCGGTCCCCCCGGCGCCGTCCGCACCGCCCACGCGGACGGATGCCCCCGCTGCTCCGGCACCTCAGGAGCGCCCGGCACCCGACCAGGGCAGCAACCCGACGACGCCCCTGCCCCCCGTCCCGCCGACCGCACCGGACCACGGCCCGTACGGGGCCTCCGCCCAGGACGCGACCGCCGCCCACGGTACGCCCGGTACGCCCGGCGCCGGCCACGGCGGCTCCCACGGCTCGCCGTCCGCCCCCGACCCCTCCTGGCCGCCGCCCCCGCCGCCCGGCACCCCGGCGCAGGGCCCCGGCGGACCCGGCGGCCCCTTCGGCCCGTACGGCGACGGCGGATCGGGCCACGGCCAGGGAGGCGGCGGCTGGGGCTCCTCGTACCAGCCCCCGGAGCCCAAGAAGAAGGGCGGCGGCGGCCGGCTGCTCGCCGCGATCGCGGCTGCGGCGCTGCTCGCGGGCGGCCTGGGTGGCGGGCTCGGCTACACGCTGGCCAAGAACAACGACGACAGCGGCTCCACCACCGTCTCCGCGTCGACCAGCGGGGGCAACGTCAAGCGCGACCCCGGCACGGTCGCGGCCGTCGCCTCCAAGGCGCTGCCGAGCACGGTCACCATCGAGGCCGAGAGCCGCAGCGGCGAGGGCGGCACCGGCACCGGCTTCGTCTTCGACACCCAGGGCCACATCGTCACCAACAACCACGTGGTGGCGGAAGCCGTCGACGGCGGAAAGGTCTCCGCGACCTTCCCGGACGGCAAGAAGTACGAGGCCGAGGTCGTCGGCCACGCGCAGGGCTACGACGTCGCCGTCATCAA
The DNA here is from genome assembly GCF_044767675.1 of Streptomyces sp. NPDC101219. Lineage (NCBI taxonomy): Bacteria > Bacillati > Actinomycetota > Actinomycetes > Kitasatosporales > Streptomycetaceae > Streptomyces > Streptomyces sp. NPDC101219. The sequence continues at coordinate 284,929 of NZ_JBIWOK010000008.1, forward strand.
GCTGGCGGACGCCCCGTCGAACCTCAAGCCGCTGCCCCTGGGCAACTCCGACGAGGTCGTCGTCGGCGACTCGACCATCGCGATCGGCGCCCCCTTCGGCCTGTCCAACACGGTGACGACGGGCATCATCAGCGCCAAGAACCGCCCGGTCGCCTCCAGCGACGGCACCGGCAGCCAGGCGTCGTACATGAGCGCCCTGCAGACCGACGCGTCCATCAACCCCGGCAACTCCGGCGGCCCGCTGCTCGATGCCCAGGGCAACGTCATCGGCATCAACTCCGCCATCCAGTCCACGAGCAACGGCGGCTTCGGCACCGGCCAGGCGGGCTCGATCGGACTGGGCTTCGCCATCCCGATCAACCAGGCCAAGTACGTCGCCCAGGAACTGATCAAGAACGGCAAGCCGGTGTACGCCAAGATCGGCGCCTCCGTCTCCCTCGAGGACACCTCGGGCGGCGCGAAGATCACCGACCAGGGCGCCGGCGGCTCCGAGGCGGTCGACCCGGGCGGCCCCGCCGACAAGGCCGGCCTCGAGCCCGGTGACGTCATCACCAAGCTGGACGACCGGGTCATCGACTCCGGCCCCACCCTGATCGGCGAGATCTGGACCCACAAGCCGGGCGACGAGGTCACCCTCACCTACAAGCGGGACGGCAAGGAGCGCACCACCGAACTCACCCTGGGCGCCCGCGTCGGCGACAGCTGACCCCACCCCGCCCGCACCGACCCGTTACCCTGGTCCCCGCGCCGCCGATCACCGGCAGGCGCGGGGAGGTGTGCCCGAGCGGCCGAAGGGAACGGTCTTGAAAACCGTCGTGGCAGCGATGTCACCGTGGGTTCAAATCCCACCGCCTCCGCGCGATGAGCAGTGAGACGGGCCCCTGTGCCGGAAGCCGGCCGGGGCCCGTTCTCGTGCCCGGACTCCATGACCGCCCGTGCCCCCGTGGTTTTCGGTCAGTCGGGCACGGAAGGGGCTGTGCCTCGCTGCTGCTGTGCAGCAGTGTTCGGAGCATGGACGTGAACGAGTTCTTGGCTCAGCCCTTGGTCGCGCGCGTGGCGACCAGCGGGCCTGACATCCGGCCGGTGTGGTTTCTCTGGGAGGACGGCGCGTTCTGGTGGCTCACCGGCTCGTACTCCCGGCTGGGGCAACTCCTCGCCGAGGACGCGCGTGTGGCGCTGGTGATCGATACGTGCGACGTGTCCGCGGGGGCGGTGTTCTCCGTGACGTGCCGAGGTGTGGCCGAGGTTGTGCCGCTCGACCGGGCCAAGGCCGTTCGAAAGCTGACCCGCTACCTCGGCCGCGAGGACGTGTGGCCCGTGCGTTTCTCCGCTCCGCTGGATGACCCTGCGACCCGGATGGTTCGGTTCGCGCCCGATCGTCCGCCTCGGCTCCGGGATCGTTCGTGGTGACAGCCGGACGGTCCCGGTTTCCCCTGGTCGTGCCCGGTTAGGACGCGGCTCGCAGCAGGCGCAGTTGGCCGATTTCCGCGACGTTCTTCATCAGCTCGGCGTTCGCCCAGGCGAGCATGTCGGCCACGGTGTGGGCCGGGTCGGACGGCCAGGGAAAGGGGGCCGTGGCGTCGAGGTCGGCGTCGGTGAGGTGGTCCAGGGCGGTCAGCCATGCGGTGCGCAGGGTGCGGAGCCGGTCCACGGTCGGGGCGCCCGCACCGGGCCAGACGACCGTGCTGCGTTCGCGGGGCTCGCGGCCCTGGAGGTGGTCGAGGGCGACGCTCCACCACCAGCCCAGGTGCCAGCTCACCCAGGCGATGGTGGGCACCGGGACGGGGTCGGGCTCGGTCTCCGCGAAGTCCGGCTCCCAGGTTCCGTCGGCCGTGGGACGCAGGGTCCAGCAGTGGGCGGCAGGTTCCCACAGGAAGTCCTCCGGTTCCAGCCGCTCCAGGTGGTACTCGAACAGGGACCAGGTGAGGTCGAACTGCCCTCGCAGCAGGTCGAGACGGGGTGTGGGGGACGGCTCGGACGGGGGTGTGGTGGTGACGTTCATGAACTGTGGTCCGGTCTTTCTGTGGGGCGGGTGGGCCTCGGCGGCGTCTGTCAGAGCTCGTCGTCCTCCGCCAGGTGCTCCCAGGGCAGCTCCCGCAGGTGGGGATCCGCGTCGCAGCCCGAGGGGAGCAGGGAGGTCGGCTGGAACCAGACGACGGTGAGGCGCGAGCGGTACAGGACGCGATCGTGGGCCGGGTCGAGGGCCGCGGAGCTGAAGGAGCCGACGCAGGTCACGGCGGGCAGGACCTCGACCGGCCCGAAGGCTCCCGGGTACTGGTCGGGATACTCGCGCGGGGGCGTGACCAGGTGGACCGGGGCGCCGGGGAAAGCTTGGCCGGCGGACCGCACCAGCCCCTTGATGCGCAGGTCGTTCAGAGGCTTGCAGGGGTAACCCTCGAGCAGCCCGCCGTACGTCGACGACAGGCGCAGTTCGGACAGGTCCACCTCGCGGCCGGACGTGAGGACTACGCGGGCGAGCGACATGGTCGGCACTCTAGAGCGGTGGTGCATCGGGGTCTTTCGATTTTCGGGCGGCCCGAGAGTGGGGCCGGGGCAGGTCAGGGGGTGTGACCGGTGAGGCGGGCCGCCGAGGCGATCGTCGCGCGGGCCTCGCGTTCGGACAGGCCGGTGCCGAGGGCCGCGCGGACGAGGGGGGCCACGAGGGCGGGTCCGATGCCGTCCTCGTATGCGCGGCAGGCGGCCCAGAACAGGCGGGTGTTCCGCTGGCCCGCGTGGGCGGCGAGGACGAACTGCACCAGGCCCTGGCCGTGCCCGCCGGCCGACGGGGGTGTGGGGTGGTGCGGCCGGGGCGGCGGCAGCAGGATCCGCAGCAGGGCGGGCGGGCAGGCGGCCGGGGGGAGGTGGGCCGTGCCGGGGGCGGCGGTGTAGGTGCCGTGGTCCGTACGGGAGCCGGGGCCCACGAGGTAGCCGCCGGCACCGCGGACGTCGATGCCCGGGGCGAGCCGGCTCGCGGAGTTGGGGACGACGACGTCGGGCGGGCCGCTCAGCCACAGGTGACGTCCGCCGCTCGGCGTCCGGACGACCACGGTGGCGGGGATGGTGAAGAGGTGTCGCAGGGCGATCTCGCGCAGCGCCGCCGAGGCGTCGGTGCCGGTCTTGGTGTCCAGGTCGATGCCGATGAGGTGGTGCGGGGGGAGGCCGCAGGCGATGCCGTAGCCGGTGGCGTGGGGCGCGGCGGCGAACATGCGGCGGATGCGGACGGGATCGGTGGAGGCGTCATGGACCCCGTGCCCGAAGCGTCCGCAGGCGCCGTGGCAACGGGTGGGGGTGGCGGGGTCGTCGCGGTGCGGGGAGCGCAGGGCCGGGAGCTTCGTCCGGGACAGGGGGATGACGGCCAGCCCGCGTTCGGCAGCTGACAGGGCGTGTGCGAGGGCCAGCGTCGTGGCCTGCCGGTCGGTGGTGGCCATGCCTCCATAGTCGTACGTACGTTCGAGAAAAGAAAGGGGGCAAAGGTGGCGACACGCCGTGGGTCCCTCGGTCGGCGGAATGCGTGCCGGAACGCTTCCCCTCATGGGGCACTTGGGGAGTCTCATACCGTTCGAGGTGAGCTGCCACTCAAGTGACGGAAAGGGGTTTATCGACATGTCATCACGCTTGCGTGCGAATGGCAGCGTACGGGGTGGTTCAGGGGGTTGCGGTGGGCAACGCTGATCATGCGACGTCGTGCACAGCAGGACCGGGGCGGTCGGCCAACCGCCCTGATCGCAGCCGTACTTCACGCACACAAGGCCGTCGGCCGGTGCGTTCCTGGTTCTGGAGGGAACTCAACATGGCAAGCATCCGTACTGCCCGCGTCATCGCCGCCGTCTCCGCCCTGCCGCTCGCGGCCGCCCTGTTCACCGGCGTCGCGACGGCGGACAACGGCGCCCTCGCGGACGACGGATCGAGCGCGACGGCGGCGAGTGCCGTGGCCGGGGTCGTCGGAAGCGGCGTGGGCGGCGACAACTTCGGCAACTCCGCGACCACACAGCAGCAGGCCGTCGGCTCCGGCGCCTCGAACCAGAGCAATACCGCTCAGGTCAACGGATCCGCCTTCACGGCGGTGAACCAGGGCAACGACAACGTGGCCGTCAGCTTCACCCCGCTGTGGTGGTGAGGTGACCGGGGCCTCTTCGGCCCCGGATGGTGTGGGGGTGTGTGCTTCGTGGGGTGCAAGGCGTCTGCGCGGCGGTACTTCGGTGCCGCCGCGCAGGCGTTCGTGGAGCTCGGGCACTTGACGCCGCAGCGCACCGGGGCTGAATCTGATGGGTAGTCAGAAACTGCCGTGGGAGATGTGGGAACCCGTGCGGCGGGCGCGGTGTACCAAAAGTGACAGGGCGCGAGGAGCGAGGCGGGCGGGACGACGACGAGGGGGTCGGATGAGCGCGGTTCAGGAGGTGGGCGAGGAGACCGGCGGGGCGCTGTGGGCACGGCTGAAGGAGTACGAGGGGCGGCCGGCCGTGTCGGGCGGGAGGGGCCGGGACCCGGTCAACGAGCCCATGATCAGGCATTGGTGCGAGGCGATGGGGGACACCAACCCGGCGTACACGGGCTCGGACGCGGTCGCGCCCCCCACCATGCTGCAGGTGTGGACGATGGGCGGACTCTCCGGCCACGACCGGGAGGAGTCCGCGGGGACGTCGGGCGGCCGGACGGCGGGGCGGGCCGGTCGCACGGACGCCTTCGACGACCTGCTCCGGCTCCTCGACGAGGCGGGTTGCACCGCGGTGGTGGCGACCGACTGCGAGCAGGAGTACGCGCGGCCCCTGCGCCCGGGCGACGAGGTCGCCTTCGACGCGGTGATCGAGTCGGTGTCCGCCCGGAAGACGACGAAGCTGGGAGCGGGGTACTTCGTCACGACCCGGATGGACGTCCGGGTCGCCGGTGACCTCGTGGGCACGCACCGCTTCCGCATCCTCAAGTACGCCCCCGCCCCCGCCCCCGCAGCCGCTGCCGCCGCTCCCCCCGACCGGACGGTGGAGCAGCCCGCCCCGAGCCGGTCCTCGTCCACGCGCCCGTCCTCGTCCACGCGCCCGTCCTCGTCCACGCGCCCGTCCTCGTCCACGCGCCCGTCCCCGGCCTCGCGCCCGCCGCTGTCACCGCCCCGGGTCCCCGAGCGACGCCCCCGGCCTGTCATCAACCGCGACAACGCCGGCTTCTGGGAAGGAGTGGCCCGGCACCGGCTGCTGATACAGCGCTGCACGGCGTGCGGCACCCTGCGATTCCCCTGGCTGCCGGGCTGCAACGCGTGTGGTTCCCCGGACTGGACGACCGTGGAAGCCACGGGCGAGGGCACCGTCCACTCCTACGTGGTCATGCACCACCCACCCTTCCCGGCCTTCGACCCGCCCTACGTGGTCGGTCTGATCCAGCTCGTGGAGGGGGTGCGGATCATCAGCAGCGTGGTGGACGTCCCGGCCAGCGAGGTGCACATCGGGATGCCGGTACGCCTGGAGTTCCGGCGCTGTGACGAGGAGTTGGTGCTGCCGGTCTTCCGGGGGGCGACGGCCACAGGAGCGGGAGCCGAACGCCAAGTGCCCCGGGGGCTCGTACGCACCCCCGAGTCCGGCGCGGGACACCTCACGGGGCCCGGCCCGGGACGTCCTGGCGGTCCTCCCACTCCCCTGCCGCCCCGCACACCCGGCGTGGGGGCCGGCCTCCCTCCGCTGGAGATACCCCTCACCCGCACATTGATCGTGGCCGGTGCGATCGCCTCCCGGGACTTCCAGGACGTGCACCACGATCCCGAGCGGGCCAGGGAGAAGGGTTCCCCCGACATCTTCATGAACATCCTCACGACCAACGGCCTGGTCGGCCGCTACGTCACCGACCACTTCGGACCGGGAACGGTGCTCCGCCGTGTGGCGATACGGCTCGGCGCACCCAACCACCCCGGCGACACCATGGTCCTGACCGGCACCGTCGAGGAGGTGAACCCGACGGAGCCGAGCATCGCCACCGATGAGCCCGCCGACGCCGGCCCCGTCCAGGATGTCCCCGACGCGGGCCCGCCCCCAGTCACCGGCACATGCACCGACTCCCCCGCCGACCCTGACCCCGACCCCGACGCCCGGGCCCGAGGCACCCGAGACCGGCGCACAACCACCCGCACCGTCAAGGTCCGGGTCGTCGGGACCAACACCCGCGGCAGACACGTCACCGGCACGGTCACGGTCGAGCTGCCGTGCTGCCGCATGGGAGGGAAGGCTGAGGGAGAAAGGCCGAGGTGACGGAGTCGTGAGGGGACCGGCGTTGAGGTGGTCGGCCCGGAGGGGACCGGCGCTGAGGGGGTCGGCATGGAGGGGACCGGCGGAGAAGGGCTCGGTGTGAAGGGGACCGGCGTGAGGAGGGCGGCGTGAGTCTGCGGACGCGGGACGCGCTCGGCGGCCGGGCGGCGATCGTGGGCATCGGGGCCACGGAATTCTCCAAGGACTCGGGGCGCAGCGAGCTGCGGCTTGCGGTGGAGGCGGTGCGGGCCGCGCTGGACGACGCGGGACTGACACCGGCGGACGTGGACGGCATGGTCACGTTCACGATGGACACCAACCCGGAGATCACGGTGGCCCAGGCCGCGGGGATGGGTGAGCTGTCCTTCTTCTCCCGCGTCCACTACGGCGGCGGCGCGGCCTGCGCCACGGTCCAGCAGGCGGTGCTGGCGGTGGCCGGCGGTGTCGCGGACGTGGTGGTCTGCTATCGGGCGTTCAACGAGCGGTCCGGACGGCGTTTCGGCTCGGGCGTGAGCCACCGGGAGCCGTCCGCGGAGGGGGTGGCGCTCGGCTGGGCGTTGCCGTTCGGGCTGCTGACACCGGCGTCGTGGGTGGCGATGGCGGCCCGCCGGTATCTGCACGCGTACGGGTTGGCTCCGGAGGCCTTCGGGCACGTGGCCGTGGTCGACCGGAAGTACGCGGCGACGAACCCAGCGGCCTACTTCCACGGCCGGCCCATCACGCTCGCCGACCATGCCGCCTCCCGCTGGATCGCCGAGCCGCTGCGGCTGCTGGACTGCTGTCAGGAGACCGACGGGGGCCAGGCCCTCGTGGTCACCTCGGTGGAGCGGGCCCGGGACCTGCCCCGTCCGCCCGCGGTCGTCGCGGCGGCCGCACAGGGGGCGGGCAGAGCGCAGGAGCAGATGACCGGCTTCTACCGCGAGGACCTGACGGGCCTGCCGGAGATGGGTGTGGTGGCGCGGCAACTCTGGCGGACCTCGGGGCTGGCACCCGGCGACATCGACGTCGGGATCCTGTACGACCACTTCACCCCGTTCGTGCTGATGCAGCTGGAGGAGTTCGGCTTCTGCGCGCCGGGTGAGGCCGCCGGCTTCGTCGCCGAGGAGCGGCTGCCGGTCAACACGCACGGGGGGCAGCTCGGGGAGGCGTACCTGCACGGCATGAACGGGCTGGCGGAGGGCGTACGCCAGATACGGGGGACGGCGGTGAACCAGATACCCGGTGCCGAACGGGTGCTGGTCACGGCCGGTACGGGCGTGCCGACCTCGGGGCTCGTCCTGACCGGCGACCGCTGACCGCCGGCCGCCGACGGCTCGTCCCCTCAGGGGTGAACCCCCAGGGACCCTGCTCGCCACGTCCACCTTCAGGAGGTGAGGCAGGCCCCGCCCATACAACCTGAGGGGGACGCGGCTTCGGGACCTGCGGGCGATCCGCCGGACGGCCGCCGCTCATAGCGTTGAGCCATGACCACACCCGTCTGCACCCGCGCTTCGAACGCCGCTGCTCCACTGGCACAGACCCTCGTGTACCCGTCGTTCTCGTCGTACATGAGGGCCCGCCAGCCGGTGCTTCTGCGGACCGCCCGGTCGCTGACCGGCAATCCGAGCGACGCGGAGGACCTGCTGCAGACCGCGCTCGCCAAGACGTACGTGGCGTGGGAACGGATCGAGGACCACCGTGCGCTCGACGGCTATGTGCGCAGAGCCCTGCTGAACACCCGGACGTCGCAGTGGCGCAAGCGCAAGGTGGACGAGTTCGCCTGCGACGAGCTGCCCGAGCCGGACCCCGTGTCCGGCGGCGACGATCCCGCCGAGCGGCAGGCGCTGCGCGACGCCATGTGGCGGGCGATCATGCGGCTGCCGGCCCGGCAGCGCGCGATGGTCGTCCTGCGGTACTACGAGGACCTCAGCGAGGTGCAGACGGCCGAGGTCCTGGGCGTGTCGGTGGGCACCGTGAAGTCGGCCGTCTCGCGGGCGCTCGGGAAGCTGCGTGACGACCCTGACCTGGGGCTTGTTCGCTTCTGAGGTGAATTGTCGCCTGCTGTGGTGTGATCGATCACCGCTCCCCTAGTGACATACCGCGTGGTATGTGCGCAGAATCAGCGCAACTCTTACCCGCGCGTAGGCAATGTCGCCCAGGAGGACTCCGTGCTGAGCACCATGCAGGACGTACCGCTGCTGATCTCGAGGATCCTGGCCCACGGATCGACGATCCACGGCACATCGCAGGTCATCACCTGGACGGGTGAGGGCGATCCGCAGCGCCGCTCCTACGCGGAGATCGGCGCCCGTGCGGCCCAGCTGGCCCACGCCCTGCGCGACGATCTCGGGGTCACCGGCGACGAACGCGTCGCGACCCTCATGTGGAACAACGCGGAGCACGTGGAAGCGTACTTCGCGATCCCGTCGATGGGTGCCGTGCTCCACACGCTCAACCTCCGCCTCCCGGCCGAGCAGCTCGCGTGGATCGTCAACCATGCCGCGGACCGGGTGGTCCTGGTCAACGGTTCGCTGATCCCGCTCCTCGCCCCGCTGCTGCCGCACCTGAAGACCGTCGAGCACGTCGTCGTCACCGGCCCCGGGGACCGGGCCGCGCTGGCCGACGCCTCCGTCCAGGTGCACGAGTACGACGACCTGATCGCCGGGAAGCCCACCGTCTACGACTGGCCCGAGCTCGACGAGCGTGCCGCCGCGGCCATGTGCTACACCTCCGGCACGACCGGGGACCCCAAGGGCGTGGTGTACAGCCACCGTTCGATCTACCTGCACTCCATGCAGGTCAACATGGCCCAGTCGATGGGCCTGACCGACGAGGACACCTCGCTCGTCGTCGTGCCGCAGTTCCATGTGAACGCCTGGGGTCTGCCGCACGCCACCTTCATGACCGGCGTCAACATGCTGATGCCGGACCGTTTCCTGCAGCCCGCCCCGCTCGCCCAGATGATCGAGAGCGTGCGGCCGACCCACGCCGCCGCGGTGCCCACCATCTGGCAGGGCCTGCTCGCCGAGCTGACCGCCAACCCCCGGGACGTGTCCGCCCTCACCCAGGTCACCATCGGCGGCTCGGCCTGTCCGCCCTCCCTGATGGAGGCGTTCGACCAGCTGGGCATGCGGGTCTGCCACGCCTGGGGCATGACGGAGACCTCCCCGCTCGGCACGGTCGCCCGCCCGCCGGCGCATGCCGTGGGCACGGACGAGGAGTTCGCGTACCGGCTGACCCAGGGCCGCTTCCCGGCCGGTGTCGAGGCCCGTCTCACCGGCCCCGGTGGCGAACGGCTCCCCTGGGACGGCGAGTCCGCGGGTGAGCTGGAGGTGCGCGGCCCGTGGATCGCCGGCGCCTACTACAACGGCCCCGGCGAGGAACCGCTGCGCCCCGCCGACAAGTTCAGCGAGGACGGCTGGCTCAAGACCGGCGACGTCGGCATCATCAGCCCCGACGGCTTCCTCACCCTGACCGACCGGGCCAAGGACGTCATCAAGTCCGGCGGCGAGTGGATCTCCTCCGTGGAGCTGGAGAACGCCCTGATGGCCCACCCGGACGTGGCCGAGGCCGCCGTGGTCGCCGTACCGGACGACAAGTGGGGGGAGCGCCCGCTGGCCACCGTCGTCCTGAAGGAAGGTTCCACCGCGGACTTCACCACCCTGCGCGCCTTCCTCCAGGAGGCGCGCGGGATCGCCAAGTGGCAGCTCCCGGAGCGCTGGACGGTGATCGAGGCGGTGCCGAAGACGAGCGTCGGCAAGTTCGACAAGAAGGTGCTGCGCAGGCAGTACGCCGACGGCTCGCTGGACGTCACCCAGATCTGAACCGGCTGAAACGCGGTCCCCGGCCCTCCGGACCACCAGGGGGAACGGGGACCGCTGTAGGACGCGCCGGGCGGGGCAGGGCCGGGGAACCGGCTGCCCCGCCCGGCGCGTCCGGCGTTCACGCCTCGGCGCCCGGGACGTGGGAGTCCTGCCCTGCCCCGCACCGCCCGCGAACCGCATGACGGTCCGCGGGCCCCGGGGTCAGTTCGTGCCGATCCGGGCGAGCAGGTCGACGATGCGGTCCTGGACCTCGGCGCTCGTGGAGCGTTCCGCGAGGAACAGCACGGTCTCGCCGGAGGCCAGCCGCGGCAGGTCCGCCTGCTCCACGGCGGCCGTGTAGACGACGAGCGGGGTGCGGGTGAGCTGCCCGTTCGCGCGCAGCCAGTCCACGATGCCCGCCTGGCGCCGGTGCACCTGCATCAGGTCCATCACCACCAGGTTGGGCCGGAACTGCCCCGCCAGCGCCACCGCGTCCGCGTCGCTCGCGGCCCGCGCGACCTGCATCCCGCGCCGTTCGAGCGTGCCGGTCAGCGCCAGCGCGATCTCCGCGTGCTCCTCGACCAGCAGCACGCGCGGCGGGTGCTGCTCGCTGTCGCGCGGTGCGAGCGCCTTCAGCAGCACGGCGGGGTCGGCACTGTAGGCGGCGTCGCGCGACGCCTGCCCGAGCCCGGCGGTGACGAGGACGGGCACCTCCGCCGCCACGGCCGCCTGCCGCAGCGACTGCAGTGCCGTACGGGTGATCGGCCCGGTCAGCGGGTCCACGAACAGGGCCGCCGGGAAGGCCGCGATCTGCGCGTCGACCTCCTCACGGGAATTCACGATCACCGGTCGGTAGCCGCGGTCGCTCAACGCCTGCTGGGTCGAGACGTCGGGCGCCGGCCACACCAGCAGCCGGCGCGGGTTGTCCAGCGGCTCCGGCGGCATCTCGTCGTCCATGGGCTGCGGCCGGGGCGGGTCGGCCACCTCGACCGCGCCGCCGGGGCCGTCCAGCGGCTCCGGTCCCTCTGCGGCGTCCGCGTCCGGTGCGCCTATCGCGTACGAGCGCCCCGCGCCCTCCGCCGCCGGCGCGAGCCGCGACTGGCCTGCCATCGAGTGCTGCGGCTGGGCCTGCTGCGCTGCCGGTGCCGGTGCGGGCGCCGACGGCCGGGCGGTGGGCGGGTCGGCCTGCGGGTGCGGGCGGGCGGTCTGCCCGCCGGTGTCGGCGGCCGCGTCGGGACGCGTCCCCAGCTTGCGGCGGCGGCCGGAACCGCCGGGCTGGTGCGGGGGCGGGGTGGCCGTCGGCAGCGGCTGCTGCACCTGGGCGGCCTGCCGGGTGAAGGGCACGCCCTGGCCGAGCGTCCGCACGCTGATGGCCCTGCCCTGCGTGGAGTTCGGGTCGACGGGGGCCGCGTTCTCCGCGGGCAGCGGCTGAGCGGCCCGCGGCACGGTCACCGTTCCCTCGGGTGCGGCCGGGACCGGCGGGACCGGCGACGGAGCCGGAGCCGGAGCGGGCGGCGCGGGGGTTCCGGCACCGGTGGTGTCACCGACGGCCGGCCATGCCTGCGGAGCAGGGGTGCCCTCCGCCGGGGTGCCCGTTCCTGGCGCGGCCTCGGCGGGCAACGGCTGGGCGGCGGGCGGCTGTTGCGGAGCCTGCTGTGGCGCCTGCACGGGGGCCTGTTGCGGTGCCTGCTGTGGCGCCTGCACGGGGGCCTGTTGCGGTGCCTGGTGGGGCGTGCCCGCGACCTGGCCGGCGTCCGGCTGCGGGAGGGGCTGACCGGCGGGCACGGGCTGGGGCTGCGCCTGCTGGACGGCCGGGGCGCCCTGCACGGGGACAGCGCCCTGCGGGGGCACCGGGGCCCCACCCTGCGGCGCGGCCGGCACGCCCTGCGGCGGTACGGGCCCGCCCGGGGCCCCCGGAGGAGCTTCCTGGACGGGCATCGGGCCGCCCTGGGCAGGCACCTGGGGCTGGGGAGCGGGCATCGGGGCGCCCTGAGGAGCAGCGGCCGCCGCGCCCGGGGCGACCGGGACCGCGTGCGGCGGCATGCCCGGCGTCTGCTGCGGCGGTACCGGCACACCCGGCGCCGCTGCCGCGTCCCCGGCGTTCTGACCTTCGGGGACGGGCTGGGGCGCGGCGGCCACCGGCATCGGCTGTCCGGCGGCGGGCACTCCCGGCACCGGGGTGCCCGGCGGGACGGCGCCCTGGGGCGCGGCACCCTGCGCCGGTACGGCCTGCGCGACCTGCCCGCCCTCGGGAGCGGCCGGCGGTGCGGCCACCCTGCGGCGGCGGCCGGTCGGGGCGCTCGTCGGGTGCGGCTGCGGCGGGGTGTGGTCGCCGGACTGGTCGAGCGGAACGGCGTCGTGGCGGCCGCCGTCGGCCGGCGCCGCCGCGGGTGCGGCCGCCGCGGCCGCACCCGTCGTCCGGGGCTGCTGCCCGCCGTGGGCGATCCGCCCGACCGCCTCGGCCTGTTGCGCGTCCGGACCGGCCACCGCCCCCGGAGCGGCCGCCTGGTCGCCCTCGGCGGGTGGCAGCGCGAACACGGTGCGCGGCGCCGCCTGCTGTGCCGCGGCCCGCTCGGTCGCGGCGGCCAGCGCGCGCCGGCGGCGCCCCGTCGGCTGCTGCTGACCGGCACCGGACGGGTCCGTCGGGCCGTCGGCCCCGGTCGCGCCCTGGTGTCCGCCGTCGGCCGCGGCGTTCGGCCCGGACGGTGCGGGGAGCGCCGGGGGGAGTGCCTGCTGGTCACCGGCGGCGCGCCGGGCGCGCCGTCCGGAGGGGGCCGGGACGCCCTGGGGCGGAACGGTGCCGCCGAGTCCGGTGTTGGCGGCGGCGGCGCCCGCCGCGTGCTCGGCGGCTGTGACGACGGCGCCCTCGGAGACTCCGGCGCCGTCACCGGTCGTGGCGACCACGGCGCCCGGGCCCGCATCCTCGGCCGGACGGCCGCGTCGGCGGCCGGTGCCGCCGGAGACGGCGCCCTCGCCGGAGGACTGCGCCGGCAGCAGGGCGGGCTCCGCGGCCGCCGCCCGCCGCCTGCGCCGGCCGGTGGGCGGTGCGGTCTGCGGGGCGGAGCCGTCGGCTCCGGCCGCCGTGGCGTTCGGGTCGTCGGCGCCCGGGACCTCGCTCTCCAGGAAGGCGTCCACGGACGCCCGTCGCGCCCGTCGCCGCCCGCCGGAGGGCCGCTGCTGGGCGGCCGTGTCGTGGCCGGTGTCCTGGGCGTCCCGCGCCGCGGCGGGCCCGGCGAGTTCCACCTCGGCGGCCGGTACGGCCCCGGCGCCGCCGCCGATCGGCACCTCCAGGACGAACGCGCTGCCGCTCATCCCGGGCACCTCGTGGGTCTGCAGCACACCGCCGTGCGCCCGCACGATGCCCCGCACGATCGGCTCGTGCACCGGGTCGCCGCCGCTGTAGGGGCCGCGGACCTCGATACGGACGACCTCGCCGCGCTGGGCCGCCGCGACCACCACGGTGTTGTCCAGGTAACCGCCCGCCGACACGGGCGTGTTGCCGGTCGCGTCGACCCCGGCCACGTCCGCGACGAGATGCGCGAGGGCGGTGGCGAGCAGGCGGGGGTCGACCTCCGCCTCGATGCGCGGCGCGTGCACGGCGAACTGCACCCGCCCGGGGCCGATGAGTTCCACCGCCCCGTCCACCCCGGCCGCGACGACGGCGTCCAGCAGCACCTTGGTGCGGGCGACCTGCTCGGCACCGATGTCGAGCCGCTGGTAGCCCAGGACGTTGTCGATGAGGGTGGTGATACGGGCGTAGCCGGCCGACAGGTGGTGCAGCACCTGGTTGGCCTCGGGCCACAACTGCCCGGCGTCGTCGGCGGCCAGGGCGGAGAGTTCGCGGCGGAGCTCGTCCAGGGGGCCGCGGAGCGACTGCCCGAGCAGGGTGAGCAGCTGGTCGTGCCGGGCGGTGAGCGCCTCGTAGCGGTCCTTCTCCCGCTCGCCGAGGGCCGCGTACCGCTCCTCGTTCGCGGCGAGTTCCTCGGCGTGCCGCTCGGTCAGCTCCTCCAGCTCGGCGACGTGGCTCTGGCGCAGGGCGGTCAGCTCGGAGGCGTGTTCCTCCGCGAGCCGCTCCAGCTCCTCCGCGTGCCGCTGCGCCTCGTCCTCCTTCTCCTGGACGAGCGCGTCGTAGGAGCGCCGGTCGGTGAAGGTCATCACCGCGCCGACGAGCTGGTCGCCGTCCCGCACGGGGGCGGTCGTCAGGTCGACCGGCAGCTTGTCGCCGTTCTTGGCGTAGAGGACCTGCCCGCGCACCCGGTGCTTGCGCCCGGAACGCAGGGTGTCGGCCAGCGGGGACTCGTCGTACGGGAAGGGGGAGCCGTCGGCACGGGAGTGCAGGACGAGGGTGTGCAGCTCGCGTCCGCCGAGGTCGCTGGCCCGGTAGCCGAGGATCTGGGCGGCAGCCGGGTTGACCAGGACGATGCGCCCGTCGGTGTCGGTGCCGACGACGCCCTCGGACGCGGCGCGCAGGATCATCTCGGTCTGCCGCTGCGAGCGCGCCAGCTCGGCCTCGGTGTCCACGGTGCCGGACAGGTCGCGGACGACGAGCATCAGCAGTTCGTCGCCGGTGTAGCCGTAGGTGTCGTAGGCCTGCTGGCCGGTCTCCAGGTTGGCGCTGGTGACCTCGACGGGGAACTCGGAGCCGTCGGTGCGGCGGGCGGTCATCCGGGTCGGCTTGGTGCGGGCCCGCGGGTCGATGTGGTCCGGCCGCCGCATGGAACCGGGGATGAGCTTGGAGTCGAACTCCGGCAGCAGATCCAGCAGTCCGCGCCCCACCAGCGCCGTGCCCGGCGTCTCGAAGGCCTCCAGGGCGATGGTGTTGGCGTTGACGACCGTCCCGTTGGCGTTGACCAGCACGAGGGCGTCGGGAAGCGCGTCGAGTATGGCTGCGAGGCGAGCAGCGCCTCGGGATGGCCTGCTGCTCACGAGACGCTTCCTCCCTGTTACCGCGACGTGCCGACCGCTCGGGCCATCTTGCCAACCTGCCCGCAGCGTGTCACGCGAGGGAGTCTAAGGGCTGGGGTTGCGGCCGCGGCGCCGGATGAGAGGGAGGTCGCACGACGAAGTGACGGCGATCCGATGTCCGGATCGCGCAGAACACGTGACGGCCTGCGGCGACACGTCCTCCGGCGCCACCGGCCCTTTACGTACCGTGCGCCCCGGTTTCCGGGCTTCGTTACGAAGGTGTCGCCGAACCCACCGCCGGCAACAGCGGGACCAGCGCGTCCCAGCGGTCGATCGCGCACCCGTTCCTCCGGTCGTACGTGGCGTCGACGGGGCGCCCGGCCCAGGTGCCGGTGACGTGTGCGGTGGCGGGGCCCCCGTACTGCATGGTGCAGATCGCGTCCCGCTGCGGCGGGGCGAAGGTGTCCTGCCCCCACCGGGTGTTCCGCTCGACGGCGGCGCAGGCCCCCTCCGGGTCGGGGTGGCTGCCGCGGCCGGGCCGGCAGGTGACCTCGTACGTCCCGTCGAGGCCCTCGCCCGCGTCGCGGACGGTGACGGTGAGGCGGTCGGTCTCCTGCGCGGACGCGGCGGGCGGTGCCGCGGACAGCGTGGCGAGTGCGGCGGCGGAGACGACGGCGGCACCGGCGGCGAACCGCCGCAGCGCGGCGCGGGCGCAGGGCAGGACGCGGGGAAGGGCGCCGGGCGGCGTGGCGGGCCCGCCCGCGCCGGCGGCCCTCGCCGGGAGCGCGGACGAGGCGGGGCCGGAAGCGGGTCCGTGCGGGACGTTGCCTTGCGTGATGACCTGCGACATGCCCTGATCAACGCGCGAGCGCGCGGGACGTTGCGCCCGACGGCGTGCCGTCCGCAACAGCTTTGCCCTGCGGCCTGCCTGCCTAGTACCGTAGGGGTCGATTGGTGGCACCCCGCGCGGCTGTGTCATCATCGGCACGCACCACCGGCTCGCGCTCGCGCGCGGAAGGTTGTGCGGGGAGGCGTCGCCTAGTCCGGTCTATGGCGCCGCACTGCTAATGCGGTTTGGGCCTTAAAGCCCATCGAGGGTTCAAATCCCTCCGCCTCCGCCCCATCGACAAGCCCCGGTCCCAGCGGCCGGGGCTTCGTCGTGACCGCCGCACCAAAGGGGCGTCTCCGCAGGCGTCTGCGCAGCTGTTTGTGCAGGTCACAACGGGTGCGGCAAACGGATTTCACATGGCGGCGGCAGTCATGTAATGTTCTTCCTGTCGCCGCGAGCGGGCCGCAGGGTCCGGGAGCGGCGAGAAAACTGAAGAAGCAGACAAGCACTCGTAGCTTAACGGATAGAGCATCTGACTACGGATCAGAAGGTTGCAGGTTCGAATCCTGCCGAGTGCACAGTTCAGAGGCTCCGGATCATTCCGGGGCCTTTGTCGTGTTTCCGGGGCGTGGCCGCGAGGCTCGCCCCCGCGCGGGCAGGTCGACCGAGGCCGGACACCGCCCGCCTCCTCCCGGCTCCCTCAGTCGTCGCTGCCCCCCGCATGCCGGCGGTGCTGGAGGTTTGCGCGGAGGTAGCGGGTCAGGGCGGTGGCCGAGGCGGTGAGGAAGATGAAGGTGTAGAGGATCTGCAGGATGGTGACCAGGCGCGCGGACTGGCCCTGCGGGGTGATGTCGCCGTAGCCGATGGTGGCGAGGGTGACGAGGGTGAAGTAGAGGCCGTCGAGGCGGGTCGTCAGGCCGTCGACCTCTCCGGGGTGCTGGGCCAGTCCCTGGTAGGCGGTGGCGAAGACCAGGACGGACAGGCAGATCAGCAGCGGGATGACCAGCCCGGGCCGGGCGTTGGGATGGTCGAGCAGGACGTGGACGACCTGTTTCAGGAGCAGGCCGGCCACCAGGGCCAGGGCGAGGCCGAAGAGGACCCAGCTCAGCACCGGGCGGCGGGGGCCGAGGCCGTCGAGGGGCAGCAGGAAGTAGGCGGTGATCATGACGGTCACGGCCACGAGCTGGAAGAGCAGCGACCAGAGCGCGCGCCGCAGCGCGTGATGCGGTGAGCGGTCGCGCTCTCTGCCGGGGCGCCGGTGCGGGGACGGTGCGGACAGTGCCGTGTCCTACGCGCCGACCTCACGGCGCGGTGCGCACAGGGCCCAGATGATGAAGCCGTCGATGACGATGAGGACGATCGACCACACCGGCGCGTGAGGCAGCCACACGAAGTTGGCGATCATGCTCAGTCCGGCGAGCGCGACACCCACCACGCGGGCCCACGTCGCCCCGCGGAGCAGGGAGATGCCGGCCAGCATCACCAGGGCTCCGAGGATCAGGTGCACCCAGCCCCAGCCCGTGAGGTTGAAGGCGTAGGCGAAGTCGTCCGTGACCACGAAGACGTCGTCGTTGGCGATGGCGGCGATGCCCTGGAAGATCGCCATGATCCCGCCGAAGGTCATCAGGACCGCGGCGGCCGCGGTCCAGCCCGTCGCCCAGGCGCTCTGTGTGTCCCACGTGCTGCGTTGGTGATGCGTTCCGCCGACGTTGGTCGCCATGTGCTCACCCTTTCGGCTCTCCCGGGTGGTCCCCGAGTGGTCCCCGAGCGGTCCGCCCCCTCATCCAGATTGGCACCACGCCGCGGTCCCGGCACCTCGGCCGCCAGGCCCGCCGTTCGCAGGGTCGGCGGTGGGGCCTGCACGGCTCGCGGCGCACCGGCTCACGGTGGCCGACGGGCGGGGTGCCGTCTGGCGCTCTGAGCGGGGTCGTCGGGCGGGCCGGGGGCGTTGTCAGTGGTGGCCCTTAGTCTCGTCAGAGATGGCACAGGCATGGAGATGCTCGGGGCTGCGCTGGTCGGCGGACGGTCCCGTGCTGGTCTGGGACGGCGGTCGGCACAGCGTGCTGACCTGGGGGAAACGGGTGGCCTTCGCGGTCGCGGAAGGGGGTGTGCGGAGCTGCGTGGGGGCGCGCGGGCACAGGTGTCCGCTGGGTGCCGCGGTACCGGCGCGGAGCACGGGGGCGCGGTGCGAGGAGTGTGCGCGGCTGGACCGGGCGCATTCCGTGGCCGCCGACACGCTCGCCGACGATCCGCGGCCGTACCGCGTCTATCTGGCGTGGTTCGGGCCCGGCATGGTCAAGGTGGGGATCACCGCGGCGGCGCGGGGTCCGGTACGGCTGCTGGAGCAGGGGGCCGTCTGCTTCAGCTGGCTGGGCACCGGTCCGCTGATGGCCGCCCGGCGTACCGAGGAGCTGCTGCGGGCGGCGCTCCGGGTGCCGGACCGCATCCCCTACGCCGACAAGCGGGCGGTACGGGCGGTGCTTCCGGCCGGTGAGGGGGAGCGGGCGGCGGAGCTCGCGGAGCTGCACGGGCAGGCGGCCGGCCTGGACGGGTGGCCGGAGTCGCTCGCCCGTGAGCCGTTCCGGCCGGTCGACCACGTCGGGATCTTCGGCCTGGCCGGGACGCCGGCCGCCGTCGGAGCGGTGGGGGAACTGGCCGCGGGAGGCGCGGTGTGCGGGGAGCTGGTGGCAGCCGCTGGGCCGGATCTGCACCTGGTGCCGGCGGAGGGGGACGGCGCGGTGGTGCTGGACACGCGGTTGCTGACCGGGTGGGGGCTGGTGCCGGGTGACGGCAGGGCGTTCGACGTGCCGGTGAGGGAGCTCAAGGGGAAGGGGAACGGGAGGACGGACCGGCAGGACGGGTTGTTCTGAGACCGCCGGGGGTGTGGACCCGGAGTGCGGTGCCGGGTGATCGTGGGCGGCATGAGCGATCACCCCACCCCCACCGCCGAGGCCGCGGACGTGCGGAGCTTCTGGGAAGGGCTCGGCCTGCCCGGACTCGTCGACGTGCACACGCACTTCATGCCGGAGCGGGTGCTGGCCAAGGTGTGGGCCTACTTCGACGCCCTCGGTCCGCTGACCGGTGGCGTCGAGTGGCCGATCACCTACCGGCAGGAGGAGCGGGAACGGGCGGCGCTGCTGGGGTCGTTCGGTGTGCGGGCCTTCACCGCGATGCTCTACCCGCACAAGCCGGGCATGGCCGCGTGGCTGAACGGCTGGGCGGTCGGCTTCGCCCGCCGCACCCCCGGCTGCCTGCACACCTCCACCCTGTTCCCCGAACCGGGGGTCGAGGAATACGTCGGGGAGGCGGTCGAGGCCGGGGCGCGGGTCTTCAAGGCACACGTGCAGGTGGGGGCGTACGACCCGGCCGACGAGGCGCTCGACGCCGCCTGGGGTCTGCTCGCCGACGCCGGGGTGCCGGTGGTGATCCACTGCGGGTCGGGGCCGGCGCCGGGCAAGTACACCGGGCCGGAGCCCATCGCCCGGGTGCTGGCCCGGCACCCCCGGCTGCGGCTGATCGTGGCGCACCTCGGGATGCCCGAGTACGAGGACTTCCTGGACCTGGCGGAGCGGTACGAGGAGGTGCGCCTGGACACCACCATGGCGTTCACCGACTTCAGTGAGCGCCTGGCACCCTTCCCCCGTCGTGCCCTGCCCCGGCTGGCCGGCCTCGGCGACCGGGTGCTGCTCGGGACGGACTTCCCCAACATCCCCTACCCCTACCTCCACCAGCTGCGGGCGCTGGAGCGGCTGGACCTCGGGGAGAGCTGGCTGCGGGCGGTCTGCCACGACAACGCGGCCCGGTTGTTCCGTCTGGGCCCGGCCGGGGGGTGGGTCTGAGTCCGGCCGGGGGGTCGGCCTGAGTCCGGCCGGGGGGCCGGGATGAGTCCGGCCGCAGATTCGGCCCCCCGTCCGGTTCGGCTGAGCGGGCGGGACCGCTTGCTCAGCTTTCTCAGCGAAAACACAGAAAGCGCAAAGGCCGCTCTCACCGGGCTCGGTCACGGTGTCCGGTATGACCACGACCACGCCCCAGGGGCGCACCGAATCGCCGACGCCGGACAGGGACCCCGTCCGCGTGCTGGTGGTGGACGACGAGCAGTCGGTCACCGCCCTGCTCTCCACGGCCCTGCGTTACGAGGGCTGGCAGATCCGCAGCGCCGCCGACGGCGAGGGCGCCGTACGGGCCGCGCGCGAGTTCCGGCCCGACGCCGTCGTCCTGGACCTGGTGCTGCCGGACATGGACGGCCCGGCCGTCCTCGGGTGGCTGCGCCGGGAACTGCCGGACGTGCCCGTGCTGTTCCTGACCGCGAAGGACGCCGCCGGGGACCGTGTCGCCGGGCTGACCGCGGGCGGGGACGACCACGTCACCAAGCCGTTCGGGGTGGAGGAGGTCGTCGCGCGGCTGCGCGGGCTGATCCGGCGTTCCGACGCGGCCGGGCGGGGACCAAAGTCCCTGCTCGTCGTCGGTGACCTCACCCTCGACGAGGACAGTCACGAGGTCACGCGGGCGGGGAGGAGCATCCACCTCACGGCGACCGAGTTCGAGCTGCTGCGCTACCTGATGCGCAATCCGCGGCGGGTGCTCAGCAAGGCGCAGATCCTCGACCGGGTCTGGTCCTACGACTTCGGCGGGCAGGCCAACGTGGTCGAGCTGTACATCTCCTACCTGCGCCGGAAGATCGACGCCGGCCGGGAACCGATGATCCACACGCGGCGCGGCGCGGGATACCTGCTCAGGCCCGCGTGACATGAGCGGGCGGGACCCGTCCCGTACCGCGCACCGCAACTCCGGACCGGACGCCGGGTGTTCCGCCCTGTACACCGTATGAGACACGAGGAGATGACGGAGCGGGACTTCGCCTTCGCCCTGGACCTGCTGGTGGCGGGCATCGAGGCGATGGTCGCCCGCAGCCGCGGCTGAACCCGCCCGGCCGGGACGGGCCTTCCCGGGGCACGGGCGGCACGTATCACGCCACCTTGATTGCCGTGTCCCCAAGCTCACGGGTCAACACACCTAGATCGACGCACCCTCCCCCATCGCCTCCGCCGCGTTGTCGTACACCGGAACGTCGCGGCGCAGCCCGGTCAGTTCCAGCAGGCGGCCGACCACGCCGCCGGGCCGGGCGACCAGGTGCAGACGGGTGCCGGGGGGCAGGGCCCGGCGCACCTCGTTGATGAGGCGGACGCCCTGGGAGTCCATGAAGCGGGTAGCCGTGAGGTCGAGGACCAGGATCCTCGGCGGGTCGGGGCGGTGCCCGGCACCGGACATGATCAGCGGCAGCAGCCCGGAGGCGTTGGAGATGTCGATCTCCGTCGGCAGCGGGAGCAGCAGGTGTTCGGGTGGTCTGGGGGACGCGGGGAGGGGAGAGGAGGACACGGCGCTCACCTGGCAGTCGTTCGTCCGGCTTTCCGTACGGCCACTTCCTGACCCGGGCACCCATTCCACCACGGCCCGGGCGGGTGCGGAAGCCGTGCTTCAGCGTTCTTGTGCGGCTTCGGGCCGCCACCCCCGTCCTCACAGCGGCCCCCTTCCCACTCCACGTCCGGTCCATGTCCGGTCCATGTCCCGCCCCAGGTCCGGGCTCACCTCGGGGCTACCGAGCGGTTAGAGTTCTCTGCGTCCTGTGCTCGCAGTCGGGAATGTGCTGCGGAGCTCTCCTGCGCACGGCTGGTGGCCGTGCATGCCGAAGAGGTTCGTGGTGACTGCGTCCCGGTTCTCTGAATTGCCCCGTTTTCCGGACGGGTTCGACCTGGCCGAAGCGCTCACCGGCGCGGCCCGGCGACTGCACGGCACCTCCACCCCGCACAGCACCCTGGACACGGCGGTCCGGCTCGCGGTGGAACTCCTGCCCGGCGCCGAGTACGCGGGGATCTGCGCCGTCGAGCGGGAGAGCGGGTGCCGTCCCCTCGCCTGGTCCGACGAGATCGTGCGGGTGGCCGAGGAACCGGCGGCCACGGGCGCGGACGCCGGCCCGGCCACAGGCACAGGCGCGGACGCCGGCCCGGCCACAGGCACAGGCACAGGCACGGGCCCGGCCACAGGCACAGGCACAGGCACGGGCCCGGGCACGGCCGAGCCGTACTGGGACCGGCTCTGGCACTCCCCGGAGGCCGGCATCGCCGACAGCACCCTGGACGAGGCCGGGGCCGCCCTGGCCGGCCTGGGCCTGCGGTCCGCGCTGTCCCAGCGGCTGCGTGCCGACCGCCGCCGGCTCACCGTGCTCACCGTCTACGCCCGCAAGCCGCACGCCTTCGACGACGGCACCCGGAGGGTGGCCCGGCTCCTCACCGCCCACGCGGGCATCGCCCTCGAATCGGCCACCGTGCGCGAACAGCTCACCGAGGCCATGCGCACCCGGGACCTCATCGGTCAGGCCACCGGCATCCTCATGGAACGCATGAGCATGGACGCGTCCGGTGCCTTCGACCGCCTGGTGCGCGCCTCGCAGCGGGAGAACACCAAGCTGCGCGACCTGGCCCGCCGCATCGTCGACGCGCACGTCACCCCCGACGGCGGCGGCCGCTGACCGGCCGAGGGCGTCAACGTCCGCCGACGGGATATCCGTACGGTCATGACCTCCGAGACACCCGACACGCTGGACCACGCGATGGCCCGCAGCAGCGGACTCGACACCCTGCTGCGCGATCTCACGGACCGTGCCGTGCAGGAGGTGCCCGGTGCCTCCGCGTGCAGCATCACGGTGCGCCGTGCCGACCGGCTGCTGACTCTCGCGGGCAGCGACGGGCTGCCGAGCGGGCTCGACCAGCGCCAGTACGAGAACGGCTCCGGCCCGTGCGTGGCCGCGGCGGAGACCGGCCGGGAGCAGTACTCCTCCGATCTGACCGTGGAGGCCCGCTGGCCCGGCTACACGCGCTACGCCCTGTCCGCGGGGGTGCGCAGCGTCCTGGCCGTGCCGTTGGAGGTGACGGACGGCCGGGGTGCCGCGCTCAACCTCTACGCCGAGCAGTCGGGAGCGCTCGCCGGGGGGCGGGAGCGGGCCCGTCGCTTCGCGGTCCGCGTGGCGGACGCGGTCACCACCGCCGTGCACCTCGAACACCGGGGGCAGTCCGCCGCGGACGTGCGCACCGCGCTGCTCTCGCGCAGCGTCATCGACCAGGCGATCGGCATCCTCATGGCCCGCGAACGGATCGACGCGGACCGCGCCCTGGAGCGACTGCGCCGCGTCTCACAGGACCGGAACGTCAAGCTCCGTGACCTGTGCGGGCAGTTGGTGGCGCGCACGGCCGAGGGGTTCTCACCCGGCAGGAAGTGATGCTCCCCGTACGGCGTGCTCGCTGCTCCGGCCCGCCCGCCATCGGCTCGAGAGGCTGGCCCGGCCGGCCGGGAGCGGGCCCGGCCGGGCGGCGCCGTTGGTCGTGGGACCGGCCCGCGGCGGGGACGCGTCTCCGCTACGGAACGCGCCCGCCCGCCCACGGGCCGGGGTGGGGTCACTCGCCCGGGTGGGCGAGCTCGATGTCGTGGCCGTCGACGCCGGTGCCGTCGACCGTCAGGGCGGTGGCCACCGGCGGGAAGCCCTCGGCGATGACGGTGTAGTCGCCGCCGTCGAGGTCGGAGAAGGCGTACGCCCCGTCGGCCCCGGTGGTCGTCGTGCCGAGCACGTTGCCCGCGGCGTCGACCAGCGTCACCCGGGCGTCGGCGAGGGGGCCGTGCGGGGCGCGGACGACGCCCCGGAGCCGGGCGCCCGGCGTCAGCACGACGTCGAGCCCGGTGGTGCCGGCGCCGCCCGCCTCGACGGGCAGGGCGCGGGGCCGGTACCCGGTCGCGTTCACGGCGACGGTCACCGTGCCGGGCACCAGGTCCGTGAGGGAGAACGTGCCGTCCGCCCCGGTGGTCCCGGTGGCCAGGACGTCCCCGCGCACGTCGGTGACGATCACCGTGGCGCCGGTCACCGGGCCGCCGTCGCCGGCGGCGCGGACCACGCCCGTCAGGCAGCCGGTGCCGCTGAGCAGGATGTCGTGGCCGACCGGCTCGCCGTGCACCACGACCGTAGACGCCTGCGGCTGGTGTCCGCCGGCGGCGGCGATCAGCACGTACGACCCGGCGCCGGGCGCGTCGACCGCGTAGGCGCCGTCGGACTGCGCCACCGACCGGCCGAGCTGACGCCCGGACAGGGAGATCAGGGTGACGGCGGCGTGCGGCACGGGCACGCCCTCGGCGCCCCGCACGAGACCGCGCACGGGGATCCCGGCGGGAGCGGCGCCCCCGGTGGTCTCGTCGGCGTCCTCGGTGCTCTCCCCGGTGGGCTCCTCGGGGCGGGCGACGGTGGCGACGGCCGTGAGCGGCCCGCCGGCGGTGTCCCGCACCGCGGCCGTGGTGTCCGCGACGGCGGTGGACCGGCCCGGCACGTCGTCGGCACGCCCCACCGGGGACGCGGCCCCGGCGATGACGGCGGACGGGACCGTAGCGCCATCCGCGGCCGGGGAGCTGGCACCGGATCCGGCACCGGAGTCGGTATCGGCGGCAGCGTCGGCCTCGGCCTCCGAGGAGGCCCGCGGACCGGCGTCCGGTGCCGTGTCCGCGGTGTCGGACGAGGCCTCGGCCGCCTGGGCCAGGGCGCCCGTCGTACGCAGCGGGACCTCCTTGATGAAGAGGGTCACCAGCAGGGCGAGGAACGCGACCGGGGCGACGTACAGGAAGATGTCGGCGATGCCGTGCCCGTAGGCGCTCTCCAGCCAGGTGCGGATGGCGGGCGGCAGCAGGTCCATGTCGGGGATGGCGCCGCTGCCCGCGGACTCGGCGGCCGCCGCCCGGTCCTGCGGGCTCAGGGTGCCGATGGTGTCGGTGGCGTACTGGCTGATCCGGGAGGCCATCACGGAGCCGAGCACCGAGACGCCCGCCGCCCCGCCGAGGGACCGGAAGAAGGTCACGACCGAGGAGGCGGCCCCGAGGTCGCCCGGCGCGACCTGGTTCTGCGTGCAGAGCACCAGGTTCTGCATCATCATGCCGACGCCGAGGCCCATGAGGCCCATGAACAGGGCGATGCGCCAGTACGGGGTGTCGTAGCGCATGGTGCCCATCAGGCCCAGGCCCGCCGTGAGCAGCACGCCGCCGACGACCAGCCAGCTCTTCCACCGGCCGGTGCGGGTGATGATCAGACCGGAGACGGTGGACGACACGAACAGTCCGCCGATCATCGGGATCGTCATGACGCCCGACATGGTCGGGGACTGGCCGCGCGCCAGCTGGAAGTACTGGCTGAAGTAGACCGTGCCCGCGAACATCGCGATGCCGACGAACATCGAGGCGAGGGACGCGAGCGTGATGGTGCTGTTGCGGAACAGCCGCAGCGGGATGATCGGCTCGGCCGCCCGGGTCTCGACGAACAGGAAGACCAGGGTGAGCAGCACCGACCCGCCGACCATCGTGTACGTCTGCCAGGACAGCCAGGCGTACTTGTCGTCGGCGAAGGTGACCCAGACGAGCAGCAGGCAGACGGCGGCGGTGACGAAGAACGCGCCGGCCCAGTCGACCTTGACCCGGCGCTTGACCACCGGCAGGTTCAGCGTCTTCTGCAGGACGAGCAGGGCGATGACCGCGAAGGGCACGCCGACGTAGAGGCACCAGCGCCAGCCGAGCCAGCTGGTGTCCGTGATGACGCCGCCGAGCAGCGGTCCGCCGACGGTCGCAACGGCGAAGGTGGCGCCCAGGTAGCCGGAGTAGCGGCCGCGCTCACGCGGGGAGATCATCGCGGCCATGATGATCTGGGCGAGGGCGGACAGTCCGCCGGCGCCCAGGCCCTGGATGACGCGGGCCGTGATCAGGGTGCCCGGGTTGTGCGCCAGGCCGGCCACCACGGACCCGATGACGAAGACCACGAGGGCCATCTGGACCAGGGCCTTCTTGCTGATCAGGTCGGCCAGCTTGCCCCAGAGCGGGGTGGACGCGGTCATCGCCAGCAGGGAGGCGGTGACGACCCAGCTGTAGGCGCTCTGGCCGCCGCCGAGGTCGGCGACGATCTCGGGCAGGGCGTTGGTGACGATGGTGGAGGACAGGATCGCTGCGAACATGCCGAGCAGCAGGCCCGACAGTGCCTCCATGATCTGTCGGTGGGTCATCGGAGCTCGGCTTTCGGAGGAGCCTCCCCCGTGCTTGGCATGAGCCCGCACACCGGATGGTGTGGTCGTTGCCATGGACGTCCTTCTTCTTTATGCGCGTGCGGGTGTACGGGTGGTCCGTTCGGGGCCGGGAGGGGCCGGCCGGGGGAGGGGCGACGCCGCCGGGCGGGAGCCGGTGCGGCAGTCGTCGAAGCTGTCCCGGAGGCGGGCCATGAGGTGGGCGAGCAGGGTGACGTCGTCGTCGGACCAGTCGGAGAGGCGTTCGGCGAGCAGACGCGTGGTGTGCCGGAACAGCTCGTCGAGCCGCTCGCGGCCCTCAGGGGTCAGGCGCAGGATGCGGGAGCGCCGGTCGGCGGGGTCGGGCAGCCGCTGGAGCCAGCCGCGGTCGGCCGCCTGGGCGACGTGGCGGCTGGTCACGGACATGTCCACGGCCAGCAGCTCCGCCATCCTGCTGATGTGCATGTCGCCGTGCCGGCCGAGCAGGGCCAGCACGGCGGCGGACCCGCTGGGGCATTCGGCGGAGGTCAGCCGCCGCATCTCGCGCTTCACCGCGCCGAAGGCGCTGAACTGCCTGACCAGCTCCTCGTACTGGGCCTGCGCGGCCACGCCACCCCCCTTTCGTTGCTTAGAGCAACCACCATGCAGGTCGATGATTGCTGCAGGCAAATAAAAACCGGGGGGTCGGCCCCAAAACTTGGCAAAGGCATGTATTGCGCAGTAAACGCGCAGGTCAGCGCAGTGGGAGCCGGGAGGAGCCCCAGGGGGCGTGCCGGAAGGGGCTCCGGGAGCCGAAAGGTCCCCGTGACGGCCGTTCGGGCGGCGCCCCCGCTTGGGGTGGTCGTACCGGATTCGCTAGGGTCTCGGGCCATGGCTAACACCCAGGGCCCCCAGGGCAACCACGACCCCGCCGGCAGCACCCAGATGTTCCGTGCCTTCGTCGACGAGGCCCCCCAGGGCCGGCAGGCCGCCGCGTCGAGCGGTGGGCCCCGTATCGGCCTCATCGTCGGTGTCGTCGTCGCCGTGGCGATCGTCGCGGCGGTGGCCTGGCTGGCGCTGAAGTAACCCGGACGCGCGGCGGCCGCCGTCGCGCCCGTGAGGGGCGCACCGGCGGCCACGGAACCGTGCGGTCCGTCCGACGGAACACGACGTTCCGTCAGATGCGCGTCGCTCAGTCGGAGATGAGGCCCTCCCGCAGCTGGGCCAGGGTCCGGGTGAGCAGGCGCGAGACGTGCATCTGGGAGATGCCGACCTCCTCGCCGATCTGTGACTGGGTCATGTTGGCGAAGAACCGCAGCATGATGATGCGGCGTTCGCGCGGCGGCAGCTTGGCGAGCAGCGGCTTGAGCGACTCCCGGTACTCCACGCCCTCCAGCGCCGTGTCCTCGTAGCCGAGGCGGTCCGCGAGCGAGCCCTCGCCGCCGTCGTCCTCGGGGGCCGGGGAGTCCAGCGACGACGCCGTGTACGCGTTGCCGACCGCGAGGCCGTCGACGACGTCCTCCTCGGACACGCCCAGAACGGCGGCGAGTTCGGGCACCGTCGGCGAGCGGTCCAGCTTCTGGGAGAGTTCGTCGCTGGCCTTGGTCAGCGCGAGGCGCAGCTCCTGCAGCCGGCGCGGCACCCGCACCGACCACGACGTGTCGCGGAAGAACCGCTTGATCTCGCCGACCACGGTCGGCATCGCGAACGTCGGGAACTCCACGCCCCGTTCGCAGTCGAAACGGTCGATCGCCTTGATCAGGCCGATGGTGCCGACCTGGACGATGTCCTCCATCGGCTCGTTGCGCGAGCGGAAGCGCGCCGCGGCGTACCGCACGAGCGGGAGGTTCAGTTCGATCAGGGTGTCCCGGACGTAGGCGCGCTCGGGGCTGTTCTCGTCGAGCGCGGCGAGCCGCAGGAACAGGGAGCGGGACAGGGTGCGGGTGTCGATGGCCGCCGGGTCCGGCAGGCCGGGCGCCGGCTCGGCCGGAAGGGCCGGTACGTCATCGATGGGGCCGAGTGCGTCGAGGGCACGGGGAGCAGAGTCGCCCTCCGTGGGCGTGAGCACCTTCGAGCTGCCCTGTTCTACGGACATGCCACCCCCTTTGGGTCGCGGGACGGTCGCGGCCGGCGCTCCCCGAGTCGAGGAACGCAGCCTTCACCTGAATACCGGCGCCGGAGCTCCGGCAAACGCTCTTCCCGCAGAATGTCACATGTCGGCAACGCTCTGAAGTGACATGTCGACATCCGAGATGTGAAACGGCCCTGGAAACACGGGGTCTGACGGGGTATCGGCCGCGAAGGGCGCAGATGGGTACTGATGAGCGATTCGCTCGTGCGGGTTACGCGTCGATCCTGTTTGCGGAACGCAGCCGCTGGAAGCTACGCGCCAGTAGCCGGGAGACGTGCATCTGGGAGACGCCGAGTTCCGCGCTGATCTGGGACTGGGTCAGATTGCTGTAGTAGCGCAGCAGCAGGATGCGCTGCTCGCGCTCCGGCAGCTGGACCAGGAGGTGGCGGACGAGGTCGCGGTGCTCCACGCCGTCCAGTGCGGGGTCCTCGTAGCCGAGCCGGTCGAGCAGGCCCGGCAGCCCGTCGCCCTCCTGCGCGGCCTCCAGCGAGGTGGCGTGGTACGACCGTCCCGCCTCGATGCAGGAGAGCACCTCCTCCTCGGTGATGCGCAGCCGTTCCGCGATCTCGGCGGTCGACGGGGACCGCCCGAAGGCGGTGGTCAGGTCCTCGGTCGCGCTGGTGACCTGCACCCACAGCTCGTGCAGCCGGCGCGGTACGTGCACCGTGCGGACGTTGTCGCGGAAGTACCGCTTGATCTCGCCGACGACGGTCGGCATCGCGAACGTCGGGAACTGCACGCCCCGTTCCGGGTCGAACCGGTCGATGGCGTTGATGAGCCCGATGGTGCCGACCTGGACGACGTCCTCCATCGGCTCGTTGCGGGAGCGGAAGCGGGCGGCGGCGTAGCGCACCAGGGGCAGGTTGGCCTCGATGAGCGCGGCGCGCACCCGGGTGTGCTCGGGTGTGCCCGGCTCCAGGTCCTTGAGCTGGGCGAACAGCACCTGTGTCAGTGCCCGGGTGTCGGCGCCGCGGCGCTTGGCCGGGCTGGGCTCGGGTTCCGGTTCCCGCTCACGGGTCTCCGCGACGGTGGCCGGGGGCCGGGAGCCGTCCGGGGGCTGCGTGCCGGCGGGCGGCTGCGCGCCCGACGAGGACGGGGTGGCCGGTGCCGGGACGGGGTCCGGGGAGCGGGCCGGAGCCGGAGCCTGGGCGGACACCTGGTCCTGGGGCGGCGCAGTACTGGCCGACACGGTCAACGCCACCTCTTCATCGGTCAAACGTCCGTCAACTCATCCGTCAAAAGCGGTCATAGCATCACAAGACAGACTCACTGTGTGCAAGCACCCGCATCTTCCGTGTTGAGGGAGAGACAGCACCTCGGACGCACGAAAGCCCTCCGCCGTCATGGCGGAGGGCTCCGGGCGGACCGGGGGGCGGTCTCAGAACTCGTAGTCGGCGATCACCCACGTGGCGAACTCGCGCCACAGCGCGACGCCCGCCTCATGGTCCGGGTGCGTCAGGTACCGCTGCAGCGCGTCCGCGTCGTCGAAGGCCGAGTTGATGGCGAAGTCGTACGCGATCGGCCGGTCGGTGATGTTCCAGGCGCACTCCCAGAAGCGCACCTCGGGGATGCTGTCGCCGAGCGCGCGGAACGCCTCGACGCCCTCCACCACCTTCGGGTCGTCGCGCCGCACGCCCTCGTCCAGCCGGAAGAGCACCAGATGACGGATCATCACTTGCCTCCGTTGGCGAGCCAGGTCATGAAGTCGCCGATCGCGGAGGCCGCCTCCGATATGCCCTCGAAGCCGACCTGGACGTAGTCGGCCGCCTTCTCCGGATCCGTGATGATCACATACACCGCGAAGGCCACCAGCGCGTAGATGGCGGCCTTCTTCGCGTTCACCGCCATCGCGGCCCTCCCCAGTCCCTGTGATGTGCCGGTGTCACACGTGCCGAGCGGGCCCATGATCGCACGAAGGGTCCCTTCTGACGACGCTGCGGTGACGTCGCCGAACCCGCCGCCCGTTGGCCCGCCCGCATCCGCAGGGACGGGCAGAGACGTGCAAGGGTCTCGGGGGCAAGACGAAGGGCCCGGTCCAGTGGACCGGGCCCTTCGTCTACCAGCGGTAGCGGTGGGATTTGAACCCACGGTGACTTGCGCCACACTCGCTTTCGAGGTCTGTTCCTGTTGATCAGGCGCTCGCTCGCGGGGTCCGCCGCCGTTCACCACAGTTCCCCTGACCGGGGCGCTCACGGTGCGTGAACGGCGATGAACGCCGACGTACGGAGGTGAACTGAGACGGAAACTGAGACGGAGGGAACGGGCCGCCGATGGCTCCGGGCTCATGCTGTCGCCCTGGTGAAGGGCCGTGGGAGTCTTGACCGCAGACGACGACGGCAGACGGAGAGGGAGAGCGAGTGTCGCAGCAGACCAGCCCTCGGGGGACCTTTGTGAAGATCGCGGACGCCGTGAAGGCTGAGATCGTGGCAGAGCCTGAGATGACGGAGCTGCCGACTCTGGCGACGCTCATGGAGCGGTACGGGGTCTCCCGTGGCGTGGTGCTCCGGGCTTTCAACGTGCTCAGGGAAGAAGGGGTGGCTGAACCCGTGCCCGGCGGCCGGTGGCGCGTGATCAAAGAGGGGGAAAGCGTCGACCGCCGGCCACTGGCTGAGCGGCTTGCCGAGGTGATTACGACGGACGGTATTGCCGTTGGGGAGTCGTTCCCCAGCACCTCGGCACTCGCCACCCGATTCGGAGTCTCCCGGCCGACCGTGGCGAAGGCGCTGGACAAGCTCGAAGCCGCGGGGCTGCTGTCAGCGACGCGCCAAGGAAAACAGCGCACTGTGCTGACGGTGCCGAACAAAGAGGAGGGGTCCAAGCTGTGAGCGCATCGGGACTGACGGAGTGGGCGTACCCCCTCGCAGAGTCACTGCTGGCCGAACCGCTGCCACGCCGGTGGAAGCACTCGCTCGGAGTGGCCGAGCGAGCGAAGACGATCGCTCTCATCCTCGGGGAAGATGCCGAGCTGCTGGAGGCCGCGGCGGTACTCCATGACATCGGGTACTCGCCGGACCTTGCGAAGACCGGCTTCCATCCGCTGGACGGTGCCCGGTACCTGAGGGACCACACCGAAGCCGACGTGCGGGTGATCCGGCTGGTGGCCCACCACTCCTGTGCATGGATGGAAGCGGAGGCACGGGGACTGCGCGATGAGCTGGAGAGTGAGTTTCCCCGCGAGCGTCCGCACCTCGCGGATGCTCTCTGCTACTGCGACATGAACACCACACCGGACGGCACCCCCACCAACCCGGTGGACCGCGTGAACGAGATCGCCGGACGGTACGGGCCGGAGAGCCTGATCGGCACGTTCATCCGTCGCGCCGAACCGGAGATCCTGGCCAGTACCGCCCGTGTGCTGGAGCGGGTCGCCGCCGCGAAGCGTCAGCCGATGTAGGGGGCGACGCGCCTTTCGTCCATGGCGTGCTCGATGCGCAGGCGCATCGTCGGGTGGATGTCGAGTTCCGACAGATCCTCCGGGGTAACCCAGCGGACCTGTGTCGTCTCGCTGCTCGTACGCAGGTCACCACCGACCGGCCGCGCGCGGAAGCAGATGCTGAACTGCTGCCGCGCCTCGCCGTCGTCGTAGAGCATCACGTGTCCGGGGTCGGTGTAGATCCCGGACACGTCGACGACTTCGGCCTTGATTCCGGTCTCTTCCCACACTTCCCGCACGACCGTGTCACTGATGGACTCGCCCACGTCGTGCCCGCCGCCGGGGAGCGCCCACCGGCCGTTGTCGGACCGCTGGATCACCAGCACTTCGCCCGCGTCGTTCTGAACGAACGCGACGACGGACGGCACGACGGAGTTGGCCGGCGGGGCGTCAGGGTCGTGCAGGTAGTCGATGCGTCCCATGGTCAGGCTCCCGTGAGGTCGTGTTCAGTCACCTGGCGCGCGCCTCCCCAGGTCTGTTCGATGCTATTTGCGTAGGTGTCGAAGAGGCCCCCGCCCGGCAGTCGCCGGAGGTGAAGGACTGGCGCCAGGTACGCACCGATGCCGTATACGTGGGTGTTCACCAGCATCTCGTCATCGGCTCGGAACAGCGAGTTGTAGAGCGTCGCGTCATGTAGCCGGAACCCGATGTCGGGATGACTGGCGAACAGCGGGCGGTAGTTCATCAGTGCGTTCCGGATCTTGCCGTCCATGATCTGGTGACCCTCGTCTATGCCGCGCTGCCTGACCGCTGCACAGCTCGGGTCCCCGAGCAGGATGCGCACCTGGGCGTTCGCCTGCACCTTGGTTTTGAGCAGGTCATGGAACAGCGGGTCTTCCGATAGCCACAGTCCGGAGTAGACGAGAACGTCTATGTGCGACTGGGCCCGCTCATAGATTTCGCGCCACAGGCCGGCGGGCACCATGTGCCGGTGCGGGTAGATGGTGACGATCTCAGCCTTGCTCAGGTCGGAGGCGCTTTCGGCCGTGCGGGAGTCTTCCCACAGCGTCGTCACGTCGACTTTGAGCAGTGACGCCGTCGCGTACTGATGCCGCCGGTACGGGATTTTCCCTTGGGTGATCCAGCGTTCGACGGTCTTCGGGTTGACCTCGATCGCGGCCGCCAGGTCCTGCACGGTCATGCCCTGAGCTAAGAGAGCAGACCTTAAGCGCTCGTTGGACATCTCAACCCCCGGTGGGACGTCTAGGGACTTCCTGACGGTAGCCAGATCGCCCCAAGGTGTCCACGCGCGGGGTGAACAACGCCCCTCACCTGCACCGATCCTGATGGTGCGCCAAGAAGTCCCGGCGTGAGACACGGAGAATCCGTCGGCCAGCTTGACGAAACCCGATGCGGTACCTGTAATAGAGGTACTGCATCGGACTTCGGGGCGATCGCGGTTCTCAGCGACACCTGAGTGGCCTTCTTCGGGCTGCTCCTATGCCGCCCGGAGGGCTCTGGAAGGGGCTCGAAGGAAGCGCCGGTTCTTTGACAACTGCATAGGTGGGCCCCGCCTCCCCGAGTCGAAAAGGCGGATCGCGTGGCTACGTCGCGCATCGGCCTCTCCGCGGCCTGTTCGCTGCGGCCGGTTGCCTCCGCTGCTCGTCTCGTACGAACAGCGCTGAGGGGAGCCGGATCTACCGACTTCAACGGCGTGAGCCCCCGGTGCGGGAACACCGGGGGCTCTGTTCGGGCCGTTCCTCGCTGGAAGGAACCACGACCCATGGACCACATCGTCACTGTTCAGGACGCTGTTACCGCGTTCGCTGACTTCATGGAGCCGACGAACACGGAGCTGGACGCGATCGAGCGGGAGATGCCCGTCGTCCTGGCGGACGTCGACCTGTTGGACGCGCACATCATCACGCTGGACCGCACGCCGACCGAGCTGGACGCCCGCAGGATCCGCCGGGCCCGCCGCCGCGCCCTGGCGGCCCGCGTCGCGCTGCTGAACCGGGCGGCCGGTGTGAGCGTGCCCGGGGGTGCCGCGTGAGCGCCGACCGGGCCCTGACCCGCGCTCAGGTGGGTGTGCTGTCGGCGGCGTTCGTGCCGATGCTCGCTACCGGGGTGTTCGGTGGGATCGGCACCTACAGCAACATCGGTGACTCCTACGGCAAGGGCACCGCCCTCGGGGCCCTTGCCGCCGGTGAGGGCGCGACGGCGGTGCTTGCGCTGGTGCTGCTGGGGCTGACCATGCTCGGGCAGTCGTCCCCGCGGATCGTCCGCGTCGGCCTGTGGGTGCTGCCGGCCGCTGCCGCGGTGATGGGTGCGATGGCGGCGCCCGATTTGGGCCGCATGGTCATCTACGCGCTGACCCCGATGGGCATGTCCGTCTCGGCCGAGGGCATGGCGTTCCTGGCCCGCCGGATCGTGGTGCACACCGACGGCCGGGACGCGGAGCACGAACGGCGCACGGCCGATCTGGTGCAGGCGCTCGCCTACCACCGCGCCCGCGCCACCCACCACCCCAGCGACCGGGTCAGGACGTGGTCGGAGCGTAAGTCGTGGCGTCTGGCCCGCAAGGTCGGCGTCGGCGACACCGCGCTCGGATCGAGGCTGCTGGACGTGCAGCGCGACCGGGTCACGGCCGGTGCGGATGCCGCGCTCGCCTCGATGTTCGGCACCACCATCCCCGACCCCACCCCTCCCGCGAATGCGGAGGAATCCACCAAGACCACAAGGAAACGGTCTACGGCTGACCTGCCCGAATCGACCCCGGACCCGGTCGTAACACTCACCCGGCTGACCATGCCGGAACCGGTCGCGGTCGACCTGGGCAAGTCGATTCCCCCGCTCAAGCCGACACCGGCGATCCCCGCCCCGACAGACACGCCCCGGCGGGCGGTTGCGGCGGAGTCGACCCCGCCGCGTCGGGCGACCGGTCGACTCCCCGAGGTGGCCCGATCACCCCGCCCCAAGCGCACCTGGGACCAGCTGCTCGCCGAGGCACGAGCGGCGACCGCCGGACTGCCGGACGCGAAGGTGACCGGTGAGGGCATCCGCCGCGCCGTGCGCACGTCACCGGCGAGCGCCCGCAAGCTGCGGGACACCCTGCTCGCCGAACGCACCACGGCTGAGGCGGCGTGATGGGGGCGCTGCCGGTGTTCCGGTGGCGCTACGCCCCGGACGGCTACGCCACCCGCCGACAGCTCCGCGCCCAAGGGCTACGCCCCGGCGGTCAGGAGGTGGCCGCGCAGTTGGAGCGGCCCCGCCGTCGGCGGGGGCCGCTGGTCGCCTACCTCTACCGCGTCGACCTCGCCAAGCCGGTCCGCCCGATGACGCCGGCCCGCCGGGCGGCGCTTGCCAAGGCCAACGCCGCCCGGCGCCTGTGCCCGTCCTGCGGGCGTGATGCCGGATACGTCATCCCCACCTCGCTGGGCACCTGCGTGCCCTGCGCCTACCCCGACCCGAACGGGCCGGAAGGGAGCACCCGATGAGCAACGCCGACCTGCGCCGCATCGACCGCGAGATCCGGGCCACAACGAAGAAGCTCGAAGCGGTCCGCCGGGGGGAGTTGTGGCCGCTGAACAGCCACGAGCGCCGGGCGATGCTCCGCGCCGCCGCCGGGGGCGCCTACCGCACCCTGCGGGGCCGCAGCACCGGCCGCGCCGAGACACAGATCGAATCCACCGGCACCGCCGCCGAAATGCGGCTCACCGCCGAACTCAACGCCCTGCACGGCGAGCGGCAGCGGCTCATCACCGAGGCCGCCCGCGCCAAGGCTGCCAAGAAGTCCTCCGGCTGGTGGTGACCATGCAGCACGCCACCCGGCGGTGCCCCGCCGCTCACCCTGATGACCCGACCCTGTGCGCCGGTCCGGTCGCCGTGACCGTGCTGGACGCCTCAAACGCGGGAGCACAGGGCTGCGAGCACCACGCTGCCCGGCTGCTGGCCTCCCTGGACGGGGGCCGCGTCTACGCGCTGCCCGACGCCCCTACCGGGGCCGCGATCCGCGTGTTCACCACCGCCGACACCCTGCGCCCCTTCTGCTGGGTCGACGGACCACGCACGCAACCGTCCCAGTTCAGCCGTGCCGAGAACCGCACCCCCACAGCCGCTGACTCCCGACCGGTGGCCGCCCGCGAGGCGGCCACCGCACCTCTCGCCTTCCCGCCCCGGCAGGGGCAGTCAGGAGACGTTCCGTCATGAGCGACAACGTCGTTCACCTGCACAAGCACACCGACCCCCCGCCCGCCGACACCCCGGCCGTGACCACACTGACCGTCGTTCCGGACGCCCCGCCCGCGCGGCCGGTGCCGGTGTGGGTGCGCTCCGGCCGCGCCGTCCGCACCGCTGTCACGCACGAGCGGACCCGGGCCGCGGGTCGCGCGGTGGTCCGGCACGGCCTCTACACCGTCAACGGCGGCAGGATCGCCGCCCATCGTGCGTGGGACGGCCGCACCGGCTCCCGCTACGAGCGGATGATCCGGGCGGCGGAGGCCGCGGGGAACCTGGAAGCGGCCCAGGAGTGGGAGGAGCGGTTGCAGCGCTTCCGGGCCGCCCGCCATCACCGCCGCATGGACCTGCTCCACTCCCCGGTAGACGCGGCCAAGGGAGTCGCCGTTGGCGCCGGCATGAGCGTCGGTGTCCTGGTCGCCCTCGGGGTCGCCCTTGCCATCAGCACCGGCAACGTCACCGACGTGGTCACGCCGTTGTCAGCGACCATCGACTTCATCGCCTTACTCATCCGCATCGTGCAGGTGGTGTGGGGGCCGCTGCTCACGGTGGGCCCGCTGCTCGCGCTGCTCGCCCTGTGGTCCGTCGGCCGCAAGCAGCACGCCGCCCCACAGTGGGCCCTTCCGGTGAATGTCCGTACGGGGGAGGGGGAGCCGATCACCCCGTCCATCGTCGTCAAGGCCCTCCGAGACCTCGGCATCCCCGCCCTGGCCCGCGCCATCAAGGAGATGGGCGACGCCGGCGCCTCCATGCTCGGGCCGATCACCATCGCCGGATGCGGCGTGGAAGTCGACGTCACCCTGCCCTCGGGGGTGTCGACGAACGAGGTGCAGGGCAAGCGGCGGAAGCTGGCGGAGAACCTCACGAGGCACGAGCACGAGGTGTTCATCACCATCCCCCAGGCCGCCCGCACCGTCAGGTTGTGGGTCGCAGACTCGGGGGCGCTGGATGAGCCGATCGGTCCGTCCCCGCTGGTCACGGACGAGACGATGACCGCCGACTACGCCAAGGGCAAGGCGCCGTGGGGGCAGGACCTGCGCGGGGATGCCGCCGCCCTGTCGCTGTATCAGCGGCACCTGCTCATCACCGGCCTGTCCAACCAGGGCAAGACCGTCGCCCTGCGCTCGCTGGCGCTGTGGCTGTCGCTGGACCGGTCGGTGCAGTTCCTCATGGGCGACCTCAAGGGCGTCGGGGACTGGGCCATGTTCGACGGCCTCGCCACCACCCTGGTCCAGGGGCCGACCGATGAGCACGTCATCCAGGTGACCGAGATGGTGGAAGGGGCGGTGGTGGAGATGAACCGCCGCATTCAGGCACCTCCCGGCACCACGTTCCCGCCGCTGATCGTGCTGGTCGACGAGGCGCAGGTGGCGTTCATGTGTCCGGCCAAGGACGAAGAGAAGCGCCCGTACGGCGGTAGCAGGGCCAACAGCCGGTACTTCATGGCCGTCCGCAAGATTCACAACCAGGGCCGTGCGGTGAACGTGCTGATGTGGCAGGGCACCCAGGACCCGACGAACGAGAACCTGCCCAAGCTCGTGCGTGAGGGCGCCCACACCCGCGCCTCGCTGGCCCTCGGTACCGAGTCCCAGGCACGCATGGCGTTGGGGGACAAGGCCGTGGACGGCGGCGCGGCGCCGAACCTGCTGCGTCCCGGGCTGGACCGGGGCACGCTTGTCGTCGCCTCCGACGGGATCAGCATCCCGGCGGGGCAGTCGTCCATCACGGTGCGCACGCACTACATCGACGACGACAACGCGAAGGCCATCACCGACCGGGCCAAGGCCCTGCGCGACGGCGTCACCACCCTCCACGCCATCGAGCACACCGAGGAGCACGACCCGCTCGCGGACATCGCCGCCGTCATCGGCGACGCCCCCCGGGTGCGCACCAAGGACGTCCTCGCCCGGCTCGCCACGAAGAACGCGGACGCCTACGGCGGCTGGTCGTTCCTCGACCTCAAGCGCGTCCTCGACGACGCGGGCGCCTCGCCCTACAAGTCCGATGGCGTCATGTGCGTGGCCCGCGACCGCGTCGCCCGCGCCCTCACCAACCGCGACACCGAAGGTTCCGCTTCCGCCGAATGACGGCAGGGAGCCGACCGTGTGCGGGTCAGGGAGACAGGGAGAACTCCCTATCCGCCTCCCTGACCTGCCTCCCTGGCTCTGACCTGCACGAATGATCGTTCAGGGAGTCAGGGAGGCGCCCCAGGTCAGACCCTTGAACCCCCCTCTACACGGCACCCCCGAGGGGGTGTCTCCGCCTCCCTGACCAACGCTTGGAAGGGATTCCGCATGTACCTCGAACCTGCCCGCCACGCGCCCGCCGAACGGGCGTTACCGGTCCACTCCCCGACCCCGATCACACCGTCCGTCGTCCAGCCCGCGCCGGTCGTTCCGGTGCAGCCGGGGCACGTGCCGGCGGTTGCGAGCATCGTCCTGCCGGACGGACGTGTCGTGACTGGCTACGCCATCGAGCACCCGCAGCCCGCGCCGGTCACGGCGCCGCCGCCCGTCTCCCGTGCGGCGGTGAACGTCGCCCTCGGAGGCGTCGGGTTCCTCGCGGTGTGCGGCGGGCTGCTGCTGCTCACCTCGTTCATCGCCGCCCTGACCGCGTTCATCGGTCAGCTCATCATCCTGGCCGCCGTCATCTTCGGCGGCTGGATCGCCGTCCAGGTCCTCAGTACGAGCAGCGGCGGCAGCGGCACGACGGTGAACATCCGCCGGGCCACGTTCAAGCGCAACCACTTCCACGGCTGACCAAGTACAAGGAGAAGTCCGTGTTCGACATCCGCATCATCTGCGACCCGGCCGACGAACCGGAGATCACGCAGGCACTGACGGCCGCGTTCGACTGCGACCCCATCGAGCGCCGCCCGGCCCGCGACGGCTACCGCGTCCGCCTCTACACCAAGGCGTTCCACCCCGACCCGCTGACCCCGGACAACAGCACCAACGCCTAGCTACGCCAAGGACGGCCCCCGCATCTCGCCAAAGAACCGGGGCCGCCCTTGCCAACCAGAACCCAATCGAGGAACTGGAGACCTCCAGCATGACCCAAGACACCCGTTCCGCGCTGCTGTCCGCGGCGCTGGACGCAGCCGAACGCGGCTGGTACGTCTTCCCGTTACGGCCCGGCACCAAGCGGCCCGCCCTGCACGGCGAAAAGACCTGCACTCGCACCGGCCCGTGCGCGGCCGGGCATCGCAAGTGGGAGCAGCGCGCCACGACCGACCCCGACCGCATCCGGGCCGCCTGGTCGCAGGCCGCGTTCAACGTCGGCATCGCCACCGGCCCCTCCGGGCTGGTCGTGGTCGACCTGGACACCCCAGGGCACAAGGGCAATGCGGACGCGCCATGCGGCGCGACGACCTTTGGGGCGCTCTGCGAGCGCGCCGGGCACGCCGTCCCCGACTCCTACCGTGTGCGGACCGCGAGCGGCGGGACGCACCTGTACTTCACCGCACCGCCGGGCGTGCGGCTGCCCAACACCGCCGGGACCATCGCCGCATCGGTCGACACCCGCGCGTCGGGTGGCTACGTCGTCGCAGCGGGCAGCATTGTCCCCGCCGGGCGGTACGGGGCGCTGAATGATGCTGTGGCCGCTCCGCTCCCCGGATGGCTGCTCGGCATCCTCCGTCCGGCTCTCGTCCGTTCTGCGGGGCCGTTGCGGCTGCCCGCGGTGAGCGGGAGCCGGGCTGCTGTGGCTGCGCTGGATGCCGAATGCGCCTCCGTGGCCGCTGCCCCGGAGGGGCTGCGCAACAGCACGCTGAACCGCAGCGCCTTCAAGGTGGGCCGTTTCGTGGCATGGGGCGACCTCCCCCGGCAGGTGGCAGAGGACGCCTTCCAAGCGGCAGGCGAGGCGGCGGGACTCACCGCGGCCGAGTGCCGCACCACCATCCGCAGCGCCCTCAACAGCAGCGCACGCACCGCCCGACCGAGGGAGGCGGCATGACCACCGAACCCCGCCCCCGCTTGGAAGGCCAACCCCACCCGGCCACCGGCCCTCACGCCGCCGAACCGAGCAGCACCGGGCCCGTCGTGGGCGAACCGAAAGGCGCCGCCCGTAAGGGCGTCGTCACTGCCCTTCGCTCGAACCGGTCCCCCGCCGACGGAGCGCACCCGAGTGCCGACCCGACCCCGCAGCGGCCCGGCATCCGCATCTACGCACCGCCCGTCTACCGGCACCACCAGGACGGGGCGCGCTGGTCCACCCGGCACAGCGGCATTCCCACCGCCGCCTACGCCTGCCCCTGCGGACAGACCAGCACGGCCCGCGGACAGGACGCCGTGGCCGAGCTGGTCACCGAGTACACCGCCCATCACTCCGCCTGCACCCGAACCCCCGCCGCACTGGACTGGAGGAACGCCGCATGAGCCGCACGCCGATCGACGGGGCCGCACTGCTGGACGAGGTGGAAGCCTTCCACCGACGCTTCAACGTCTTCCCCACCGAGGCCGCGTTCGTCGCCGTCGCCCTGTGGGACGCACACGCCCACCTACTCGACTGCTTCGACTCCACCCCCCGCATCGCGTTCCTCTCCCCCGAACCGGGGTCCGGGAAATCCCGCGCGCTGGAGATCGTGGAAACCCTCGTGCCGCAGCCGATGGTGGCAGTGAACGCCTCCCCGGCCGCGCTATTCCGGGCCGTGTCCGGCACCGAGGGGCGGCCGACGATCCTCTTCGACGAGATCGACACCGTGTTCGGCCCCAAGGCCGGGGAGAACGAGGAACTGCGCGGCTTCCTGAACGCCGGACACCGGCGCTCGGGTGTCACCTACCGGTGCGTCGGGGACGGCTCGAACCAGAGCGTGCAGCCCTTCCCGTCCTACTGCGCGGTCGCGGTCGCCGGACTCGGCTCACTGCCGGACACGATCCTGACCCGCTCCGTCATCATCCGCATGCGGCGCCGGGCACCGAACGAGCGGGTGCAGCCGTACCGGCAGCGCATCCACGAGAAGGAAGGGCACGCCTTGCGGGACCGGCTCGCCCGCTGGGCCGACCAGGTGCGCGAGCCGCTGACCGGGGCGTGGCCGGAGATGCCGGAGGGTGTCACCGACCGGCCGGCCGACGTGTGGGAGCCGCTGCTCGCCGTCGCGGACGCCGCCGGGGGCGACTGGCCCGGCCGGGCCCGCGCCGCCTGCCTTGAGCTGGTCACCGCCGCCGCGCAGGACGACGAATCCTCGCTCGGTATCCGGCTGCTGACCGACCTGCGCGACACCGTGTTCTGCGGCATCGACCGCATGCCCACCGCCGCGATCATCGAGTGCCTGACCGCGATGGACGACGCCCCGTGGGTCGACATGGGCGGCAAGCCGCTCACCCCGCGCGGGCTCGGGCGCCTGCTCAGCGGCTACATGACGTCGGCCAACCGGCCCGTCAAGGCCCGGCCGATCCGCACCCCCGGCGGCACCGTCCCGCGCGGCTACTACGCCGAAGACCTGGCCGACGCCTGGGCCCGCTACTGCCCCCCACCCCCCGGAAACTCCGCTACATCCGCTACATCTGCTACAGCCCAGGTCAATGGGGGTGAATCCGTAGCAGAAGAACTCCCCAGCATCCGCTACACGACCGCCGAAACCGCTACGTCGGGCCCGGCCGCCGCCGCCCCGTAGCAGCAGCCATCTGCTACATCCCGCCCATCTGCTACACGAAACAGGCCCCTGACCTGCGGTGTAGCAGATGTAGCGGATGTAGCACTTCTGACCGGAGGGGGCAGGGGCGCCGTTCCCTGCCCCCGGCAAGGAGTCCATCGCATGGAATCGCCCGAAGTCGATGCGTTCGATGACCCCACGCTGGCCCTCCTCACCGTCGAAGAGGCTGCCCGGCGGCTCCGTATCGGCCGGACCCTTTGCTTCCGACTGGTCGGCTCCGGAGAGCTGGAGTCCGTCGCCGTCGGCCGCCTCCGCAGGGTTCCGCCCGCCGCACTGCACGACTACGTCACCCGGCTCCGTGAGGTCAATCGGCCAACCGCGGCTACCGCCTGAGAGGACGACCACGACCGTGGAAGAGAAGAACAAGCGCACCCGTCAGCCCAACGGACGATCCTCGATCTATCTCGGCAAGGATGGGAAGTGGCACGGCCGCGTGACGGTCGGCATCCGGGACGACGGTAAGCCGGACCGGCGCCACGTCGAGCGGAAGACCCGTGCCGAGGTCGCCGAAGCCGTTCGGGAACTGGAACGGCAGCGCGACGCCAGGACCGTACGCAAGCCGGGCAAGCCCTGGACGGTCAAGGCGTGGCTCACGCACTGGATCGAGAACATTGCTCCGCTCGGGGTGAACGAGAACACGATGGTGGGATACGGCGCGGCCGTTCGGAAGCACCTCATTCCGGGGCTCGGGGCCCATCGTCTCGACAGACTCAAGCCTGAGCACATCGAGACGTTCTACGCCGCGATGCAGGCCAAGGGCAGCAAGCCCGCGACCGCTCACCAGGCGCACCGGACCTTCCGGACCGCGCTGAACGAGGCGGTCCGGCGCGGGCACCTCGGGCAGAACCCCGTACGGCTCGCCAGGGCACCGCGCGTACGGGAGGAGGAGATCGAGCCGTACAGCGTCGAAGAGGTCCGTAGGCTGCTGCGCGCCGCCGACAAGCGCCGGAACTCAGCGCGATGGGCCATCGCGCTCTCGCTCGGTCTCCGCCAGGGCGAGGCGCTCGGTCTCAAGTGGACCGATGTCGACCTGGACAGAGGAGTGCTGATGGTTCGTCGCAGCCGTCGGCGCCCCCGCTACGCCCACGGGTGCGGTGACACCTGCCGCCGGAAGCCTGGCTACTGCCCGCAACGTCGGCGGACGAACCCCGAGACAGCCGACACCAAGTCCCGTGCGGGGCGGCGCGCGGTTGGCCTCCCCGCTCAACTTGTCGACCTGCTCAGGGTCCACCGCACCAAGCAGGAGGCCGAACGCGCGGCGGCCGGCGACGGTTGGGCCGACGAAGGATGGCTGTTCGCGACGCCGACCGGCAGGGGCACGTCACCCCGCACGGACTACGACGACTGGAAGGAGCTGCTCGAAGACGCGAAGGTGCGAGACGGCCGCCTGCACGACGCTCGCCACACCGCCGCCACGGTCCTGCTGATCCTCGGAGTCTCGGAGCGGGCCGTCATGGGGCTCATGGGGTGGTCCACCACGGCCATGGCCGCGCGATACCAGCACATGGTCGACTCTGTCCGAAACGACGTCGCCCGACAGGTCGACGGCCTCATCTGGAAGCCCATCGAAGGCGGGTCGACCGACGATGATGGCTCCGCTGGAACGCGAGTGCCAGCCACATGAGGGAAGGGGGCGGGCCGTCAGACCTGCCCCCGCTGCTTCAGGTGATCACGTGGCACTGGTCGACGAGCCGCGCAAACCCGCTGAATGTGGCCAACTGCTCAAGCGCCTCCTGCTCCGGCAGGTCACTCACTCCGTGTGCCGCAGGGTTTCGGAACGCGGAGTACGCCCCTTGTCCGAGCAGGAGCGCGCCACGCTGGCGGCTCTTTACGTCAGGGTCCCTGGGATCGCCCGGCATTCGGAGACGCGGCTTACCCGGCTCCGGAGCGTTAGCACTCAGCGCCTCCGCCACCAAAGCAGCGTCAGTGACGTCCCGACGGTCGAGTTTGTTCTGAAGATGATCACTGATCGAACTGGCAGCTGCATGCACTGCTGATCGGAAGTGCTTTGACTCCCAGAACGTACGGGCCGCATCCCACACCCAGGGGTGGAGCTGGTCGGCGCGCAGGGCAGGGGCGTCTGGCGTCAGACGGACTGCCCACTCGTCCATGTCAGCGAGCATTCCGAGAGCACGGCGCACTTGGTTTACAGCTACGTACTGTCCATGCCCGCTGTCGAGGTCAATGTCCTTCGTTAGCTCCGGGTCGAGGCAGCCAAGGATCTTCCTGATCGTGGGCTCGGCTTTGATCATCTCGGCACGAAGCGCCGGAAGCTCAGGATTAACCTGGCGTGGCCGATCGTCGACGGAGAGCACGTACGACCTAGGCGCCTTCGCCGCCAGGTACTTGGTCACAAGCGCATCGAACGCCTCTAGCCGTTGTCGCATCCAGTCACGATCCACACAAACAGAGTAGGGGTGGAAGTGTGGAT
Organism: Streptomyces sp. NPDC101219; assembly: GCF_044767675.1. Classification (NCBI taxonomy): domain Bacteria; kingdom Bacillati; phylum Actinomycetota; class Actinomycetes; order Kitasatosporales; family Streptomycetaceae; genus Streptomyces; species Streptomyces sp. NPDC101219. Next base: position 328,548 of record NZ_JBIWOK010000008.1, read on the forward strand.
CAACAGCCGATTTTCTGCTCAAGGTGACCAACTGAGACGGAAACTGAGACGGACGCGGAAGAGGCGCCCGGTTCGATGAACCGTGCGCCTCTTCTACCAGCGGTAGCGGTGGGATTTGAACCCACGGTGACTTGCGCCACACTCGCTTTCGAGGCGAGCTCCTTCGGCCGCTCGGACACGCTACCGAGGGAGACCTTACAGCACGGTGGGCAGTGGTCAGAAATCAGTATTCAGCGGTTCCGGAAGAACTCCGTGAGCAGCAGGGAGCACTCGTCGGCGAGGACACCCTCGATCACCTCGGGGCGGTGGTTCAGGCGCCGGTCGCGGACGACGTCCCACAGGGAGCCGACCGCGCCGGCCTTCTCGTCGCGGGCGCCGTAGACCACACGGTCCACCCGGGACTGCTGCACCGCGCCCCCGCACATCGTGCAGGGCTCCAGCGTCACCACCAGGGTGCAGCCGGTCAGCCGCCATGCGCCGAGCCGGGCCGCGCCCCGGCGCAGCGCGAGGACCTCGGCGTGCGCGGTGGGGTCGCCGGCGGCCTCCCGCTCGTTGTGGGCGGTGGCCAGCACGGTGGTGCCGTCCGGGCCGAGCAAAACGGCACCGACGGGAACGTCCCCGCCCCGGACGGCGCGTGCGGCCTCGTCCAGGGCGAGTCTCATCGCGGGCCGCCAGGGGTCCCGTACGGGGTCCGGCGGTCCTGGGGTGGTCGGCACGGTCAGCGGACGGTCTCCAGGACCTCCGAGGCGCCCAGCACCTCGGCGATCTCGTTGAGGGCGTCCGAGGACATCGAGCGCAGCTCCTTCTCGCTCACCCCGAGGTCCTCCAGGACCTGGGCGTCGCCGACCGGGCCGTGCGGTACCGCCTCGGCGGAGCCCGCGGCGGCGGGGCCGTCGGCGTCCTCGTCGTCGTCCGGTTCACCGTCCTCGGTGCCGTCGAGGTCGAGGGCGTCGAGGTCGGCGCCGTCGTCGCCGGGTTCCCGGCCGAGCAGCTCGTCGGTGAGCAGGATCTCGCCGTAGCTGCTGCGGGCGGCGGCAGCGGCGTCGGACACGTAGATGCGAGGGTCCTCCTCGCCGTCCACGCGGACGACACCGAACCAGCCGTCCTCCTGCTCGATCAGCACGAGCACCGTGTCCTCGTCCGGAGAGGCCTCCCGGGCCAGGTCGGCCAGATCGGACAGGGTCTCCACATCGTCGAGCTCCGTGTCGCTCGCTTCCCACCCGTCTTCGGTGCGCGCGAGCAGTGCGGCGAAGTACACCGTGACTCTCCCACTGGTCATAGGGCGTGCCGGTTGGGGGTCCCCCCGGCGGAGGTTGAGGGCGTGGAGTGCTCCGAGAGCCCCGCCCACTGGGAATCGTGGCAGAAACAAGGCCGTCAGGGGATGTCTTCGACTCCCTGTGTCCCGCAGTTTTGATCGGGTCTTGTCCGGGCGCCCGTGGAGTCACCGGCGCGCCGGTGAAGGCCACCGGCGGTCCGCCGCCACCGTGTGGGCCCTCAGGTCCGGATGGTACGCGGCCGGGTCGTCCCCGCGCGCGGGGCGCTTCGGCGGACGGGCGCGGTTCTTCCCGGTCCTCCCGGGCCGTCGCCCCTGTCCCGCGGGGGCGGCACCGGCCCGGCTACCAGCGGAACGTGCGCATGCGCATCGCGTGTCGCAGCCGGGCCGCCTTGGCGCGGCGCGGCTGGACCCGGTCGCGCAGGGCGCGCGCCTCGGCCAGTTCCCGCAGGAACCGGGCGCGTCGCCTGCGCCGCTCCGCCTCCGTCTCGGCGGCCCGCTCCGCGGCGGTGCGCGGGTCGGTGCGCGGCGCCGTGCCGTCGGCCCCGGCGCGGGCCGTGGGCCTCGACGGATCACGTCGGGCATCCTGCTCTGGCATCGTTCACCACCCCAGTCCGTCCCTCCCACCTTCCCCCGGACGGGCGGTTTGACGCCAGTGATCGGGTGGTGATGCCGCAGGTGGCTTGCCCTGCGGAGGGACACCGGGCCCTCCGCGCCCGGTTAGTGTGGGGGCATGCGTCTCCACGTCGTCGACCATCCGCTGGTCGCCCACAAGCTCACCACGCTGCGCGACCGGCGCACCGACTCCGCGACCTTCCGCCGTCTCGCCGACGAGCTGGTCACCCTGCTCGCCTACGAGGCCACGCGTGACGTGCGCACCGAGCAGGTCGACATCCAGACGCCGGTCGAGCGGACCACGGGCGTCAAGCTGTCCCACCCGCGCCCGCTGGTGGTGCCGATCCTGAGGGCCGGCCTGGGCATGCTGGACGGCATGGTCCGGCTGCTGCCGACCGCGGAGGTCGGCTTCCTCGGCATGATCCGCAACGAGGAGACGCTCCAGGCGTCCACGTACGCCACCCGGATGCCGGAGGACCTCTCCGGCCGTCAGGTGTACGTGCTGGACCCGATGCTGGCGACCGGCGGCACGCTGGTGGCGGCGATCCGGGAACTGATCGGGCGGGGCGCCGACGACGTGACCGCCGTGGTGCTGCTGGCCGCGCCGGAGGGCGTGGAGGTCATGGAGCGCGAGCTGGCCGGCACGCCGGTGACGGTGGTGACCGCCTCGGTCGACGAGCGGCTCAACGAGCACGGCTACATCGTGCCGGGCCTCGGGGACGCGGGCGACCGCATGTACGGGGCGGCCGAGTAGCCGTCCGTCATCCGGCGCACGCCGGGGGGCAGCACTTCTGTCCGGTGCCCGCCGGGGTCAGCACTTCTTCCCGGTGGGGGCCGGCTCGGGCTTGTTCAGCGCGGTCAGGGCCCGGTCGGCGGCCGCACGCTCCGTCAGCCGGGTGAAGCCGTCGCCGATGATGAGGTCCACCTCGGTGCCCTTGCGGGCCGCGTCCGTGCGGGGCTGGGCACCGGCGAGCTGCGTGCCGAGCACCGGCAGCGAGGTGTTGAGGGCGGCGGCGGGGCCGAGCAGCACACCGGTGCCCTTGACCTTCTTGTCGTACTCCTTGGTCGCGTTGCCGACCTCGCCGATCTTGAAGCCGCGCTTCTTCAGCTCGTCGGCGGTCTTCTTCGCCAGCCCGCTGCGGGTGGTGGCGTTGAGGACGTTGACCGTGATCCCGCTCGGCGCGGGGAGCGCCCTGGGGCTCGGTGAGGGGCTCGCCTTAGCGGCGCACGCCGCCTTGGTGCCGACTGCGGAGGCGGGGTTGCCGCCGCCGGTGAAGACGTCGATGAGCTGCAGGGTGCCCCAGCCCGCCACCCCGAGGACGGCGACGGAGGCGGTGCCCAGGACGACGAGCCTGCCGCGGCGCCGGGGCCTGCGCATCCGCGGGTACTTGTCACCCCTGATCCGGTACTGGCCGCCCATGCCCGGAGGAGTCAGCATGCTCATGGGCGCAGCGTAGTGCGCTCCGGCGGCAATGCCTACCAGATGATCATCCGACTGCGGGCATGAGCATGCGAAAGAACCCGAAAGGGCCAAACCGCTTTCGGGGTGGTGGGGTGCGAGGTGTTCCGGCCGGCTCGAGGACGGTCAGTCCAGCTCGAGGACGCGGGCGTGCAGGACCTGGCGCTGCTGCAGTGCCGCGCGGACGGCGCGGTGCAGGCCGTCCTCCAGGTACAGGTCGCCCTGCCACTTCACGACGTGCGCGAAGAGGTCGCCGTAGAACGTCGAGTCCTCGGCGAGCAGGGTCTCGAGGTCGAGTTGCTGCTTGGTCGTCACGAGCTGATCGAGGCGGACCGGGCGCGGCGCCACGTCCGCCCACTGCCGGGTGCTTTCCCGGCCGTGGTCGGGGTACGGCCGGCCGTTTCCGATGCGCTTGAAGATCACACGGAAAGCCTACCGGTCAAGAGCTTCCCGGCGCAGCCATGGCGCCCCAGTGCCACGCTGGAAATGACATCCGAAAGCAGGGCGTACCGGAAGAGAGGTCCGTTATGGGTGAGCGTGAGACGGCGCGGCCGGCCGTCACCCCCGAGGCCCCCGGCAGCGCCCCCGCCCTGCCCGGGCCGGCGCTGCGGATCGCCGCCGGTTACGCCTTCACCGGCCCCGCGCTCGACCTGGGCGCCCTGCTGTGGGACGGCCGGTGCCACGCCGACGCCGGGATCAGGGTGCCCCTGTCGATGCTCAGCCGGCACGGCCTGGTCGCGGGCGCCACGGGCACCGGCAAGACCAAGACGCTTCAGCTGATCACCGAACAGCTCTCCGCGCAGGGCGTGCCGGTGTTCCTCGCCGACATGAAGGGCGACCTGTCCGGGATCTGCGCGCCCGGCGAGCCCGGCCCGCGGATCGAGGAGCGCGCCCGTGACGTGCACCAGGAGTGGACGGCGACGGGTTTCCCGGCCGAGTTCTACGCCCTCGGGGGCATCGGGCACGGCATCCCGCTGCGGGCGACGATCACCAGCTTCGGCCCGCTGCTGCTGGCGAAGGTGCTGGAGCTCAACCCGACGCAGGAGCAGTCGCTCGGGCTGATCTTCCACTACGCCGACTCCAAAGGGCTGGAGCTCGTCGACCTCAAGGACCTGAGGGCCGTGGTGACGTTCCTGACCTCGGACGAGGGCAAGCAGGAGCTGAAGTCCATCGGCGGGCTGTCCACGGCCACCGCCGGGGTGATCCTGCGGTCGCTCACCGCCTTCGAGGCGCAGGGGGCCGGCGACTTCTTCGGGGAGCCGGAGTTCGACACGGCCGCGTTCCTGCGCACCGCCGAGGACGGGCGCGGTGTCGTCTCCGTGCTGGAGCTGCCCGCCGTGCAGGAGCGGCCGCGGCTGTTCTCGACGTTCCTGATGTGGCTGCTGGCCGACCTCTTCCACGACCTGCCGGAGGCCGGCGACATCGACCGGCCCAAGCTGGTCTTCTTCCTCGACGAGGCGCACCTGCTGTTCGACGACGCCTCCGAGGCGTTCCTGGACGCCCTCACCCGCACCGTCCGCCTGATCCGCTCGAAGGGCGTCGGCGTGTTCTTCGTGACGCAGACCCCGAAGGACGTGCCCGGTGACGTCCTGGCCCAGCTCGGCAACCGCGTCCAGCACGCCCTGCGGGCCTTCACCCCGGACGACCAGAAGGCCCTCAGGGCGACGGTGCGCACCTTCCCCGACTCCGCCTACGACCTGGAGGAGCTGCTCACCGGCCTCGGCACCGGGGAGGCCGTGGTGACCGTGCTCAGCGAGAAGGGCGCCCCGACGCCGGTCGCGGCCACGCGGCTGCGGGCGCCGGAGTCCCGGATGGGCCCGGTCGAGGAGGCGGAGCTGGAGCGCCGGGTCCGGGCCTCGGCGCTGCACGCACGTTATGCACAGGCTGTGGACCGCGAGTCGGCGTACGAACGCCTCGCCGAACGCCCCACGGGGGCCAAGGGGCCCGACGAGATGCGGGCGGCGGGGGAGGACACGCGGGAGCGGTCGTCCGCGAAGACCCGGGCGGCGGGGGAGGGCGGGAGGCCGGACGGAGGCGGGTCCCGCCGGTCCCGCGCGGAGGAGGAGAGGCCGTCGGTGGTGGAGCAGGTCACCGGCAGTGGGGTGTTCCGGTCCCTGGCGCGGTCCATGGGCACCCAGATCGGGCGGGAGATCAGCCGCTCGCTCTTCGGCACGGCCCGCCGGCGGAGGCGGTGACGGCGCCCGCACCGCCCCGGCGCCTCCCCGGCGGCTACGCGCCGCTGCCCCCGGCGGACTTCGGCGGCTTCGCGGCCTTGGCCGCCTTGGCGGCGGCCTTCATCTCCTGCTTGTGCGCCCGGACCTTGGCCAGCGACTCGGGGCCGGTGATGTCGGCGACCGAGCGGAAGGACTTCTCCTCGCCGTAGGAGCCCGCGGCCTCCCGCCAGCCGGCCGGGCGCACCCCGAGCTGCTTGCCCAGCAGGGCGAGGAAGATCTGGGCCTTCTGCTTGCCGAACCCGGGCAGTTCCTGCAGCCGCTTCAGCAGCTCCGCTCCCGTGTCGACACCGCGCCAGACGGCCTCGGCGTCACCGTCGTAGTGCTCGACCAGGTACTGGCACAGCTGCTGGATGCGGCCCGCCATGGACCCCGGGTAGCGGTGCACGGCCGGCTTCTCGGAGAGCAGGGCGGCGAACGCCTCGGGGTCGTGGGCGGCGATCTCGTGTGCGTCCAGGTCCTTTGACCCGAGCCGCCGGGCGATCGTCGCCGGGCCCTTGAACGCCCACTCCATCGGGACCTGCTGGTCGAGCAGCATCCCGGTCAGCGCGGCGAGCGGGCTGCGGCCGAGCAGCGCGTCGGCCTCGGGGTCCTGGGCGAGGTGCAGTGTGACGTCCATGCCCCGATGATCGCGCGTCCCGGCCCGGCTCGCGCGCCGGTGGCGTACGGGCCGGTGGCGTCCGGGCCGGGCGCGGGGGCGCGGCATGGACCGGGGCGCGTGCGGGTGCGGTGCGTGCGGGTGCGGTGCGTGTCCGGCGGGGAGGGCGCGGGCGGGGTCGCCGTCAGGCGGGTGGGCGTGCGGTGCACGGACCGGGGCGCGCGGATGCGGCGCTGGTCGGGCGGGGAGGTCGTGGACGGTTGCCGTCCTCACGCGGGTGGGCGTGTGCGGCGGGTCCGCCCGGGGCGCGGCGCGCGTGTGCGACGGCCCCGGCCTGCCGCCGTGGGTTCGCGGTGGCAGGGCGTGCACCGCCCGCCGTCGTGGGTTCGCGGTGGCAGGGCGTGCGCCGACCGCCGTCGTGGGTTCGCGGTGGCAGGGCGTGCGCCGACCGCCGTCGTGGGTTCGCGGTGGCAGGGCGTGCGCCGCCCGCCGCCGTGCGCCTCCGGTTGCAGGCGTGCGCCGGGCGGGCCGCCGGCTCCTCCCGCCCCGTGTCAGGTGGCGCGCCAGTACCCCAGGGCCTGCACCCGCTGCTTGGGCACCCCCAGTTCCTTGCGGGCGAAGGCGGTCAGCGCCCGGGTGGTCGCCGTGTCGCAGGCGATCCACAGGTACGGGTCGGGTGTGGCCCGCAGCAGTTCCGGCAGTTCCGCCCTGACCCGCTCGACCAGGTGGGCGCCCGCGTCGCGGCGCGGGACCTCCCGTACCTCGTGCCGCTCCGGGTCGGCCGCCCAGGGCAGACCGTCCCGGCTGCCCTCGAACCAGATGGTGGCCGGTGCCGAACCCAGGGCGCCCAGCAGGGAGTTGATGGCCGGCAGCGAGGCCGGGTCGCCGACCGCGAGGACGTGCGAGGGGGCGGGCGCGGGATGCTCGAACCCGGTGCCCTGGAGGGTCGCCTCGATGGTGTCGCCGGGCTTCGCCGCCCGCGCCCAGTCGCTGGCGCACCCCTCGTGCAGCGCGAACTCCAGGGCGAGGGTGCCCGCCTCGGGGTCGGGATCGACCAGGGTGTACGCCCGCTGGTGCGGCTTGCCCGCGTTGTCGAACCACAGCCGCGCCCACATCGTCGGGTGCACACCGGCCGCGGCCAGCATCCCGCCGTCGGTGAACCGCAGCCGCCGGTAGTCGTCGGTGACGTCCTCCGCACCCGTCACGGTGAACGTGAAGTCCTTCGCGCGCAGCAGTTTGAGGACCGCGCCCTCCCAACCCCGCCCCTGCCCCATCCGGACCTCACCCTTCGCGTACGATCCCCGTCACGGTTTACTTAGGGGAGCCTAACCTAAAGGGAATGAGGGGCACAGTGGCCGGCGAGATCTTTCGAGACGCCTGGGGCATCCCGCACCTGCGCGCCGACGGCGTGCGGCAACTCGCCCGTCTGCAGGGCCGCGTGACCGCCCGCGACCGGGCCTGGCAACTGGAGGTCGAACGGCACCGGGCCCAGGGCACCTCGGCGTCCTTCCTCGGCCCGGAGGCGCTGCCCTGGGACCGGCTGGCCCGCAGGGCCCGGCTGGCCGACACGGCCCGGCGCTGCTTCACCGCCCTGGAACGGCAGGACCCGGAGACGGCGGACTGGGTGCGCGCCTACGTGGACGGCGTCAACGAGGGCCTGGCCGCCCCGGGGGGCACCGGACGGGACGGCGCCGCCCCCGAGTTCGCCCGGGTGGGACTCGTCCCCGGCCGCTGGGAGCCGTGGACCCCGCTCGGCATCTGGCTCGCCACCCACATCCTGTTCGCCGGTTTCCCCGCCAAGCTGTGGCGCGCGCACGTCGCCGAACACCTCGGCCCGGACGCCGTCGGCCTGTTCGCCGCCGACGGCCCCGGCACCTCCGGCAGCAACGGCTGGCTCGTCTCCGGGGACCGCACCGTCACCGGGCAGGCGGTCATCGCCGGCGACCCGCACCGCTTCATCGAGGACCCCGGCGTCTACCAGCAGATCCACCTGTCCTGCCCGGAGTTCGACGTCGTCGGCCTCGCCGTGCCCGGCGTCCCCGGCATCGCCCACTTCGGCCACACCGGCACCGTCGCCTGGGCCATCACCAACGCCATGGCCGACTACCAGGACCTCTACCGCGAACGGCTGCGGCGCACCGGCGCGGGCGTCGAGGCGCTCGGCCCGGACGGGGCCTGGCACCGGGCGGCCCGGCACACCGAGTCCGTCGAGGTGGCGGGCGGGGAACCGGTGACCGTCGAGGTGATCGAGACCGACCGCGGCCCGGTCGTCATCGGCGGCCCCGAGGGCCTGGAGGACGGCGGCACCGCCTCCGGCACGCCCCCGGTCGCCCTCGCCCTGCGCCACCCGCCCCGGGTCACCGGTGACCTGGGCTTCTCCGCCCTGCTGCCCCTGCTGCGGGCCCGCAGGGTCGCCGATGTGGACCGGGCCGCCGACCGGTGGGCCGAGCCGGTCAACGTGCTGCAGGCCGCCGACACCGAGGGCGGCACCCTGCACCGGGTGGCCGGCCGGGTCCCGGTGCGGGCCGCGGCCAACCGGCTCGGGCCGGTGCCCGCCTGGGAGCCCGGGTACGCGTGGCAGGGGTGGCACGAGCCGCCACGTGCCGGACTCACCGACGGCGTCGCCGTGATGGCCAACCAGCGCGGCCCGTCCGCCCCGCTCGGCGTCGAGTTCGCCCCGCCGCACCGCGCCGACCGCATCACCGCCCTGCTGGCCGGACGGCGGCAGTGGTCGGCCGACGGCATGCCCGCGATCCACATGGACACCCACCTCGCCTCCGCCGCCCCCGTCCTGGACCTCCTCGCCACGCTCCCCGGTGACGGCGACGGTGACGGCTCCGGGGAGCCGCTCGGCGCCCCGGCCGCCGCCCTGCGCGACCGGCTCCTGCGCTGGGACCGCCGCATGGACGCCGACAGCGCCGACGCGGCGGCCTTCGCCGCCGTGCGGGGCGCACTCGTCCGGCGGCTCGCGGCGGAGCCCGCCCTCGCCCCGCTGACCACGCCGCCCGCCTACCCGGAGGTGTTCCTGCCCTGGCTCGCCCTGGTGCCGCGCGTCGGTCACGCCCTGGAACATCTCCTCACCACCGACGACCTGTTCGGCATCGACCGCCCGGCCGCCGCCCGCGCCGCACTGGAGGAGGTGGCCGCCCGGCCGCCCGCCGGCACCTGGGGCGACACCCACCGCCTCGCCCCCTGGCGGGCGCTGCCGCCCGAGCAGCCCGCGGACGAGCCCGGACTGTCCGGCGACCACGACTGCGTCCTGTGCACCTCCCCGGTGCCCGGCCTCACCGACCTCGCCGCGCGCGGGCCGGCCGCCCGCTACGTCTGGGACCTGGCCCGCCGCGAGGACAGCCGCTGGGTGGTGCCGCTCGGCGCGTCCGGCGTCCCCGGCTCACCCCACCACCGCGACCAGCAGCCCCTCTGGGCCGCCGGAGACCTCGTCCCGGTCGTCACCGACTGGGCCCGGATGCACAAGGAGACCGATGTCTGACCCCTACGCCGCCCGCCCGGCCGTCCACGAACAGGCCGTCGAGGGCTTCGGCCCGGTCCGGGTCCTGCCGCTGGACCCGGCCGCCGACGCGCCGCTGCTGCACCGCTGGGTGAGCGGGGAACGCGCCTCCTTCTGGGGCATGAACGGCCTCACCGAGGACCAGATCGCCGGGATCTACGCCCACATGGACACCCTCGACACCCACCACGCGTACCTCGTCCTCAAGGACGGCGTCCCGGCCGCCCTGCTCCAGACCTACGAACCCGGCGCCGACCGGGTCGGCGAGTGCTACCCCGTCGCACCCGGCGACATCGGCGTCCACCTGCTGCTCGCCCCCGCCGAAGGCCCGGGCACCCCCGGCTGGACCGCCGCCCTGCTCACCGCCGTCGCCGGGTACGTGCTGGAGGGGCTCGGCCGCACCCGCGTGGTGGTCGACCCGGACGTGGCCAACACGAAGGCGATCGCCCGTTTCCGCAGGCAGGGGTTCGTGCAGGGACCGACGGTCGTCCTCCCGGAGATCGACCTGCCCGACGTGTACCTGCCGGAGAAGAAGGCCCAACTGGCCTTCCTCACGCGCGAGGCGGCGGCCGGCCGGTGACCCCGGCGGCCTCCCTCCTTCGTCCCGGGGCCGGCCCTGCACCGGCGGCGGTGCGGCGCCCGGTGAGCAGACCGGGCCCGCCATCCGTACCTACTCCGGAGCCGGAAGGCCGGGAGGCGGTACGACGTGGAGCGACGGCGCAGTGAGTCGGTGGGCGACGGGAGGAACCGGACCGTTCCCGGTGCCCGGGCGGGAGGCTCCGGTGCCCGGCGGCTGAGGGCGCTGATGCTGCTGGGAGGCGCCCTCATCCTGCTCCTCCTCGGCAGCGCGTCCCCGGCCGGCGCGCACGCCGCCCTGCGCGGCTCCGACCCGGAGGACGGCAGCGTCGTCGAAACGGTGCCCGACCAGGTCACCCTCACCTTCACGGAGTCCGTCGCCCTCATGGACGACTCCTTCCGCGTCTACGGGCCCGACAACCGCCGCGTGCACGTCGAGGAACCCCGGCACGCGGACGGCAGGTCCGACACCGCCCTGGTCGACCTGCCGGACAAGCTGGCCGACGGCACGTACACGATCGCCTGGCGGGTGATCTCCGCCGACAGCCACCCGGCCTCCGGCGCCTTCACCTTCTCCATCGGCGAGCCCTCGCCCACCCCGCCCGCGGCCCCCACCGACCCGGGCGAGCACCCGGTCACCGCCAGCCTGTACAACACCGCCCGCTACCTCGCGTACGTCGCCGCCGTCCTGCTCGTCGGCGCGGCGGCGTTCGTGGCGCTGTGCCGTCCGACGGACACCGTCCCGCTGCGGCTGCCGCTGCTCACCGGCTGGTGGACGCTCCTCGTCTCCACCCTGGTGCTGCTGGTCCTGCGGGCGCCGTTCGAGTCGGCTGCGCCGCCGTCCGGCGTCTTCGACACCGCCGCCGTCAGCCGTGCGCTCAGCGGCCGCCCCGGCATCGCCCTGCTGGCCCGGCTCGCCCTCACCCTGGTGGCCGGCTTCGTCCTGCTCCGGCTCGCCCGGCGCCGGGAACCCGGCCGCACCCCCGCCGCGCACCTCGTCGTGGGCGGCGCCCTGTCCGTCGGGCTCGCCCTGACCTGGGCGGCGGCCGAGCACGCCTCCGCCGGGATCCAGGTGCCCGTGGCGATGACGTCGTCCGTCGTGCACCTGCTGGCGACGGCGTGCTGGCTCGGCGGTCTGGTGGCCCTCCTCGTCACCCTGTTCCGCGCGACGGCCCCGCCGCCCACCGCGACCGTCACCCGCTTCTCCCGCCTGGCCTTCCTCTCGGTGGTCGTCCTCGCCGTCACCGGCGTCTACCAGTCCTGGCGCGGTCTCGGCTCCTGGGACGCGCTCACCGGCACCCCGTACGGGAAGATCCTGACCGTGAAGCTGGCCGGCGTGGCCGTGCTGCTGGCGGCCGCCGCGCTGTCGCGCCGCTGGACGGGCCGCCTGGCGCGGGCGCAGGCCCCGGCGGAGGAGGCGGTGACCGTCCCGGACCGCGTGTCGGAGCTGGTGACCGCGGGCGGAGCGGGTGGCCCTGCCCTGCCCGCGGCAGCGTCCCCGAGCGGCCCGGACACCGCCCGCGCGACCGGGACCGCGGCGGACTGCGACCCGGAGAGCCCGGCTCCCGCCGACGGCCCGGGCACCCCCGACGAGCCGGAGTCCCCGCAGTCTCCGGAAGCGCCGGAATACACGGACGCCCCGGACTCCCCTGGTGCCCCGGACTCCCCCGAGGACCTGCACCGGCGCGCCCTGCGCCTGTCGGTCCTCGTCGAGGTCGCCGTGGCCGTCGTCGTCCTGCTCGTCACCACGGTCCTGACCAGCACCCTCCCCGCCCGCGCGCAGGCCGAGGCCGCGGCGGCAGGTGAGCCCCAGGTGGCCGGACTCCCGGCGGCGACGGCCGTCACCGTCCCCTACGACATCGGCGTCCCCGGCGGCAACGGCACGGTGCAGCTCACCCTGGACCCCGGCCGGGTGGGCGAGAACGGCGTCCAGGCGGTCACCTTCGGCCCCTCCGGAGCTCTGGCGATCGTCCCGGAGGTGCGCCTGTCCTTCACCCTCGAGGAGAAGGACATCGGTCCCATCGACGCACGCCTCACCGACCGCGGCGGCTACTGGGCCACCAGTGACCTCGTCCTCCCGCTGGAGGGCACCTGGACCATGAAGATCACCGTGCGGGTGTCGGAGGTGGACCAGGTGACCGAGACCCGGCGGATCCGGATCACCCGCTGACGGGTGCCGCGCCGAGCAGCCGGAGCATGTCCTGCGCCGCCCGCACGGCCGCGTCCCCGCAGCAGTTGTTGAACAGCACGTGCACCTGCTCGGCCCGCCCGGCGAGGCGCCGCAACCGCGGCACCCACCCGGCGAGTTCGCCCTCCCCGTACACGTGCCGGAACCGGTCCTCCTTGCTCCCTCTCCCCCAGGCGGTGCTGCGCCCGTGGAAGCGCACCACGGACAGCCGCGGCGAGGTCACGGGCGCGACCGGCGGGATCGACGACGGCAGCGACTGCGCCATGTCGACGCCCACGGCCGCCGCCCCGCACCGCGTGAGCAGCGCCGACGTCCGGTCCGCGCGCTCCTCCTCCCACCACGACGGATGCCGGAACTCCACGGCCACCGGCCACCCCCGCGCCCGCTCCACGCACTCCGACACGAACGCCTCGCCGCGCGCCCCCGCCCGCACCCACGGCGGGAACTGGAACAGCACGGAGCCCAGCCGCCCGCCCCGCCGCAACGGCGCGATCCCCTCGGCGAACCGCGCCCACACCTCGTCCAGCACCCGTGGATCCCGCCCGTCCGGCGGCAGCCCGGGCGGCATCACCGCGCTGCGTGTCGGATGCCCGGTGAGCAGCGAGAACGCCTTGACGTCGAACACGAAGCCCTCCGGCGTCCGTTCCACCCATAAGCGGCTGTTCCGCTCCGGGGGGAGCGCGTAGTACGACGCGTCGACCTCGACGACCGTGAACCGCTCCGCGTAGTACCGCAACCGCCCCTCGGCGCTGCGCCGCCCCGCCGGATACCATCCGCTCCCCAGCAGTGCCCGGTCGGTCCACGAACACGTCCCCACGAGAATCTGGCCCATGGGGCCCGGCTACCCCGGATCACCGCGGACGGACGTCCCGCAGCCCGGCACCGGCCCCAGGCCGCTACAGCCCGTCGCGTCCCGGGGTGCGCAGCGCCAGCAGGGCGACGTCGTCGTGGCCGGGCGGCTGGACGCGGCGCAGGAGCTGGTCGGTGAGGGACGGCAGCGGGCGGTGGGCGAGGGCGGCCGCGTGCCGGCGCAGCCGGTGCATGCCGTCGTCGAGGGTGTGACCGGGCGCTTCCACGAGACCGTCGGTGTACAGCAGCAGCGTGCTGCCCGGCGGCAGCACCACGGTCGCGTCGGTGCGGGGCGTGCGCACGCCGGTGCCGAGCAGGATGCCGTGGCCGTCGGTCAGGTACTCGGCGAGGCCGTCGCGGGTGACGAGGAGGGGCGGGGGATGGCCCGCGTTGGTCCACGTCAGCCGCCACCGGCCGTCGTCGGTCTCGGTCAGCCGGGCGAAGACCAGGGTGGCCATGGTGACGTCGGTGATCGGCATGATCGCCGCGTCCAGGCGCTCCACGACCAGGCTGGGCGGTTCCTGCTGGGACCAGCCGTAGGCGCGGAGCATGTTGCGCAGCTGCGCCATACCGGCGGCCGCCTCCAGGTCGTGGCCGACGACGTCGCCGATGGCGAGCGCCGTCGCGCCGTCCGAGAGGCTGAACGCGTCGTACCAGTCCCCGCCGACCTGGGAGGCGTCCGGGGCGGGCAGATAGCGCACGGTCAGCTGGAGGCCGGGCACCTGCGGCAGGTGGGGCAGCAGGTGGTTCTGCATCGTCTCGGCGACCTTGCGCTGGCGCTGGTAGAGACGCGCGTTGTCCAGGGCGAGACCGGCCCGGCGGGCGATGTCCTCCAGCAGGGGCAGGTCGGCGGCGGTGAAGGCGTCCCGCTTGACCCGGCCGAGGGTGAGGGCGCCCAGGACGGCCCGGGTGCTGCGCAGCGGGGCCATGACCGCGGAGTGGATGCCGGCCGTCTCGAACAGGCGCCGCTGCTCGACCATGATCCCGGAGTCCGGCTCGGTGCCCCGGTAGGTCTCGGCCCCGGCCAGCGCGGAGGCGATCCCGCGCAGCGCCCTCGACAGGGGCATCACCGACTCCTCCGGCACCGGAGGCATCGGCCCCTCCAGCTCCTCGTGACGCACCAGGGCGTCCCCGTCCGCCTGCACCACCACGGTGCGCCACACCTCGTCCCGCTCGGTGATCAGGTCGACGACGGCCCAGTCCGCCAGCCGCGGCAGCACCAGCCCCATCAGCCGGCGCAGCGCCTCGTCGACGTCCAGGGTGGACGTCAGCTGGGTCGTGGTCTCCGCGAGCAGGGCGAGGCGCTCGAAGTCGGAGAGCGTCTCGGCGCTCCGCTCCCCGCCCTCGTCCGCGTCCTCCGCCGGCCCCGGCGGGTGGAAGACGACGAGCGTGCCGGAACCGGTGTCCCCGAGCGCGTACGGCGTGAGCACCCACGAGACGCGCATCAGAGAACCGTCGCCCCGCTCGAAGTGCTCGTTGCGGCCCTGCGCCGGTGTCCCGCTGTGGAAGGACTGCCGCATCGCGCATTGCGTCGTCAGCAGGGGCTGGCCCTGGGGCCCGCGGTGCAGCAGGTCATGGGCGTCCTGCCCGACGAGCTCCGCGGCGGAGCGGCCCAGCAGCAGTTCGGCGTGGCTGTTCACGGCGACGATGCACCCCAGCTCGTCCGCGACGTAGGCCCCCGTCCCGATCGCCTCCAGCCCCGGCACGAGATGGGGGAGGGCCACTGTCGCGGACGGCTCCTGCTCGGCCTGCGTCCTCTCCTGTCCCACCATTTCCTCGCCTTCCTGGCAGCGGGCACGTCCCCCACGGCACGGTCACACGCGCACACGCCGGGTGCGCGCCTTCCTTCTCCCTATTCCCCCGATGCGGGGAGGGTCGGCAGCGATCCGGGTCACTAGTTGGTGGAGTGGGGGCGGGAGGGAGCGCGCGGGGGAGTCCGGGAGACATCCGGGGGGGAGTCCGGGAGAGGGCCTTCGCGGAGACACCGGACCGCGAGCCGGACCAACGTCCGGATACGAGTGGCGCGCCGGACAACGCGTCAGGACAACGTCGAAGGGCACAACGTCGAAGGGCCCCACCGCGAACGGTGGGGCCCTTCGACATCGTGCCCGGTGAGGCACTGGCGGAGGATACGAGATTCGAACTCGTGAGGGGTTGCCCCCAACACGCTTTCCAAGCGTGCGCCCTAGGCCTCTAGGCGAATCCTCCGCCGGAAACATTACATGACCCGGAGGCGTGCTCGCGAACTCGTTCCCCGGCCCCGGGATGGGGTAGCCTTTGCGCAGCCCCTCACGCGGCGCTATCTGACTGAACTCCCCCAGGGCCGGAAGGCAGCAAGGGTAGGTCGGCTCTGGCGGGTGCGTGGGGGGCGCTTGCGTGTGCGGGGCCGGTCGGGCGGGCGGGGCCGGATGTCGGTGGGCGCCTATAACCTCGTAGGCGTGTCGTCTCTCGCGCTGTACCGCCGCTATCGCCCGGAGTCGTTCGCCGAGGTCATCGGGCAGGAGCATGTCACCGACCCGTTGCAGCAGGCGCTGCGGAACAACCGGGTCAATCACGCGTACCTGTTCAGCGGCCCGCGCGGATGCGGCAAGACGACCAGCGCCCGGATCCTCGCCCGGTGCCTGAACTGCGAGCAGGGGCCGACGCCGACGCCGTGCGGTCAGTGCCAGTCGTGTCAGGACCTCGCCCGCAACGGGCCCGGCTCCATCGACGTGATCGAGATCGACGCCGCCTCCCACGGTGGTGTGGACGACGCCCGTGACCTGCGGGAGAAGGCGTTCTTCGGGCCCGCCCACAGCCGGTACAAGATCTACATCATCGACGAGGCCCACATGGTCTCCCCGCAGGGCTTCAACGCCCTGCTGAAGGTGGTGGAGGAGCCGCCGGAGCACCTCAAGTTCATCTTCGCCACCACCGAGCCGGAGAAGGTCATCGGGACCATCCGGTCGCGGACCCACCACTACCCGTTCCGGCTCGTGCCGCCGGGCACGCTCCGCGACTACCTCGGTGAGGTGTGCGGCCGGGAGGGCATCGCGGTCGAGGACGGTGTGCTGCCGCTCGTCGTGCGGGCGGGCGCGGGGTCCGTGCGGGACTCCATGTCCGTCATGGACCAGCTCCTCGCGGGCGCCGGCGAGGACGGTGTGACGTATGCCATGGCCACCTCCCTGCTCGGCTACACCGACGGTTCGCTCCTCGACTCCGTCGTGGAGGCCTTCGCCACCGGTGACGGGGCGGCGGCCTTCGAGGTCGTGGACCGCGTGATCGAGGGCGGCAACGACCCGCGGCGCTTCGTCACCGACCTGCTGGAGAGGCTGCGGGACCTGGTGATCCTCGCCGCCGTGCCCGACGCCGCCGACAAGGGACTCATCGACGCCCCCGCCGACGTCCTGGAGCGGATGCAGGCCCAGGCCGGCACCTTCGGCGCCGCCGAGCTGAGCCGTGCCGCCGACCTCGTCAACGAGGGGCTCAGCGAGATGCGCGGCGCCGCCTCGCCCCGCCTCCAGCTCGAACTGATCTGCGCGCGCGTGCTGCTTCCCGCCGCGTACGGCGACGAGCGGTCGGTCATGGCCCGCCTCGACCGGATCGAGCGGGGCGTGCAGTCCTCGGCCGGCGGCGGCGCCGCCGGGATGCCCCCCATGGGATACGTGCCGGGGCCCGAGGCCCACGGCGGCGCAGTGCAGGCCCCGCCGGCCGGGGCGGCCGTTCCGCCCGGCGGGGGTCCGGCCGCCGCCCGCGCGGCGGTGCGCGGCCCGGGCGCCGCCGAACAGCCCGCGGCCCCGGCGGCTCCCGCGCCGCAGGCGGCTCAGCAGGCCCCCGCGGCCCCCGCACCGGCCGCGGCTCCCACTCCCGCGCCGGCGGCGCAGCCCCCGGCCGCCCCCCAGGGGGGTGCCGACGCGCCCGGCGCCTGGCCCACCGCCGCCTCCGCCGGTTCCGGCGGCCGCCGTCCGGGCGGCTGGCCCACGGCCGCGCCGACGGGCGCGGCCCGGCCGCCCGCGGCCCCGGCCTCCCCGCCCGCCCCCGCTCCCGCTGCCCCCGCCGGCCCGCCGGCGGACCCGGCTCCGACGCCGTCGGGCGGCGGCGGGCTCGACCCGCGCGTGCTCTGGCCGAACATCCTGGAAGCGGTCAAGAACCGCCGCCGGTTCACCTGGATCCTGCTCAGCCAGAACGCCCAGGTGACCGGCTTCGACGGCACCACACTGCAGATCGGCTTCGTCAACGCGGGCGCCCGCGACAACTTCCTCAGCAGCGGCAGCGAGGACGTGCTGCGCCAGGCGCTGGGCGAGCAGTTCGGGGTCCAGTGGAAGATCGAGGCCGTCGTCGACCCCTCCGGCGGCGGTGGGGCGGCCCCCGCCCCGTCCGGCCCCTCCGGCGGGCGCAGCGGCGGCGGCACCGGTGGCCCCGGCCCGGGTGCCGGCCCCGGCGCGGGCCACGGCGGCGGGGGCGCCCCGCGTCCGCCCGCGGGCCGGCCGTCCGGTCCCGCCGGGTCCGGGGGCGGGCCCGTGCAGTCCGCCGCCGCCCCGGCCGCCCCCACGTCCGGCTACGCGGCCCCGGCCCCCGCACCCCGCCCCGCCGCCCCGGAACCGCCGCCCCCGGTCTCGCCCGAGGACGACATCCCCGAGGACGACGACCCCGACCTGGACGAATCCGCCCTCTCCGGGCAGGAACTGATCGTCCGTGAGCTGGGTGCCACCGTGGTCGAGGAGTTCAGCAACGACTGACCGGAGGCCCGCGGCTGGAGGAAGCTACGAACGTGTGCCGTGCGCTTCCTCGGAAGCCCGCACAAAGGGCACCCGCGTTCTGCCGTTAGGCTGATCCCGTGAAGGTCCTCGTCATCGGCAGCGGCGCCCGCGAACACGCCCTGTGCCGCTCCCTGTCCCTCGACCCCGCCGTCACCGCGCTGCACTGTGCCCCGGGCAACGCCGGTATCGCCGAGGTCGCCGAGCTGCACCAGGTCGACGCCCTGGACGGCGCGGCCGTCTCCGCCCTGGCCGCGCGCCTCGGCGCGGACCTCGTGGTGGTCGGCCCGGAGGCGCCCCTCGTGGCCGGCGTCTGCGACGCCGTGCGGGCCGCGGGCATCCCCGTCTTCGGCCCCTCCCGGGAGGCCGCGCAGCTGGAGGGCTCCAAGGCCTTCGCCAAGGACGTGATGGCGGCGGCGGGAGTGCCCACCGCCCGGTCGTACGTCTGCGTCACCCCCGAGGAGGCGAGCGCCGCCCTCGACGCGTTCGGAGCCCCGTACGTCGTCAAGGACGACGGGCTCGCCGCGGGCAAGGGCGTCGTCGTCACCGACGACCTCGAACTGGCCGCCGGGCACGCCGGGTCGTGCGACCGCGTCGTCATCGAGGAGTACCTCGACGGCCCCGAGGTCTCCCTCTTCGCGATCACCGACGGCGAGACCGTCGTGCCGCTCCAGCCCGCCCAGGACTTCAAGCGGGCCCTGGACGGCGACGAGGGCCCCAACACCGGGGGCATGGGCGCCTACTCGCCGCTGCCGTGGGCCGACCCGAAGCTGGTCGACGAGGTCATGGAGACGGTTCTCCAGCCGACCGTGGACGAGCTGCGGCGCCGCGGCACCCCCTTCTCCGGCCTGCTCTACGCCGGTCTCGCCATCACCTCGCGCGGGGTCCGCGTGATCGAGTTCAACGCCCGCTTCGGCGACCCGGAGACGCAGGTCGTCCTGGCCCGGCTGAAGACCCCGCTGTCCGGGGTGCTGATGGCCGCGGCCACCGGCGGGCTCGCCGACCTGGAGCCGCTGCGCTGGAGCGACGAGGCCGCGGTCACCGTCGTCGTCGCCTCGCACAACTACCCCGGCACCCCGCGCACCGGTGACCCGATCACCGGCCTCGACGAGGTCGCCGCCCAGGACGCCCCGGAGGCGTACGTGCTGCACGCCGGGACGCGCAGCGAGGGCGGCGCGGTCGTCAGCGCCGGCGGGCGCGTCCTGTCGGTCACGGCCACCGGCAAGGACCTCGCGGAGGCCCGCGACCGCGCCTACCGGGCGGTGGGGCGCATCCGGCTCGACGGGAGCCTGCACCGCACCGACATCGCGGCGAAGGCGGCCCAGGCCGTGGACGCGGTGCGCACGGCGCAGGTCGCGGCCCGGGCGGCCGCCGAGGCGGCCTCGCGGACCACGACGTAAGGACGCCGGCCGGGGCGCGCCCCCGGCGACGCCCCCGGAATCCTCGGCATGCCGGTCACGCCGGTCACGCCGGTCACGCCGGTCACGCCGGTCACGCCGGTCACGCCGGTCACGCCGGTCACGCCGGTCACACCCGGCGCACCCGGCACGGATCCTGCACCGGACCCGGTGGCCGGAAGGCTCCGGCCGTCCGCACCGCCCCCGTGGCCGGAAGGCTCCGCCCGCCCCGCCGTACCTGCGCCTCTTCCGGCCACCCGCACAACCCGGCAGGCCTCGCATCCGTCTCAGGAGCGGGGGCCTGATCCGCGCCGTCGTCAGCCACCTTTGCCCAAAGCCATTCCATCGAGTGAGCGATGTGCCATCCGGCTGACGGGGGACGGGGCCGCAACTATGGTGCCGCGCATGCCTTCCGGCACTTGGCCCACCGGCATTGCGATGTCAGTGACGGGTGCCACAGTGGGGGAATGAGCAACGCCAGGACAGCCGCGGCACCGACGGGAGGGGGCGAGGCCGGACCATGAGCGGAAGCGGGATGGGTGTGGAGGCGGGGGCGCAGGCCGCGCGTTCCCGGGCCGTCGCCGTGCTGCGGGTGCGCGGCCGGGCCCTGGCCCTCGCGCTCCTTCCGGCCGCCGCCGCGGTGATCCTCCTGGCCGGTGGTTCCACCGCCCATTTCGTGGGTCCGGGCTGGGACGCCGCCCGGCTGGTGCTCGTCCCCGTCGCGGTGCTCGCCCTGATCGCCGCCGCCGGTGTGGCCCTGCTGGTCGCCCGTGCCCGCCCCGCCATGAGCCCCACGGTCCCGGTCCCTGAGGACGCCGCCCCGGACCTGTACCGGATGGTGCGTGACCTGGCGGACCGGCTGGGCGTGCCCGCCCCGTCCGCGATAGCGCTCACCCCGGACTGCGACAGCTGGCTGGAGGACCGCACGCACCGGGCCCACGGTCTGCCGCCCGCCGAGGAGCACGACGACATAGCCGGCGCGGGCCGGTATCCGGCGCACCGGTCGGGTACGGCACCCGTGCTGGTCATCGGCTCGCCGTTCCTGTGGTGGATGCGGGTGGGGGAACTGCGCGCGGTGCTCGCGCCGGTCGTCGCCGGTACGGGACCGTCCGCGCACCCGGACATAGCCGCCGCCCGCCGCTTCGTGCGCGGGCTCGACGCCGCCGTCGCCGTCACCTCGGCACCGCACCGCGGCCCGGTGTTCCGCGGATCGCTGGCCGGTGTCGCCTGGGTGGCGCGGGCCCTGCTGCGCGGCTGCCGGGTGCATGCCACCGAGATGGAGCGCGGCGTGGCCGCGGCCGCCGCCGAGCGCGCGCAGGCCGTCGACTACGGGCTGCGGATCGTCGCCCAGGAGCAGGTGGGGCTGGCCTACGCGGGCTGGGACCGGCTGCTCACCCGGGTCGCGCTGCCCGCCTGGCGGATGGGCCGCTGGCCGTGCCATCTCAGTGCCGGCGTGGTGGCCGCGCTGACCGAACTGTCCCGCCGGGACCGCCTGGCGGAGGGGTTCGCCTCCCGCCTCGGTGAGCGCCCCGCCTGCGATCTGCTGGAGGAGCCGGGCGCGGTCGACGAAGCCGTCTCCCTGCTCGCCGCCCGCCTCTTCCACGGCGGCCCCGCCGAGACCGGACCGGACTGGTCGCCGGTCCACTGGAGCGACTATCCGGAGGAGGTGGTGGACCGCAAGTGGCGCACCGACGCGGCCCGCCTCCACCGGGTGCTGGACGCGCTCGGCGTGCGTCTCGCCACCGGGGGTGGATCCCCCGGCCCCGACGGCCCGACCCTCTCCCGCGTCCTGGACCACCTGACGGTCCCCCGCCCCGCGCCGCCGGGCCCGGCAGGGCCGCCGGACCGCCCGCCCGCCCCGCCGGAGCGCGTCACGGACGACACCGACACCGACACCGACGCCGACGACGACGACCTCTCCGGTACCACCGAACGCAGCGCGGCCCTGGCCGCCCGGCTCAGCGCCGAACTGGCCCGCGAGGAAGCCGCCGTGACCACCGCGCGGGCGGCCGCCACCGCCTCCGCCGCCCCGACGGGGACCGCCGCCGTCACCCCCGCCGGCACCGGCCCGTCCGACTCCGCCTCCTCCTGGGACGACGGGGCCCTGCCCCTGTTCCCGCTCCAGCCCCCGCGCACCGCCCGCGAACTCCTCTCCGACCACCTCACGGCGATGGTCTGCTGCGCGGCGATGGACACCGCGGGCGCGGCCCCCGGCCTGGACTGGCTCGACGGACCGGTCCTGCTCGTCGGCGGGGCGCGGAGCGCGGACCTGTCGGACTATGTTTTGAGCCTGATCGAGGACGGCGACCCCACCCCGCTCCGGGACTGGCTGGCCAGGCAGGGCATCCGGCCGGAGAAGCCGGTGCGCCTCGTCTGAACGGCGGCCCGGACCCGTCGTACCGCGCCGCATCCGCCCCTCGGCCGCCGCCGGCGTCCGCGCACCGCCGCGCCGCACCACCCCGGTCGCGCCCCGCACACCACCCCACGCCCCGGAGCTGACCCTTCCGCTTTCGGTCAATTCACAACGACCGGTGACGGGGTGCGTGCGTTATGTGATGTGCTGGGACCGTTCACACGCTCGTTGGCAGAGCTTGCGACATACGACAAGCACATACAGGGCGGGCCGGGTGCGCGAGGAGGGGAGCCACCATGAGTGCGGATCGGAACCGCCGGAAACCGGGTGCCGGGGCACACGCCGTCGGCGCCCCCTTCGCCGGAAGCCATCCCGGCCCCCTCCCGTGGTTACGCGGGGGTGAGCGGCACGACGGCGACACCGGCCGTGCCGTCCCCTGGTACCTGGCGCCCCCGGCGGCCGGACCCGGCGGCGACAGCACCCGCACCGCAGGCCCGGGCACCCTCGGCCCCCGGGTGGCCGACGACGTGCACCGGCAGATCAAGGGCTTCGCGTCGGCCGGCGGGGTCGCACCCGGCGAGGCGATCGACTTCCACATCACCGTCGACCCGCCCCAGGAGTTCGGCGTCGACGTCTACCGCATCGGCCACTACAACGGCCACGGCGGCACCAAGATCACGTCGAGCCCCCGCCTGTCGGGCATCGTGCAGCCCCCGCCGCTGACCGCCGACCGCACCGTCTCCTGCCACCACTGGTGGCTGTCCTGGCGGCTCCAGGTCCCGTCGTACTGGAGCGTCGGCGCGTACGTGGCCGTGCTTACCACCGCCGACGGCTACCGCTCGCACATCCCCTTCACGGTCCGCGACGACCGGCCGGCCGACCTGCTCCTCGTCCTGCCCGACGTGACCTGGCAGGCGTTCAACCTCTACCCCGAGGACGGCCGCACCGGCGCCAGCTTCCACCACGCCTGGGACGAGGACGGCCGGCTCCTCGGCGAGGCCGACGCCGCGACCACCGTCTCCTTCGACCGCCCCTACGCGGGCGACGGCTTCCCGCCGCACATCGGCCACGCCTACGACGTCATCCGCTGGGCCGAGCGCTACGGCTACGACCTCGCCTACGCCGACGCCCGCGACCTGCACGCCGGCCGCGTCGACCCGACCCGCCACCGGGGCCTGATCTTCCCCGGCCACGACGCGTACTGGTCGAAGCCGATGCGCGCAGCCGCGGAGGCCGCCCGCGAGCAGGGCACCTCCCTGGTGTTCCTCTCGGCGGGCACCCTGTACCGGCAGGTCGAGCTCGGCCCCTCGCCGTCCGGGGTCCCCGACCGCCTGCTGACCAGCCGCAAACGCCGCGGGCCGGGCAAGCCGGTGCTGTGGCGGGAGAACGACCGCGCGGAGCAGCACCTGCTCGGCATCCAGTACGGGGGCCCCGTGCCGGAACCGCAGCCGCTGATCGTGCGCAACGCGGACCACTGGCTGTGGGAGGCGACCGGCGCCGGGGACGGCGACCCGGTGGACGGGCTGGTCGCGGGCGAGGCCGACCGCTACTTCCCGCGCGCCCCGCTGCCCGCCCACGACGAGCGGGTGCTGCTCGCCCACTCCCCGTACACCGACGGCGAGGGGGCACGGCGGCACCAGGACACCTCGCTGTACCGCGCACCGTCCGGCGCCTGGGTGTTCGCCTCCGGCACCTCCGCCTGGTCGCCGGCCCTGGACCGCCCCGGCCACGTCGACCCCCGTATCCAGCGGGCCACCGCCAACCTCCTCGACCGGATCTGCAAGCGCGACTGACGAGGGACGGGCGCGCCCTCCCAGCCGACGGGCCCGCCCGGGCACGCCGACGGGCCCGCCCGGGCACGCCGACGGGCCCGGACCCCGGAACGGAACGGGCCCGCCTCCCCTCCCCGGCCGGCCGCCCCCGCCGCCCCCCGCCACCCGCGGCCGGAACCGATCCCCGCATACGGGAGAATCGAGCCATAGGACAGAACCACGGGGAGGAACCGTGTCCGGATTCGTAGAAAAGCCCGAGCCGACCCAGGTTCCCGGTCTGGTGCATCTGCACACCGGCAAGGTGCGCGAGCTGTACCGCGACGAGGCGGGCGACCTCGTGATGGTCGCCAGCGACCGCATCTCCGCCTACGACTGGGTGCTGCCCACCGAGATCCCCGACAAGGGCCGGATCCTCACCCAGCTGTCCCTGTGGTGGTTCGACCGGCTCTCGGACCTGGTCCCGCACCACGTGCTGAGCACGGAGCCGCCCGAGGGCGCCCCCGCGGACTGGGCTGGCCGCACCCTCGTCTGCAAGTCCCTGCGCATGGTCCCCGTGGAGTGCGTGGCCCGCGGCTATCTGACCGGCTCCGGCCTGGCCGAGTACCGGCAGACCCGCACCGTCTGCGGTCTCGCCCTCCCCGAGGGCCTGGTGGACGGCTCGGAGCTGCCCGCCCCGATCTTCACCCCGGCCACCAAGGCCGCCGTCGGCGAGCACGACGAGAACGTCTCCTACGAGGAGGTCGCCCGCCAGGTCGGCGCCGACACCGCCGCCCGGCTGCGCCAGGCGACCCTCGCGGCGTACTCCCGCGCCCGGGACATCGCCCGCGAGCGGGGCATCGTCCTCGCGGACACCAAGTTCGAGTTCGGCTTCGACGGCGACACCCTGGTGGTCGCCGACGAGGTGCTCACCCCGGACTCCTCCCGCTTCTGGCCGGCCGACCAGTGGGAGCCGGGCCGGGCGCAGCCGTCGTACGACAAGCAGTACGTGCGGGACTGGCTGACCTCCGCCGAGTCCGGCTGGGACCGTGCGGCCGAGCAGCCCCCGCCGCCGCTGCCGCGGCACGTCGTGGAGGCGACCCGCGCCAAGTACGTGGAGGCGTACGAGCGTCTCACCGGCGTGGACTGGGACTGAGGGAAGCGCCGGGAACGGCGAAGGCCCCGGTCGGTGACCGGGGCCTTCGGATGCGGAGCGGACGACGAGGTTCGAACTCGCGACCTCAACCTTGGCAAGGTTGCGCTCTACCAACTGAGCTACGTCCGCGTGCGCCGTGGCGCGGAAGCAACTATACCCAACCGCGCTCGCGCGCGAGGCGCACCGCCGCGTGCCGGTTCTCCGCCCCCAGCTTGGTCGCGGCCGACGACAGGTAGTTGCGCACCGTCCCCTGGGACAGCGCGGCCCGCTCCGCGATCTCCGCGACCGGTGCCCCGTCGGCGGCCAGTTCCAGGACCTCCGCCTCACGCACGGTCAGCGGGGAGTCGCCGGCGGCGATCGCGTCGGCGGCCAACTCGGGATCCACGTAACGGTTTCCCGCGTGCACGGTGCGGATGATCTCGGCGAGCCGCTGGGCGCTGACGGTCTTGGGGACGAAACCGCGCACCCCCGCCGCGAGCGCCCGCTTGAGGTGACCGGGCCGGCCGTGGCCGGTCACGATCAGCACCCGGCAGCCGGGCACCTCCGTGCGCAGGGATGTGGCGACCTTCACACCGTCGGCGCCGGGCATCTGGAGGTCCAGCACGGCGACGTCGGGGGTGTGCGCCCGCGCCATGGCCAGCGCCTCGGGGCCGGTGGCCGCCTCGGCGACCACCCTGAGGTCGTCCTCCAGGGCGAGCAGGGCGGCCAGCGCGCCGCGGATCAGGTGCTCGTCGTCGGCGAGCAGCACCCGTACGGCCTGCGTCACGAGGCAGCCTCCCCCACGGGCCCGTCGCCGGCGAGCGGCACCTCGGCGGTCAGCCG
Source organism: Streptomyces sp. NPDC101219 (assembly GCF_044767675.1). Lineage (NCBI taxonomy): Bacteria > Bacillati > Actinomycetota > Actinomycetes > Kitasatosporales > Streptomycetaceae > Streptomyces > Streptomyces sp. NPDC101219. The sequence goes on from NZ_JBIWOK010000008.1 coordinate 354,057, forward strand.
GAACCGGTCCTTGCCCACCCGGCCCGCCTCCAGCCGGCCGCCCACCGCGGCCAGCCGTTCCCGGAGCCCGGCCAGCCCGGAGCCGCCGGAGAGCGGAGCCCGGACGGTCCCGTCGGAGCCGCCGGCCGCCGGGTCGCCCCCGTCCCCCCCTCCGGCCCCGCTGCCCCGCCCGGCCCCGTCGTTCTCCACCGTCAGCACCACGCGTCCCTCCACCGTCCGTACCGTCACCGCACACCAGGCCGCATCGCCGTGCCGCAGCACGTTCGTGGTCGCCTCCCGCACCACCCAGCCGAGCGCCGACTGCACCCGCGGCGGCAGTCCGGCGGGGCGGCCGGTCACCTCGCAGTCGATGCCCGCGGCGGCGAGCACCCCGCGCGCACCGGCGAGTTCCGCCTCCAGGTCGGCCTCCCGGTAGCCGCGCACGACGTCGCGGACCTCCCGCTGGGACTCCTGGGCGATGCGCTGCACCTCGATCATCTGCTCCACCGCCTCGGGCCGTTCGCGCCGGGCGAGCTGGACGGCGAGCTCGCTCTTGAGGGCCATCACGGCCAGGTTCCGTCCGATCACGTCGTGCAGGTCCCGGCCGAACCGCAGCCGTTCCTCGGCGACGGCCAGCCGGGCCCTGGTCTCGCGGGCCTCGTCGAGTTCGAACACGGAGTTCAGCAGCCAGGCGGAGAACATCGAGGTGAAGGCGAGGAGTGCGGCACCGACGAGGATCCACAGGGCCGTGAAGAAGGCGGCTGCGGCGGGCATGCCGAGCAACACCGCCACGCAGCCGGTGCCCAGGCCGAAGCCGGCGACGAGCGCCCCCACCTTGCGCCGCTCGCGCATGCCGAGGGCGAGGGCCGCCGTGCCGAAGATCAGCACGGTGCCGGCCATCGAGACGCCGGCTCCCGCGATGTCCGAACCGCGTGGCTCGGTGGCGGTGAGCGCCAGGGCGCCGGCCGCCACCGCGGCGGACAGCGCGCCCAGCGCCCACATCAGCGGCACCGGCCGACCGCGGCGGCCACGGAGCCAGTCCAGGGCCCGCGAGGCGGTCAGCATGCTCAGGGCGGCGTGCGCGCACACGGCGGGCAGGAACACGGCCGAGGCCGCTGGGCCGGCCATACCGGCGGTGGCCAGCACGACGGTGGCGATCTCGATGAGCCCGAAGAAGTGGTACGACCACCGGGTGTAGGTCTCCACCTTCGCCGGTGTGCTCTTGCGCCGCCACCAGCCGCCCGGCCTGCGCATGCTCCGCCCGCCCCGCTTCCGCCGCTCGGCGCCGTCGATCAGCGTCGTGGCTCCCAGCGGAACCACCGCCGTACAGCAAACACCGACAGGGCGGTCCAGGCCACCGCGGTCACCAGGGCGGTCAGCGAGTCGGACGCCGACAGGTCGCCGCTCCAGCCGCCCCGGACGAGGGTGACGACCGGGGTCAGCGGCAGCAGCTCGCAGAACGTGGCGATCCGGTCGGGCAGCACCTCCAGGGGCACGGTCATGCCGGAGCCGAGCATCGAGACGATCAGCAGCGGCATCGGGGTGACCTGGGCGCTCTCCGTGGTGCGGGTGAAGGCGGCGGTGACCGCGCCGAGGGCGACGCAGATCACCAGCCCGAACAGCAGGCCGGCGACGATCAGGTGCGGCGCGGACGGGGCGGACATGTCCAGCAGCAGGGCGCAGCCGGTCATCAGCAGAAGGCTCTGCAGGAGCCCCGTGGCGGCGGCCGGCAGGGCCGAGCCGGCGAGGATCTCGGCGTCCCGCAGTTCCCCGGTGCGCAGTCGCTTGAGGACGAGTTCCTCGCGCCGGGTGACGAAGATGCCGACGAGCGCCGAGTACACCGCGAACAGCAGGGCGAAGCCGATCGCGGCGGGCAGCACCACGGTGCCCAGGGTCAGCCCGGCGCCCTTGAGGTCCATCTCGTCGGCCGCCTGGGCCACGCTGAGCGGGAGCAGCAGGGGCACGAACAGGGCGGCGAACAGGGTGCCCTTGCTGCGCCCGTACATGGTGAGCTCGGCGCGGGCGAGTGCGGCCATCCGGCCCGCCGGGGTGGTCAGGGGCCGCGCGGGGGCGGCCTGGGGGGTGGCGGTGGCCGGGGTGCCGCTCATGCCGCGAACTCCTTCGTCGTGCTGGTCCCCGCGAGGTCGGGGCCTTCGGCGGCCCCCTTCGCGATGCCGAGGAACGCCTCCTCCAGGGAGGCCGACCGCACGTCCAGGCGGCGCAGTTCGACCCCGGCGCGGTCGGCCCACACCAGGAGGGCGGTGGCCGTCCGCTGGAGTTCGCGGGTGCGCAGCCGGACGATGCGGCCGTCGGTCTCGTGCGCGGTGACGCCGAGTTCGTCGAGCGGGGGCAGGTCACCGACGAAGTAGCCCTCGGGCAGTTCGAAGGAGATCCGGGACGGCTGGGCGGCGGTCACCTCGGCCGGGGTGCCGGCGGCGGCGATGCGTCCCTGGTGCAGGATCGCGAGGCGGTCGGCGAGGTTCTCCGCCTCCTCCAGGTAGTGCGTGGTGAGGAGCACGGTGGTGCCGCGGTCGCGCAGGGCGCGTACCAACTCCCAGGTGGCCTGGCGGCCTTCGGCGTCCAGTCCGGTGGTGGGCTCGTCCAGGAAGAGCACCTCGGGGTCCCCGAGCAGGGCGAGCGCGAGGTCCAGGCGGCGCCGTTCGCCGCCGGAGAGCTGCTTGACCCGCACGGCGGTCTTGCCCTCCAGGCCGACCTGGGCGAGAGCCTCGGCCACGGGGCGGGCCCCGCTGACGCAGCCGGCCCACATGCGTGCGGTCTCCCCGACGGTCAGTTCCGACGGGAAGCCGCCCTCCTGGAGCATGACGCCGGTGCGGGGGCGGACCGCGGCCCGTTCGGTGTACGGGTCGTGCCCGAGGATGCGGATCCGGCCGTCGGCCGGTGCGGAGAGACCCTCCAGCAGTTCGACGGTGGAGGTCTTGCCGGCACCGTTGGTGCCCAGCAGTGCGAAGACTTCCCCGCGGCGCACGGAGAAGTCGATCCCGCGCACCGCCTCGAACCCGTCGCTGTACACCCGTCGCAGGCCGGTGACCTCGATCACGTGCTCGTCGTGCTCGTTACCTGACATGCCCCCATCCTCACCGCCTGGTCGGGCGCATGACAGTGCGGGGTGTCACGGGTCGGCATGACAAATGTCAGGGGCCGGATCCCGTCGGGGGCGGCCGGTACCGCGCGCACGAGAAAGCCCCGGTCCCTGGGGACCGGGGCTCTCCTCATGGAGCGGACGACGAGGTTCGAACTCGCGACCTCAACCTTGGCAAGGTTGCGCTCTACCAACTGAGCTACGTCCGCATTGCCCCCGACCAGCTTTCACCGGTCGGTGCGAGCACCAGCCTACCTGATCCACAAGGATGCTTGGTGGGCGGTGCAGAGCGGGTGACAGGAATTGCACACTGCGCCTTCCCCCTGGAAGGGGGATGTTCTACTACTGAACTACACCCGCATGTACTCCGTGAGCCGGACCATCGCGGTCCTGCCCGGCGGCGTGTCTCAGACTCTAGCTGATCACCAGGGGTGCTCCGCAAGTCGGTTGACGCGGGCCCCCGCTGACCGGCCGTCGGGGCGGGCGGGCGGCTGCGTGCCGGAGCGGTCCCGGGACGTCCCGCGCGGGTGTCGCGGGGCTCGGGGCGGCACGCGGTCGGTGTGCTCCCGCGGTGCGCGGCCCGGTCAGCGGGCGGCGGCGAACGCCTCGTAGACCCGCTTGGGGATGCGGCCGCGGGCGGGGACCTCCATGCGGTTCGCCTGGGCCCAGGCCCGTACGGCGGCCGGGTCGGGGGCGACCTCGGTCTGCCGGTACGCCCTGCCGGAGCGGGAGCGCTTGCGGCCGGCCTCGACGTAGGGCGCGAGCGCCCTGCGCAGTTCGCCGGCATTTGCTTCGTTCAGGTCGATCTCGTAGGACGTGCCGTCCAGTCCGAAGGCGATCGTCTCCGCCGCTTCCGAGCCGTCGATGTCGTCAAAGAGAGTGACCACGACCTTCTGCGCCACGAATATCGGTCCCTTCGTGCGACATCTTCGGCCGATGTCCGTCCATGACGTCGCAGATGACGTGCCGGGACGTCACCGGGATGTCGACTGTCGGCCCTGTAATAGGGCAAAGCATCCGCTAATGACAATTCATTTGTACAGCGCCGGGCAATGCATTGTGAAGCCCGACTAAATCTGCCCGCGTGTCCGGCGCGCAATAGCGTCGGGGGAGAGAAGGCGGATCTTTCCCGGATCTTTTCCATGCTGTCTCCCCGCGATGCCGAATCGTGATCGGGGTCACGTAGATTCCTCCAACTCTACCCGCGTAGAAATTTTGTACGGGTAGTCTGAAGGAACCTGCTCAGCACCACACACCGGGAGTGCCAGTGGCACGCGTCGTAGTCGACGTCATGCTCAAGCCGGAGATCCTCGACCCCCAGGGCCAGGCGGTGCAGCGCGCACTGCCGCGCCTGGGATTCGAAGGGATCTCGGACGTCCGTCAGGGAAAGCGATTCGAACTGGAAGTTGACGGGCCGGTCGACGAGGCCGCGCTCGCCCGCATCCACGATCTTGCGGAATCCTTCCTCGCCAACACCGTGATCGAGGACTTCACCGTCCGGGTCGAGGAAGTCGCGGAGGCCGTGAAGTGACCGCTCGTATTGGCGTCGTCACTTTCCCCGGCAGTCTCGACGACCGGGACAGCCGGCGCGCGATCCGTCTGGCCGGCGCCGAACCGGTGGCGCTCTGGCACAAGGACAAGGACCTCAAGCAGGTCGACGCCGTGGTGCTGTGCGGCGGGTTCTCCTACGGCGACTACCTGCGGGCCGGGGCCATCGCCCGTTTCTCGCCGGTCATGGACACCGTCATCGAGCAGGCGAAGGCGGGCCTGCCCGTCCTCGGCATCTGCAACGGCTTCCAGATCCTCACCGAGGCCCACCTGCTGCCCGGCGGCATGCTCGGCAACGACCACCTGCACTTCATCTGCCGCGACCAGAAGCTGCGGGTGGAGAACGCGGACACCGCCTGGACCGCCGACTACACGGCCGGCCAGGAGATCCACATCCCGCTGAAGAACATGGACGGCCGCTACGTGGCCGACCGGCGGACGCTGGACGAGCTGGAGGCCGAGGGCCGCGTGGCCTTCCGCTACATGGACTTCAATCCCAACGGCTCGCTCAACGACATCGCCGGCATCACCAACGCCGCGGGCAACGTCGTCGGCCTCATGCCGCACCCCGAGCACGCCGTCGAGCCGCTGATCGGTACGGGCCGTACCGACGGCCTGCCGTTCTTCACCTCGATCCTCAAGAAGCTGGTCAACGCATGAGCCGATCGCCTCTGGACACGGTCGAACACGCGGCCGCGACCCCCGACGTCGAGCTGCCCTGGGCCGAGCTGGGCCTGAAGAAGGACGAGTTCGAGCGGATCGTCGAGATCCTCGGCCGCCGCCCGACCGGCGCGGAGCTGGCCATGTACTCGGTGATGTGGTCCGAGCACTGCTCGTACAAGAGCAGCAAGGTCCACCTGCGCCAGTTCGGCGAGAAGGCCCCCGAGTCCGACGCCATGCTCGTCGGCATCGGCGAGAACGCCGGCGTGGTCGACGTCGGCCAGGGCTACGCGGTCACCTTCAAGGTCGAGTCCCACAACCACCCCTCCTACGTCGAGCCCTACCAGGGCGCGGCCACGGGTGTCGGCGGCATCGTCCGCGACATCATCGCGATGGGCGCCCGCCCGGTCGCCGTCGTGGACCCGCTGCGCTTCGGCGCCGCGGACCACCCGGACACCAAGCGCGTGCTGCCCGGCGTCGTGGCCGGCATCGGCGGCTACGGCAACTGCCTGGGCCTGCCCAACATCGGCGGCGAGGTCGTCTTCGACGCCTGCTACCAGGGCAACCCGCTGGTCAACGCCGGCGCGATCGGCGTCATGCGGCACGAGGACATCCACCTCGCCAAGGCGTCCGGCGCCGGTAACAAGGTCATCCTCTACGGCGCCCGCACCGGCGGCGACGGCATCGGCGGCGCCTCGATCCTCGCCTCCGAGACCTTCGACGACGCGAAGCCGTCGAAGCGGCCCGCCGTCCAGGTCGGCGACCCCTTCCAGGAGAAGCTGCTCATCGAGTGCACCCTGGAGGCGTTCCAGGAGAAGCTGGTCGTCGGCATCCAGGACCTCGGCGCGGCCGGCCTGTCCTGCGCCACCTCCGAACTGGCCTCCAACGGCTCCGGCGGCATGCGCGTCACCCTCGACGACGTCCCGCTGCGCGACTCCACGCTCTCGCCCGAGGAGATCCTCATGAGCGAGTCGCAGGAGCGCATGTGCGCGGTCGTGGAGCCCGGCAAGGTCGACCGGTTCCTGGAGATCTGCGAGAAGTGGGACGTCATCGCCACCGTCATCGGTGAGGTGACCGACGGCGACCGCCTGGAGATCTACTGGCACGGCGGCAAGATCGTCGACGTCGACCCGCGCACCGTCGCCCACGACGGCCCGGTCTACGAGCGCCCCTACGCCCGCCCCGAGTGGCAGGACGCGCTCCAGGCCGACGACGCGAACAAGCTGCCCCGCCCGGAGACCGGCGAGGAGCTGAAGGACCAGGTCCTGAAGCTGGTCGGTTCGCCGAACCAGGCGTCGAAGCAGTGGATCACCCAGCAGTACGACCACTTCGTGCAGGGCAACACCGTGCTGGCGATGCCGGAGGACTCCGGCATGATCCGCGTCGACGAGGAGACCGGGCTCGGCGTCGCCATCGCCACCGACGGCAACGGCCGCTACGCCAAGCTGGACCCGTACACGGGCGCCCAGCTGGCCCTCGCCGAGGCCTACCGCAATGTGGCGACGACCGGCGCCAAGCCGCTCGCCGTCTCCGACTGCCTGAACTTCGGCTCGCCCGAGGACCCGGCGGTCATGTGGCAGTTCGCCGAGGCGGTACGCGGTCTGGCGGACGGCTGCCGGCAGCTCGGCACCCCGGTGACCGGCGGCAACGTCTCGCTCTACAACCAGACCGGCGAGGCCGCCATCCACCCGACCCCGGTGGTCGCCGTCCTCGGCGTCATCGACGACGTGGCCCGCCGCACCCCGGCCGCCTTCCGCGAGGAGGGCCAGCTCATCCACCTCCTCGGCGACACCCGCGAGGAGTTCGGCGGCTCGGCCTGGTCCCAGGTCGTCCACGACCACCTCGGCGGCCTGCCCCCGGCGGTCGACCTGGAGCGGGAGCGCCTGCTCGCCGAGATCCTGATCTCCGCCTCCCGCGACGGCATGATCGACGCCGCGCACGACCTGTCCGACGGCGGTCTGATCCAGGCGGTCGTCGAGTCGGCGCTGCTGGGCGGGAAGGGCGCGCGTCTGATCGTCCCGGACGGCCTGGACGCCTTCACCTTCCTGTTCTCCGAGTCGGCCGGCCGCGCGATCGTCGCCGTCCCGCGCTCGGAGGAGCTGCGCTTCACCGACATGTGCGGCGCCCGCGGCCTGCCCACCACCCGCATCGGTGTCGTCGACGGCGACACGGTGGAGGTGCAGGGCCAGTTCGCGCTGACCCTGGCCGAGCTCCGCGAGACCCACGAGGCGACGATCCCGGCGCTGCTGGCCTGAGCCGCGGTACCCGTGCCGTACGAAGCCCCCGCCCTTTCCGGCGGGGGCTTCGTCGTGTCCGGACGCCGGGCCGGGGCGGTTGCCCGGCGTCTGTCCACAGGTGTGCACAGCCTCTTGCGTGAGATTACGTAGTTACGTAATCTCGAAGCTGTGGAACTGGAAGAGCGCATGACCGAGCTGGAGCGCCGTATCGCGGCGCTCGAATCTGCCGACCGCACGGCTCCCGGGATGGGGGAGGGCGACTTCTGGGCCCTGGAAGGGCTCAAGGAGCAGCTCGCCGAGCTGAAGGCCGCCGACGGAGGCGTGCTGTTCACGGGCGCGGTGCGGCTGCCGACCGGCGAGCGGTACGACTGGCAGCACGGCGCGCTCACCTCGGAGCTGCTCACCTACGAGTGGCCGGATGCGGCCGAGTCCTTCGCCGCGCTCGGCCACCCGGTCCGGCTCCGGCTGCTCCGCGAGATAGCGGGCGGCCGCCGCACCGCCGCCGAGCTGGCCGAACTGGACGGCGTCGGCACGACCGGCCAGATCTACCACCACCTGCGCCAGCTGACGGCCGCCGGCTGGCTGCACACCACCGGCCGGGGACGCCACGAGGTCCCGCCGGGCCGGGTCGTCCCGCTGCTGGTGGCGCTGTCGGCGGCCCGTCCCTGACCGGCCCGCGACCACCGCACCATCGACGAGACCGGGGGCACCATGTCCGCACGCAAGATCGCCATGACCGTCTTCCGCTGCCTGCTCCTGGGCTTCGTCGCCCTGGTGGCGGCCCACGTCGTCCTGGGCTGGGACCACCCGGTCTGGTGGAACTTCCTCCCGCTGGCCCTGGCGTATCTCCTGATCACCGTGGTCAACCGGTGGGGCGGCACACCCGACGCGCCCGGCGCGGCCCGGCCGCCCGTCGAGGTGGACCCGCCCGTGACCGGCCGCTGGTCCGCGCTGAACAGCCCGGCCGACCGCACCCCGAGCCACGGCGTCCACGCCTACGGCCAGACCTACGCCATCGACGTCCTCGCCGAACCGGAGCCGGGCGCCCGCCCCGGCTTCTCCGCGCTGTGGCCGCTCAGCCGCCGCCCCGGGGAGTACCCGGCGTTCGGCAGCCCGCTGCTCGCCGTGGCCGACGCCACGGTCGTCCGCGCGCACGGCACCCAGCGCGACCACCGCAGCCGCAGCTCCCTGCCCGCCCTGCTGTACCTGATGCTGATCGAGGGCTCGGTGCGCGAGATGGCGGGGGTCCGCAGGATCCTGGGCAACCACCTGGTGCTGGACCTCGGGGACGGCACCTACGCCGCCTACGCGCACCTGCGCCGCGGCTCCCTGGCCGTCCGCGAGGGGGACACGGTGCGCGCGGGCCAGGTCGTCGCCCGCTGCGGCAACTCCGGCAACTCCACCGAGCCCCACCTGCACTTCCAGCTCCAGGACGGACCCGACCCGGACACCGCGCGCGGTATACCGTTCACCTGGCGCGGCATCGGCGTCCCCCGCAACAACGAGGTCTTCGAGGTCCCGGCTCGGCCTGTCGGCGCCCGCCCGTAGGCTTCCGCCATGCCACCGGCCAGGAAACGCCCCCGCTCCTACGACCCCGCCAAGACCCGTGCCGCCGTCCTGGCCCAGTTCGCGGCCGTGCGGTCGGGGGTCCGCACCCTCGCCCCGGACCAGCTGGAACGGCCCACCCGGCTCGGTGACTGGACCGTGCGGGAGCTCGTCGTGCACATCGGGGCGGTACTGACGGCCGTGGGACGGCTGCTGGCCGAGCCGGAGCCCGCGCGCCAGGACGGGCGGCTGCTCGACTGGCCGTCCGCGATCGCCGCCGACGCGGACGCCATCGCCGGCACCGCCCGGGCCCTGGCCGCCGAACACCACGACCTGGAGGCGTACCTCGCCGGGGCGGAGGAGCGCTTCACCGCCGACCTAGACGCCCACCCGGGCTCCCGGCTCCTGCCCACCGGCGCCGGGGCGCTGCCGCTGGCGGACTACCTGGTCACCCGCACCGTGGAGCTCGTCGTGCACACCGACGACCTCAACGATGCCGTGCCGGGCCTCGGCCTCCCGTACGACCGTCAGGCCCTTGCGACCGCCACCCGGCTGCTGGCCGACACGCTCGCCGCCGAGGCCCCCGGCGGGTCGACCGAGGTGCGGATCCCGCCCCACGCGGTGGTGCAGTGCGTGGCGGGCCCCCGGCACACCCGGGGCACCCCGCCCCACGTCGTCGAGACCGACCCGCTGACCTGGATCCGGCTGGCCACCGGCCGGACGGCCTGGGCGGAGGCGGTGTCGGCCGGCGCGGTCCACGCGAGCGGGGAGCGCGCGGACCTCTCGCCGTACCTGCCGTTGCTGGCGTGAGCCGGGACGGCAGCTCTCGGAGCCCCCGGACCACCTGGAGCGGCCGGAGCGAGCGGGACAAGGGGAACCGATCCCTCCCGGCCCCCGTCGAACCGGCATGTACACACAGAGGTACAGGAACCGACTGCTCGGGGCGGCCGCCGTCACCGTGCTCGTGCCGTTCGCGGCCGCCTGCGGCGGCGAGCGGGCGGACGGGGGCGGCAGCGGGACGGGCGGCGCCGCCGGTGACCGGCGTCCGCTGGAGCGTCGACAGCGTGACGGACGACGGCAGCACCCTGCGCGCACCCTCCGACGCCCACCTGACCATCGACGACGGCGGTAAGGCCGAGGGCAACTACGGCTGCAACCGGTTCCGGGGCGAGGCTGCCTTCGAGGGCGACCGGGTCCGGTTCTCCGGCGCCGAGTCGACCGCCATGGCGTGCCCCGAGCCGCTGATGGAGTTCGAGAGCCGGCTCGCCGCGGTGCTGGAGGGCGGCGCGCTCGGCACCGACGTACGCGGGGGCCGGCTGACGCTCACCGGTGACGACGGCACGTCCGTCCGGCTCAGCCGGGCCGAGGACGCACCCCTGCACGGCACGCAGTGGACCGTCGTCCTCCCGGGCGCCGACGGCCGGGCCCACCTCACCTTCGACCGGGAGGAGGGCACCGTCTCCGGCAGCACGGGATGCAACAACGTGAGCGCCGAGGCCACCGTGCGCGACGGCCATATCACCCTCGGCACGCCCGCCACGACCCGAATGATGTGCGAAGACTCACTCATGGACGTCGAAAAGACGGTGCTGGGGCTGTTCGACAGCCGGGTCGGCTACCGGATCGAGTACCGCAATCTCACGCTGACCAGCGACAACGGCGTGGACGTCCCCGCGTTCGCCGCCAAGTGACCGACCGCTGATCCGGCATCCCCAATTCGGACCAGTGGTCGACCTCGCCTACACTCGGTTCCGTGCCACGTGGTGACGGACGACTCAACCACGACCTGCTCCCCGGAGAGAAGGGCCCCCAGGACGCCTGCGGCGTCTTCGGTGTCTGGGCTCCGGGCGAAGAGGTCGCCAAGCTCACGTACTTCGGGCTCTACGCCCTCCAGCATCGGGGCCAGGAATCCGCGGGTATCGCGGTCAGCAACGGCTCCCAGATCCTCGTCTTCAAGGACATGGGCCTGGTCTCCCAGGTCTTCGACGAGACCTCGCTCGGTTCCCTCCAGGGTCACATCGCGGTCGGTCACGCCCGCTACTCGACCACCGGTGCCTCGGTGTGGGAGAACGCCCAGCCGACGTTCCGCGCCACCGCGCACGGATCGATCGCGCTCGGCCACAACGGCAACCTGGTCAACACGGCGGAACTCGCCGAGCTGGTCGCCGAGCTCCCCAAGGAGAACGGCCGCGCCCCCAAGGTGGCGGCCACCAACGACACGGACCTGATCACCGCCCTGCTGGCCGGCCAGCGCGCCGCCGACGGCGAGCCGGTGACCGTGGAGCAGGCCGCCCACGTCGTCCTCCCCCTGGTCAAGGGCGCCTTCAGCCTCGTCTTCATGGACGAGGGCACGCTCTACGCGGCCCGTGACCCACAGGGCATCCGCCCGCTGGTCCTCGGCCGGCTGGAGCGCGGCTGGGTGGTGGCCTCCGAGTCCGCCGCCCTGGACATCTGCGGCGCCAGCTTCGTCCGGGAGATCGAGCCGGGCGAGTTCGTCGCCATCGACGAGAACGGCCTCCGCAGCTCGCGATTCGCTGAAGCAAAGCCCAAGGGCTGCGTCTTCGAGTACGTCTACCTGGCCCGCCCGGACACCGACATCGCCGGCCGGAACGTCTACCTGTCGCGCGTCGAGATGGGCCGCCGCCTCGCCGCGGAGGCGCCCGCCGAGGCCGACCTGGTGATACCGACCCCGGAGTCCGGCACCCCCGCCGCCATCGGCTACGCGGAGGCGTCCGGCATTCCGTTCGGGGCCGGTCTGGTGAAGAACGCCTACGTCGGACGCACCTTCATCCAGCCGTCGCAGACGATCCGGCAGCTCGGGATTCGCTTGAAGCTGAATCCGCTCAAGGAAGTGATCAAGGGCAAGCGGCTGGTCGTCGTCGACGACTCGATCGTCCGCGGCAACACCCAGCGCGCCCTCGTCCGTATGCTCCGCGAGGCGGGTGCGGCCGAGGTCCACATCCGGATCTCCTCGCCGCCCGTGAAGTGGCCCTGCTTCTTCGGCATCGACTTCGCCACCCGCGCCGAGCTCATCGCCAACGGCATGACGATCGACGAGATCGGCACCTCCCTGGGCGCCGACTCCCTGGCGTACATCTCCATCGACGGCATGATCGAGGCGACCACCATCGCCAAGCCGAACCTGTGCCGTGCCTGCTTCGACGGCGAGTACCCGATGGACCTGCCCGACCCGGAGCTCCTCGGCAAGCAGCTGCTGGAGACGGAACTGGCCGCCGGCACGGCCGCCCCGGCCGCGGTCGACGCGATCCGCCGCCCGTAAGCCCTGCCGTACGACACGAAAGCTCTCACCTCCATGTCCGAGACATCCCTTGCCGGGGGCGGCGCCAGTTACGCGGCCGCAGGCGTCGACATCGAAGCCGGCGACCGCGCGGTCGACCTGATGAAGGAGTGGGTGAAGAAGGCCCAGCGCCCCGAGGTCCTCGGCGGCCTCGGTGGTTTCGCCGGCCTCTTCGACGCCTCCGCCCTGAAGCGCTTCGAGCGCCCCCTGCTGGCCTCCGCCACCGACGGCGTGGGCACCAAGGTCGACATCGCCCGCCGCATGGGCGTCTACGACACCATCGGCCACGACCTGGTCGCCATGGTGATGGACGACATCGTCGTGTGCGGCGCCGAACCGCTGTTCATGACCGACTACATCTGCGTCGGCAAGGTCCACCCCGAGCGGGTCGCCGCCATCGTCAAGGGCATCGCCGAGGGGTGTGTGCTGGCCGGCTGCGCGCTGGTCGGCGGCGAGACCGCCGAACACCCGGGCCTGCTGGGCGAGGACGACTTCGACGTCGCCGGCGCCGGCACCGGCGTGGTGGAGGCCGACCTGCTGCTCGGCCCCGACCGCATCCGTTCGGGTGACGCCGTGATCGCGATGGCCGCCTCCGGTCTGCACTCCAACGGCTACTCCCTGGTCCGGCACGTGCTGCTGAACCAGGCCGGCCTGGACCTGGAGAGCCGTATCGAGGAGTTCGGCCGCACCCTCGGCGAGGAACTGCTGGAGCCGACCAAGATCTACTCGCTGGACTGCCTGGCGCTGCTGCGCACCACCGAGGTGCACGCCTTCAGCCACGTCACCGGCGGAGGGCTCGCGGCGAACCTGGCCCGGGTCGTGCCCGACGGACTGCACGCGGTGGTCGACCGCTCGACCTGGACGCCCGGCCCGGTGTTCGACCTCGTCGGCCGGACCGGTTCGGTGGAACGCCTGGAACTGGAGAAGACGCTGAACATGGGCGTCGGCATGATCGCGATCGTGCCGCAGGAGTCCACCGAGGTGGCCCTGGCGACACTGGGCGACCGCGGCGTGGACGCCTGGGTCGCCGGTGAGATCACCGAACGCGGCGACCGCCCGACGGGCGCCGCCCTGGTGAGTGACTACGCGACCTGAGCACCCGGGCGTGCTGCTCGCACGGAGTGTGCGGGCAGCACGGACCCGGGTAGCACAGAAGCCGGCCGGTGACTTCCGTCACCGACCGGTCTGCTGCTCAGTGCAAGGTCAAGCGCCGCGACGCTGCTGCGAGGACTGGCCGTCCTCGTCCTGCCCGTCGTCCTCATAGAGGTCGGCGTACCGTGCGTACAGGTCGTCGTCATGCTCATCGGCGTCGAAATGATCACCGTTGGTCGGTGATGTGCTCGATGTCGATGCGCCCAGCTCCTCGGCCAGGCGTGTGAGGTCCGTCCCACCGCTGTTGTACTTCAGCTGGCGGGCGACCTTCGTCTGCTTGGCCTTGGCCCGGCCGCGCCCCATGGCTCGACCCCCTCAACGACGGGGCTCGACGGCCCCAGAGTCTTGACACGCGTTCATGGTCCGGAACGGGCTCTCCTCGGAGAGACCGGTCCGTAGTGGCTTCCACGGTACCTGAGCCCGCGGCCATCCGGTACGTCGCCCGCATGACGGGCCCGCGCCCACGGCCTCCGAGGGACCTCGTCCTCGCTGGTCAAACGCGATTTTAGCCACTTATCGGCGCTCGACCCGCCGGAAGAAGTGAGAGTTCTCTCCAACTGCCTCCCGGCGGGTACCGCTCACTTGTGCGAGGCGGCCTCACCCGGTCGCCCGAGCGCACTCCTCACCGCGCCGCGCGCGCCTCCGCCATCCGCTGCTCGGCGATCCGGTCGGCCGCGGCGGCCGGCGGAATCCCGTCCGACTTCGCACGTGCGAATATTGCGAGTGTGGTGTCGAAGATCTTCGACGCCTTCTCCTTGCACCGGTCGAAGTCGAAGCCGTGGAGCTCGTCGGCGACCTGGATGACCCCGCCCGCGTTCACCACGTAGTCGGGCGCGTAGAGGATCCCGCGGTCGGCGAGGTCCTTCTCCACACCCGGGTGGGCGAGCTGGTTGTTGGCCGCGCCGCAGACCACCTTGGCGGTCAGGACGGGCACGGTGTCGTCGTCCAGCGCGCCGCCGAGCGCGCACGGGGCGTAGATGTCCAGACCCTCGGTCCGGATCAGCTCCCCGGTGTCGGCCACGGCGGTGACGCCCTGCGGGTGCGTGTCCAGGACGCGGCGCACCGCCTCCTCGCGCACATCGGTGATCACGACCTCGGCGCCCTCCGCGCGCAGGTGGTCCACCAGATGGTGGCCGACCTTGCCGACCCCGGCGACACCGACCTTGCGGTCCCGCAGCGAGGGGTCACCCCACAGGTGCTGGGCGGAGGCCCGCATGCCCTGGTAGACGCCGAAGGAGGTGAGCACGGACGAGTCGCCCGCGCCGCCGTTCTCGGGGGACCGGCCGGTCGTCCAGCGGCACTCCCGCGAGACGACGTCCATGTCCGAGACGTACGTGCCGACGTCGCACGCGGTCACGTACCGGCCGCCGAGGGAGGCCACGAAGCGGCCGTAGGCGAGAAGCAGTTCCTCGCTCTTGACCAGCTCCGGGTCGCCGATGATCACGGCCTTGCCACCGCCGTGTCCGAGCCCGGCCATGGCGTTCTTGTACGACATGCCGCGCGCGAGGTTCAGTGCGTCGGCGACGGCCTCCTCCTCGGAGGCGTACGGGTAGAAACGCGTGCCGCCCAGGGCGGGGCCCAGGGCGGTGGAGTGGATGGCGATGACGGCCTTGAGGCCGCTGGCACGGTCCTGACAGAGCACGACTTGCTCATGACCCCCCTGGTCCGAACGGAACAGGGTGTGCAGGACGCCGTCAGATACGTCGGTCACGGTGGTGACTCCTGAGTAAGTAGCGGCGGGTGGGACGGGACTCCCTGGGGTCCCCCCTTGCTTGTGGCAGCGGGGAGGCGGCGGGGGTCGTGAGCATGAGGTTAGAGCCTGTGGAGCGGTTCGGCGGCACCGTGGTCGGGATCACCTCCGACCGGAGTACCGCCGTGCGACGATTTGCTGGGATTTCCCGGCTGCGGAGGTGTCGTGTCCGAAGGTTTTCGGCGCAGTGCGCGGGGGAGGGACCAGGCGTGCCCAAGGTGACCTCGGTGATCGTCCCCTACGCGACCTACCTGCGCGTCTACGAACCCCTGGCCGCCTTTCCGGAGCCGGAACGCGACCACTGGGCCCGCTATGCGCGCCGGCCCGATCACCCCTCCTGCCAGGACGAGCTCCGCCGGGCGCTGACCGACCTGGTGCCCACCCCTCCGGTGCCCGTCCCCGTTCACGAGAGCGACGACGCGTTCGTGCTGGAGGTCGACGGGGTGATCTGCGTCTGCCCGTGGCGCACCCGGCTGCGCGGCTGGCAGGCCCTGGGCGAGCTCGCCGAGGACTTCCCGTTGCCCGTCCTGGACGCGCTGCTGCCCCCGGTGGTCCGCCACCAGGCGGTGCGGGACTACGAGCGCTGGCTCACCGACCACCCGGACGCCCGGCCCTGGATCCGCACCGCGACCTGGCAGGTACCGATCAACTGGTTCGTGCTGGTCTCCGACGAGGAGCGCGAGTACCTCAAGGGCACGGCCGACGAGGCCCCGGTGCTGCGGTACCGCACCCCCATGGTCGAGGCCCGGCGCCGGGTCGCCCGGGGGCTGCGGGCGCTGAAGGACGCCGTGGACGAGGGGCCGTTGATCGACGGGCTGGTCGACATCGGGCGCTGGCTGGAGGAGTTCCACCCGCGCTCCCTGGTCGAACTCGACTACGGCGGGCTGGTGCACGCCCTGCCGGCGGGCGCGCTGGAGGAGGACCACTCCGCGGCGGACGTGGCCGAGGGCATCGCGGCGCTCCGGCGCGGTGACGGGGTGCGGGCCGGTGCTGCCTACGCGCGGCTGGTGGAGCGGTGGCGGTCCGTGCGGGACCTGCGGTCCGCGAACTGACGTTTGACCTGACGCCCGTCTTGGGGTTTTGTCGTCGCCCTGAGGTGACGCCTCGTCGGCGTCCGGAGGAGTCAACGCGATCCGACATCGGACGTAGAGACCGATCCGGGCGTAAGTCCCAAGCGTGTCAAGCGTGACGGACCGCACGTACGGGGCCCTTGCGCCGCTTGCCCACCCTCATGCCAAAATAGGACAAGGAGTCCGGGGAGGACTCCTCCGTCCTGCTGTGCTCCATCATGGGCGGAATCTCAGCATTGCACGCACTTTGGGGGGTTTGGTGTCTCCTGATCGTCCTGTGACTGATCGTCACAGGGGCGTGACTGTCCGCTATGGCATGGTCCATCGGCTTCCGCGGCTGATGAACACCTGGGAGGGCAATTCCATCGGTTTGGCCGACGCGGCTGGACAGATGGTGTAGTTGTAGTGCCGAGGACAAGCCGTTCGTCCTATAACCGACTCGACTCGCGTCCGCCATTTCGGGCAACGCGGGTCAAGGTGCAGAATTTAGAGGAAAGAACCGAGAAGGTTCGGTTCTCCCGAGGAGGCCGCTCATGACCGCTCGCACCCCTGATGCCGAGCCGCTGCTGACCCCGGCTGAGGTCGCCACCATGTTCCGCGTCGACCCGAAGACGGTCACGCGCTGGGCGAAGGCCGGCAAGCTCACGTCGATCCGCACGCTCGGCGGGCACCGCCGCTACCGCGAAGCCGAGGTCCGCGCCCTGCTCGCGGGCATTCCGCAGCAGCGCAGCGAGGCCTGAACAACTGCATGACCTGGGCAATCCGGCTGGTCCCCAAACCCGCCGAGGCGCCCGGAACCACAGCTCCAAGCGACGCGGGGCCTGCCCCAACAGTCCCCTCGCCCAAGCCCTTCCGGGCTTCCCAGGCAACTGAACACGGGTGCGTCGTCGATCGCGCTGGACTCCCGCCGGGTCCAGCGCGATTTTTTTGTGCGCCCCTGTGCGGGTGTGTGCGCTCTCCGGTGCCTCCGGGCGGTGGTGGCGAGCCGCCAGCGCCGGGCGGGTGAGGTGCCCTGCGGGTGCCCCGTCCGTGGTCGGGGCGGGTGCCGGGAGGGCCTTGATCCACGTCGGCCCGGTGACGGAGCGCAGCGCCGCGCGCGGCTCCCGGGGTAGTGCAATTGCACATATTAAATCGACCCGTTGTAGGACGGGAGTAAGTGCCACGCTTCCCAAAACTCATGCGGTGACACCCGTCACATACCGACTGGCTTGTTGAGCCGCTGGCATATGCGCTAATGCGGCCGGGCCTTGGGCGCGTCGGTCGCCAACTCGGCGTCGGGGGAGGCGGAACGGGAGGTGTGCCGGTCCGCCGCCTCGGGCGGTGCCGGAGTCTCGGCGGCCCGGGGTGCGGAGTCCATCGCCAGCCGCAGCAGTCGATGGCAGATCGGACAGTGGCGGGTGATGTGCCGGTACCCCGACGCGGCCGACAGGTGCGCGCGGAGCAGGGCCCGCGTCTCGTGCCTCGCCGAAGCCGCCATGCGCCACCTCCACGGGCCGCAGGGGAAGCGGTCCCTGAGTTCTGGAGTACCGAGGGAAGAAGGCCCCGTCAAGACCGCCCAGAGGGCCGTACGCGGGCGTCAGGGCCTGTGGGCGGGAGAGGAGGCCGCCAGGGTGGGCGGCGAGGGCCCCAGGGGCGCCTGAGCGGCCCGGGCGGGCGCGCGTGGGGCGGTTCTGACGGGCCGTACGGGAGCCGCCGGCCCCGCCACCGGGACCCGGGGGTCCTCCTGCGGGGGAGACCGGGCCGGGCAACGCGGAAGGCCCGCGGTCCCTTGCGGGCGCGGGCCTTCTCAATGATGCGGTCCTGACGGGATTTGAACCCGCGGCCTCCACCTTGACAGGGTGGCGAGCACTCCAAACTGCTCCACAGGACCAGGTTTGCGGCGCCGTTACTGCCGTGCGCTGCGAAAAGAGACTGTACAGGAGGGTGGCCGCCGGGTCGAACTCACTTTAAGTGGCCGCCCCGTCACGGCACCAGTGCGTCGATCGCCTTCACGATCCGCTTGTCCGAGACCGGGTGGGCGGTGCCCAGCGCGTGCGCGAAGTAGCTGACCCGCAGCTCCTCGATCATCCACCGGACGTCCAGCACCTGCCGGGGCACCGGCCGGCCCTGCGGCATCTGCTCCAGCAGCCACGCGTACTCGTCCTGCATCTCGCGGACCTTCTCCATCCGCGTGGTGTCCCGCTGCACATTGGCCGGCATCTGCTGCAGCCGCCGGTCCGCGGCCACCAGATAGCGCATCAGGTCCGGCAGCCGGCGCAGGCCCGCGGCCGTCACGAAGCCCGGCCGCACCAGCGCGTCCAGCTGCTCCCGCACGTCCCGCAGGTTCGCCAGCAGGGCCGGGCTGCGGACCGCCTTCAGGCGCCGCTCACACGCCTGCCAGGCGGCGAGCACCTGCTGCACCTGCCCCACCGCGCGGACGGTGGTGTCCACGATCTCCGCCCGCACCTTGTCGAACAGCTTGCGGTAGGACTCCTCGTCCCACACCGGCCCGCCGAAGTCGGCGATCAGCCGGTCGGCCGCCGCCATGGCGCAGTCGTCGAACAGCGCCTGCATCGAACCGTGCGGATTCGCCGACAGCGCCAGCTTCTGCTGGTTGGTCAGCTTTTCGGATGCGAACTTCGCAGGGTTCACCGGGATGTTCCGCAGGATGAGCCGACGGGTGCCCTTCCACATCGCCTCCTGCTGCTCCGCCTCGGTGTCGAACAGCCGCACCGACACGGTGTCACCGTCGTCCACCAGCGCCGGGTACGCCTTCACCGGCTGGCCGGCCCGGCGGGTCTCGAAGACCTGCGTGAGCGTGCCCATGGTCCAGTCGGTCAGCCCGGTGCGTTCCAGCGACTCGCCGCCGCTGCGCTCGGCGGTGGCCGCCGCTGCCCGGCTCAGCGCCTTGCGGGCCCGCGGCTTCAGCCGCAGCCGCAGCGCCTGAAGGTCCTTGTCCTCGGCGAGCGTGCGGCGCCGTTCGTCGACGATGCGGAAGGTGATCCGCAGATGCTCGGGGACCCTCGACCAGTCGAAGTCCTCCGCGTCGAAGGGGACGCCCACCATGCGCTTCAGCTCGCGGGCCATCGTCACGGTCAGCGGCTCCTGCAACGGGACCGCCCGCTCCAGGAACGCCTTCGCGTAGTTGGGCGCCGGGACGTAGTGCCGGCGCACCGGCTTGGGCAGGGAGCGGATCAGCTCGGTGACGACCTGCTCGCGCAGACCCGGGATCTGCCAGTCGAAGCCCTCGTCGGTCACCTGGTTCAGCACCTGGAGCGGGATGTGCACGGTGACACCGTCGGCGTCCGCCCCCGGCTCGAACTGGTACGTCACCCGGAACTTCAGCGGGCCCTGCCGCCAGGAGTCCGGGTAGTCGGCCTTGGTGACCGCCTCCGCCGACTCCCGGATGAGCATCTCCCGCTCGAAGTCGAGGAAGTCCGGCTGCTCGTGGCGCTTGTGCTTCCACCAGGAGTCGAAGTGGGCGCCCGACACGACGTGTTCGGGGATCCGCTGCTCGTAGAAGTCGAACAGCGTCTCGTCGTCGACCAGGATGTCCCGCCGCCGGGCGCGGTGCTCCAGCTCCTCCACCTCGGTGAGCAGCCGGCGGTTGTCGGCGAAGAACTTGTGGTGGGTGCGCCAGTCGCCCTCGACCAGGGCGTGGCGGATGAACAGCTCGCGGGAGACCTCCGGATCGATCCGGCCGTAGTTCACCTTGCGGTGCGCCACGATCGGCACGCCGTACAGCGTGACCTTCTCGTAGGCCATCACCGCCGCCTGGTCCTTCTCCCAGTGCGGCTCGCTGTAGGTGCGCTTGAGCAGGTGCTCCGCGAGCGGCTCCACCCACTCCGGCTCGATCTTCGCGTTGACCCGGGCCCACAGCCGGGAGGTCTCCACCAGCTCCGCCGACATCACGAACCGCGGCGGCTTCTTGAAGAGGGCCGACCCCGGGAAGATCGCGAACTTGGCGTTGCGCGCGCCGAGATACTCGTTGCGTCCGCCGTCCTTGCGGCCGAGGCCGGAGTCCTTGGACTCCTTCACGTCCTTCATGCCGATGTGCGACAGCAGCCCGGCCAGCAGCGAGACGTGGATCCGGTCCGCGGGGGCGTCCTGGTCGTTGAGGTGGATGCCCATCTGCTTGGCGACCGTGCGCAGCTGGGTGTAGATGTCCTGCCACTCCCGGATGCGCAGGAAGTTGAGGTACTCCTGCTTGCACATGCGGCGGAAGGACGAGGAACCGCGCTCCTTCTGCTGCTCGCGCACATAGCGCCACAGGTTCAGGTAGGCGAGGAAGTCGCTGGTCTCGTCGCGGAAGCGGGCGTGCTGCTGGTCGGCCTGGGTCTGCTTGTCGGCCGGGCGCTCGCGCGGGTCCTGGATGGACAGTGCGGCGGCGATGACCATGACCTCGCGGACGCAGCCGTTGCGGTCCGCCTCCAGCACCATGCGGGCCAGCCGCGGGTCCACCGGCAGCTGGGCCAGCTTGCGGCCGGTCTGCGTGAGCCGTTTGCGCGGGTCCTTCTGCGTCGCGTCGAGTGCGCCCAGTTCCTGGAGGAGCTGCACGCCGTCGCGGATGTTGCGGTGGTCGGGCGGGTCGATGAAGGGGAACTTCTCGATGTCGCCCAGGCCGGCCGCGGTCATCTGCAGGATGACGGACGCCAGGTTGGTGCGCAGGATCTCCGCGTCCGTGAACTCCGGGCGGGACAGGAAGTCGTCCTCGCTGTACAGCCGGATGCAGATGCCGTCGGACGTACGGCCGCACCGGCCTTTACGCTGGTTGGCGCTGGCCTGCGAGACGGGTTCGATGGGCAGCCGCTGCACCTTGGTGCGGTGGCTGTAGCGGGAGATGCGCGCGAATCCCGGGTCGATGACGTACTTGATGCCGGGGACGGTCAGGGAGGTCTCGGCCACGTTGGTGGCCAGGACGATTCTGCGGCCGCTGTGCTGCTGGAACACGCGGTGCTGCTCGGCATGGGAGAGCCGCGCGTACAGGGGCAGCACCTCCGTCGACCGGTACCGCTTCTTGGTCAGGGCGTCCGCCGTGTCCCGGATCTCGCGTTCGCCGGAGAGGAAGACCAGGATGTCCCCGGGCCCCTCGGCCATCAGTTCCTCGACCGCGTCCGTGATCGCCGTGATCTGGTCCCGGTCCGCGTCGTCGGAGTCCTCCTCCAGCAGCGGGCGGTACCGCACCTCCACCGGGTACGTCCGGCCGCTGACCTCGATGATCGGGGCGTCACCGAAGTGCCGGGAGAAGCGCTCCGGGTCGATGGTCGCCGAGGTGATGACGACCTTCAGGTCCGGGCGCTTCGGCAGCAGCTGGGCCAGGTAGCCGAGCAGGAAGTCGATGTTCAGGGACCGCTCGTGCGCCTCGTCGATGATGATCGTGTCGTAGGCGCGCAGTTCGCGGTCGGTCTGGATCTCCGCGAGGAGGATGCCGTCCGTCATCAGCTTGATGAAGGTGGCGTCCTGGTTCACCTGGTCGGTGAAGCGGACCTTCCAGCCGACGGCCTCCCCGAGCGGGGTCCCCAGTTCGTCGGCCACGCGCTCGGCCACCGTGCGGGCGGCGATCCGGCGGGGCTGGGTGTGGCCGATCATGCCCCGGACGCCGCGGCCCAGCTCCAGACAGATCTTCGGGATCTGCGTGGTCTTGCCGGACCCGGTCTCGCCCGCGACGATCACGACCTGGTGATCGCGGATGGCCTCGGCGATCGTGTCCTTCTTCTGGCTGACCGGCAGCTGCTCCGGATAGCGCACCTCCGGTACGCGCGAGCGGCGTGCCGTCATGCGCTCCTCGGCCCCGGTGACCTCCGTCTCGATCTCGGCGAGCACGGCGGCGCGGGCCTCCGGCTTGCGGATCTTGCGGGCACCCTCGAGCCGCCGTCCCAGCCGGTGCGCGTCGCGCAGCGACAGGTCGGTCAGGCGGGAGGCGAGGGAGCCGAGAGCGGGGGCAGAGTGCGTAGACATACGGACTCCAGGATCTCATCCCACGGAAATTCGGGGCCAACGGATTTGCCGGGCCACGGGGCGCAGGACATCGAGGGACACAACAAGGCCCCGATCAGTGATCGGGGCCTTTGCTGTGGCTGGGGCCGGGGTCGAACCGGCGACCTTCCGCTTTTCAGGCGGACGCTCGTACCAACTGAGCTACCCAGCCGCGGTGTTTCACGTGAAACACCAGCGGTCCTGACGGGATTTGAACCCGCGGCCTCCACCTTGACAGGGTGGCGAGCACTCCAAACTGCTCCACAGGACCAAGCGTGTCGTACGACAGTGTCGCACAAGGTGATGCGTGCCCCCAACGGGATTCGAACCCGTGCTACCGCCTTGAAAGGGCGGCGTCCTAGGCCGCTAGACGATGAGGGCTATCGGCCCGCCTGGGCGCTTCTCAGCGCGTCGGGGACGTGAGAAGCATATGGGATGGCGGGACCTATCGCCAAAACGGTTTACGGGGTAGGCGTCGGGCGGGTCGCGGGCAGGGACGGACGGGACGGCGAGGGCGCCGGGGTGGGGGCCGGTGAGGGGGTGGACGAGGGTGAGGACGAGGGTGAGCCCGACGGTGACGGGGAGTCCGCACCGGGCTGGTTCTCCTCGGGCAGGTGACGGCTCACCTCGGCCGTCGTCAGGCCGAGACCGCCCAGCTTGATGGCGTCCCACGCCTGGAGCCGACGGGTGTCGCGGTCGAAGTAGAGGATCGACGCCTCGATCGGGTCCGGGTGCTTGCCCTCGACGGCGCGCAGTCCGCTGCCGCCGGTCGAGCCCTCGATCCGCAGACGCGTGCCGTACTCCATGACGTCCGTCTCCTGACGGTGGAGATGGCCCGAGAGGACCAGCGGGACGGTGCCGTCCACCTCGCGCGCCGCCGACGGCTCGTGGACGAGGGCCACGTCGACCGGGGTGCCGGCCGCCGCCTGGTCGCGCAGCGCGGACGCGAGCCGGGCGCCCGCCAGCTCCTGGGACTCCTCGGCGCCCCGCGTCTTGGAGCGGTCGGGCGTGAACTGCGGGTCGCCGATGCCGGCGAAGCGCAGCCCGGCGATGGTGACGGCCCGGCCGTCGTCCAGGACGTGGACGTTCTTCAGGTCCTCCAGATAGCGCTGGGTGACCAGCGAGTCGTGGTTGCCGCGGACCCAGACATAGGGGGCGCCGAGGTCTTCGACGGGGTCGAGGAAGGCGTTCTCGGCGGCCGTGCCGTGGTCCATGGTGTCGCCGGTGTCGACGATGACGTCCACCTGGTACTGCTTCACCAGCGAGGTGATGATCGTCCAGCTCGCCGGGTTGAGGTGGACGTCGGAGACGTGCAGTACGCGGATGGTCGTCGGGTCCGGCTGGTAGGTCGGCAGGGTGGAGGTGGCGTCGTAGAGCTTGGTCACGTTGGTGACCAGGCGGGCCAGTTCCTGCTGGTAGACGTCGAACTCGGTGACGATGCTGCGGGCGTCGCCGACCAGGGACGGTGCCGAGGAGAGCAGGCCCGAGAACTTCGGCTCCAGCACGGAGTCCGGGTTCCAGGTGGCGTAGGCGGTCCCGCCGGACGCGGCCAGCAGGGCGAGCGCGAGGCCCCCGGCGGCCAGGGCGCGCCGCGGGCGGCGGTAGACGACCAGGCCCAGCGCGGTGGCGCCGGTGACGACGGCGACGCACGAGCGGACGGCGAGGTCGGCGGTGCCGTGGCTGACGTCCCGGGTGACCTCGTCCTGGAGTCCCGAGATGCGCTCCGGGCGGTCGACGAGGGCCTGGGCGCGCTGCGGGTCGAGCTGGTCCACGTTGACGTCGAGGCGCACGGGGGCGGTGTGACTGTCGAGCTGCAGGGCGCCCAACGGCGAGACGTTGATCTTCGTGCCGCCGGTGAACGACGGGCGCAGGGTCATCGTGGTGTCCATGGGCCCGACGGGCACCCGCACATTGCCGACGACGAGCAGGCCGAGCCAGGCGCCGACGAGGACCACCACGATGAGCCCGAGGGCGCGCGTCCAGGGCCGGTGGCGCGGGGCGAGGTCGGCCGGCCCGGCACCCGCAGGGCGGCGGGGACGGCGGAGCAGCCGGCGTGGCGCGCTCCGGGCGCGGCGGCGGGCGGACGACACGGCGGCGGGGACGCGGGCCATTGATCCCGTATGCCCAAGTCCGCCGCCGGATATGCGAGGTGCGGGAGTGACTCGTACGGACGGGTCGTGGACCACAATGGCTGTGTGCTGGAGATGACACGCGAGGAGTTCGAGGAGCTGGTCGCCGAGGCGCTGGACCGGATCCCGCCGGAGCTGACGCGCCTGATGGACAACGTGGCGGTGTTCGTCGAGGACGAGCCCCCGGCGGACGACCCGGAGCTGCTCGGTCTCTACGAGGGCACCCCGCTCACCGAGCGCGGCGAGTGGTACGCCGGGGTGCTGCCCGACCGGATCACCATCTACCGGGGGCCGACGCTGCGGATGTGCGAGTCCCGGGACGACGTGGTCGCCGAGGCCGAGATCACGGTGGTGCACGAGATCGCGCACCACTTCGGGATCGACGACGCCCGGCTGCACGCCCTCGGCTACGGATAGGTCACTCGTGCCCCGCGCGCGTGTCCTCTTGCGGGCGGCGGGAGTTGGGCTTGTCGACCCAGTACTCCCATCGGAGGTGGCCCCGTGCGCCGCTTGTACGTACCCGTCCGCCTGGCCGCCACGCTGGTCGCCGTCGCCGCTGCCGCGGGCTGCATGAGTGTCGGCGCGGACGGTGCCGACGGGAGCGCCGGGCCGTCCCGGTCGGCCGGGGAGCGGGGTGACGAGGCGCCGGGCGGCGGGCGCGCGGGGTCGGGCGGCGGTCCCGCCGGCCACGGTGCGGCCTCGGCCGACGGCTCCCGCGGCGGGGCGGACGACGACCGGGACAAGAAGAAGGGCGCGAAGGGCGAGACCGGGGAGTCCCCCGGCGCCGAGGAGTCGCCGTCGGCGCGGGCCACCCGGCCGGGCCAGGGGGACGCCGGTCCCGGCGGCCCGGCGCGGCCCACCCCGGACGGCCCCCTGCCGCCCGCGCCCACCCGCTCCCCGGAGCCGCAGCCGACCCCTCCGCCGCCCGAGCCGTCCCAGCCGCCGGAGCCCACGGCCGCGGAACCCTCGTCGTCGGCGCACGAACCGCCTGACACCCAGCTGGAGCACCGGGAACCAGCACCGCGGGCCGGTGCGCCCGCCTAGGGGCCCGGCACGTGCCTGCAACCGTCGGATGGTGGACGTTCCGCGAGGTTGACGGGCTGACCTGCGGTTCCTTTCCGCAAGGGGGTACCGGTTTGCTTTCGGGGTCCCCGGGTGCGTATGGTGGCAGATCGTTTGATCCTATTTGCCCGGCGCCACTGCAGAGCGCGCCGTGTGGCGCGTACTCTCCTTTGCCGTGGTGGACCGCATCGAGGCGGTCGTAATTGCGAAGCGCGAATCACGGAGTTGACGGGCGCGTGCCGAAGAGACTCCGGAAGGTTTCGCATTCGTATGCCCATCGCCAGTACTGATCACGTCGTCGTGCCCGAGAACGTCGAGGACCTCGACACCCTCGCGAGCATCGAGGACACCGACACCGACGCCGGCACCGACGTCACGACCGACCCCGCCGACCAGGCCCCCGAGCTGACCTTCGCGGACCTCGGCCTGCCCGAGGGCGTCGTGCGCAAGCTGGCCCAGAACGGCGTGACCAGCCCCTTCCCCATCCAGGCCGCGACCATCCCGGACGCCCTGGCCGGCAAGGACATCCTCGGCCGGGGCCGCACCGGCTCCGGCAAGACCCTCTCCTTCGGACTGCCGACCCTGGCCACCCTGGCCGGCGGCCGCACCGAGAAGCACAAGCCGCGCGCCGTCATCCTGACGCCCACGCGTGAACTGGCCATGCAGGTCGCCGACGCGCTCCAGCCGTACGGGGACGTCATGGGCCTGAAGATGAAGGTCGTCTGCGGCGGCACCTCCATGGGCAACCAGATCTACGCCCTGGAACGCGGCGTCGACATCCTGGTCGCCACCCCGGGCCGCCTGCGCGACATCATCAACCGCGGTGCGTGCTCCCTGGAGAACGTGCAGATCACCGTCCTCGACGAGGCCGACCAGATGTCCGACCTGGGCTTCCTGCCCGAGGTCACCGAACTCCTCGACCAGGTCCCGGCGGGCGGCCAGCGGATGCTGTTCTCCGCGACCATGGAGAACGAGATCAAGACCCTCGTCGACCGTTACCTCAACGCCCCGGCGACCCACGAGGTCGACGCGGCGCAGGGCGCGGTCACGACCATGTCGCACCACATCCTCGTCGTGAAGCCCAAGGACAAGGCGCCGGTCACCGCGGCCATCGCCTCCCGCAAGGGCCGCACCATCATCTTCGTCCGCACCCAGCTCGGCGCCGACCGCGTCGCCGACCAGCTGCGCGAGGCGGGCGTGAAGGCGGACGCCCTGCACGGCGGCATGACGCAGGGCGCGCGGACCCGGACCCTGGCCGACTTCAAGGACGGCTACGTCAACGTCCTGGTCGCCACGGACGTCGCGGCCCGCGGCATCCACGTCGACGGCATCGACCTCGTCCTGAACGTCGACCCGGCCGGCGACCACAAGGACTACCTGCACCGTGCGGGCCGCACGGCGCGCGCCGGCCGCACCGGCACCGTCGTCTCCCTCTCCCTGCCGCACCAGCGGCGCCAGATCTTCCGGCTGATGGAGGACGCGGGCGTCGACGCCACGCGCCACATCATCCAGGGCGGCGCCGCCTTCGACCCGGAGGTCGCCGAGATCACCGGCGCCCGGTCCATGACCGAGGTGCAGGCGGAGTCCGCCGGCAACGCGGCCCAGCAGGCCGAGCGCGAGGTCGCCCAGCTCACCAAGGAGCTGGAGCGGGCCCAGCGCCGGGCGACGGAGCTCCGCGAGGAGTCAGACCGGCTGCTCGCGCGGGCCGCGCGGGAGCGGGGCGAGGACCCGGAGGCCGCGGTCGCCGAGGCCGCCGCCCAGCTGTCGGCCGAGGCCGAGGTGGTCGTGCCGGAGCAGCCGACCGCACGCGACGTCGAGCGGACCGAGCGCTCCGAGCCGTCCGCCCCGTACGAGCGGCGCGAGCGCCGTGACGACCGCGGCGGTGACCGTGGCGGCTTCCGCCGCGACGACCGGGGCGACCGTGGTGGCCGTTCCTTCGAGCGTCGTGACGACCGTGGTGGCTTCAACCGCGACCGTGACCGTGACCGTGACCGTGACCGCGGCGACCGTGGCGGCTTCCGCCGCGACGACCGCGCGGACCGGGGCGACCGTGGCGGCCGTTCCTTCGAGCGTCGTGACGACCGTGGTGGCTTCAACCGCGACCGTGACCGAGACCGCGGCGACCGTAACGGCTTCCGCCGCGACGACCGCCCCGGCCGGTCCTTCGACCGTGACCGCGCGGACCGTGGCGGGCGCTCCTTCGAGCGTCGTGACGACCGTGGTGGCTTCAACCGCGACCGCGACCGTGACCGCGGCGACCGTGGCGGCTTCCGCCGCGACGAGCGAGGCGGCCACCGCGGCAGCGACCGCCCCTACAACCGCGACCGCCAGGGCGACCGCCCCGGCTACCGCTCCAGCGGCCACGACCGCCCCTACGGCCGTCGTGACGACCACCGCAGCGGCGGTTCCTTCGGCCGCCGCGAGGACAAGCCGCGCTGGAAGCGCAACGGCTGACACGCCCCGCCCGGGCTGAACGCCGTGAGGGCCCGCACGACTTCGGTCGCGCGGGCCCTCCCGCTTTCCCGCGGTACATCTCACGCCCCGCCGGGGGCAATACCCGATCGGAGAGGTGCCCACGTCCCGCTATGCTCGGGGAGGCAACATCGCCAGGGGCCCTTAGCTCAATTGGCAGAGCAGTGGACTTTTAATCCATTGGTTGTGGGTTCGAGTCCCACAGGGCCTACCGGCACGGGGGAAGCACACACCCTCTGACCTGCTGCGCAGCGCCCGACCGGATCCCGGTCGGGCGCTGCGGCGCGTTCGGAGCGCTGCCTCCGGCGGATTTCATCAGCCTTCGGGCGCGCACCACGTCTTCCGCAGTCCCGGTAGGTAGGACCTCACTACTCCGCCCCAGGTGTGATAGTCCATCTTCGCCTCCCAGGCCGCCTTGCTCTGCGCGTCGTCGGCGTCCACGGTCAGGCCCTGGTAGCGGGCTTCCTCCCGGAAGCCGATGGTGTGCCCGGCCGCTCTCCAGCTCCACTGCGCTCCGCCCTCCCCGGTGTTGATGTCGTGGACGATCTCGCGGTTGATGGAGTCCTGCAGCGTCAGGTAGGAGAACCGGTCGCGTGAGATCTGCTTCGCCACTTCGAGGACGTCGGTGCGGCTCAGCGGGCTGAGTGAGTTGTGCTGGGCGCTCGTTGTGTCGTGCACCGTGTCCCCGTGGTTGCCCATGATCACGGCCATGGGCGTACGCAGACTGGGCGGGAAGTCGTTGCCCTCTGCGGCCAGGTGCTTCAGGGAGTCCTTGAAGACGCGGTTGTTCGCGTCGAAGTGCTCGACGTAGCCGCCGTCCGCATGGCTCGGGTCGATGCCCGTGGTACCCGCGATCAGTGCCGCGAAGGGCGTCCCCCATGGGGCCGCCCTTCGCGGCACCGACGGCCGGCTCCTTGCTCGTGTCGACGTGGGCTCTGCCTTGGTGTCGATGTGGATGTGGGCCTTCTTGGCCTCCTCCACCAGGTTCTTCACGGCTTGGATGCGCTCGGTGAACTGCGCGTGGATGTTGCGCAGGACGCCATGGCCCTGGCCTCGACCGCGGCGGCACTGAACTGCTTCCGTGTCGAGGTGAATCGCGTCTTGGCCGCGTCGGCGGGCATTCCGACCCACTGACCGTCCGAGGCCACAGCCTGGACGGAGGAGCCGTACGCCTCGCCGAGATCGTCGAAGCCCTCGGCCATCTTGCTCCAGGAACGGGCCGCGGTGGTCAGCGGACCGAGCCGGATGGTCATGGCGTCCTGGTAGGTGAGCATGCGCACTTCCTTGGTTCCGGCGCCGGGTCCGCCTGCGGGCCCGACGACCGTGGGAGGCCGGTATCAGGCGTTGCGGAGCGGGTCCGGGCCGGGTGTACTGATGTGCCGCAGGGAGCTCTCCACCTCGTGCTCGACGTACTGGAAGTCCCGCCGCGTCTTACTGAGATCCGCCTGGTCCCGGGCCAGCCGCGCCTTGAGGCTGTTGACCTGAAGCGCCCACTCCTCGTGCGCGTCCTTCAGCCCCGCGCCCGTCGCCCACCCCGCGAACTCCCGCTCGGCGGCGTCCGTGTCCTCGTCGGCGTGGATGGCGACCTCGTCGAGACCGGGAAGAATCCTGTCGATCAGCACCTTGACCGCTCCGCACTTGCCCTGGCTGTTCGTCCTCAGATCGGGCGCGGCACCCCCTTTGCCACCGGGGCCGTTGAGCTGCGCGGAGCTGCCGCGCCGGTCGGCGACGTCGGCCTTGATCTGCTCCCACTCGTCCCAAGTCAATGCTGTCGTCCCCCGTGGTCGATCGCGTAGAGCGGGTGCGCTGCCGCACCAACTTTCATACCGATCCGGGGAGTCCCGCCCTTCCCAAAGCAACTGACCGCGCCCGGGCGTCACGTTCGGCGGAGCGCGGTGTCCCGCTCAGGAGTGAAAGCGGTGGTCTCCTGGTGGCTGGAAGGAGTCGTCGGCGGGACGGGCGGGTGCCGGAGCGGGCGGAGTCGGGTGACGCGGTGGCTCGTGGCCAATGCTTTTTGCACGGCTGTGCATGTGCGACTTTCAGCCATGCACCCGATTAACTGGGACATATAGCTTTCGGGGTCTCGCAGGTCGGCCGGTGGGCTTCTGAGGCGCCGCCATGAGCACGGGAGAGAACAAGTGAAGAGGGCTCTGCTGGCGACCGCGTTCGCCGGTTGTCTGGTCGTCGGGGCGGCCGGTGCGACCGTGGCCGTCTCGGACACGGGGACGACCTCACTGCCCGGTACGGGCGCCAAGATCCAGGTGAATGCCTGGCACTGCAACGTCTACGCCGACAAGTGCTCGTTCAAGACGTCGACCAAGACCGTGAAGGGGTCGGCCAGGTACCGGGTCAGCAAGATCTCGAACACGGCCACCGTGAAGGCGAACGGCTGGCAGGCCACGCTGTCCCTGAGTCCCAGCGGCACCTATGTGAGCGAGGACACACGCCGGGTCAGCTGGACGAACAAGAACACCTGGATCGCCGACATCAGCGGCATCGCCGACCCCGGAGGGTCGCTCAACACGAGCATCACCACCTGCTCGGACGGCGGCGCCTTCAAGTCCGGAGTCAAGGCCTTCGCCTCCGCCTGCGCCAACGACTGATCCGGCCGGCCGTGCAGCTGAGGTACCGCATGAGGAACGTCCGGAACGCCCTCGGCCGAGTGCGCCAGGGGCGCGGGACGCGCGCGCCGGTGGTGACCGCGGTCGTGGCGACGGCCGCCGTCGCCGTGGGGGTCGTGGTGGCCGGCGGCGGGCCGGTGGAGCGGCCCGGTCGGCCCGGCGGTGGGCTGGCCGCACAACTCGACGCCCTGCGCGGGGCGAACGACCTGGTCCGGTCGACGCGCGCGGACGTCGGCCGGGATCCGGCGCTGTATCCCACCGCGTACGGGCGCCTGGAGGCCGGTCTGGCCGCGCGGCACGGCAGCGGAGAGCGTGTTCCCGAGGTCCGCCCGGATGCGCTGGCGGACCTCGCCCGGACCGACGCCCTGGACACCCCGGCCTGGCGTGCTCACTACGTCTGCCTCTCCCTGGGCGGGGCGGGCGGTACGTCGCCCGCCGGGGCCGCGGCGGTGCTGGACCGGGCGGGCATCAGGGGCGAGGCGGAGCGGGAGGCACTCGCCCGTCTGCGCCACCCGGAGGAGGACGGCGACGACCCGCTGACCTCTCTCGCCACCAGAGCCGCGTTCCTGCAGACCCTGACGTGTCTGGGCCGCGACGGCGACGTACCGCGTGCCGCCTTGACCCGGCTCGCGGCGGACGCCGCGCGGACTGCGGAGGCGGTACCGGTGCTCTACGCCGTCGAGGCGCTGCGCGGGGCCGGGGTCGAGGGCCGCGCCACACGGGCTCTGCGGGATGCCGGCGGCGTCCTGGAGGGCGGCTGCGGTCGCGTCGAGCCCATGCAGCGGGCGGCGTTGACGTTGCTGCGGCAGAGGGTGACGGACGAGACACGCTCGTGTCTGCGGTCGGCGCTCGGTGACCGCGACACCCAGACCCGCTGGCTGGTCCGGCGGGCCCTCGCTCTGGGCCCCGCCGCTTCGTCCTCCGCGCCACGGCGCTCCTCCGGTGCTGCCGCGTCCTCCGAGCCGCCGCCCGCCCTGGCGGACGTCCGGCCGGACGGGCTGGTCGCCAAGTCACCGGAGCAGATGGGCACACTCACCGCCACCTACCACGCGGCGGGCGCCCTCACTGCGGCCGGCCGACAGGGCGACGTTCCGGGCTGGTTGACGAAGCGGCTGAAGGAACTGGGTTCCGACCCCCGGCTCGATCCGTCGGACCGGGTGCCGCTCGCCATGACGTGTCACCGGCTGAACCTGGCCTGCGGACCGCAGGACGAGCGGGGGCGGCGGGAAGCAGCGGGGCGGAAGGTTCCGGCCCGCCTGACGAACGCGAACGAGCGGGGCTGGTACGGCGCCATGGCGGTCCGCGCCGAGTTCGCCTCGGGATGCCCCCGCACCTCGGTCGAACTCCCCGACGCTGGCTCCCGGACCCTGTCCCCCCGGTCCCTGCGCGTGATCACGGTGCTCGCCGACGCGGGATGCGCCGTCCAGGCAGAACGGCTCACCCGGGGCACCGATCTGGTGGCCCAAGCACGCGATTTGCTGCGCAAGGGGGAGTTGGTGTTCGCCTCCGCCGCGGTCCAGGCGGCGCTCGCCTCCGAGCAGACGGTGCCGCAGGCCCTGTGGGAGGAGATTCCCCGCCTCCTGGAACGGCACAGGGACGCCGCGCACCCGGACCTCTACGCCCCGGCTCCCGGCGGCACGGCCACCGCCGAGGCCACCCGGGCCGCCTACTACCTCCTCGCCTGAGCCGGACCACTGGCGTCCGCGACAGAAGCGTCCGAAGCCGTCACCGCCGGGCCGGGTCCCGCTCCGGCCCCGTCCCCCACTCGAAGGGCCCTCACTCCATGGACACCCACCCCATGAACACCGCGTCTCCCCCCGCCGTCGCGGCCGAGGGGCTGGCCTTCTCCTACACGTCCGGCGGAGGGGTGAAACGCGCGGATCTCACGCTCGGAGCGGGGACCATGACCGCCGTCGAGGGGCCCTCGGGCTCGGGGAAGAGCACGCTGCTCGCCGTCCTCGGCCTGATCCTGTCCCCGGCCGCCGGCTCGTTGCACATCGACGGTGCCGCCACCCACGCGCTGCCGGCCGCCGAGCGGGACCGCCTGCGTCGGCGTGCCATCGGCATCGTCCTGCAGGACCTGGGACTGCTGCCGTTCCTCAACGCCTGGGAGAACGTGGCCGCGGCCTTCGGACCCCGTCTCGCCCGGCACCGCACCGTGGCCCGGGACCTGCTCGGCGACCTCGGTATGGGCGACCTCGTCGACTCCCCGGTCGCCGAGCTCTCCGGCGGCCAGCGGCAGCGCGTCGCCGTAGCCCGGGCCGCGGTCAAGCAGCCGGTGCTGGTGCTCGCCGACGAGCCGACGGCCGGGCTCGACCCGGCGACCGCGCGGTCCGTGCTGCGGTCCCTGCGGGCCTGTGCGGAGCGGGGCGCCGCTGTTCTCGTCGTCACGCACGACACGGCCGTCACCGGAGCCTGCGACCGGCGTCATGTGCTGGACGAGGGCGTGCTGTCGGCCGTGGAAGCCCGGGCGGCGGGAACGCCGGGTACGGTCCGTGAGGGGGAGCCCGCATGAGCCGGTGGAGTCTGCACACCTGGAGGCGCGACGGGCGGTCGCTGCGCAGGTCGGTGCCCATGCTCACCGTGCTCGCCGCGCTGGTGACGCTGTCCGGCGGGGTGGCGGGCGGTGCCGCGGGCGCCGTCGAGCGGGACGTGCTGGCATCGGGCGGTCTCACACAGATCGAGCTCTCCTCCTTCGAGGGCGACGCCTCGGTCCGGCCGCTCACCACCGCCGCACTCCGGGAGGCCGAACGCGTGGCGGGTGTCCGGCAGGTGGTCGCCGACTACTCCTCCGTGCTCTACGCCGAGGAGGAGGGGACGTACGACCTGACGAGCCGCACGCTGACACCGGGCGACGACGTGCCGGTCATCGAGGGAGCGGTCCCCGAAGAGCTCGGCCCGAAGGACGTCGTGCTCCCGGCGACCGCCCAGGGCACCGACTTCGCGCCGCTGTTCGGCCGGACCGTCGCCTTCGGCCACACCCGGGCGACGGGTGACGGGTCCGGCACCACCGCGGTGATCAAGCTGAGGGTCGTCGCCCTGTACGACCCGAGCTGGCAGGCCGACGGCCCGGACGTGGCCTACCTGTCCGAGGACACGGCCGCCTCCCTGGCCGCCGCCCGGGCGGGACAGGACCGCGAGGGGTTCCGGAAGAAGGAGGGGGCGCGGTCCGCCGTCGTGGTGGTCGAGCACCAGAGACGGGTGGCGGAGGTCGCCGACGCGCTCCGTGCGGAGGGCTTCTCGGCGTCCCCCGTGTCGGACCGGGTGCGCCGCCTGCCCGGGCTGTTCGGGGCGGCGGATCTCGCCGTGCGCGTCGGGCTGGCGTTGCTGGCGCTGGCCGCCGTGGGGCTCGGCGCCGTCCGGGCCGCGGACAGTGCACGGGCCCGGCTCGGGCAGTTCGCCGTGCTGCGGATCCTGGGCACCGGCCGGCCGGAGCTACGGCGGATCCTGCTGGGCGAGGCACTGCTGTCCGGTGGGGTGGCCGGGGTGGTCGGCGCGGTCGCCGGTACGGCTCTCTCGGTGGCCCTGGCCGGTCCACTGAGCGGGGTGCTCGGGCTGCCGATCTCCCTGGCCGACGCGCTGCCGGGGCCGCTGTGGGTCGGGTCGGCGCTGGTGCTTCCCGCTGTCGGGCTGGCCGCGGGCACCCTGCTCGGCAGCCGTGAGGTGCTGCGCCGGGACCCGTATCTCACGGCGCGTGCCCACGGCTGAGCACGCGCCGCCCGGCATGCTCCCGGGGGCGAGCCCGCCGCCCTCGGCCCCCCAGGGACGGACGGCCCCCGCAGGGACGGCCCCCAGCGACGGCCCCGTCCCCGTCGGGGCTCACGACTCCGCCCGGTCCAGTTCCTCGTCGAGGGCGAGGGCGGCGGTGATGAGGGCGAGGTGGGTGAACGCCTGGGGGAAGTTGCCCAGTTGTTCTCCCGTGGGGCCGATCTCCTCGGCGAAGAGGCCGACGTGGTTGGCGTAGGTGAGCATCTTGTCGAAGGCGTAGCGGGCCTGGCCGGGGCGGCCGGCGCGGGCCAGGGCGTCGACGTAGAGGAAGCTGCACAGGGAGAAGGTGCCCTCGCTGCCGCGCAGGCCGTCGGGGGAGGCGGCGGGGTCGTAGCGGTAGACGAGGCTGTCGGAGACGAGGTCGGTCTCCATGGCGTCGAGGGTGGACAGCCAGCGCGGGTCGCGGGGGGCGACGAAGCCGACGGCGGGCATCAGGAGCAGGGAGGCGTCGAGGACGTCGGTGTCGTAGTGCTGGACGAAGGCCTGCCGGGCCGGGCTCCAGCCGCGGTCCATGATCTGGCGGAAGACGGCGTCGCGGGCGGTGGTCCAGGCGGCGACGTCGGCCGGGCGGGCCAGGTCGCGGGCGAGGCGGATGCCACGGTCGAAGGCCGCCCAGCACATCAGGCGGCTGTAGGTGAAGTGCCGCCGCCCGCCCCGGGTTTCCCAGATGCCCTCGTCGGGGCGGTCCCAGTGGTCGGTGAGCCAGTCCAGGACGCCGGACAGGGCGAGCCAGCCGTCGTAGCCGGCCCCGTGGACGGGGGCCCGGCTGTTGGAGAGGGCGTGGATGGCCTCGCCGTAGATGTCGAGCTGGAGCTGGCCCGCGGCGCCGTTGCCGATGCGTACGGGGGCCGAGCCGCGGTAGCCCTCAAGGTGGTCGAGTGTCTCCTCGGTGAGGTGGGGGTCGCCGTCGACCCGGTACATGATCTGCAGGGGTTCGCCGGTGACGGTGTGGTCCTGCTTGATGCGCTCGGCGAGCCAGAGGCGGAAGGCCTGGGCCTCGTCGGTGAAGCCGAGGCCGAGCAGGGCGTCCAGCGACAGGGAGGCGTCCCGCACCCAGGTGTAGCGGTAGTCCCAGTTCCGTTCGCCGCCGAGCTGTTCGGGCAGGCCGGCGGTGGCCGCCGCGACGGGGGCTCCGGTGGGGGCGTAGGTGAGCAGCTTGAGCGTGATGGCCGACCGGTTGACGGTGTCCTGCCAGCGGCCCCGGTAGCGGCTGCGGCGGATCCAGCGGTGCCAGAACGCCCACGTGTCGTCGAAGTCGGCGCGGACGGACTCGGGGGTGGGCGGAGCGGGCGGCGCGGATCCGGCGGCGCAGACGGTGAGGATCGCGGCGGCCCGTTCGCCCTGGGCCAGTTCCACGGTGGCGCGGACGTCGTCGCCGTCGCGTTCCAGGGGGACGGGGCCGAGGGCCTGCAGGTGGGCGTCGGTGCCGGGGCCGGCGAAGTGCGCGGTGGCCGCCTCCGGGCGCAGGTGGAGGCGGTGCGGGGCCCGGGCGTAGTCGAAGCGCGGGCGGCAGTCGAGGCGGAAGCGGACCCGGCCGCGGGTCACCCGCAGCACCCGGATCAGGCGGTGCCGGTCCGTCGCCGTCTCCGGCTGTTCGACGGGCATGAAGTCGACGACCTCGCCGACCCCGTCCGGGGTGAGGAAGCGGGTGACGAGCACGGCCGTGTCGGCGAGGTACAGCTGACGGGTGGTCACGTCCGGTCCGTCGACGGTGAGGGCGAAGTGGCCGCCGCGGTCGTGGTCGAGGAGGGCGGCGAAGAGGCTGGGCGAGTCGAAGCGGGGGGCGCACCACCAGTCGACGACACCGTCGGAGGAGACCAGTGCCGCGGTCTGCAGGTCGCCCACCAGGCCGTGGTCGGCGATGGGAGGGTAGCGCCGCATGGGGTCCGCCTTGTCGTGCGGAGCGGAAGGGCTCGTGGCCGGGGAGAGACGCGCGCGGGTCGCTTCGGGTTAGCGGGGTCGGTCCTCTGGGCCCGTGGGCCGCTCAGCGCACGGCCCGCGAGGTCGGCCGGGGCCGCGGGGTCACACTCGGGGCGGTGAGGTCACTCCGGGGGCGTGGCGGTCGGGACGGCGTTCGCCAGGGACCAGATGACGAAGAGGTTGATGGCCATCATGATCACCGACCAGACCGGCGCGTACGGCAGGAACAGGAACTGGGCCACCAGGCTCAGCGACGCCAGCGCGATGCCCGTGGCCCTGGCCCACTCCCGGCCCGAGAGGATGCCCCAGCCGACCACGGCGGCGACGATGCCGAGGACGAGCAGGATCCACCCCCAGCCGACGAGGCTGACCTCGTAGACGTAGCCGCCGATCCGGGCGTAGACGTCGTCCTCGACGATGGCGGCGATGCCCTGGAACATGGCCAGGACGCCGTTCAGCAGGAGCAGGACACCGGCGAAGGTCGCGCCCCCGGCGGCCCAGGCGGCGCCCTCGGGCGAGGCCGGCCGGTAGCCGCCTCCGGGCGGACCGGAGTGTGGCTGTGCGGTCATGAGGCACCCCGTTTCTCTGGGGGCGGGTGGTACGGACACCGCCCGTCGGCCCCTCCGACCCTCCGCCCGGACGGCACCGGAGACCACACGGGTTGCGCCGAACGGGTGGGGGCGCCGTCGCGGCGGGCAGCGGGGAGGGGCGGCGCGGCCCGGGCGTCAGGGGGCCGGGTGTCAGGGGGCGGTCGGGTGTCAAAGGAGCCGGGGGCAGAGGAGCCGGGTGTCAGGGGGTCCGGGTGTCAGGGGGCCCGGGTGTCAGGGCCGACCGGGGGTCAGAGGAGCCGGCCGTCGTCCGGGTCCTGGCCGGCCGTCGTCAGGCGGTGGTGGGCCGCGCGGGCGTGGGCGAGCCGGGAGACGGTCGTGCCGGCCAGGGCGGCGCCCAGCAGACAGCCGAGCCAGGCGGTGTCACGCGGGCCGGTCCAGCTGAGGGCGCCCGCGGGCGGCAGGGCGAAGCCGTTGAGGAACAGCCAGCACAGCAGGGCGGTACCCGGTGCCGCGGTGAACCGGGCGCAGACGCCGAGGACGGCGGCCAGGACGGACAGGGCGGCCAGCGCGAGCGCCGGGTGCGCGGGGCCGTGGGAGCCGGCGAGCAGGTTCGTCAGCGCCACCAGCAGCGGCGCACCGGCGAAGGCCCCGGCCCACACCAGCGGCGTCGCCACCGGCCGGGGCACCGGTCGGGGCCCGGTGCCCAGCGTCACCCACTCGATCATGCCGACGTTCCCCTTCCGGGACCGGTCCTCCGCGGTGCCGGACACCGGGACGGCCGGCCGGCCGCGCGGGCGGGGCGTGCGTCCCGCTCCGGTTCACGGACCGCCCGGCCCTCCGGCCGCTCACCCACCGGCGTGGACCGGTGCCGTCTCCTCGACGGGCGTGCCGGTGCTGTTCGGGCCGCCCGGGGTGCGCCCCGTGAGACGGCGGGCCAGCGGCTCGGTCCAACGGGCGGCGAGCGGGCCGACGACGACCAGGATCAGGACGTACGCCGTGGCCAGGGGGCCGATGCGCGGCTCCGTGCCGACGGCGAGCCCGGCGATGACGATGGAGAACTCGCCGCGCGCCACCAGCGTGCCGCCGGCCCGCCAGCGTCCGGCCACCGAGACGCCCGCGCGGCGGGCCGCCCAGTAACCGGTGGCGATCTTGGTGAGCACGGTGACGACGGCCAGGGCGAGGGCCGGGACCAGCACGGGCGGGATGTTCGACGGGTCCGTGTGCAGGCCGAAGAAGACGAAGAACACCGCGGCGAACAGGTCCCGCAGGGGCGACAGCAGGTGGTGTGCGCCCTCGGCGACCTCCTTGGACAGCGCGATGCCGACGAGGAAGGCGCCGACGGCGGCCGAGACCTGGAGGTGCTGCGCGACGCCCGCGACCAGCAGCGTCAGCCCCAGCACGACCAGCAGCAGCATCTCGGGGTTGTCGGACGAGACGGCGCGGCTGACGATCCGCCCGTGGCGCAGGGCGATGTAGAGGACGGCGCCGACGGTGCCCAGGGAGATCAGCAGGGTGAGGCTGCCGCCCGCGAGGCTCACCCCGGCCAGCAGGGCGGTGAGGATCGGCAGGTAGACGGCCATGGCGAGGTCCTCGAGGACCAGCACGCCGAGGATCACGGGGGTTTCCCGGTTGCCGACCCGGCCGAGGTCGCCGAGCACCTTGGCGATGACGCCCGATGAGGAGATCCACGTCACGCCGGCCAGGGCGATGGCGCCCACCGGGCCCCAGCCGAGGAGCAGGGCGGCGACGGCACCGGGCGCGGCGTTCAGCACGAAGTCGACCGCACCGGAGGGGTACTGCGTCTTGAGGGTGGTGACGAGGTCGGAGGCGCTGTACTCCAGGCCCAGCATGAGCAGCAGCAGGATGACGCCGATCTCCGCACCGGTGGCGACGAACTCCTCACTGGCCTGCAGGGGCAGGATGCCGCCGTGGCCGAAGGCCAGGCCGGCGAGCAGGTACAGGGGTATGGGCGAGAAGCCGACCCGTCCGGCGAGGCGGCCCAGCAGGCCGAGGGCGAGGATGATCGCGCCGAGTTCGATGAGCATGGCCGTGGTGTTGTGCACGGGCGTCTGTCCTCCGTGGGGTGGGTGCGGTGGCGGCGTCTGTGCCCCGGGGCGGTGCCGGTCGCGTGCCGGTGGGGCCGGGTGGTGGCCGGTCGCGCCGGTCGGTGGGCGGTCGGTCGGTCGGACGGGGCGTCACGGGGTCGCGGCGCGCGGAGGGGAGCGGAGGGCCGGGGCCTGTTCGGTCCTCGCGCGGACGGCTCGTGGAGCCGGGGGTCGCCGGGTCGCGGTCCTGGTGGGTGAGGGCGGGAGGATGCGGGGCGGTCCCGGGCCGGGCCGGTTCCGCCGGTGGCGCGGTG
Source organism: Streptomyces sp. NPDC101219 (assembly GCF_044767675.1). Classification (NCBI taxonomy): domain Bacteria; kingdom Bacillati; phylum Actinomycetota; class Actinomycetes; order Kitasatosporales; family Streptomycetaceae; genus Streptomyces; species Streptomyces sp. NPDC101219. Next base: position 393,233 of record NZ_JBIWOK010000008.1, read on the forward strand.
GAGAGGGGTCAGCGCGGTGCGCGGCCGAGGGGGCGGTGCACGACGCTGCCGGTATCGGGGAGGCGGTCGCGGGCGGCGTTGTCGACACGTATGGGGATCACTCGACCCATGTCACGCCCCCTGCCCATGTCTCACCGGCGTGGCCGGTCGTCACCGAACGCTGTCAGCCGGCCGTGGTCGACCGACCGGGTAGCGGCCGGTCGACGACGACCGGCCCCCGCACCCACTGCCCCCGGCGCCGAAGACCCGGCGCTTCCGGGGGAACGTGCTCAACGCTCGACGAACGAGCGGAACGCGGCTCAACGGAGCGTAAGCGCTTGGCAAAATTTTAGCGCACCCCATATCGGGATGCGCCTGGGCAAAAATTCACATATGCGAATAAATGGACCGCTGATCGTGCCGAATACCGGCGACATCACGTACCCGAGACGGCCGCGCCGAGCGCAGGCCGACCGGGAGCCGGCGAGAGCCGGCCAAGAGCCGACAGCAGGCCGACAGCAGTCCGGCAGCGGGCGGTCACCACGGAGCCCCTCCACCGCGCCCGCAGCGTCGGCCGTATCCACCGCGTCGGCCATGCCCGCAGCGTCGGCCGTATCCGTAGCGTCGGCCGTGTGTCCGCAGCGGCCGACGCGTCCGCGCCGTCAGCGGGAGGGGTGCCCGCGGTGCTCCGTCGCGCCGTCACGCCGCCGCGGCGGATACGGGTCGAAGAGCTGCACGCCGATGCCGCTGAGCACCAGGCCCGCGGCGATGAGCAGGCCGTCCGGCATGATCAGGCCGGCGACCAGCAGGACCAGTCCGATGCCCAGTACCCACCAGGCACGCTTGCGCCGGTACTCGCGCGGCGGCGCCGGGCGTCCGTTGGACAGGGAGCGGGCGAAGCGCGGGTCCTCCTGCTCGATGCGGGCCGCGAGATCGACGAGGCGCTTGTCATCGGACTGGGGCACGTCTCCTCCTTCCCGACACGGTGGCAGCCCGACGGCACCCGGTCGCCACCTCTGAGAGACGCCGGGCGTCGGTCCCGCGACGCCGGGCGCAAGCTGAACGGTCGGCCCCCGAACCCGGGCCGACGCAAGGGGAGCGTGCCCGCCGGACGACGTGGTCATCCGGTTCGGTGGGGGTACGGCGAAGCCGGGCTTCCCTTGAATTCAAGGGTCCCGTACGGGGGCCTCCGCCACCATTGGCTCCAGCCCTCATCTTCGTGGGGGTGCACCCTGCAGATCGCCCGGTGTCTGCATGTCGCGGCGGGGCAAAATGGGGACTGAGACGGATGGCGCACCGGTGGAACAGCGCTCACGCTGGGACGTGTCGGCCCGCGGCCGTGTCCCGCCGGTCCGCGGTCCGCGACGGCTTCCGTCGGACGTCCGACGCGCTGTCCGGCTCCGGCCGGCCGGGGAGACACCGGGAGCCTACGACAACAGGCCCGCGGTGGGCAGGGCGAGGAGGCGGTAACGGGTGCCACTGTTCTGGCGGATCTTCCTGCTGAACGCGATCGTGCTGATCACCGCCACCGCCCTGCTGCTCGGTCCGGTCACCGTCTCCACCCCGGTGCTGCTGACCGAGGCCGCGGTGCTCACGGTCGGACTGGCCGCCATGCTCGGTGCCAACGCCCTGCTGCTGCGGGTCGGCCTCGCCCCGCTGGACCGCCTCACCCGTGCCATGACCACCACCGACCTGCTCCGCCCCGGGCGCCGCCCCGAGGTCTCCGGGGGCGGGGAGATCGCCGAACTGATCAGCACGTACAACACGATGCTGGACCGGCTGGAGGACGAGCGCGCCACGAGCAGCGCCCGCGCCCTGTCCGCGCAGGAGGGCGAACGCCGCCGCATCGCCCAGGAGCTGCACGACGAGGTCGGGCAGAGCCTCACCGCCGTGCTGCTGCAGCTGAAGCGGGTCACCGACCACGCCCCCGAGGATCTGCAGGAGGAACTGCGCCTGGTGCAGGAGACCACGCGCAGCAGCCTGGACGAGATCCGGCGCATCGCCCGCCGCCTGCGCCCCGGGGTGCTGGACGAGCTGGGCCTGGTCAGCGCCCTGAAGTCGCTCGCCACCGAGTTCGGCGGGGAGGGCCTGAGCGTGCAGCACTGGCTCGACCCGGACCTGCCCGAGCTGGGCCCGGAGGCTGAACTGGTCCTGTACCGGGTCGCCCAGGAAGGACTGACCAACGTGGTCCGCCACGCGCGCGCCCGGCGCGCCGGGATCGCCCTGCGGCGCATCCCCGGAGGCGTCGAGCTGTGGGTCCGCGACGACGGCCGCGGCATCGTCGACGCGGCCGAGGGAGCGGGCATCCGCGGGATGCGCGAACGCGCCCTGCTGATCGGCGCCGACCTCGACGTGGGCCCGGCATCCGGCGGCGGCACCGAAGTACGCCTGACCGTCCCCGTCCCCGTACGGGGACCCGCACCGACGTGGACCCCCGTGATCGACGCCCCCGACCGGAAACACTGAACCCATGACCGACGAGGCCCCCGCCCCCACCCGCATTCTCCTCGCCGACGACCACGCGCTGGTCCGCCGAGGGGTACGTCTCATTCTCGACGGCGAACCCGACCTGACCGTCGTCGCCGAGGCCGACGACGGCGCCGAAGCCGTCGAGCAGGCCCGCGCCCACCGGCCCGACCTGGCCATCCTCGACATCGCCATGCCCCGGCTGACCGGCCTCCAGGCGGCCCGCGAGCTCGCCCGCGTGGTGCCGGAGACGCGGATACTCATCCTGACCATGTACGACAACGAGCAGTTCTTCTTCGAGGCACTCGGGGCCGGCGCGTCCGGATACGTACTCAAGTCCGTGGCCGACCGCGACCTCGTCGAGGCGTGCCGGGCCACCATGCGGGGCGAGCCGTTCCTCTACCCGGGCGCGGTCAACGCCCTCATCCGCAACTACCTGGACCTCACCCGGGACAGCGGGCACGTGCCGGCCAAAGCGATCACGGACCGGGAGGAGGAGATCCTGAAGCTGGTCGCCGAGGGACACACCTCCCAGCAGATCGCCGACCTGCTCACGATCAGCCCCAAGACCGTGGAGCGGCACCGGGCGAACCTGCTGTCCAAACTGGGCCTCAAAGACCGCCTGGAACTCACCCGGTACGCGATCCGGGTCGGACTGATCGAGCCCTGACGCCGGCCCGGGACGCCGTCGGGCGGACGGTGACCGGTGGCCGGTGCCGTCCGCGCGGTTGCCAGACTGGCCCCGAGCCGCACCGTCCCGGCCCCGGCCGACCCGCCCCCGTCCTGGAGTACGCCGATGCCCCACCCGTACGTCCTGCTGTCCGCCGCCGTCTCCCTCGACGGCTACCTGGACGACACCGGCCCCGAACGGCTGCTGCTGTCCAGCCCGGCCGACTTCGACCGGGTCGACGAGGTACGGGCCTCGGTGGACGCGGTGCTCGTCGGAGCCGGCACCCTGCGCGCCGACAACCCACGGCTGCTGGTCAACTCGCCCGAGCGGCGCGCCGCCCGGGTCGCCGAGGGCAGGCCGGAGTACCCGCTGAAGGTCACCGTCAGTGGCTCCGGCGACCTGGACCCGGCCGCCCGCTTCTGGCACACGGGCGGCGACAAGCTCCTGTACACGACGGACCGGGGCGCCGAGCGCGCCCGCGCCCTCGGACCGGCCACCGACATCGTCCCGCTCGGCGCGGAGCTGGACTGGCGGCGCCTGCTGGAGCACCTGCACGACGTCCGCGGGGTGCGCCGGCTCATGGTGGAGGGCGGCGGCCTGATCCACACCCAGCTCGTCACCCAGGGCCTCGCCGACGAACTCCAGCTGGTCGTGGCGCCGTTGTTCGTGGGCGACCCCGACGCGCCCCGCCTGTTCGGCCCCGGTTCCTACCAGGCCGGCCGGCTGCGGCTGCTGGAGACCCGGCAGATCGGCGACGTCGTCCTGATGCGCTACGAGCCCACCGCGCCCGGGACCGGCGCGACGGTCACCGCCGCCGACCGCCACTGGCTCGCCCTCGCCTGCGACCTGGCGTCCCGGTGCACGCCCTCGCGGACGGCGTTCAGCGTGGGCGCGGTGGTGGTCGCGGCCGACGGCACGGAACTGGCGCGCGGTCACTCCCGGGAGGGCGGCGACCCGGTGGCGCACGCGGAGGAGGTCGCGCTCGCCGGGACCGACCCCACGGACCCCCGGCTCGCCACCGCCACGGTGTACTCCAGCCTGGAGCCCTGCGCCCGCCGCGCGTCCCGGCCCGCCTCCTGCTCCCGGCTCCTGCTGGACGCGGGGGTGCGGCGAGTGGTCACGGCGTGGCGGGAGCCCGACACCTTCGTCACGGACGCCGACGGCAGCGGGCTGCTGACGGCCGCGGGCGCCACCGTGGTCGTCGTGCCGGAGCTGGAGGACCGCGCCAAGGCGCCGAACGCCCATCTGACGGGAGGGTGAGCACGGCCTCCACTCCGCCCGTCGGCCGCGCGAGCAGCACCGTTGAAAAGGGGCCCGGGGAAAAGCGTGCGCGAAGCGCTCCCCGGATGCCGTACACTGGAATCACAACGACGCGGGGTGGAGCAGCTCGGTAGCTCGCTGGGCTCATAACCCAGAGGTCGCAGGTTCAAATCCTGTCCCCGCTACTGAAGGCCGAGGGCCGGAATCCGAAACAGGATTCCGGCCCTCGGTGCGTTCCGTCCCGTCCGTCCCGTCCGTCCCGTCCGGCGCGCCGGAGTGCCGGAGAGTTCCTCCCAGGCTTCCCCCCTTCCTCCCCGCCTCACGCCGGCGCGCGCCCCTTCCTTCGCTCACCCTCCGTGGTCACCCACCGTGTCCGCGCCGTCCCGCAGGGATAACAATTGACGCTCCGTCAGAAAACGGGCCTCATTCGAGGTGGAGTCAACTCGCCCGTTTTCGCCTGCTCGTGGCGGGTAAGTCCGTACGGGATTCGTTAACGATCAAGAGGAACCGCTTGGAATCAGGCCCCCACGTCTATTAACGTTCGATAACGCAGCGCGGTCGTCCCAGCCGTCACACGAGTCGGCTCCGTGCGCACGCGCCGAATCCCGCAAGGGAACCGGGGAACCACCAACTTGGGGTGAATCGCGTGGATGCCCCCGTGGAGACACGGGCGGTATACGCGCGTAGGAGACCTTCCTGCTCCGAACCCGTCAGCTAACCCGGTAGGCGGAGAAGGAAGGAAAGGAGTACGCCCACGTGGCGTCGAACCGGCCTGCCCCCGAGGCCCCTCTCATGCCGAGCCAGCGCGACGGCGACACCTTCGTCTACGGCGGCGTCCGCGCCGACGAGGGCCCCTTCGAGGAGTGGAACCCCACCGCGGAGTCCGTCCGCCCGGTGCGCGGCCGGCATCGCGTCAGCAAGCAGCGCGGCGGAGGACTCGCCCGCAGCTCCACCGTCCTGGGTGTCGGCGTCATAGCCGCCGTCGGCGCCGGCGGCATGGCCAGCGCCCAGACCGGCAAGCCGCCGGTCTCCATCTCCATGCCCGACCTCCCCAACGTGGGTTCCCTCATCTCCGACGAGGAAACGCCCGAGGGCTCCGCCACCCCGCTCAGCAGCATCGGCACCGCCGGCGCCGAAGCCGAGCAGGGCAACGCCGGCGAGGCACTGCGCAGCCGGATCATGGCGCAGGTCGAGCAGCAGCAGGACCAGGCCGAGAGCAAGGCCGCCGCCGCTGCCGTCGCCGCCGCCGAGAAGGAGGCCGCTCAGGCCGCCGCCAAGGCCGAGAAGGAGGCCAAGGCCAAGGCCGCGGAAGCGAAGCGAAAGGCCGAGGAGGAGGCGAAGAAGAAGGCCGAGGCCGAGCGCCTCGCCAAGCTGGCCACCCAGTACGCGCTGCCGACCTCCTCCTACACGCTCACCTCGACCTTCGGTCAGGCCGGCGCCTACTGGTCCTCCGGCCAGCACACCGGCCTCGACTTCGCCGCCCCCAGCGGCACGCTGATCAAGGCCGTCCACACCGGCACCATCACCTCCGCCGGCTGGGACGGCTCCTACGGCTACAAGACGGTGCTGACCCTCGACGACGGCACCGAGATCTGGTACGCCCACCAGTCCTCGATCAGCGTCAGCGTCGGCCAGAAGGTCACCACCGGCGAGGTCATCGGCCGGGTGGGCTCCACCGGCAACTCCACCGGCGCCCACCTGCACCTGGAGGTCCACACCTCGGGCTCCGCCTCCGGCATCGACCCCCTGACCTGGCTGCGCAGCAAGGGCCTCAACCCGTAACGGACCCCGTTCCGGACCCTCCACCGGCAGTCCCGACGGCGCCCCCAGGGCGTCCGGGCTGCCGGTCAGGTGTTTCCGGGGCCGTTCGAGCCGGGCCACCCGGGCGCGGACGCGGGATGCGGCCCGGCGGGGTGCGTCGGCAGTACGTAGGGGTGGCCGTAGCCGTAGCCGCCTCCGTAGCCGTACCCGCCTCCGTAGCCGTAGCCCCCTCCGTAGCCGTAGCCGTAGCCATAGCCATAGCCATAGCCGTGGGCCGGAGCGTGGCCGTGGGGGCCGGGCGGCGGGCCTGTCACGCGGAAGACCGGCGCGGTGATCCGGGCCGCGTGCTCCAGTGCCGGGCGGGCCCTGCCCCGCCGTCGCCACAGCTCCCCGAGCAGGGCGCCCTCACGGGCGACGAAGTCCGCCGGTGCGCGCCCCGCGCCGCCCCGGTGCCGCAGGAAGGCCAGGGACGTCGCGAACGCCTCGTACCGCGCCACCTCCCGGGCCGCGGCCCGGCCGCCGTGCCGCCGGGCGTACTGCCGGGCGAGGCGCCGGGCCCGCATCGAGCCGAGCACGAACGGCTCCACCGGGGTCAGCCACCCGGCGGCCACATAGGCCGGCAGCTCCGTGCGCACGGTGCGCAGTTCCCGCTGCCGGGTCCACACCACCAGCCACGTCAGCACCCCGAACAGCGGCACCATGAACACCGCGTAGACCGCGAAGAAGCCGTACTCGCCGAGGTTCGAGGAGCCGTTCCACAGCGCGTGCAGGCCCATCGCCAGCGCCAGCCCGGTCAGCGGGAGCAGCACGCGCCGCACCCGGCGGCCCTCGCCGGACAGGGCGGCGAGGCCGAAGCCGATGCCGGTGAGCACGGTGAACAGGGGGTGCGCGAACGGCGACATCACGGCGCGGACGAAGAAGGTGGCCGCGGTGAGGGACGCCAGGCCGCTGTCCCCGGTCAACTGGTCGGTGCCGAAGGCGTTGCCGAGGTAGAGGATGTTCTCGGTGAACGCGAACCCGGTGGCGGAGACCCCGGCGATCACCACGCCGTCGAGGATGCCGCCGACGTCACGTCTGCGGAAGAGGAAGACGAGGAGGACGGCGGCCGCCTTCGCGCTCTCCTCCACCACCGGGGCTATGACGGTCGCACCGAGGGTGTCCGCCCGGGCCGGGTCGGCGGTGGCGGTGGCGATCCAGCGGGTGGCGAAGCTGTTCGCGACGATCGACATCAGGGCGGCGGCGCAGGCACCCCAGGCGAACGCGAAGACGAGGTTGGTCCAGGGGCCGGGCGCCACCCGGTCCAGCCAGCGGAACGCGGCCAGCAGCAGCGGCACCGGCAGGACGGCGAGGCCCAGCCCGACGAGGAAGCCCTCCGTGCCGGTCTGCTCGCGGACCAGGGCCAGGATGACCAGGCCCGACAGGGCGAGCAGCGCGGCCGGCCCGCCGTACCGCATCCAGGGCCGCTGCCACCAGTGCGCGTGCCGCCGGGTGCCTCCCGCCGGTCCACCGGGCGGGAGCGCCGTGCCGGCGGGGGCCGGGTGGGGAGGCGGCGGGGGACTGGTGGCCACGACATCGACCCTAACGAGACGGGGGTGCCGCCCGCAGGTGCGCGGGGCGGCTCAGGCGCCGGTGGGACGCCGGTCGTCGTGCGGTACGCGGCGGAAGAGCAGGTCGTTCACGACATGACCCTTGTCCAGTCCCTGGCTCTCGAAACGGGTCAGCGGGCGGAACGCCGGCCGCGGCGCGAAACCGCCGTCCTCCCGGGTGTTCTCGAAGTCGGGGTGCGCGGTCAGCACCTCCAGCATGTGCTCGGCGTACGGCACCCAGTCGGTGGCGCAGTGCACCACCGCGGCAGGCTTGAGGCGGGTCGCGGCCAGCGAGAGGAACTCCGGCTGGATCAGGCGCCGCTTGTGGTGCCGCTTCTTCGGCCAGGGGTCGGGGAAGTAGACGCGCAGCCCGTCCAGCGAGTCGACGGTGAGCATCTCGCGCAGCAGGATGATCGCGTCCCCGTTGCCGACCCGCACGTTGTCCAGGCCCAGCTGCTCGGCGAGGCCCAGCAGATGGCCCTGGCCGGGGGTGTGCACGTCCACGGCGAGGATGTTGGTGCCGGGGTCGGCGGCGGCCATCCGGGCCGTGGCCTCGCCCATGCCGAAGCCGATCTCCAGGACGACGGGGCGGTCGTTGCCGAAGAACTCCGCGAAGTCCAGCAGGCGGCGGCCGTCGATGTCGAAGCCCCACCGGGGCCACAGGCGCTGCAGGGCGTCCGCCTGCCCGGCCGTCACGCGGCTGCGGCGCGGCTGGAAGCTGCGGATCCGCCGCTCGAAGTGCGACCCGGCGGGATCGGCCTTGGGGCCGTCCGGGAAGCGTGGTTCGCCCTTGGCGCGGGTGTGCCGGATCGACACCCCGGCGCGGTGCGGGGCGTCCTGACCGGCGGCGGGCCGGGGTGCTTCGGGGGTGTTCACGGAGTCAGACACAGTGCTGTCGAGTCTACGGCGGACCCCGCGAGGACCGGGTCACCCGGCGGCCGGGGCCCTGGTCGCAGGGGTGCGGTGCGGGGTGCCGGGGGTACGGGGGCGGAGTGTGGCACCGGCAGTGGCACCGGCGGCGGCACCGGCACAGGCACAGGCACCGGCGGCGGCTCGCCGGGGTGCGGTCGCCGGACCGGGCCCGGGCACCGGTGCAACCCGCTGCCGGGGCCGGTGGCGCAGGGTGGGCGGGCAGCGGCTCACCCACGGCCGGAGCGGGTGGCGGCAGGCGTCCGGGCACCGGTGCGCGGACTGCCGGAGGCGGTGGCGGTGGCGGTGACGTCGGGCGTCCGGGCCGGTGCCGTCACCGGGCGTGCCCGGGCGTGCCCGGGGGTGCCCGGTGCGACGGCGTGCCCGGGCGGCCGGCCGCGCCGCCGAGCCACGCCTCAGCGGGCCCCCTCCGCCAGCGCGGCCAGCGCCCGGCGGGCGACCTCGCGGCCGATGGGCAGGCAGGCGGTGGCGGCGGGGGAGGGGGCGTTCAGGACGTGGACCGCTCTCGGGGTCTCCCGGATGAGGAAGTCGTCCACCAGGGTGCCGTCCCGCAGGACCGCCTGGGCCCGGACCCCGGCCGCGGCCGGCACCAGATCCTCTTCCGTCACCGCCGGCAGCAGCCGCCGCACGGCCCGGGTGAACGCCGGCTTGGACAGCGAGCGGTGCAGCTCGCCCGCGCCGTAGCGCCAGTGGCGGCGGGCCAGCTGCCAGGTGCCCGGCCAGGTCAGGGTGGAGGCCAGCTCGCGCGGGCGGACCGTGCGCCGGTCGTAGCCCTCCCGGGCGAGCGCGGGCACCGCGTTCGGCCCGACGTGGACACCGCCGTCGACGCCGCGGGTGAGGTGGACGCCCAGGAACGGGAACGCGGGGTCGGGCACCGGGTAGACCAGTCCGCGGACCAGGTCCGGGCGGGCCAGCTCGTAGTACTCGCCGCGGAACGGCACGATGCGCACGCCGGGCTCGTCGCCCGTGAGCCGGGCGATCCCGTCGCAGTGCAGCCCGGCGCAGTTCACCAGGACCCGGCCCCGTACGACGTCGCCCCGGGCGGTCCGCACGGCGACCCCCCGGTCGGGTCTGCGGTCGACGCGCACCACCCGGGCCCCGTAGCGGATCTCCGCTCCCGACGCCTCGGCCAGGTGCCGGGCCACCGCCGCGAAGTCGCAGATGCCCGTGACGCCGACGTGCAGGGCGGCCAGGCCCTCGACCTCGGGCTCGTACTGTGCCGACTGGGCGCTGCCGAGCTCGCGGACCGTGAGGCCGTTCTCCCGGCCGCGCTGGGCCAGGGCGTGCAGGCGGGGCAGCTCCTCGCGCGCGGTGGCGACGATCAGCTTGCCGGTCACCGCGTGCGCGATGTCGTACTCCGCGCAGAACTTGACCATCTCGGCGGCACCCCGCACCGCGCAGCGGGCCTTGAGGGAGCCGGGGCGGTAGTAGATGCCGCTGTGGATGACGCCGCTGTTGCGTCCCGTCTGGTGCCGGGCGGGGCCGGACTCCTTCTCCAGCACCGTGATCCGCGTGCCCGGGGCCGCGCGGCTGATCGCGTACGCCGTGGACAGGCCGACGATGCCGCCGCCGACCACCAGCACATCGCAGTCGTACGCCTGCCGCACCCGCGCCACCTCCCGGCTCGCACCTCTTCCGGCACCCATGGTGCACCGCGCCACTGACAAGGCCGTCGAAACCGGGCGCCCGGCCCTGCCCGCCCGTCCCGGCCGGCGGGTCAGGCCGGGGCGACCAGCAGCGGCCGGGCGCGTTCGCGCAGTTCCACCACCCGGGGCTCGTCGCCGTAGGGCTCCAGCCGGTGCAGGAGGTCCTTGACGTACTCGGTGGTGCGGGCCGACGAGATGCGGCCGGCCACCTCCACCGCGCGCACGCCCTGCTCGCAGGCCGCGTCCAGGTTGCCCGACTCCAGTTCGGCGACCGCGGAGACGACGAGCCGCAGCCCGTGCGAGCGCACGAACTCCTCCGTCGGCTTCGACAGGGCCTGCTCGGTGAAGCGGCGGACCTGGCGGGGCGCCTTGAGGTCGCGGTAGCACTCGGCGGCGTCGGCGGCGAACCGGTCGTAGCCGTAGAAGCCGAGCCAGGACGGGTCGCTGTCGCCGGGGCGGGAGCGCTCCAGCCAGCTCTCCGCCGCCTTCAGGGCCGCCCCGGCCGCCTGGGCGTCACTGGCGCGCGCGTGGGCGCGGGCCTCGACCAGGCGGAAGAAGCTCATGGTGCGGGCGGTGGCCAGGCCCCGGTTGCGTTCCAGCGCGGCCTGCGCGAGGTCGACGCCCTCGTCGCCGAAGCCGCGGTAGGTCGCCTGGAGGGACATGGACGCCAGCACGTAGCCGCCGAGGGGGACGTCCGCGGCGGCGCGGGCCAGGCGCAGGGCCTGGATGTAGTACCGCTGGGCGGCCTCCTGCTGGCCGGTGTCGAAGGCCATCCAGCCCGCGAGGCGGGTGAGTTCGGCCGACGCGCCGAACAGGGCCCGCCCGACGTCGTCGGAGTACGAGCCCAGCAGCAGGGGTGCCGCCTCGACCCGTAAGCACTCGGGGACCATCGAGGAACGCCAGTCGCCGCCGCCGTACTTGGAGTCCCAGCGCCGGGCGTCCTCGGCGGCCTCGCGCAGCTTCTGCACGTCGCTGTGGCCGACTTTGATCGGTGCGCCGGAGTTCTCCGCGCCGTTCGCCTCGCGGGCCACCGAACTGTCGGCCGGGGTTATCAGCCAGCGCGAGGCGGGCGTCGCGTAGGCGCTCACCGCGAAGGAGCCGGCCAGGGACTGCCAGATGCCGCCGGAGCCGGCGCGGCGGCCGGCGAGGTCCAGCCGGTAGAGGTCGGTGGCGGACTTCACCGCCTGGCCGACGTCCCGGGGGAAGGCGAGGCCGACCTCCGGTGCAGGGTCCGCGTCCGCCAGGCCGATTTCGTGCAGCGGCACCGGGCGGCCCAGCTTCTGGCCGATGGCGGCGGCGATCAGGTGGGGCGCGGCGCCCTGCGGCACCATGCCCTTGGACACCCAGCGCGCCACCGACGTCTTGTCGTAGCGAAGGGTCAGTCCCCGCTGTGCGCCGAGGTCGTTGACGCGCCGCGCGAGCCCTGCGTTGGAGATTCCCGCGAGGGCGAGAACGGCGCCGAGCTTTTCGTTCGGCCCGCGTTGCTCCCTGGACATGCGCCACCCCTCGACACAGACGGCTGCCGCGCTGGCATAACCGTGCGGCATTCGTAAACCCAGCGTAGTTCGCCGCATCCCAAGCGTTAAGGGGCATTCTTCCGGATGGCGGGATTGTGGTCCGTACTGAAGTGCGGGTCCGATACGCGCAGTTGCGGCGTGCTCCCGTCGTGTGGCCGTGCGCCCGTGCGTGCGCCTTTCTCCGGCCGCCGCGGGAGCGATTCCATGGTCCGTGCGTGGGTCGGCCCGCTGTACTGGATCCAGTGGGCTGGGGGACACCGCCGCCTACATCCCCGCGGGCGGCGGAACGGTCCGGGGGGTGTGCCTCGCCTCCCGGACCGTGCGACCGCTCGGCGGTGCGCAGAACCTGCACGGAGCGTGTTCGAGGGTGCTCTCACCGCTCCGAATTGGCCGAAAATCGACCCCACCTTCCGTGGGGCAACACCTTGCCCACCATGGCACTTGACGGCGCGTTGGGGGTATTCGGGGCGCGTTTCGGGGGCGCATTCACGTCGCAACAGGCTCATCCTGGAGAGGGCGGCCGCGCTCGACTTCCCCCGGGCGATCGGATGTTCGGCTCGGGGGAGGCGTATCCGCCGGGGCGCATTCACCGGAGCACATGCCGTTCCGGCACCCCTCTCCAGCGCCTCCTTCATGGCAGCATGGGGAACCGGTTCGTACGGTGCACTGGTTGTCCACAGCTTGTGGAGGCGGCGATGCGGTGGTTGGTGGGGTGGAGCAGCACCGCCGCGGGGCCCGTGGCCGTCGGAACGGCCGGGGCGACCGGGACCGACGGGGAGACCGTGCAGCCGGTGGGGGCCCAACTCCTGTGGGGCGACCCCGATCCGCTCTGGGCGGTCGGCGACTGGCGCCCCGACGAGGTCCGGGTGGTGCAGGCCGACCCGCAGACCCGGATCGCCGTCCTCGGCACCTGCGGCGCCACCGACGAACAACTGCGCGTCGCCCTGTTCGCGGCGCGCGGCGGCGCACTGAGGCATCTCACCGCCTGGCCCGGCAGCTACACCGCCGTCGTGCAGGTGGGCCGCCGGGTCACCGTCTGCGGTGACCTCGCCGGTGCCCGGCCGGTCTTCCACACCCCCTGGGCCGGCGGCACCGCCTACGCGACCGCCGCGCTCCCGCTGGCCGACCTCGTCGAGGCCAACCTCGACTTCGGCCACCTCGCGGCCCTGCTCGCCGCCCCCGACGTGCCCGCCGCCCTCTACGACTCCACGCCGTACGACGGCGTGAAGCGGGTCCCGCCCGGACACGCGCTGATCCTGCGCGCCGGCGCCCGCGAGATCGCCGGCTACGAACCCGTCGCCTCGCTCGCCGTCGCGGCGCCCCCTGCCGACCCGGACAGCGCCGTGGACGCCGTACGGGACGCCCTCGTCGAGGCGGTGCGCACCCGGCTCGCGGCCCCCCGCCACGTCCCGGGCGCCGACATCGACCCCGGGCCCGTGCCGGGCATGGGCCCGGCCGAACGCCGGGCGGCGCGCGGCATGCCGGTGCCCGGCATCGGGGCCGACCTGTCCGGCGGCCCGGCCTCCGGCACGCTCGCCCTGCTGGCCGCCGGACTCCCCGGGATGCCGGGCACCGTGCTCGGGCACGGCACCGGGGCCGGGGAACGGCTGCTCGCCGTGACCTTCAACGACCTCGTGGCCGGCGGGCCGGACGAGGAGGTCGGCCGGGCGGCCGCCCTGGCGGCCAACCCGCGCCTGCACCACGTGGTCGTCACGGGCGGCGAGGAGACCCTGCCGTACGCCGACCTCGACGGACCGCTGACCGACGAGCCGGGGCCCTCGCTGGTGTCGGCCGCCCGGCACCGGGCCCGGCTCGCCGCGGGCAGCGCCGACCACTTCACCGGCTACGGCGCGCGGCAGGTGCTGGACGCGCATCCCGCCCGCCTCGCCGACCTGCTGATGGACCGCAAGCGGCGGCACCTGGTGCGGCCGGTCGCCGCGCTGGCGAAGGCCGACGGCTCCGTCATGGTGCCCGCGCGCGTGTACGCGGCGGCCCGCCGGCTGGCCCGCACCCCGTACCGGACCGGGCTGGAGAGCCTCGCCGAGCGCCTGCTGCGCCACCGGCCGGACGACGACGGCCCGGCGGGTGCAGCCGACGCCTCGCTGGCCGCGCTGACCTGGGGCAGACCCGGGCCGGCCGCGCGCTGGCTGACCGGTGAGGCCCTGGCTGAAGTATCGGTTCGCCTCCAGGCGTCCACCCGCCGGTCCGAGATCGGACCGGCTCAGCGGCCCGGCGACTTCCGGGCCCGTGCCGCCCTGGCCCGGCACGCCGCCGACCTCAGGGTGCTGGAGCAGGCGGCGGAGATCCGCTTCCAGCGGCTGCACGCCCCGTTCCTCGACAACCAGGTCGTCCGGGCCTGCCGGGCCCTGCCCGAGGCCCTGCGGGTGCGCCCCGGCGCACGGGCGTCGATCCTGCGCACCGTGCTGGAGGGCGCGGGCGTACGGGAGGTTCCGGACGGGTGGGGCGCACCCGCCCAGGCGGCCTCGGCCACCGCCGCGCGCACCGGCCTGCGGGTGGCGGCGGACACCCTGATCATGCTGTTCGACACCCCGCTGCTGGCGGAGGCCGGCCTGGTGGAGGCGCGGGTCGTGCGCAAGGCCCTGCGTGGGGCGGCACAGGGCGAGGCCCTGCCCCTGGACGGCCTGGCCGATCTGGTCGCCCTGGAACTGTGGCTCCGGCGGCTGCTGGCCCGCCGGGGCACCTGCTGGACCGGCACGCCCGGCCGGCAGCGCGCGGTCCCGGGCGGGATCGCGCCCCGCCGCGGCGCACTCGGCGCCGGCGCGGGCGGCCGGGGCTAGCCACTGCTCAGGCGCAGGTGAAGCGGGACTGCGCCCAGTCCGCCAGGGCCACGCCGTCGAAGGGGCCGACCGGTTCGACGACCAGCCGGACGCTCTCGCGTCCCGTGAGGTCGACGTGCACCGGCACCGCCGGATCGCCGCCCTCGACCACGCCGGAGTTCCACAGCCGGGCCCCGTCGGCGTGCACCGAGAAGGTGACCCTGCCCGGCTTCATGGTCAGGTCGTCCACGCCGACCAGCGCGTCATAGGCGGTGCAGGGGCGGTTGAGGTCGATGGTGACCGAGGACCGGCCGTGCACGGTGACGCCGTGCGCGTGCCGCCGGCCGGCGATGGACAGACCCGAGCGCTGCCACACCCAGCTGCTCGCGCCGATCCGCATCTCCGGGGCGGTGCCGTCGCCGAGGATGTCGTAGGAGAGCTCGCTCCACTGGTGGACCGCCGGGACGGGCGGGGGCGGGGGCGGCTGCGGCTGCGAGGCCGGGGGTGTGGGGGTCGGTGTCGGGGTGGGCGTGGGCGCCGGGGGCGGCTTCGGGCTCGGGCTGGGTGTGGGGGTGGGGGTCGCCCGGGGCGCGGGGGACGGCGGCGCGGGCCGGGCGGGCGCGGCCGCCGGGGGAGCGGGCGGGGCGGGGTCGGGCGGGTCCTCGGGAGGAGGCGGCGGCTGTTCCTCCTGGACCACGGGGGCCGAGGGGGCCGGTGCGGCTCGCGGTTCCTCGGGCGGGGCCTCGCTGCCGGACAGGGCGATCGCGATGGCCGCGGCCGCCGCCACCGCCGTCACCCCGGCCGCGATGCCCGCCTTCGCCGGCGCCCCCATGCCCTCGGAGGCGAGACCGCCCGCCGCGCCGCTGCCGCTCGCGCCCCCGCCGGCGGCGCTCGCGGCGCCCGCCGCGCCGGCCGCCCCGGTTCCGCCCGCGACGAGCGCGGCCACCTTGGCGTAGCCCGCGGCGCCGAACCAGCCGATGACGGCGACCGGGACGAGCGCGGGGATGCCTCCGGCGACCTCCTGGATCTGCGTCGCGGCCAGCCGGCACCGCGCGCACTCCTCCAGATGCTTGCGCAGGCCCCGCTCCGCGCGGGTGCGCAGCCGGCCCCGGGCGTAGGTGCCGAGCTGGTCGGCGTGCCGGGCGCAGCCCTCGTCCTCGGCGAGGGCTGCGCTGACGTGGGCCTGGAGGTAGGCCTGCTTCAGGCCCTCGCGGGCCCGGCTGGCCAGCACCCGGGTGCCGTTGGCGTCCAGGCCGAACAGCGTGGCCACCGCGCTGGGCGACTCGTCCTCGACCTCTGTGTGCCACAGCACCGCCTGCCACCGCTCCGGCAGCGACCGGAACGCCTGCATGGCCAGGGACTGCTCGGCCTCGTGCATGGCCCGGACGTCGGCACCCAGCTCCAGACTGTCGGTGTCAGAGGGGTGGGACAGCTGGGCAGCCTGGGCGGCGAACGTCGCGAAGTCGTCGACCAGCTGCTCGCGTCGGGCCGACTGCGTCCACGTCGCCGCCACCCGGCGCACGGAGGTGAGCAGGTAGGCCCGCACCGCGTGCTCGGGGCCCGAACCGCCCCGCACCGCCTGGAGCATGCGGGCGAAGACCTCGGCCGTCAGGTCGTCGGCGGTGTGACCGTCCCGGCAGCAGGTGCGCGCGTACCGGCGCACCGCGGGGGCGTGGCGCCGGTACAGCTCCTCGTAGGCCGCGTCCTCGCCCGCCCGCATGCGGGCGATCAGGTCGGAGTCGGCCGACGGCAGTCCGGAACCGGTCAGCCGGTCGCGCTGGGCCGGGACGCCCTCCTCGGGCGGCACGCCCGTACGTCGTCCCTGACTCGGTACCTGCGGCGAACCGTCACTGCACGGCTCGTCACCGCGGGACCCGTCGTCCCGCCCCTCAACGCCCATCGCGGAAAGCCCCCGCCACCTGCCCGACCCGTCCCGACACGGGTCAGGGTGCCACAGAGGTACCGGGCCGGGGACCGGGAGCGACCGCCTTCCACTCGTCCGTGGGACGTACCGCACGGGAGAGCCCCGACGGTCACCCCTCGGCCTCGGGCCGCCCGGATCCCGGTGCACGGGTGCAGGGGATCGCGAAGGTCCCGGGGCGCGGGTCTCGCGGAGTCTTCGCGGGGGCCGGCCTCACGCGGGGCGCGAGCGCAGACCCTCCAGCAGGATGTCCAGCAGCCGGGCGGAGGCCGCCGCCTGCTGGGCGGCGTCCGGCAGGGACGGGGCGGCCGTGGCGATCACCAGGAGGACGTCCGAGACCGAGACGTCCGGCCGCAGCTCGCCCGCGGCCCGGGCGCGCTCCACGAGCCGGCCCACGACCTCCAGCAGCTCGGCGGCTCCGGCGTCGTCCTCGGGCGCGACGGCCACCGGCTCCTCCGGCAGCAGCCGCAGCTCACCCGTGCCCGGTTGCACCCGCTGCTGCGGCACCCGGGCGTGGTCCGCCGTCCCGCGCTCCTCAACGCCGACCCGCAGCACCTGCGGCGGCAGCAGCCGGCCGGCGCCCGAGGCGACCGACGTGCGCAGGAAGCGGGACAGTGCCGACCACGGCTCGTCCTCCTGCCCGAGCGCCGCACGCGCCTGCTCGGTCAGCCGGGAGGTCTCCTCCTCGGCTATCCGCCGCACCAGGACGTCCTTGCTCGGGAAGCGGCGGTACACCGTGCCCACACCGACCCGGGCGCGGCGCGCCACGTCCTCCATCGGTGCGCCGTAGCCCAGCTCGCCGAAGACCTCGCGCGCCGCCCGCAGGACGTGTTCGAGATTGCGCTGGGCGTCCACGCGCAGCGGTGTCGTGCGCGGTCCGTCCGCGCGTCCGTTGTTCGTCGCCGCGCTCATCGTGGTGCCGGGCACCACGGCGGACGCGGAAGACCAATGAGGATCCTGAACATGCATACGCTTTCCCCCGGTAATGACGTCTCCCCCCGGAGACTTCTCCCCGCCATCGATGGCCGGGGCTGCGGAACGAGCCCGGTGACCGACCCCGCCCGTCGCGGACCCGATGAGCGCATCCCCCTACACCCCGTCGACGTACGAACATAGTTGAGAGGAAGTCAATTCAGAAGAGGGACGTTCCGCACGGCGTTGCCCCCGACCGGAGCAAGCGACACATTCGTCCGGAATGTGCCCCGTACTTTCGGCCTCGAAACACGGTCCCACCTGCGAGAACTTCACCAGGACGGGCATTTGGGCCAAGTCGCCCGGACCCCGGTCCCGCGGTCACACAATGCGTCGAGGCTGTGGACAAACGCGTGCGGCGGGTGCGTCATGGGATGGTGAAGGAACGTGCGCGCATTCTCGTTGTCGGTGGCGGCTACGTCGGGATGTACACGGCTCTGCGCCTGCAGCGGAAGCTGAAACGGGAACTCGGCCGGGGCGAGGCCGAGATCACCGTGGTCACCCCGGACCCCTACATGACGTACCAGCCCTTCCTCCCGGAAGCGGCCGCCGGGGCCATTTCCCCTCGGCACGTCGTCGTACCCCTGCGTCGTGTCCTCGACCGGTGCCGCATCGTCATCGGCGAGGCCACCGCCGTCGACCACGCCCGGCGCACCGCCACCGTCACCACCCTCGCCACCGACGAGGAGGGCGGCACGGGACAGCAGCTGGCCTACGACCACCTGGTGCTCGCCCCCGGCTCCGTCTCGCGCACCCTGCCGGTCCCCGGGCTCGCCGAGTACGCGATCGGGTTCAAGACCGTCGAGGAGGCCATCGGGCTGCGCAACCACGTCCTCGAGCAGATGGACATCGCCTCGTCCACCCGCGACCCCGCGCTCCGCGACGCCGCCCTCACCTTCGTGTTCGTCGGCGGCGGCTACGCCGGGGTAGAGGCCCTCGGCGAGCTGGAGGACATGGCCCGCTATGCCACCCGGTACTACCACAACCTCCGCCCCGAGGACATGAAGTGGGTGCTCGTGGAGGCGTCCCGCCGCATCCTCCCCGAGGTCGGTGAGGAGATGGGCCGCTACACGGTCACCGAGCTGCGCCGCCGCAACATCGACGTCCGCCTGGAGACCCGCCTGGACTCCTGCGCCGACCGGGTCGCCGTCCTCAGCGACGGCTCCCGCTTCCCCACCCGCACCGTCGTCTGGACGGCCGGCGTCAAACCGCACCCCGTCCTCGCCGCCACCGACCTGCCGCGCAACGAGCGGGGACGGCTGCGGTGCACCCCCGAGCTGGCCGTCGAGGGCACCACCCACGCGTGGGCCGCCGGAGACGCCGCCGCCGTCCCCGACGTCGCCGCGCGCGAGGAGGGCAAGGAGTGCGCCCCCAACGCCCAGCACGCCCTGCGGCAGGCCCGCACCCTCGGCGACAACATCGTGCACTCCCTGCGCGGCGAACCCCTGGAGACCTACTCCCACGCGTACGCGGGCTCCGTGGCCTCGCTCGGCCTGCACAAGGGCGTCGCCCACGTGTACGGGCGGAAGCTGAAGGGCTACCCCGCCTGGTTCATGCACCGCACCTACCACCTCAGCCGCGTGCCCACCTTCAACCGCAAGGCGCGCGTGGCCGCCGAATGGACCCTCGCCGGACTCTTCAAACGCGAGATCGTCTCCCTGGGGTCACTCGAACACCCCCGTGCGGAGTTCGAACTCGCGGCCGGTGGAAAGCCTTCTCCCAACCCCCCGCACAACCCGAAGGGGTCGTCCTGACCGGACCCGGGAACTGCACCGGCCCACGCGGCGTCTGACGGATGTCGGCCCGGACGGCACCCTGACAGACTGGTCCACCACCACGGGCGGGCCGCCACTCACCCGGCGCGGCCCGGAGCCCGGCCGGCCCCGGTCCCCGGCCGGTCCCGGTGTGCGGCCGCCGACAACTACACGAGGCAAGGATTCGTGAACTTCACGCGCTGGAGCGCCCGGCTCCCCGGAACGCAGCGCCGCGCGGCAGCGCGGGCCGAGCACCCCGTCTCCCCGGACCGGCGCGGGGAGGGCTCCGTGCCCGCGGCCCGCGCCGAACACCTCACCGACACGTCCCCCGTGCCCGCCGTGGACGACCTGCGGGTGCGGGACGTCCTCGACCGCGTCCCCTCCCTCGTCGCCCTGGTGCACGGCCCGGACCACCGCATCGCCTACGTCAACGACGCCTACACCGCCGCCTTCGGCAGCCGCCCGCTCGGCGCCCCCGCCCGCACGGCCCTGCCCGAGCTCGACGAGATCGGTCTGCTGCCCCTGCTCGACCAGGTCCTGCGCAGCGGCAAGCCCCGCACCGTCAAGTCCCGCAAGGCCCCCGGCGGCCGCTCCTACACCTTCACCTGCACCCCCGTCACCGAACCGGCCGGCGGCGACGGCGGCGGCAGCGGCGTGCTGGTCTTCGCCACCGACGTCACCGACCACGCCGAGGCCGCCGAACGCCTGCGCGCCAGCGAACGCCGCCAGCGCGAGACCGCCGTCACCCTCCAGCGCTCCCTGCTCCCCCAGGAACTCGAAGAGCCCGACGACCTGCGCATCGCCGCCACCTATCACCCCGGCGGCACCGAGGCAGCGGTCGGCGGCGACTGGTACGACGTCATCACCCTCGGCGGCGGCCGCACCGCCCTGGTCATCGGCGACGTCATGGGGCGCGGGGTCCGCGCGGCGGCCGTCATGGGCCAGCTCCGCACCGCGGTACGCGCCTACGCCCGGCTCGACCTGCCGCCGCACGAGGTCCTCCAGCTCCTCGACGGCCTGGCCACCGAGATCGACGCCAACCAGATCGCCACCTGCGCGTACGCCATCCACGACCCCAACGAGGGCTGCCTGGTCTACGCCTCGGCCGGCCATCTGCCGATCCTGGTGCGGGACGAGCACGGCACCGTGCGGCGCGCCGCCGAGCCCATCGGCCCCCCGCTCGGCACGGGCGGCTGGATGCACGCCTCCGGCTCGGTCCCGCTGGGCCCCGGCTCCACCGCCGTCCTCTACACGGACGGCCTGGTCGAGCGGCGCAACGAGGACCTGGACGAGGGCATCGCCGCCCTGGAGCGCGCCCTGGCCGGAGCGAGCGGCACCCCCCAGGTCGTCTGCGACCGCCTGGTCCGCTCGGCGGGCGTCACCCCCGACCACGACGACGACGTCGCCGTCCTGGTGCTCCAGCACCCGGCCCGCCGGGGCCCGCAGAGCGAGCTGTTCCGCAACGCCGCCCTGGATCTCCTCGGCGGGGTCGAGGCCGCACCCCGCGCGCGTGCCTTCGCCTCCGGGGTGCTGACCAGCTGGCGCTTCCCCCCGGATCTGCACGATCTGGGGGTGCTGGCCACCAGCGAGCTCGTCGCCAACTCCCTCCAGCACGGCACGCCGCCCATGCGGCTGCGGCTGCGCCGCACCGACCGCCGCCTGATCATCGAGGTCACCGACGGCGACGACCACCTTCCCCGGCGCCGCCGCGCGGAACCGGGGGACGAGTCCGGCCGCGGCATCTCCATCGTGGCGACGATCGCCTCCAACTGGGGCAGCAGACGCACCCCGGGCGGCGGCAAGGCCGTCTGGTGCGAGTTCGCCCTGCCGAAGCCCGCGAATGCCTAGACACCTCCGGGCACGGGCGGGCGACACCGAACCGGGTGCCGCCCCCACGGCCTGTGGCGAACCCGTGTCCGGGCGTCACGGCCGCCTCACCCCTGGGCCGGTCACGCGTGCGCCGTGGCCTGCCCCGCCGGGCTGCCCCCTTGCGCCACCACGCGGCTGCGGGCCGGCAGCGGCTGGTTCTGCGCCTCGGTGAGGTGCCGCCCGAGCCGCACCGCGAGCACCGTGATCGACAGCGAGATCAGCAGGAAGATCACGACGTACGGGGCGTGCAGCGACGCGCCCAGTGGTCCGCCCACCGCCGGACCGACGGCCAGCGCGAGCTGCTTCACCAGGGCGAACGCCGAGTTGTACTGCCCCGCCATACCGGCCGGCGCCAGATCCGCGACCAGCGGCGCGAGCGTCGGCGACAGCAGCGCCTCCCCGACGCCGAACAGGGCGTACGTCGAGATGAAGGCGGCCGTCGCCATGGCCTGGCTGCCGTTCCCGAGCCCCGCGTACGCGGCCACGGCCCACGCCACGGCCCAGATCAGCCCGACGGACGCGATCACCCGGGACCGCTTGCGCCGCTCCACGAAGCGCAGCACCGCGAACTGCGCGATCACGATCACGAGGGTGTTCGCCGCCAGCGCCGTGCCCAGCGCGGACGTCGAGATGCCGGCCGCCTCGACGCCGTAGGCGCTCAGCCCCGACTCGAACTGCCCGTAGCAGGCGAAGAACAGCACGAAGCCCAGCACGCACAGCTGCACCATGGCCCGGTTGCCCATCAGCTGCTTCCAGCTGCCCTTGGCGGACGGGGCCACCGCACCGTCGAGACGCGGCGCCTGTGGCATCCGCACCGTCGCCATCACCGCGACCAGCAGCAGGAACATCGCCGCCTCGAGCGAGAACAGCAGGGTGAACGATCCGGCCCGGTCCGGGTCGACCAGGTGTCCGCCGATCAGCCCGCCGACGCCGAGCCCGAGGTTCTGCAGGAAGAACTGGGTGGCGAACGCCCGCGACCGGGTGCCGGACGTCGAGCAGTCCACGATCATCGTGGCCAGGGCGGGCTGCATGACCGCCTGCCCGGCACCGAGCAGCCCGGCGGACAGCAGCACCGTCGCCTCACCGCTCGACAGCCCCAGGCTCAGAGCGCCGACGGCGGCCGTGACCAGGGCGGTGAGCAGCACCGGCAGCGGGCCCCGCCGGACGATGGCCCGCCCGGCGAACGGCAGCACGATCAGCGCGGCGACGGCGAAGACGGCCAGCACGAGTCCCGCCGTCATGGGCCCCAGCCCGCGCACCTGCGCCACATAGACGTACAGGTACGGGACCGTGAAACCCAGCCCGAATGCGCTGAGTGCGTTGCCCACGTGGATCCGGCGCATCGCCGCGCCCTGTGCCCTGGTCACGTTCACCTCTCTCACAGGTTAGGAGTGAAGACTTAGAAGCTAAAGTTCGAGGCTAAAGATTACATAGCGAAGGACTTCAGTGCAAAGGAGGGGCGTGCCATACTGCGGCCATGAGTGACACCCCCGGCCCCGGTGAACCGACACTCGAGGAGCAGATCGCCGCGTATCAGCGGGAGTTCCAGGACCTCGACCCCCAGGTCGAGAAGATCGTCTCCGCCCTCTCCCGGCTGAACCGGCGCATGAACGTGGCCTACGGGCGGCAGACCGCCGAGCTCGGCATCACCAACGCCGACTGGGAGGTCCTCAAGGCACTCGTGCTCTCCGGCGCCCCCTACCGGATGGGGCCCAGCGACCTGGCCAAGCGGCTCGGCCTCACGCCGGCCGCGATGACCCACCGGATCGACCGCATGGTCGCCGAGGGCCTGGTCGACCGGCAGCGCGACGAGACCAACCGGGTCCGGGTCATCGTGGAGCTGACGCCCGAGGGGCACGAGAAGTGGGTCCAGGCGATGCGCCTGGCCACCGTCTTCGAGGCGGACCTCCTCCAGGACCTCTCCCACGAGGAGCGGGTCGCCCTCGGCGAGATGCTCACCTGCCTGCTGCGCAGGGTCGAGGACGACCAGCCCGACGCGGGTGGCCGGCTCTCCGACCTCGACGACTGAAAAGATCTTGACAGGGGACGCTTGACACCGCCCTGTCCGGTCCGTAGTGTTCTCCGGGTTGCCACCGGGCCGTAACGGTTCTCCGGCAACACCTCCCGCCGCTCAAGCGGCACTCAAAACCCCAGCACGACCTCCCAGTGGGAACAATTTCGGCATGCCCGGAATTCAATTCCTCGCCCCGATTTGGGAAACACGGAGAGAGTCCGCTAAGGTTTGAGACGTCGGAACGGCCCAACGGCCGGGAAGGCAAACCCCGCTGACTGGGGGTCAGGTCGAGAAAAAAGATCTGATAGAGTCGGAAACACCGAAGGGAAGCGCCCGGAGGAAAGCCCGAGAGGGTGAGTACGAAGGAAGCGTCCGTTCCTTGAGAACTCAACAGCG
>NZ_JBIWOK010000009.1:0-299229 GCF_044767675.1 Streptomyces sp. NPDC101219
CTGCAGGGGGGACCCTGTGGGAGAGTAGGACGCCGCCGAACAAATTGTGGGGAAGCCCCCGTGTCTGATGACACGGGGGCTTTCTGCGTTTCAGGACCAAGGGAAAACGAACGGGAATGGCAGGGGCGGCTTCCGTCCACCGCCCAGCCCAGCCCGCGTTCCCTGGCGTTGAGATGCTCGGCGGCGGTTACAGCCGTCCCGCCGCCTTCAGGGCCAGATATGCGTCGGCCAGGGCCGGCGCCAGAGTGTCAGGAGTCGCGTCGACCACGGTGACGCCGTGCCGGCGCAGTTGTTCCGCGGTGCGCTCGCGCTCGGCGTGGGACTGGGCGGCTGCCGCCGCCTCGTACACCGCGTCCGTCGTGCCCCGTGCCGTGGCCATGTCGGCGATGTGCGGATCGGCCACCGAGGCCAGCAGGACCGTGTGGCGCTGGGTGAGTCGAGGCAGGACGGGGAGGAGACCCTCCTCGATCGGCGCGGGATCCAGAGTCGTGAGCAGCACGATCAGGGAACGGCGCGGGGTCGTGCGCAGTGCCGCGGCCGCCAGCCCACGGGCGTCGGTCTCGACGAGCTCGGGTTCCAGCGTGGCCATTGCGTTGACCAGGGACGGAAGGACATCGCCCGCGGTGCGGCCCTGGACGAGGGCACGCGTGCGGCGGTCGTGGGCGAGGAGCGCCACACGGTCGCCGGCACGGGAGGCGAGCGCCGCCAGCAGCAGGGCCGCGTCCATGGACGCATCCAGCCGGGGTACGTCCCCGACGCGGCCCGCGGACGTGCGGCCGGTGTCGAGGACCAGCAGGATGTGACGGTCCCGCTCGGGGCGCCAGGTGCGGACCGCGACCGCCGTCTGACGGGCCGTGGCACGCCAGTCGATGGAACGGGTGTCGTCGCCGGGGACGTACTCGCGCAGGCTGTCGAACTCGGTGCCCTCACCCCGCGTCAGGACGCTGGTGCGGCCGTCGAGTTCCCGCAGACGGGCCAGCTTGGACGGCAGGTGCTTGCGGCTGGTGAACGGCGGCAGGACCCGCACCGTCCAGGGCACCCGGTGGGTGCCCTGACGGGCGAACAGGCCGAGCGGGCCGTAGGAGCGGATGGTGACGCGGTCCGCCACGCGGTCGCCGCGCCGGGTCGGCCGCAGACGGGTCGTGAGGCGGCGCCGTTCGCCCGGGGGCACGCGCAGGCGGTGCCGTGACGCCTCCGGGCCCGTGCCGGGCTGCCAGCTGCTCGGGGGCCAGGCGTCCCGGATCCTGGCGCGCAGCGGACGCCCCGACGGATTGGTGACCGTCAGGGTGACGTCGGCGCTGTCGCCGAGGCGTACCGAGGTGTCCCCGGAGCGGGTCAGCCCGAGACGGCGCACGGGTGCGGCCAGGGCGTAGTCGCAGGCGCACGCGATCGCGAGGGGGGCGTTGACCGCGAGGATGCCCGTCCAGCCGGGTTCCCAGATGCCGACGGGGAGGGAGCCGAGGGCCGCGAGGAGGGCGGCGCGTCCGGTGAGTGCCATCAGCGCGGAACGGGGACGTGGGCCAGGACGGCGTTGATGACCGAGTCGGCCGTGACGCCTTCCATCTCGGCCTCCGGGCGGAGCTGGACGCGGTGCCGGAGCGTGGGGAGGGCGAGGGCCTTCACGTCGTCCGGGGTGACGTAGTCGCGGCCGGTCAGCCAGGCCCAGGCGCGGGCCGTGGCGAGCAGCGCGGTGGAGCCGCGGGGGGAGACGCCGAGGGTGAGGGACGGCGACTCGCGGGTGGCGCGGCAGATGTCCACGACGTAGGCGGTGATCTCGGGGGAGACCGTCGTCGCGGCGACCGCGGTGCGGGCCGCTTCCAGGTCGGCCGCGGTCGCCACGGGGCGGACGCCGGCGTCCCGCAGGTCGCGCGGGTTGAAGCCCTGCGCGTGGCGGTTGAGGACGTCGATCTCGTCCTCGCGGGAGGGCAGCGGGATCGTCAGCTTGAGGAGGAAGCGGTCGAGTTGGGCCTCGGGCAGGGGGTAGGTGCCCTCGTACTCGACGGGGTTCTGGGTCGCGGCCACCAGGAAGGGGTCGGGGAGGGCGCGGGGGGTGCCGTCGACGGTGACCTGGCGTTCCTCCATGGCCTCCAGCAGCGACGACTGGGTCTTCGGCGGGGTGCGGTTGATCTCGTCCGCGAGGAGGAGGTTGGTGAACACCGGGCCGGGCTGGAAGGAGAACTCGGCGGTGCGGGCGTCGTAGACGAGTGAGCCGGTGACGTCGCTCGGCATCAGGTCGGGCGTGAACTGGACGCGCTTGGTGTCGAGTTCCAGGGTGGCGGCGAGCGCGCGGACGAGGAGGGTCTTGGCGACGCCGGGGACGCCTTCCAGGAGGACGTGGCCGCGGCACAGGAGGGCCACGACGAGACCGGTCACGGCGGGGTCCTGGCCGACCACGGCTTTGGCGATCTCGGCGCGCAGGGCTTCCAGGGAGGCCCGGGCGGCGGCCGGGTCCCCGGTGTGCGCGGCGTTGTCAGTGGTCGGGTCCATCATGGACGGTGTACCTCTCTTTCGAGGGCGTCGAGGTGGTCGGCGAGCTGGATGAGGGCTGAGTCGTCGCCGGGCGGCGGGCCGAACAGCAGCGCGTGCAGGGACTGTCCGTCACCCCGGAGGTGCGAGGACAGGGCGGGGAGCAGGGCCTCGGGCGCGTGCGCCTGGGAGACGGGGACGCCGACGAGGGGGGCGAGGCGCGTGCGGGTGGCGGAGCGCAGAGCCGAGGCCGCGCGGTCGCGGGCGTCGGCCCGGCGGTAGAGGCGGGCGCGGCCCTCGACGGTTTCGGAGGCGCGGATCGCGACCGGCAGCTTCTCGGGCACCAGCGGGCCGAGCCGCCGTGCGCGCCACAGGGCGGCCAGGGCTGCCGCGATGAAGAGCTGCAGGGTGCCCCAGAGCCAGCCGGAGGGGATCAGGTCGAAGAAGCTGCGCCCGCCGTCCTCGGACGCGGCGGAGGCGTCGGCGAGCGTGGGGAGGTACCAGACGAGATGGGGGCGGGAGCCGAGGAGCTGGAGGGCGAGCGAGGCGTTGCCCTGCTCGGCGAGCTTGTCGTTGAGGAGGATGTCCGGGGAGCCGAGGAGGACGGTGTCGCCGTCGCCGGTGTCGGCCGGGATGCGCAGCAGGGTGGCGAGGCGCTCGCTGGGGTAGCACTCGTCGGCCGCGACGTGGGTGGTGGTGTAGCGGAGGCCGCCGACGTCGGCGTTGCCCGCGCGGCGGGCGGCGGGCAGGGCGCAGTCGGGGGAGAGCGTGGAGTCGCGGCTGGTGGCCGGGGCGGCGGTGACGCCGGGCGCGAGGCGTTCCACGGAGGCGCTGCCGGAGGCGACCAGCACGGTCCGGCCGCCGGCGTCCGAGGTGGCGTCGTGCAGCCGGGACTGCTGGGACGGGGTCAGCAGGTCGGGGACGGCGACCAGGAGCGTGGTGTCGGGGCCGGCCGCGGTGGCGGCCTCCTCCAGGGTGGTGACCACGCGGGTGTCCACGCCGCGGTCGGCGAGGAGTTCGGCGACGGCCCGGCTGCCGTGCGGGTCGGCGGAGCGCGGGTCGAGTGCGCCGTGGCGGGTGTCGGCGCGGACCACGGCGATCACGACGGCGCCCACGAGCAGCAGCACCAGCGCGAGGGCGATGCCGCGCGTGCGGGTCCACACCTGGCGGGCGGTGGGCGAGGCCGAGGTGGACGGAAGGGGGGCCTCGGTCGTCATCCGGCTGCTCCCCGGCTGGTGTCGTGGTCCGTGCCGTGGGCGCCGGCGGTGCTGCCCGCGAGCCGGGGCCTGCTGCGTTCGAGGTCGTGGTCCAGGCCGGCGATGGCGCGGTACGCCTCCTCGGTCGCGGTGCGGCCGCCGTACGTGACGTCGTCGAAGCCGCGGGCGGCGGCGCGCAGGCGGTCGGTGTGGGCGGGCAGGGCGCGGGCGGCCTCCGTGGCCGCCTCGTCGGCGGTGCGGCCGGGCCGCAGGTCGAGCAGGGCGCGCTCCTCCAGGGAGCGCACGATGGCCCGCATGCGTTCCTGGACGGCTTGGTTCCAGTGGCCCTGGGCGGCGTGCGCCTCGGCGGCGGCGCGGTGTTCGGCGGCGCTGCGGGGCCGGTCGTCGAACAGGGCGGGCGCGGAGACCGGCTGGCGGCGCGGGGTGCCCAGGCGCCACCACAGGGCGCCCACGACGGCGATGACGGCGGCGATGACGACGGTCAGGCCCAGGGTGCCGCCCGGGGTGGTGGTGGAGGCGGCGTCGAAGAGTTCGCCCACCCAGTCCCAGAAGGCGTTGAGGGCCTTGTGGAACCAGCTGGGGTCGTTCTCGTGGTACATGCGCTTGGACAGCTCGCGCCGGGCGGCCTCCCGCGCGGGGTCGCGCGGGATGGTGACGGGCGGTTCGTCGCCGCCCGTCAGGATGCGTACGGCGGTGCCGGTGGCCGTCGGCATCGCCTGGACCGATGTGAGAATTCCCCCCGCGGCTATCACCCCGTCAGCCCCCCGGGGTGGCGTCGGGGCCGGGGCCGTGGAGGCCGGCGGCGCGGGCCAGGTCGAGGTCGAGGGCCTCGCGGCGGATGCGCTGGTCGATGTAGAGGAGCACGGTGACGCCGGCCGTGATCGGGAAGGTGATCGTGGAGCCGATGACCGAGCCGATGCCGGTGATGATCAGGAACGTCCAGCCGAAGTTTCCGCCGGTGCTGTCCAGGAAGCCGGTGACGCCGTCTCCGCTGAAGGTGCTGGCGATGACGGTGAAGGGGAGGACGATGATCGATGCCACGAGGCCGCTGAGGAGGGCCGCCAGCACCTGGATGCCGAACACACGCCACCAGGCGCCGCGGACCAGCTTCGCGGAGCGGCTCAGCGCCTTGACGATGCCTTGCTTCTCGAGCATCAGCGCCGCCGAGGACAGCGAGAAGCGGACCATGAGCCACACGGCGACGACTGCGGCGCCGAGGAGACCGAGGACGGTGAGGGCGATGGCGGCCCCGCCACCGCCGCCCGCCAGGCCCACCAGCAGGCCGGGCAGCGCGCCGACGGTGACGACCGCGGCGGTGATCAGCAGCAGCAGGCACATCAGGCCCAGCAGCCGCAGGAGCTGGGGACGGGCGTCGCGCCACGCCTCGCCGATGGTGACCGGCCGGCCGAGCACGGCGCGGCTGGTGACGGTGGTGAGCAGGGCGGTGGCGGCGACGGTGCCCAGGAGCACGATCACGTAGAGCACGACCGAGCCGAGCATCAGGTCGCCCAGGACGCCGGTCACCTCGCTGAGGGTGGCGTCCGGGTCCTCGAGGATCGCGGTGTTGCTGCTGTCCAGGGCCAGACCCTGCACGAGGACGCTGATGACCTCGGTGATGACGGCGACGGTCAGCGAGATGCCGAGGATGGTGCGCCAGTAGGTGCGCATGGTGGAGACGGCGCCGTCCAGGATCTCGCCGACGCCCAGCGGGCGCAGCGGGATGACGCCGGGCTTGGCGGCGGGCGGGGGCCCGCCCCAGCCGTAGCCCCAGCCGCCCGGTGCGCCCCCGGGTCCGCCGGCGGGCGGCGGGCCGCCCCAGCCGGGACCGGGCGGGGGCGGGGGGACCTGGCCGTGGCCCGGGGCGCCCGGCGGGCCGGTGGGCGCGGACCACTGGCTCGGGGGCGGCTGCTCCTTCGACCACTTCACGCCCGGTCCGTCGGGGGCCCGGTCCGGCTGATCGGGCTGCGCCGGCTGCCCGGTCGGCCCGGCGGGGCCGGACGCGGACGGTTCCTGACCGTCGGACGGGGTGGATCCGGGCGAGGCCCAGCCCGGAGTGTCGTTCATCATCGCTCCTTCACGGTGCCCGTCCGCGGGTGCGGCGGCAGTGTGGCAGCCATCGTGCCATGGGGTGGTTGTGCCCGGTCCGGGCGAGGTCGGACCTGCACACCTTCAATTGTCCGCGCCCCAGGGGGCAGACTGGCGGCATGGCTGATCAGTACGCGCACCGCGGCGACCCCCAGCGGCCGACCGAGATCCCGGCGATCCGCTGGGACGAGCCACCCGAAGGGCCCGTTCTGGTCGTGCTCGACCAGACCAGGCTGCCCGCCGAGGAGGTCGAACTCGTCTGCACGGACGCGTCCGCCCTGGTGGAGGCGATCCGTTCGCTCGCCGTGCGCGGGGCGCCCCTGCTGGGCATCGCGGGGGCGTACGGCGTCGCGCTCGCCGCCGTCCGGGGCTACGACGTGGACGACGCGGCGTCGGCGCTGGAGAGTGCCCGGCCCACCGCGGTGAACCTCGCGGTCGGTGTGCACCGGGCCCGGGACGCCTTCCGGGCGGCGCTCACCCGCACCGGGGACCCGCGGCAGGCGGCCGGGGCGGCGCTGGCCGCGGCGCGGCAGCTGCACCGGGAGGACGCCGAGGCCAGTGCCCGGATGGCCGAGCACGGGCTGGCGCTGCTGGACGAGATGCTGCCCGGCGGCGGGCACCGGATCCTCACGCACTGCAACACCGGTTCGCTGGTGTCGGGCGGTGAGGGGACGGCGTTCGCGGTGGCCCTCGCCGCGCACCGGACGGGACGGCTGAGGCGCCTGTGGGTGGACGAAACGCGTCCGTTGCTGCAAGGTGCTCGCCTGACGGCGTACGAGGCGGCCCGCAGCGGCATGGCGTACACCCTGCTCACCGACAACGCGGCCGGATCGCTGTTCGCGGCGGGCGAGGTGGACGCGGTGCTCGTCGGGGCGGACCGCATCGCGGCCGACGGTTCGGTGGCGAACAAGGTGGGGAGCTATCCGCTCGCGGTGCTCGCGCGGTATCACCATGTGCCGTTCATCGTGGTGGCACCGTTGACGACGGTCGATCCGACGACGCCGGACGGGGCGGCCATCGAGGTCGAGCAGCGTTCCAGTCATGAAGTGACCGAGATCACAGCACCCCAGGTGCCGGTGGCCGGAGTGGAGGCGGGAGGCGGGATCCCGGTGGCACCCCTGGGGACCCAGGCGTACAACCCGGCGTTCGACGTGACACCACCGGAACTGGTGACGGCGATCGTCACCGAAGAGGGCGCGGTGTCGCCCGTGACCACCGAGGCCCTGGCCGAGCTGTGTGCCAGGTCACGCCAGGTAACGATTAGCTAATGGGATGATGTCGTTTATGAAGGGACGAGTCCTTGTCGTCGACGACGACACCGCACTGGCCGAGATGCTCGGCATTGTGCTGCGTGGTGAGGGTTTTGAGCCGTCTTTCGTAGCCGACGGTGACAAGGCGCTGGCCGCTTTTCGCGAGGCCAAACCCGACCTGGTGCTGCTGGATCTGATGCTCCCCGGCCGGGACGGCATCGAGGTCTGCCGCCTGATCAGGGCGGAGTCCGGCGTACCCATCGTCATGCTCACGGCCAAGAGCGACACGGTCGACGTCGTCGTGGGCCTGGAATCGGGTGCCGACGACTACATCGTGAAGCCGTTCAAGCCGAAGGAGCTGGTCGCCCGCATCCGCGCGCGGCTGCGCCGGTCGGAGGAGCCGGCACCGGAACAGCTCGCCATCGGCGACCTGGTGATCGACGTGGCCGGACACTCCGTGAAGCGGGACGGGCAGTCGATCGCGCTGACCCCGCTGGAGTTCGACCTGCTGGTCGCCCTGGCCCGCAAGCCCTGGCAGGTGTTCACCCGCGAGGTGCTGCTCGAGCAGGTCTGGGGCTACCGCCACGCGGCCGACACCCGGCTGGTGAACGTGCACGTCCAGCGGCTGCGCTCCAAGGTCGAGAAGGACCCGGAGAAGCCGGAGATCGTGGTGACCGTCCGTGGCGTCGGGTACAAGGCAGGACCGAGCTGACATGTCCGGTGACAGCGCCGCTTCGGCGTCCGGCCGCTCCGGGGGCCGTCCGGGGCGGCCTGTCGGCCGGAGGACGACGGGCTCCCGCTGGAGCCGTCTGCTGGAGAGCGGGCTGCTCCAGGGCGGCGTCCAGGGCAGCCCGGTCGTCCGGCTGTTCATGCGCTGGGTGCGCAGGCCGCTGCTGCCCGTCATGCGGCTGTGGCGCCGCAACATCCAGCTGAAGGTCGTCGCCACGACGCTGCTGATGTCCATGGGCGTCGTCCTGCTGCTGGGCTTCGTGGTGATCGGCCAGGTGCGCAACGGCCTGCTCGACGCCAAGGTCAAGGCGTCGCAGAGCCAGGCCACCGGCGGGTTCGCCGTGGCCAAGCAGAAGTCCGACGAGGCGGCCAGCGTCACCGACGACGCCACCACGGTCGACGGGGCCCGCCCGACGAGCGTCATCCAGTGGATGAGCGACCTCGTGGAGTCTCTCTCCAGCGGCGGTCAGGGCGCCTTCGACGTGGTCACCCTGCCGGCCGGCGTCGAGAGCGGCGGCGGGCGCGGGCCGCGCGCCTCCGGGCACGTCGACCCGGCGCAGAGCGTGCCCGCTGCCCTGCGGGAACGGGTCAACGGCAACACCGCGGCGGCCCAGAGCTACACGCGGATCGTCTACTTCAACGGTGAGGAGTCCCAGCCCGGGCTCGTCATCGGCAAGCAGGTCAACGACCCCAACGGCGACCCCTACCAGCTGTACTACCTCTTCCCGCTCACCCAGGAGGAGAAGTCGCTCAGCCTGGTCAAGGGCACCCTGGCGACCGCCGGACTGTTCGTCGTCGTCCTCCTCGGGGCCATCGCCTGGCTCGTCGTGCGGCAGGTGGTCACCCCGGTGCGGATGGCGGCCGGGATCGCCGAGCGGCTGTCCGCCGGACGCCTCCAGGAACGGATGAAGGTCACCGGCGAGGACGACATCGCCCGGCTGGGCGAGGCGTTCAACAAGATGGCCCAGAACCTCCAGCTCAAGATCAACCAGCTGGAGGAGCTGTCCCGTATGCAGCGCCGGTTCGTGTCGGACGTGTCGCACGAGCTGCGCACGCCGCTCACCACGGTGCGGATGGCCGCCGACGTCATCCACGAGGCCCGCCAGGACTTCGACCCGGTGACCGCGCGGTCCGCCGAACTGCTCGCCGACCAGCTGGACCGCTTCGAGTCGCTGCTCGCGGACCTCCTGGAGATCAGCCGCTTCGACGCGGGCGCGGCGGCACTGGAAGCAGAGCCGATAGACCTGCGCGAGGTCGTCCGGCGCGTGGTCGGCGGGGCCGAACCGCTCGCCGAACGCAAGGGCACCCGCATCAGGATCCTGGGCGACCAGCAGCCCGTCGTCGCCGAGGCCGACGCCCGTCGCGTGGAACGCGTCCTGCGCAACCTCGTGGTCAACGCCGTGGAACACGGCGAGGGCAAGGACGTCGTCGTGCGCCTGGCGGCCGCCGGGGGCGCGGTCGCGGTGGCCGTACGGGACTACGGCGTCGGGCTCAAGCCCGGCGAGGCCACCCGCGTCTTCAGCCGTTTCTGGCGGGCCGACCCGGCCCGGGCCCGCACCACCGGCGGGACCGGCCTGGGGCTGTCCATCGCCCTGGAGGACGCCCGGCTGCACGGCGGCTGGCTCCAGGCCTGGGGCGAGCCCGGCGGCGGGTCGCAGTTCCGGCTGACGCTGCCGAGGACCGCCGACGAGCCGCTGCGCGGCTCCCCGATCGCCCTGGAACCCAAGGACTCGCGGCGCAACCGCGGACTGGACGACGCCGGCCTGCCCCGGGGCGGCCACGGCGAGAAGCGGGCCACGGTGCCCGTGCAGCCGCCCCAGGCGGCCGGGCAGGCCCAGGCCGCCCGGGACCCGCTCGTGCCGCGGACGGCCGCCGAGCCGCCCACGGCCGACCCGACGGCGCTGCCCGGCAACGGCGCGCGCGTGGTCTCCCGCCCCGCCCCCGCCGCCCGCCGGACGGAGGAGCAGCCGGAAGAGCCGGACACCCCGACGGACCCCGGGCCGGGCACTCCGACGGACCCCGGACCGCACGGCCCGGCATCCGGACCGGACCGCGGCCACGCCCCCGGCTCGAACGGCGCCGCGAACGGCAACGGCACCCGGAGCGAGGCCCGGGACACGGCGGGCACCGCGGCCACGGACGGCACGCGGGACGACGGGGACGGGCATGGCAACGACGGTGACGGGGACGGCGACAGGGCCCGCACCAGGGACGAGGAGGCTTCGCGTGGGCGGCGGTGAGCGCGTGCGGCGCGGCCGGTGGGCGACGAGGCGGGCGACGGTGTTCACCGCGGGTGGCGCCGTCCTGCTGGCCGGGTGCGCGTCGATGCCGGACAACGGCGACCTGCGGGGCGTGGAGTCCACCCCCCGCCGCGACGCCCAGGTCCGGGTGTTCGCCATGCCGCCGAGCGACAACGCGACGCCCACACAGATCGTCCAGGGCTTCCTCGAGGCGCTGACCAGCGACGACCCGCAGTACAAGACCGCCCGGATGTACCTGACGCCCAGGGCCGCCGAGAACTGGCAGCCGGAACGCTCCACCACCGTGCTGGCCGACGGGCCGGACGCGGCCGCCCGCGCCCCGGTCCAGGACGACGACGAGCACGTCGCCTTCACGCTGACCGGCCGCGAGGTCGCCACCGTGGACGCGCAGCAGGCGTTCTCGCCGTCCTCCGGGGAGTACAACAAGCTGCTGCGCCTCATACGTGACGCCGAGACCCGGCAGTGGCGGATCGACATCGTGCCGCAGGGCGTCGTCATGGGCCAGTCCGACTTCGAGCGCAACTACATGTCCGTCAACAAGTTCTACTTCGCCTCCAACACCGCGGGCGCGACCCGCAACGAGCCGCCCATGGCGGTCGCCGACCCCGTCTACGTGCGCAGCCACGTGGACCCCACGACCCAGATGGTGCGCTCGCTCCTGGCCGGCCCCACCACCTGGCTCGACCCGGTCGTGCGCTCCAGCTTCCCCACCGGCACGGCGCTGGCGAAGGGCGCCGGCTCGCTGACCCCCGACGACCGCGGCCGGCTGGTCGTTCCGCTCAACGGCAAGGCCGCCGAGGTCGGCACCGGCCGGTGCGAGGAGATGGCCGCCCAGCTGCTGTTCACCGTCCGCAGCCCCACGCCCGCCGTGGAGGAGGTCGAGCTGCGCTCCGGCGACAAGGAGCTGTGCTCCCTCGCCCAGGAGAGCGCGGAGGCCGTGGCCACCCGCGGCTCCCTGCACAGCCCCGAGTACCTGTACTTCCTCGACGAGGACCAGCGGGCGGTACGGATCGCCGCGGGCTCCGACGACACCGAACCCGAACCGGTCCCCGGTGCGCTCGGCGAGGGGGAGAAGCAGCTGCGCTCGGTGGCCGTGGCCTGGGACGAGCACACCGCGGCCGGGGTCGCCGTCGACGGGAAGTCGCTGTACGTGGGGTCGCTGGTGTCCGGCGGCTCGCTCGGCGAGCCCGTGCTGCGCAGCACCGGCAAGACCGAGGCCGACCGGCTGACGGCCCCCAGCTGGGACGCCCGGGGCGGCCTGTGGGTGGCGGACCGCAATCCCGCGGCACCCCGGCTGCTGCTCCTGGAGGAGGGCGCGGGGGAGCCGATGGAGGTGCGCACCCCCGGGCTCGACGGCCGGATCCAGTCGGTGCGGGTGGCCGCCGACGGCGTGCGGATCGCGCTCGTCGTGGAGAAGGGCGACCGGCGTTCCCTGCTGATCGGGCGGATCGAACGCAGCAGGCCGGACGGCGGCACGGCGGAACGCTCGCCGGTCACCGTGCTGGAACTGCGCTCCGCGGCCCCGGAGCTGGAGCAGGTCACCGCCATGTCGTGGACCGGGGACAGCCGCCTCGTCGTGGTGGGACGCGAGAAGGGCGGCGTGGAGCAGATGCGCTACGTCGAGGTCGACGGGTCCACCCCGGACATCCAGCAGCCCGCGGCCCTCACCGGCGTCAAGGCGGTCACCGCCTCCCCGGACGACAAGGTGCCCCTGGTGGCGTACTCGGTGGACGGCATCGTCCGGCTGCCCTCGGCGTCGCAGTGGCAGAAGATCACGAAGGGGACGGCCCCGGTCTATCCGGGGTGAGCGGTTCAGGCCCGCGGGACCCGGCCCGGAATCGTGCGGGGGGTTTTCCACAGGGCTGGCCGGGCGCGGTGGGCCGGGGCAGAGTGGCCTCATGCGCGCCTGGTGGCAGGACCTCACCGACCTGGTGCTCCCGCCCGAATGCGGCGGGTGCGGCAGACCGCGTGCGGTGCTGTGCCCGCGGTGCCGGACGGCGCTGGGCCGGACCCCGCCGCGCCGGGTGATGCCGGAGCCCCGGCCGCCCGGGCTGCCGCCGGTGCACGCGGCGGCCCGGTACGCCGACGAGGTGCGTGCCGCGCTGCTGGCCCACAAGGAGCGCGGCGCCCTCGCCCTGGCCGCACCGCTGGGCGAGGCACTGGCGGGCGCCGTCCGGGCGGCCCTTACGGCGCCCGGAGGCCGGCTCGCGCGCCGGTCCCGCGTGCTGCTCGTGCCGGTGCCGTCCGCGCGGCGGGCGGTGCGCGCCCGCGGCCACGACCCCGCCCGGCGAATCGCGTTCGCCGCCGCGGGTGAGCTCCGGCGTGCGGGGGTACCCGCCCAGGTACTTCCCGCGCTGCGGCAACGGCGGGACGTGGCCGACCAGTCGGGGCTCGACGCCCGGCAGCGGCTGGCCAACCTCGCCGGTGCGCTCGCGGTGGCTCCCGGCACCGGCCGGCTGCTGTCCGAGGGACGGGTGGTGATCGTCGACGACCTGATGACGACGGGTGCCTCGCTGGCCGAGGCCGCGCGCGCGGTGCGTGCGGCGACACGGTCCGGCCGTCCCGGTGACGTGGGCGTCCTGCACGGTTGGCCGGATACGGCCGGCGGCCCGGCCTCCGGCTCGAGCATTCCTGCCGTCTCTTCGAGCATTCCGGCGCCCGCGCTCGTGTACACGGGTGAGACAGGGGAAGGGAGAGGGCAACGACGGAACGGACCGGGACGACCGGGAGCGGGACGGCGAGCCGCCCGCCCGACGGGAGCGGCCGGTGCCGACCGCGCCGACGACAGCGACACGACCGACGTGAACGACACGGACCGCCCGACCGACACGGACAGCTTGAACGACACGTACAACTTGATCGACACGGACAGCTTGAACGACACGGACAACGAGAACGACGCGGACTGCGGGAACGACCAGGGCGACGAGAACACGGGGACGGACCGGGACGTGGTCCGGGCGGCTGTCGTCGCCGCATCGCCGGCCTCCTTCGAAATAAACCGGAACTGACAGGAAACTTGCGTCGTTGCAGGTATTGAGAGGTCGAATTCACCTGAACGGAGGTACGCCGCGGTAGAGGGTGACGACATCCGTCCGGGCGAGATATGTTCGGTTGTGAGGGAAAGCCGCAGGCCAGACCTCTTGAATCCGAATGCCGAGGCATGGGTTTTCCGTATTGACCCGAGCCGGTGGAGTGGAGATCTCGTCCGCGGGGGAGGAGGTGGACGTCACCGAGTCCGAGGTTCCGGGGGTCACCGGAGCCGGGTGCAAAAGGGAGACGCTCCGCATCGAGGCGGAGTGATCCGGGAACGGAGTTCTGCGTGGACATCGTCGTCAAGGGCCGCAAGACCGAGGTGCCCGAGCGGTTCCGGAAGCACGTGGCCGAGAAGCTGAAGCTGGAGAAGATCCAGAAGCTCGACGGCAAGGTGATCAGCCTCGACGTCGAGGTGTCCAAGGAGCCCAACCCCCGACAGGCCGACCGCTGCGACCGGGTGGAGATCACCCTGCGCACCCGCGGTCCGGTGATCCGGGCGGAGGCCGCGGCGAGCGACCCCTATGCGGCGCTCGACCTGGCGGCGGAAAAGCTGGACGCCCGGCTGCGCAAGCAGCACGACAAGCGCTTCTCGCGACGTGGCGCACGCAGGATCTCGGCCGCCGAGGTCCCCGACCACGTCCCGGGTGCGGCGACCCTGAACGGGACCGGCGCGCACTCCTCGCAGGAGGAGGCGGAAGCCGTCCCGACCAAGAAGATCGGCTCGCTGGAAGTACAGGGTGACGGCCCCCTCGTCGTCCGCGAGAAGACCCACGTGGCCGCCCCCATGACGCTCGACCAGGCCCTCTACGAGATGGAGCTGGTCGGGCACGACTTCTATCTCTTCGTCGACTCCGAGACCAAGGAGCCCAGCGTCGTCTACCGGCGCCACGCCTACGACTACGGCGTGATCCACCTCCAGACCGACACGATGGTCACGCAGACCAACTCCCCCGAGGCAGGCGGGACGCTCGGCGGCTGACCCGCCGGGCGACAGCGGTGCCGGTGCCCCTGGTGCGCGTGTGCGCCCCCAGGGGCACCGGTGTGCGCCCCCCGCTGGTGCAGCGCGCTGTCACCCCTGCGGCGTCCGGCATGGAATCATGGCGGCAGCGGTCCAACCGGTGGGCCGTTGCCTTGGGTTGGCGATGGCTCAGAACCACAGGCCACAGCCTTCAGGGGGAGGAACGATGGCGGACAGCTTTGGACCGATGCGTGACGAGGACGCCGACGACGGCGTCGTCGGCATGGGCCCGGCTGCGGGTGCACCCCGCAAGGAACCGATCAGAGTCCTTGTGGTGGACGACCACGCGCTGTTCCGCCGGGGACTGGAGATCGTCCTCGCGGCCGAGGAGGACATCCAGGTCGTGGGCGAGGCCGGGGACGGCGCAGAAGCCGTGGAGAAGGCCGCCGACCTGCTGCCCGACATCATCCTGATGGACGTGCGGATGCCCAAGCGGGGCGGGATCGAGGCCTGCACCTCGATCAAGGAGGTCGCCCCCAGCGCCAAGATCATCATGTTGACGATCAGCGACGAGGAAGCCGACCTCTACGACGCCATCAAGGCGGGCGCGACCGGTTACCTCCTCAAGGAGATCTCCACCGACGAGGTGGCCACCGCCATTCGTGCGGTGGCCGACGGGCAGTCCCAGATCAGCCCGTCCATGGCGTCGAAACTCCTCACCGAGTTCAAGTCGATGATCCAGCGCACCGACGAGCGCCGGCTCGTGCCCGCGCCCCGGCTGACGGACCGTGAGCTGGAAGTGCTCAAACTCGTCGCCACCGGAATGAACAACCGGGACATCGCCAAGGAACTGTTCATCTCCGAGAACACCGTGAAGAACCACGTGCGCAACATCCTGGAGAAACTGCAACTGCACTCCCGGATGGAGGCCGTGGTGTACGCGATGCGGGAGAAGATCCTCGAGATCCGCTAGGAGCCCCGGCCCGGAGGCCCACCGCTGCCGGCACCGGTCTCCCGGCACCGGTCTCCCGGCACCGGCCTCCCGGCACCGGTCTTCCGGCACCGGCCTCCCTGAGCAGGCGGTCAGGCGAGCGCGTGGGCGAGCTCCGCCGTCAGGGGCTCGCGCAGCTCCTCCCGGTCGAGGCGCTCCACCCGCACGTCCGTGCAGTCCACCCAGCCGGCCGCCTCCACCAGCGCCCGGGCGAGCGCCGGGACCGCCCGGGGGCCGTCCAGCGCGACCTGCTTGGCGACCAGGGTGCGCCCCTCGCGCGCCGGGTCGACCCGCCCGACGAGGCGGCCGCCCGAGAGCACCGGCATGGCGAAGTAGCCGTGCACCCGCTTCTGCTTGGGTACGTACGCCTCCAGGCGGTGCGTGAAGCCGAAGATCCGCTCCGTGCGGGCCCGTTCCCACACCAGGGAGTCGAACGGCGAGAGCAGCGTCGTGCGGTGCCGCCCGCGGGGCGGGGACGCCAGGGCCCGCGGATCCGCCCAGGCCGGCTTGGCCCAGCCCTCGACGGTCACCGGGACCAGACCCGAGTCCGCGATCACCGCGTCCACCTGTTCGCCCTTGAGGCGGTGGTAGTCGGCGATGTCCGCGCGGGTGCCCACGCCCAGGGCCCGGCCGGCCAGGCCGACCAGCCGGCGCAGGCACTCGGTGTCGTCCAGGTCGTCGTGGAGCAGCGCGGCGGGCACGGCGCGCTCGGCCAGGTCGTAGACCCGCTTCCAGCCGCGCCGCTCCACACACACCACCTCCCCGTACATCAGGGCGCGTTCGACGGCGACCTTGGCGCCGGACCAGTCCCACCACTCGCTGGTGCGCTTGGCGCCGCCCAGCTCCGTCGCCGTGAGCGGGCCCTCCGCGCGCAGCTGCTTGACGACCTGCTCGTAGGCGCCGTCGGGCAGCTCGTGGTTCCAGTGCGGGCGGTTGCGGTAGGCGCGGCGGCGGAAGGCGAAGTGGGGCCACTCCTCGATCGGCAGGATGCACGCGGCG
This sequence comes from Streptomyces sp. NPDC101219, assembly GCF_044767675.1. NCBI lineage: Bacteria > Bacillati > Actinomycetota > Actinomycetes > Kitasatosporales > Streptomycetaceae > Streptomyces > Streptomyces sp. NPDC101219. The sequence goes on from NZ_JBIWOK010000009.1 coordinate 15,993, forward strand.
TGCGACCAGTACTCGAAGGAGTGCGGCGGCTGCTGCCCGCTTCTCCAGTACGCCTCCTCGACGGCCGCGCGGCCAACGGCGCCCAGGCGGGCGTAGGCGATGAGCTCGTGGGACCGGGCGAGGACGGAGATCGTGTCGAGCTGCACCGCCCCCAGGTGGCGGAGCACACCGCGCACCCCCGAGCGGCGGTCCGGTGCGCCGAGGAAGCCCTGGGCCCGCAGCGCGATGCGCCGGGCCTCGTCTGCCGAGAGTTCCGTGGTCGGACGCGGGAGGGTCGTCATACGTCGGCACGATAGACCGCGGCGCCGACAACGCCCGTCCGGCCGCGGCTCACGCGGGCGCCGGAAGGTACGGCGCGGACGACGGCAGGCCCAGGTCGGAGGGGAGCAGCGAGCCCACCCAGCAGTCCCGCAGGACGCCCTTGTTGTTCAGCGCGGAACGCAGGGTGCCCTCCAAGACGAAGCCCGCCCGCTCCGCCACCGCGCGCGAGGCCCGGTTGCCCACCTCGGCGCGCCACTCCACGCGGTCCACCGACATCCGCGTGAACGCCCAGCGGCAGACCGCGAGGGTGGCCTCGGTGATGTGGCCCCGGCCGCGGTACTCCTTCGTGCCCCAGAAGCCGATCTCGCCCGCCCCCAGGGACCGCATGGTGATGCCGAGCATGCCCGTCAGCTCCCCCGAGGGCAGGAAGACGCCGAAGGTGAACATCGAGCCGTTGGCCCAGCCGTCCGGGGCCATCTGCTCCGTGAAGCCGCGCGCGTGCTCGGGCAGGTAGGGGGAGGGGATGCTGGTCCAGCGCTGGATCTCGGGGTCCTGGCAGGCCGCGTACACGGCGTCGGTGTCCTCGGGGCCGACCGTGCGCAGTACGAGCCGGCCGGTGGTGAGCGTGACGGGGTCCATCGGCCGATTCTGCTCGCCGGTCCGTGGGCCGCGCCATCCGCTGCGCCGTGAGTGAGGCGGCGGTCACCCTTCGCACAAATTCCCCGGGGGATGCGGCACCATCGGCGGGGTCCGTCCGTTGTCCTCTGTGGAGCAGTCGTGCAACAGATGTGAAGCAGCCGACGGTCACCGCCCCTGCGGGCCTCCCGGCGTGGTGGGGTCCTCGCATACGATGGCCGTTGCCCCGTCAGTGAATCGGTAACCGACCGTCCCAGGCCCGACCGGCAAGGAGACCAACCCCCGTGTCCGTCCTCTCGAAGATCATGCGTGCAGGCGAAGGCAAGATCCTGCGCAAGCTGCACCGCATCGCGGACCAGGTCAACTCCATCGAAGAGGACTTCGTCGACCTCTCCGACGCCGAGCTGCGGGCCCTCACCGATGAGTACAAGCAGCGCTACGCAGACGGTGAGAGCCTGGACGACCTGCTCCCCGAGGCCTACGCCACCGTCCGCGAGGCCGCCAAGCGCGTCCTCGGCCAGCGCCACTACGACGTGCAGATCATGGGCGGCGCCGCCCTGCACATGGGTTACGTGGCCGAGATGAAGACCGGTGAGGGCAAGACCCTCGTCGGCACCCTGCCCGCGTATCTCAACGCGCTGGCCGGCAAGGGCGTCCACATCATCACGGTCAACGACTACCTGGCCGAGCGCGACTCCGAGATGATGGGCCGCGTCCACAAGTTCCTGGGCCTCGACGTCGGCTGCATCCTCGCCAACATGACGCCGGCCCAGCGTCGCGAGCAGTACGCCTGCGACATCACCTACGGCACGAACAACGAGTTCGGCTTCGACTACCTCCGCGACAACATGGCGTGGTCCAAGGAGGAACTGGTCCAGCGCGGCCACAACTTCGCCATCGTCGACGAGGTGGACTCCATCCTCATCGACGAGGCCCGTACGCCGCTGATCATCTCCGGCCCGGCCGACCAGGCCACCAAGTGGTACGGCGACTTCGCCAAGCTGGTCCGGCGCCTCAAGCGGGGCGAGCCCGGCAACCCCCTCAAGGGCATCGAGGAGACCGGCGACTACGAGGTCGACGAGAAGAAGCGCACCGTCGCGATCCACGAGTCCGGTGTCGCCAAGGTCGAGGACTGGCTGGGCATCGACAACCTCTACGAGTCGGTGAACACCCCGCTGGTGGGCTACCTGAACAACGCCATCAAGGCCAAGGAGCTCTTCAAGCGCGACAAGGACTACGTGATCATCGACGACGAGGTCATGATCGTCGACGAGCACACCGGACGTATCCTCGCCGGCCGGCGCTACAACGAGGGCATGCACCAGGCCATCGAGGCCAAGGAAGGCGTGCCGATCAAGGACGAGAACCAGACGCTCGCCACGATCACGCTGCAGAACTTCTTCCGCCTCTACAAGCGCCGTGACCACGACGGCAAGGAGGTCCCGGGCCTGTCCGGCATGACGGGTACGGCGATGACCGAGGCCGCCGAGTTCCACCAGATCTACAAGCTGGGCGTGGTGCCCATCCCGACCAACCGGCCGATGGTCCGCAAGGACCAGTCGGACCTGATCTACCGCACCGAGGTCGCCAAGTTCGAGGCGGTCGTCGACGACATCGAGGAGAAGCACCGCAAGGGGCAGCCGATCCTCGTCGGCACCACCTCCGTGGAGAAGTCCGAGTACCTCTCCCAGCAGCTCAGCAAGCGCGGCATCCAGCACGAGGTGCTCAACGCCAAGCACCACGAGCGGGAGGCGTCGATCGTCGCCCAGGCGGGCCGCAAGGGCAGTGTCACGGTCGCCACGAACATGGCCGGCCGCGGTACGGACATCAAGCTGGGCGGCAACCCCGAGGACCTCGCCGAGGCGGAGCTGCGTCAGCGCGGCCTCGACCCGGAGCAGCACATCGAGGAGTGGGCGCAGGCCCTTCCCGAGGCGCTCGAGCGGGCCGAGCAGGCGGTCAAGGCGGAGAAGGAGGAGGTCGAGCGGATCGGCGGCCTCTACGTCCTGGGCACCGAGCGGCACGAGTCGCGGCGGATCGACAACCAGCTGCGCGGTCGTTCCGGCCGCCAGGGCGACCCGGGCGAGTCCCGCTTCTACCTGTCGCTGGGCGACGACCTGATGCGTCTGTTCAAGGCCCAGATGGTCGAGCGCGTGATGTCCATGGCCAACGTGCCGGACGACGTGCCGATCGAGAACAAGATGGTCACGCGTGCCATCGCCTCCGCCCAGTCGCAGGTCGAGACGCAGAACTTCGAGACGCGTAAGAACGTCCTGAAGTACGACGAGGTCCTCAACCGCCAGCGCGAGGTCATCTACGGCGAGCGGCGCCGCGTCCTGGAGGGCGAGGACCTGCAGGAGCAGATCCACCACTTCATGGACGACACCATCGACGCCTACGTGCAGGCGGAGACCGCCGAGGGCTTCCCCGAGGACTGGGACCTGGACCGGCTGTGGGGCGCGTTCAAGCAGCTCTACCCGGTGAAGGTCACCGTCGAGGAGCTGGAGGAGGAGGCCGGCGACCGGGCCGGACTGACCGCCGAGTTCATCGGCGACTCCATCAAGGACGACATCCGGCGGCAGTACGAGGAGCGCGAGGCGCAGCTCGGCTCCGAGATCATGCGTGAGCTGGAGCGCCGGGTCGTGCTGTCGGTCCTGGACCGCAAGTGGCGCGAGCACCTCTACGAGATGGACTACCTCCAGGAGGGCATCGGCCTGCGCGCCATGGCGCAGAAGGACCCGCTGGTCGAGTACCAGCGCGAGGGCTTCGACATGTTCCAGGCCATGATGGACGGCATCAAGGAGGAGTCCGTCGGCTACCTGTTCAACCTGGAGGTCCAGGTGGAGCAGCAGGTCGAGGAGGTCCCGGTCGAGGACGCCCCGCAGCCGGCGGCGCAGGACGCGGTGCCGGCGCAGGCCGGCGCCGCCCGCCCCGAGATCCGGGCCAAGGGACTCGACGCCCCGCAGCGGCGGAACCTGCACTTCTCCGCGCCCACCGTGGACGGCGAGGGCGGCACCGTCGAGGGCGAGTTCGCCGAGGACGAGCCGGTGCGCTCCGAGGCCGACGGCCTCACCCGCGCCGAGCGCCGCAAGCAGGCGCGGGGCGGACGCCGCCGCAAGAAGTAACCGGCGCGGACGCCTCCGGCGAGGCGGACCGCAGTGACCGGGCCGAGGGCCGGACACCCCGAGGGGTGGCCGGCCCTCCGGCGTTCCCGGTGGTGCGGTCGCCCACCGGGCGGTGGTGTGGGGGCGGGGGCCTGCGGCCCGGCGTCCGGAAGCTCCCGGAAGCTCCCGGAAGCTCCCGGAAGCTCCCGGGAGCGGCCGCAGGCGGGCGCCGGCCGTCCGCCCCCGTGGCCCCCGGCCGCGCGCGGTGACCCACCCACGCGGCCCGGCGAGACCGCCGCGGCCTCGGACGCGCCCGCCGGGGCGCGGTGTACCGGCCCACACGCCCGGCACGGGCCACGGCCGCCTGGGGCGGCCGGTCGTGGCGGAGGAGTCCCGGAGGAGTCCCGCACCGGGGCGGAGTACCGGCACGGGCCGGGTGGGGGCGTACCGCCGCGGACCACCAGTCGCCCCGGGAGAACCCGCGCCGGCCGGGGGCGCGGCGGGCACCCGTCTACGGGCCTGGGGAGGGCACAGCCGCCGTGGGAAGGCCCGCGCGACCGGAACGACCGGAAGAACCCGCGCCGGCCGGGGCGCGGTGCTACTCCGTCTCCGTCCCCGATGGGGGCACACCTGGCCGTCCTCGGCCAGGTGTAGTGGAGACCCGCACCAGGGCCGCCCAGCGTTGCCCCCCGATCCCCGTCGGCCCACCGGGCCACCGACCCACCGACCCACCGACCCACCGGCTCACCGACCCACCGGCTCACCGTCGGACCGGCGCGCCGGCACGGGCGGTCCCGTGCACCGGTGCTCAGTGTTTCCCGGGGGACGGGTGGCGCGGCCCGTCGAGTTCGACGGCGGTGCAGCGCCAGCGGAGATCGCGGCCCCGTTCGAGGCGGAAGGCCATGGCGCGCAGGCGGTTGCCGGCGCCGATCCGGGCGAAGACCTCCAGGGCGCCCTCCCGGGGGACGAAGTAGCCGATGTCCCGGACCACCGGACGGTGCCCGAAGGTACGCAGCGGGCCGTCCTCGGCGAGGCGGGCCAGATCGTCGTAGGCGCTTCCGGCGGTGTGGCGCAGCATCGCGTGGACCGGGCGCTGCCCGCTGAGGACGGCGAGGAGCAGCTCCGCGAACCGGTCGGTGGGGCGGGGCTGCGGGGCGGCGGCCAGGGGGCTGCGCGGGGTCTGTGCGGGCACCCGCGGTGCCGCCACGCCCCCACTGCGGGCACCAGCGGGCTCCGGCACCGTGCCGGAGCCCGTGCCTGCCCCGCGACGGGGGGCGGGCACCGTGGCGGGGACGCCGGGGGGCGGCCCGCCGGCGAGTGCGCGGGCGGCGCGTACCGAGGCCGTCCGGGCGTCGGCCGCCGGCGTCGCCCGTGCCGCCGGGACGGCCGCGACGGTCGGGGGCCGGTTGTCCGCGGGACGGGTCGGCGGGGCCGTGGCGGACGGCCGCCCGCCGCCGGGGGACGCGGTGCGCGCGGAACCCTGGGAGGGAGTGCGGGGCGGAGTGGTGCCGTGGGGGCGGCGCTGATCGCGGCGGTGCGGCGGACGGGCACCGGCACGGTGCTGTGTCCTGACTGTCCTGGTCATGACCTTGTTCATGGGACGGACCCCGTTCGACGGGCCCGGAAGCCGCCCCGGCTCGGGGAAGGGCGGCGGTACCGGGCAGTAACTTCCTGGTGGGGGATCTTGTACGGGGCGGGGGACCACGGCGGCAAGGAGAGGCGGGGCGCGTCGCGGGCCCGCCGGAATTCACTTATCCGGGTGACCGGACGGCGGCCGGGCCAGTACCGGAGCGGGAGCACCGGGTGAATCGCGGGACGGGGGTGGACGCCCGCGACCCCCGGGTCAGGAACCCGAAGGGGGACACCCGCACGTATCCTGAAGCCCCTGCGGACCGGCTGTGCCGGCCGCGGCCCGCACCCGCCCGAGAACCAGGAAAGCGGCCCCGTCATGCGCGTCTACGTCCCCCTGACCCTTCCCGGTCTCGCGAAGGCCCACGAGACGGGTGAGCTGGGCGACGGTCCGCTGGTCGCCTACGCGGTGACCCCGGCGTTGCGCGAGTGGTACCTCTCGGATGACATCGAGGAGCTGGAGTACGCCGCGCTCAGCCGCGCCGCGCTCGCCTCCCTGCGGCTGCTGGCGGCCGACCCCGGCGCGCCGCGCCGCCGGGTCGTGGTCGCGGTGGACGTGCCCGACCGCTCGGCGTCCGTGGACCCCGACCGGGGGCTGGACCCCGCCGCCCTGGGCGAGGTGCGGATCACCGGACCCGTGCCGCTGGCGAAGGCGGCGGCGGTGCACCTGGACGCGGCGGACGCCGGGACGGACGTGGCCGCCGCGGCGGACGCGCTGCCCGCGGCGGACGCCGGGGACGACGACGCCCGGTTCACCGTGGACGGCGCCGAGGACCACGAGCTGCTCTGGTTCGCCACGCAGGAGATCCCCGGCCTCCTGGACGGGCGGGACTGACACCGGCCCCTCCGCGCCCCCGGCGCGGGCCGCCGCCGGGCGGCCGTGCCGATTGTCGGCGGCGGCGGGTACGTTTTCCGGCATGGGGATGCACAGGGACGCGCACATCGTCTGGGACTGGAACGGCACGCTGTTCCACGACGTCGACGCGGTCATCGGGGCGACCAACGCCGCCTTCGCCGAGCTCGGCCTGGAACCGCTGACGCTGGAGCGGTACCGGGAGCTGTACTGCGTGCCGGTGCCGAAGTTCTACGAGAGACTCCTGGGACGGCTGCCGAGTGAGGCCGAGTGGGAGCTGATGGACACGACGTTCCACCGCTACTACACCGAGCACCGGGTGCGGTGCGGGCTCGCCGAGGGCGTGGCGGAGCTGCTCGCGGGGTGGTCGTCGGCGGGGCGCAGCCAGTCGATCCTCAGCATGTACGGGCACGAGGAGCTCGTGCCCCTGGTCCGCGGCTTCGGCATCGAGCCGCACTTCCTGCGGGTCGACGGGCGGACGGGACCGTCCGGGGGCAGCAAGGCGGAGCACATGGTGCGTCACCTCGGCGCCCTGACCGGCGTCGCCCCGGAGCGCACGGTGGTGATCGGTGACGCCGCCGACGACGCGCTGGCCGCCCGGCACGTGGGCGCGCGGGCCGTGCTCTACACCGGGGGCTCGCACAGTCGGGCCAGCCTGGAGGCGGTGGGCGTGCCGGTCGTGGACACGCTGGCGGAGGCGGTGGCCGAGGCGGAGCGCCTGGCCTCCTGACGGGCCCTCCCGACGTCCTCCCTGACGGGCCCTTCCGACGTCCTCCCTGACGAGCCCTTCCGACGTCCTCCCTGACGAGCCCTTCCGACGTCTTCCCGACGTCCCCCCATGTCCCCCCGACGCCCCCCCCGACGTCCCCCCGACGTCCCCCCGACGTCTTCCCGACGTCCTCACGGACAGTCCGCAGGCCGCGCCCGGCCGGCGGCGGCCGGCCGCCGACGCACCCGGCCGGCGCTCGTATGAGCGGACCCCCGCGCGGAGGATGCCTGTCCGGGCGCCCGGGCACACTGTGCGAAACGTCAAACTTCCACCCCCGGTTTTGTACACATACGGCTCATGACGGGCCCCCTGTGGAGAGCGATAGCCTTGGTGGCGTGATCAGCGCGATACGTCGCGGGGACATGGACGTCCCCGCTGTGCGCCCGGCGAGCACGGACCACATCCGTGACCGGGTGGCGGTCGCTGACCTCCACGAGCGGGACGGGGCCCGGAGGGCACCCGGGACGCGGATCCTCCCACCGGCGACACCGCGAGCGGGGTCACACCGGTCGGACGCGTCGACATCGGCCGAGAAGCCCCCGCTCCACCCATCCCGCGGCATAGCGTCGGTACGGACCGGAGACCCCGCGTCCTGTCAGCACACTGCGAGCGCGGGCATCGTATTTCCTTCTACGTCACGCAACGGCGCGCGACAGGAGTCAGAGGACAATGCAGACCAAGCTGGACGAAGCCAAGGCCGAGCTGCTCGAGAGGGCCGCCCGGGTAGCTGAGAACAGCCCGGCCGGGGGGAAACTACCGACTGGGACGACCGAGCCGAGCACACCCGACCGGGAGTCCGTGCTCGCGTTCCTCCAGCGTTACTACCTGCACACCGCCCCGGAGGACCTCACCGGCCGTGACCCGGTCGACGTCTTCGGAGCCGCTGTCTCGCACCACCGGCTGGCCGAGAACCGCCCGCAGGGCACGGCCAACGTCCGGGTGCACACCCCGACGGTCGAGGAGAACGGCTGGACGTGCACCCACTCCGTCGTCGAGGTCGTCACCGACGACATGCCCTTCCTCGTGGACTCCGTCACCAACGAGCTGACGCGCCAGGGCCGCGGCATCCACGTCGTCATCCACCCGCAGGTGGTGGTGCGGCGGGACGTCACCGGCAAGCTGATCGAGGCCCTTCCGGTGCCTCCGTCCGACGACCTCCCGCACGACGCCCACGTCGAGTCGTGGATCCACGTCGAGATCGACCGCGAAACCGACCGCGGCGACCTCAAGCAGATCACCGCCGACCTGCTGCGCGTGCTCTCCGACGTCCGTGAGGCCGTCGAGGACTGGGGCAAGATGCGCGAGGCGGCGACCCGGCTCGCCGGTGCGCTGCCCGACGAGCCCATGCCGAAGGACGTGGCCGAGCAGCAGGTCGACGAGGCCCGCGAGCTGCTGCGCTGGCTGGCCGACGACCACTTCACCTTCCTCGGCTACCGCGAGTACGAGCTGCGCGACGACGACTCCCTCGGCGCCATTCCTGGCACCGGCCTCGGCATCCTGCGCTCCGACCCCGCCCACGCCACCGCCGAGGGCCACCCGGTCAGCCCGTCCTTCGAGCGGCTGCCCGCGGACGCCCGCGCGAAGGCGCGCGAGCACAAGCTGCTCGTGTTGACCAAGGCCAACAGCCGGGCCACCGTGCACCGGCCGTCGTACCTGGACTACATCGGTGTCAAGAAGTTCGACGCGGACGGCAACGTCGTCGGGGAGCGCCGCTTCCTGGGCCTGTTCTCCTCCGCCGCCTACACCGAGTCGGTCCGCCGGGTGCCGGTGATCCGCCGCAAGGTCGAGGAGGTCCTGGAGCGCGCCGGGTTCTCGCCGAGCAGCCACGACGGACGCGACCTGCTCCAGATCCTGGAGACCTACCCGCGCGACGAGCTGTTCCAGACCCCGGTCACCGAACTCCAGGCCATCGTCACCTCCGTGCTCTACCTCCAGGAGCGGCGGCGCCTGCGCCTCTACCTGCGCCAGGACGAGTACGGGCGCTACTACTCCGCCCTCGTCTACCTGCCGCGCGACCGCTACACCACGCCGGTGCGCCTGCGGATCATCGACATCCTGAAGGAGGAGCTCGGCGGCATCAGCGTCGACTTCACCGCCTGGAACACCGAATCGATCCTGTCCCGGCTGCACTTCGTGGTCCGCGTCCCGCAGGGCACCGAGCTGCAGCACCTGTCGGACAGCGACAAGGAACGCATCGAGGCCCGGCTGGTCGAGGCCGCCCGTTCCTGGGAGGACGGCTTCCACGAGGCGCTGAACGCCGAGTTCGGCGAGGAGCGCGCCGCCGAACTGCTGCGCCGCTACGCGGGCGCCTTCACCGAGGGCTACAAGGCCGACCACACCCCGCGCAGCGCCGTCGCCGACCTGGTCCGCCTGGAACAGCTCGACGAAGAGAAGAACTTCGAGCTGAGCCTGTACGAGCCGGTGGGCGCGGCCCCCGAGGAGCGCCGCTTCAAGATCTACCGCAAGGGCGAGGCCGTCTCCCTGTCCGCGGTGCTGCCCGTGCTGCAGCGGCTCGGCGTCGAGGTCGTCGACGAGCGGCCCTACGAGCTGCGCTGCGCCGACCGCAGCGTCGCCTGGATCTACGACTTCGGCCTGCGCCTGCCCAAGGTGCCCGCCTCGGGCGCCGACTACCTCGGCGACGACGCACGCGAGCGGTTCCAGGAGGCCTTCGCCGCGACCTGGACCGGCAAGGCGGAGAACGACGGCTTCAACGCCCTGGTGCTGAGCGCCGGACTGACCTGGCGGCAGGCCGTGGTCCTGCGGGCCTACGCCAAGTACCTGCGCCAGGCCAACTCCACCTTCAGCCAGGACTACATGGAGGACACCCTCCGCAACAACGTCCACACCACCCGGCTCCTCGTCTCCCTGTTCGAGGCGCGGATGTCGCCGGACCGGCAGCGCGCCGGCCACGAACTGGTGGACGCCCTGCTGGAGGAGGTCGACGCCGCGCTCGACCAGGTGGCCTCCCTGGACGAGGACCGCATCCTGCGGTCCTTCCTCAACGTCATCAAGGCGACGCTGCGCACGAACTTCTTCCAGGAGGCCTCCGGCGGCCGTCCGCACGACTACGTCGCCATGAAGTTCGACCCGACGGCCATCCCCGACCTGCCGGCCCCGCGCCCGGCGTTCGAGATCTGGGTGTACTCGCCGCGCGTCGAGGGCGTGCACCTGCGCTACGGCAAGGTCGCCCGCGGCGGTCTGCGCTGGTCGGACCGCCGGGAGGACTTCCGTACGGAGATCCTCGGACTGGTCAAGGCACAGATGGTGAAGAACACCGTCATCGTGCCGGTCGGCGCCAAGGGCGGCTTCGTCGCCAAGCAGCTCCCCGACCCGAGCGTGGACCGGGACGCCTGGATGGCGGAGGGTGTCGCCGCCTACAAGACCTTCATCTCGGCGCTGCTGGACATCACCGACAACATGGTGGCCGGCGAGGTCGTGCCGCCCGCCGACGTCGTCCGGCACGACGAGGACGACACCTACCTCGTCGTCGCGGCCGACAAGGGCACCGCCCGGTTCTCCGACATCGCCAACGAGGTCGCCGAGTCCTACAACTTCTGGCTCGGTGACGCCTTCGCCTCCGGCGGCTCCGCCGGATACGACCACAAGGGCATGGGCATCACCGCCCGCGGCGCCTGGGAGTCCGTCAAGCGGCACTTCCGCGAACTGGGCGTGGACACGCAGAGCGAGGACTTCACGGTCGTCGGCATCGGCGACATGTCCGGTGACGTGTTCGGCAACGGCATGCTGCTCAGCGAGCACATCCGGCTGGTCGCCGCCTTCGACCACCGGCACATCTTCGTCGACCCCGACCCGGACGCGGCCGTCTCCTACGCCGAGCGGCGCCGCCTGTTCGAGCTGCCCCGCAGCTCCTGGGCGGACTACAACACCGAGCTGATGTCGGCCGGCGGCGGGATCTTCCCCCGCACCGCCAAGTCGGTCCCGGTCAGCCCGCAGATGCGCGAGGTCCTCGGCCTGGATGCCGGGATCACCAAGATGACCCCGCCCGAGCTGATCCGGGCGGTCCTCAAGGCCCCGGTCGACCTGCTGTGGAACGGCGGCATCGGCACGTACGTCAAGGCGTCCACCGAGTCCCACGCGGACGTCGGCGACAAGGGCAACGACGCCATCCGCGTCGACGGCAAGGACCTGCGGGTCCGGGTGATCGGCGAGGGCGGCAACCTGGGCATGACCCAGCTCGGCCGCATCGAGGCCGCGCTGCACGGCATCAAGAACAACACCGACGCCATCGACAACAGCGCGGGCGTGGACACCTCCGACCACGAGGTGAACATCAAGATCCTGCTGAACGGCCTGGTCGCGGACGGCGACATGACCGTCAAGCAGCGCAACAAGCTGCTCGCCGAGATGACCGACGAGGTCGGCGCCATGGTGCTGCGCAGCAACTACGCGCAGAACACCGCGATCGCCAACGCCCTGGCCCAGTCCAAGGACATGCTCCACGCCCAGCAGCGCTTCCTGAAGCACCTGGTGCGCGAGGGCCATCTCGACCGGGCCCTGGAGTTCCTGCCCACCGACCGCCAGATCCGGGAGCGGCTCGCCAACGGGCAGGGTCTGACCGGCCCGGAGACGGCCGTCCTGCTGGCGTACACGAAGATCACGGTCGCCGAGGAGCTGCTGCACACCTCGCTCCCCGACGACCCGTACCTGAAGGTGCTGCTGCACGCCTACTTCCCGTCGGCGCTGCGCGAGCGGTTCCTCGACCGGATCGACACCCACCCGCTGCGCCGCGAGATCACCACGACCGTCCTGGTCAACGACACCGTCAACACCGGCGGCACGACGTACCTGCACCGGATGCGGGAGGAGACCGGGGCGTCGCTGGAGGAGATCGTCCGGGCGCAGACCGCGGCCCGCGCGATCTTCCGCGCCGCGATGGTGTGGGACGGCGTGGAGGCCCTCGACAACAAGGTCGAGGCCGACGTCCAGACCCGGATCCGGCTGCACTCGCGCCGGCTGGTGGAGCGCGGCACGCGCTGGCTGCTCAACAACCGGCCGCAGCCGCTGGCGCTCGGCGAGACGGTGTCGTTCTTCTCCGAGCGGGTGGAGCTGGTCTGGTCGCAGCTGCCCAAGCTGCTGCGGGGGGCGGACCTGGAGTGGTACCAGAAGATCCACGACGAGCTGACGGGCGTCGGGGTCGGTGACGAACTCGCCACCCGGGTGGCCGGCTTCTCCTCCGCCTTCCCGACCCTCGACATCGTGTCGGTGGCCGACCACATGGGCAAGGAGCCGCTGGACGTCGCCGAGGTGTACTACGACCTCGCCGACCGGCTGCGGATCACCCAGCTGATGGACCGCATCAGCGAGCTGCCGCGCACCGACCGGTGGCAGTCCATGGCCCGCGCCGCGATCCGCGAGGACCTCTACGCGGCGCACGCGGCGCTGACCGCGGAGGTCCTGGCGGTGGGCAACGGCACGTCGACGCCGAGCCAGCGGTTCAAGGTCTGGGAGGAGCGGAACGCGGCACTGCTCGGCCGGGCCCGCACCACGCTGGAGGAGATCCAGAGCTCCGACACCTTCGACCTGGCCAACCTGTCGGTGGCCATGCGGACGATGCGGACGCTGCTGCGCCAGCACTCCTGACGGAACGCCCACGGGGGCGTCCCGGGCCACCGCGGCCCGGGACGCCCCCGTGGCGTCGTCAGGGGGACTCCTCCGCCCCGGCGGTCTCTCAGAACGGCAGCGGTGCCGTGGGCGTCTGCGGCGCGGGGTCCGTCGTGGCGCCGGAGCCGGTGTCGGCCCGGGGGGCCGCCTTGGGAGCCGCCTTGGGCGCGGGCTTGGTCCGGGCCTTGCGGGGGCGGTCGCCGGTGTCGCCGGTGAACTTCTCGTACTCCTTGAGCACGTCCTCCGTCGGCCCGTCCATGCGCAGTTCTCCGCGCTCCAGCCAGAGCGCGCGGTCGCAGGTGTCGCGGATGGTCTTGTTGTTGTGGCTGACCAGGAAGACCGTGCCGGCCTGCTCGCGCAACTCCCGGATGCGGGCCTCCGAACGCTTGCGGAAGGACCGGTCGCCGGTGGCCAGCGCCTCGTCGATGAGCAGCACGTCATGGTCCTTGGCGGCGGCGATGGAGAAGCGCAGGCGGGCGGCCATGCCGGAGGAGTAGGTGCGCATCGGCAGGGTGATGAAGTCGCCCTTCTCGTTGATCCCGGAGAAGTCGACGATGTCCTGGTAGCGCTCCCGGATCTCCTCGCGGGACATGCCCATCGCGAGCCCGCCGAGGTGGACGTTGCGTTCCCCGGTGAGGTCGCTCATCAGCGCGGCGTTGACGCCGAGGAGCGAGGGCTGGCCGTCGGTGTAGATGCGGCCGTTCTCCACGGGGAGGAGGCCGGCGACGGCCTTGAGCAGGGTCGACTTGCCGGAGCCGTTGGAGCCGATCAGGCCGATCGCCTCGCCCCGGTAGGCGACGAACGACACGTCGCGCACCGCGTGCACCCGGCGCACGCCGGCCGCCTTGCGGGCCTTCTCGCGGCGCAGGATGCGGTTGAGGGCGGCGGTGGCGGAGCCGCGCCCGGCGCCCGTGCCGTTGACCTCGTAGACGATGTCCACGCCGTCGGCGATGACGGTGGGGATCTTCGCGTCGGTGTGCTCAGCCACGGCCGTAGGTCTCCTCAGCCTTCCAGAAGTAGATGAAGCCGATCCCGCCGGCCAGCAGCGCCCAGCCCAGGCCGAAGGCCCACACGTGCGGGGGCAGGTAGGAGGAACCGTAGTCGTCGATCATGGCGAAGCGGGCCAGGTCCATGTAGACGGCCGCCGGGTTCCACTGGAGCACGTCCGCCAGCCAGGTGGGGACGTTCTTGTCGGCGAGCATCGCGGGGATGCTGAACATCACGCCCGAGGCGTACATCCAGGTGCGCAGTACGAACGGCATCAGCTGGGCGAGGTCCGGGGTGCGGCTGCCCAGCCGGGCGAAGATCAGCGCCAGGCCGGTGTTGAAGACGAACTGCAGCAGCAGCGCAGGCGCCACCAGCAGCCACGACCAGGTCGGCATGGAGCCGAACGCCATCACCACCACGACGAGCACGATCATCGAGAACAGCAGTTGCTGGAGCTGCTGCAGCGCGAACGACACCGGCAGGGAGGCCCGCGGGAAGTGCAGCGCCCGCACCAGCCCCAGGTTCCCGGAGATGGCCCGCACCCCCGCCAGCACCGAGGTCTGGGTGAACGTGAACACGAACACCCCCGTCACCAGGAACGGCACGTAGATCTCGCTCGGTATGCCCTTCCGGGCGCCCAGCAGCAGGCCGAAGATGAAGAAGTACACCGCCGCGTTCAGCAGCGGCGTCGCCACCTGCCACAGCTGGCCCAGCTTGGCCTGGCTGTACTGCGCGGTGACCTTCGCCTGGGAGAACGCCAGGATGAAGTGCCGCCGCCCCCAGAGCTGACGCATGTACTGGGGGAGGGACGGCCGGGCGCCGCTGACCGAGAGGCCGTGGCGGGCGGCCAGGGCCGCGAGGTCGTCCCCGCCGGCCGGGCGGCCCGGGGACGCGGGGGGCGGTGTGTGGAGGGCCTGACTCACATCCGCTGCTTTCGCTAGGGGGACGGGGCAAGAGAGCTGCCGACGCGTCGGAACGGCACCGTATCGTCGCCACGTGAGCGTAAGTCGAATGAACGTCGGAACGCAACCGTATCGTCGTCACGCCCTATGCTGGTCGGCATGACGACGAACGCCGAGGAGCCCCAGCCGCGTCCGCGCCGCCGGGCCCCCGCCGGGGCCGCCGTCCTGCGGGAGGACGTGACGGAGGCGATCCGGTCCGCCGTCTTCGAGGAACTGGCCGCCGTCGGCTACGCGCGGATGTCCATCGAGGGCATCGCCCGCCGCGCGGGCGTCGGCAAGACCGCCGTCTACCGCCGCTGGCGCTCCAAGCTGCACCTCGTCCTCGACCTCGTCTCCGCCCTCGCCGTGCAGGGCCTGCCCGCTCCGGACACCGGCTCGCTGGAGGGCGACCTCCGGCTGCTGTACGAGGTCACCGCCCGCGCCCTGCGCCACCCCGTCGCCTCGCAGATCCTCCCGGACCTCCAGGCCGAGGCGGCCCGCAACCCCGACATCGCCGAGGCCCTGCAGAAGGCGCTCAGGGAGGGCCAGGACGGGGTCGCCCTCGGCATCGTCACCGCGGCCCAGCGGCGCGGCGAACTGCGTCCGGGCCTCGACCACGCCCTGGCCCTCGACCTCATCTCGGGCCCCCTGTACTGGCGCTCCGTCGTCATCCGCGACCCGAAGCCGCCCAAGGGCTACCTGGCGGCCCTGACCCGGGCCACCACCGCGTCGCTCAAGGCGCTCTGAGAGGGGCGACGGGACCGCCGGACGACGACAGCCGGCCCCGGCGGTCCCGGGGCCGGGTGCCGGATCAGCCCCGCGCCGCCTCCGGGTGCCGCAGCAGCCAGCCGCCCCAGGCCGACGTGATCATGTCGTCGACGCCGAGCCGGGCCCTCCAGCCGAGCAGGGCGGCGGCGCGGTCCGCCGAGGCGACCACGCGGGCCGGGTCGCCGGGGCGGCGGGCGGTGACGGCGGGGGCGAGGCCGTGGCCGGTGAGCGCGGTGACGCGGTCGATCATCTCCCGGACGGAGACGCCCTCGCCGCGGCCGATGTTGAGGGTGAGCTCCCGGCCGGGGGAGGCGCGCAGGGCGCGGGCCGCGGCCACGTGGGCCTCGGCCAGGTCGACGACGTGGACGTAGTCGCGGACGCAGGTGCCGTCCGGGGTCGGGTAGTCGTCGCCGAAGACGCGCGGCGGCTTCTGCGCGGTCAGCTTCTCGAACACCATGGGGACCAGGTTGGACACGCCGGTGTCGGCGAGTTCCGGGCGGGCCGCCCCGGCCACGTTGAAGTAGCGCAGGCAGGCGGTGGACAGGCCGGCGGCCCGGCCTGCCGCGCGGACCAGCCACTCGCCGGCCAGCTTCGTCTCCCCGTAGGGCGTCAGGGGCACACAGGGGGTCTCCTCGGTGACCAGGTCCACGTCCGGCATGCCGTAGACCGCCGCGGAGGACGACAGGACGAAGGACGGCACCCGGGCCGCCGTCACCGCCTCGAGCAGCACGCGCAGGCCCTCGACGTTCTCCCGGTAGTAGTGCAGGGGGCGCTCCAGCGACTCGGCGACCTGCTTCTTGGCCGCGAGATGGACGACGCCGGTGACCCGGTGGCCGGCGAGGGCGCGCGCCACCCGCTCGCCGTCCAGGGTGGAGCCGACGACGAGCGGCACCCCGTCCGGCACCCGGTCGGCGAGACCGGTGGACAGGTCGTCGTAGACCACCGTCCGTTCCCCCGCCTCGGTCATCGCCTCCACGATGTGCGCCCCGATGTACCCGGCGCCACCGGTGATCAACCAGGTCATGTGCGGCCGTCCCCTCGTCGTTGGCCCGTGCTGGTGCGTGCGTGCGTGTGCGTGTGTGCGTGCGGCCCGGCCGTCCGGGTCCGTCCGGCGGCCGGTGCGCAGCTCAGTGAACCAGGCGCCGCAGCCGCGCGCGGGAGACCGCGAGCAGACCGCGCGCCCCGGCCGCGACCCGCAGGGCCAGGGAGCCCGAGTGGGTCGCGTACGGCTGCACCAGCAGCACGCCGTGCCGGCCGTTCGGCACCACGCGGCGCCGCAGCAGGCCGGGGCCGGCGACCGCGTGGGCGGTGACCTCCCGGTCCGAGCCGTCCCGGAACCGCACCCGCAGCCGCAGGTCCCAGGCGCCGTGACCGAGCGCGGCCAGTTCCCCCGGGCGCACGGCGGTCACGGCGGCCCAGCCGCCGTCGGTGGACGCCCGCAGCGGCACGGTACGGCGGACGGCCGTGCCGTCCGGCCCGCGGTGCCGCCACTCCACGTCCAGCGCGAGCGGCCCCACGAGCTCCACCCGGCCGTACAGGTCGTGCAGGCGCAGCCGCAGCACGCCGCGGCCGCGTGCGGTCAGGCGCAGTTCGGCGTCGACCGCGAGGGGGAGCTGCTCGACCGGCCGGGTCAGCAGCTGCTCCAGTCCGACACCGGGCAGGTCGTCCGACCAGCAGGGTGTGCCGTCCGCCGAGCGGGCGTAGGGCGGGCACAGCCGGGCCGGCCGGGACGCCAGTTCCCGGAGCCGGGTCAGGTCGCGGGGTTCGGGGGAGGCCAGCAGGACCCGGGCGATCAGCCGTCCCGGCGCGACCGGGTCGCGGTCCCGGTCGGCGGCGTCGTACTCGGCCAGGAACGCCCGGGTGTGCGCCCACCACGCGCGCCGGTGGGCCTCGTCCCGCTGCGGCAGCTCCCGTACGTACCTGCGCAGGTCGTGGTCGAGGAACGCGGCGCGGGCCGCCCGGGCGAGGTCCTTCTGGCCGGCGTCCAGCAGGGTCGCGTGGGCCGCCCGGTGGGCCCGGGTGCGGGCCTGCCAGTCGTCGGAGAGCGACAGGCGGCGGGCGGACCGGTGGACGCGCCGGACGTACACCCGGTCCGGTATCAGGGCGACCCGGGGCCGGGCGGCCCACAGGCGCGCGGTGAAGACGATGTCCTCGTGGGGGGCGTGGTCCTCGGGGAAGCGGATGCCGTGGTCGCGCAGGAAGGCGGTGCGGTAGAGCTTGGCGACGCTCAGGGTGTCGTGCACCAGGCGCGGATTCCGCTCCGGGGCGGGGAGCACGGCCGCTTCGGCGTACAGCGACGCCTGCCACGGGATCTCGCGGCCCGAGGGCAGCTCCCGCCGGACGCACAGCCCGCCCGCGACCTGGGCGTCCGCGCTGTCCGCGGCCCGCAGCAGCGCGTCCACCGCGCCGGGCGGCAGGACGTCGCCGCTGTCGAGGAACATCACGTACGGCGCGGTCACGGCGGCGAGCCCGGTGTCGCGCGGGGTGCCGCCGCTGCCGGCGGGGTGGCGGACCACCCTCAGGCGCGGGTCGGTGTCCGGCCGGCCGGGCGCGCGGGCGCCGCCGTCCGGCGTGCGGGCGTCGACGGCGACCACCTCCCGCACGGCCCGGCCCTGACCCAGCGCGGAGCGCACGGCGTCGGTCACCTGGGCGGAGTCGTCGGATCCGAGGATGACGACGACGGCGACGGTCTCGGGGGGAACGGGGCTGAGGTCGGGGTGCATGGCGTCCCTGGGGCCGGTGATGCGGACGGAATTACGGGTCTTTTGCCCGCCCTGGGCCGTCCTGTACACGTCGGGTCGCGGTCACGCCTCCTCGGCCGCGGCGCCGAGGGCGGCGGTGAGGCTGTCGAGGCGGGCCCGCAGGTCCCGGATCTCGTCGAGGTCGAAGCCGGTCGCGGCGGTGATCCGGCGCGGCACGCGCAGGGCCCGCTCCCGCAGGGCGGTGCCCTCCGCGGTCGGCCGGACCTCCACCGAGCGCTCGTCGCGGGCGCTGCGCTCGCGCACCACGAGTCCGGCCGCCTCCAGCCGCTTGAGCAGCGGGGACAGGGTGCCCGAGTCGAGGCGCAGGTGCTCGCCCAGCTTCTTCACGGGCAGAGGGCCGCGCTCCCAGAGCACCAGCATCACCAGGTACTGCGGGTACGTGAGCCCGAGCTCCTTCAGGACCACGCGGTACAGGCCGTTGAAGGCGCGGGACGCGGCGTGCAGGGAGAAGCAGATCTGCTGGTCGAGGCGGAGCCAGTCGCCCTGGGGCGGGCCCGGGGCGGAGGTGCTCGGTGTGGAGGTCGTCGCTGCCATGTCTCCAGGGTAGCTCCGGCCGACCATTCAATTGCGCACAATTAAATTGTGTGCTCTACTCATGGTCGTGAGGCGGCCGGGACCATGCACCGGACGGCCGCCCGCCCCCGGACATCGACAGAGGGAAGGTTCCTTCATGGACGCGCTCTACACCGCCGTCGCCACCGCCACCCACGGCCGGGACGGCCGCGCCGTCACCTCCGACGGCAAGCTGGACGTCGGCCTCACCGCCCCCGCCGAGCTGGGCGGCAGCGGCGCGGGCACCAACCCGGAGCAGCTGTTCGCCGCCGGATACGCGGCCTGCTTCGGCAGCGCCCTCGGTGTGGTCGGCCGGGCCGCCAAGGCCGACGTGAGCGAGGCCGCGGTGACCGCCGAGGTGGTCCTCGGCAAGCAGGGCGAGGGCTTCGCGCTCGCGGTGACCCTGCGCGTCGAGCTGCCCGACGGTCTGGACGAGGCGACCGGACGCAAGCTGGTCGAGCAGGCCCACCAGGTCTGCCCCTACTCGAACGCCACCCGCGGCAACATCCCGGTGGACCTCGTCATCGAGTGACCTGGCGCGGGCCGGGGCGGTGCCGCCCGTCCACCGGCGTCCCCGGCCCCGGCGGCCCCGCCGCCGACCCGCGCCAGCACCTCCCCCGTCTGCCGGCTCCACGCCACCACCACCGCCTCCGCGGGCAGCGGCGTCCGGGGCGTCAGCAGCAGCCAGCGCACCCGGTAGCGGCGCGCGAGGGCGGCGCGTTCGGCGGAGGCCGAGCCGGGGTCGAGGAAGACCCGCACGGCGGCCTCCCGCTCCCTCGCGTCGAGGGCCGCGTCCGGCACCACCGGGGCGACGAGGTACGGCCCGTACCCCGGCAGCGTGCGCGCGGCGTGGGCGCCGTCCGTGATCACCACCTCGCCCCGCCCGATGTGCCGCGCGGCCCACGTGTAGTCCGGCCACCGCGACGACGCGGACACCGCCGGGTCCGGGGCGCCCGGCACGACCCCGCCGGCCGTCACGCCCAGCAGGGCCGCACCGGCCCCCGCCGTCGCCGCCGCGCCCAGCACACGCCGCCGCACCGGCCACGGCCGGGGCGCCGCCAGCTCGACCGCGAGCGCGCACACCGACGCCACCGCGGCGAGCCACAGCATCCCCTCGTACCCGGAGTGACCGCCTACCTGGCCGTACCACGCCAGGGCACCGCCCAGGACGGCCATCAGCACCAGCGGATCCCACCGGGGACCGCGCCGCGCCCGCAGCCACAGCGCGGGCAGCCCGAGCAGGGCCGGCCACAGCGCCCCGCCGGTGGCGCGGATCCCGGCGCCGGGCCGGCCGGCCGCGGCGACCACGTCGAAGTACGGCCACACCGCGCCCACCAGCAGTGCCACCGCCCCCGTCAGCGCCCAGCGCCCGGCGAGCGCCCACCGCCACCCGCGCTGCCACCCGGCGACCAGCGCCGCCGCACCCGCACCGGCCACCACCCCGGTCGCCGGGTGGACGAGCAGCACCAGCCCGTACAGCACGCCCAGGCCCGCGTACCCGGGCAGGCCGCGCAGGCCACCGGGGCCCACATGGCGCACCGGCTCCGTGTCCCGGGCGCGCGCCCCGGTCAGTGCCCACGCCCAGAAGGTCAGCCCCGCCGCGAGCACCGACGGGTACGGCAGCGTGTACGCCGGCCCGGGGCCGCCGCTCCACCCGCCCGCCTGCGCGCCCCACAGCAGGGTCACCCCGGCCAGCGCCAGGACCGGCGCCCAGCGGCGCGGGCTGAGCACCCGGACGAAGCGCCCCAGCCCGGCCAGCAGCACCAGCAGGTTCAGCGGGCCGGCGAGCCGCAGCACCTCCCGCCCGCCCAGCTCCGTCACCCGGGCGAACACCCCCTGGGCCAGCGCGTAGGGCGTGTAGGCGGGGCTGCCCGCGCCCGGCAGGTCGGCGGTCGGATGCCGCGGGTGCAGCAGGTCGTCCCGCAGACGCTCGACCGCCGCCGCGTGCAGCCCGGCGTCGCAGCACAGCGGCACCGCCCAGAACGCCAGGGACAGCGCGAGCCAGCACAGCAGACCGGCGAGCCGGTACGGCGTGGGGCGCCACCGGCCGCCGCCGCGCAGCGCCGTGGCGCCGGTCAGGGCGCGCCGGACCGGGGTGTCGGCACTCACCGGCGGGCGTGGGGCGGTCGGGGCAACGGGGGCATTCGCCGTATGTTCCCGCTCGGCCCGGCGGCGTGACCGGGTGTCACCTCATCGGATGAGTGTCACAGCGCCGGGTCGGGGGCGCCGGCCGGGCCGCCCCGCGGGCCGCCAGGTGGGCGGCCGGCTCGGGGTGGGCCGTGACGGACCGGGGGACATGACGACTCCCGTGGGCGGTCAGCCGCGGTCGGCGGCGGTCAGCAGGGCGGCCGGCGACCGCTCCGGCACCGGCGCGGACACGGGTAAGGCCGGGGCCGGGGGCGGCGGGGCGACCGGCGGGGAGCCTGCGCGCGCGGCGGCGGCCGACGGCACCGGGCGGCGCTCCGGCGGCGGTACGACCACGGGCAGACCCGCTTCCCCGAACAGCACCCGGCGCACCACCCGCTCCGCCGCGTGCCCGTCGTCGTGCGGGCAGAAGCGGGCGCGGAACGCGGCGCGCAGCTCACCGGAGCGGGAGCCGCGCCAATGGCCGGTGGCGAAGATGTCGGCCAGCTCGTCCGCGCTGCGCGCCACCGCGCCCGGCGGGAACGCGCACAGGTCGCCGTAGGTGCCGCAGACCGCATCGAACGCCTCCTGGTCGGGGATGTGGAGGACGATCGGCCGGTCCAGGCCGGCGTAGTCCGTCATCAACGAGGCGTAGTCGGTGACCAGCGCGTCCGAGGCCAGGCAGAGCGACTCCACGTGCGGATGCCCGGACACGTCCAGCACCCGGCCCGAGGAGGCGAGCGGCGGGGCGTCGTGGCGGGCGGGGGAGCGGTCCAGGATCACGAAGCGCGGGCCGAGCCGGCGGGCCAGGCGCTCCAGGTCGAGCAGCGCGGCCGGGGTGCGCCGGTAGGGGCGGTCGGCGGGCGCGTACAGGATCGCCACCGCGCCGGCCGGGACACCGAGCGACTCCCGCAGCCGGGCCACGTCCGCCCCGGTCGCCGTGTACAGCCGGTCGGTGCGCGGCCGGCCGTACTCCAGCACCTGGTAGGGGCCGGGGAGCGTCCGCTCGAAGGTCAGGGTCGAGTGGCGGTCGGCGGACACCAGGTAGTCCCACCGGCCGGCGTCCCGCAGCAGCTCCGGAAGGCCGGTGTCACCGGCCGCCGCCGGGCGTTCCCGCAGGTCCAGCCCGGTGCGCGTGAGCGGGGTGCCCTGCCGCGTCTGCACCAGCACCTGGCCCCTGCGCTTGACCAGGCGCGGATCGAAGGCGGTGTCGCTCACCAGGTACGCGGAGCGGGCGAGGGCCGTCCAGTACGCGGCGGTGCCGGGGCCGAAGCGGCGCGCGTCCGGCGGGACGGTGTGCAGGTGCTCGGGCCGCGAGACCCAGGCGGTGCGCACGTGCGGGGCGAGGGAGCGGACGGCGGACTCCAGCGCGCCCGGGTCGCCGCCGTGCCCGTGCCCGTCCCGGAAGCTGAACACGGCGCGGTCGGTGCGCAGCGGCAGCAGGCGCTGGACGCGGTAGTGCAGCCGCAGGCCCGCGCGGCGCAGCGCGCGCAGCAGCCCGCCGGCCCGCCGCGCCGTCCCGCGCCGCAGGGCCGAGGCCAGCCGCACGGCCGCGTAGGTGCGGCGCAGGCCCAGACGGATCAGGGCGTGGCGCACCCGGGCCCGGGCGGGGACGGACCCGCCGGGCGTGCGGTGGCGGCGGTAGTGCGCACGCGCCCGGCGCAGGAACGGGCCGCGCGCGCCGCGCGGCAGCGCCTCGCGCCGCGTGTACACGGCCGCCAGGTGGTCGACCATGCGGCGGAACAGCACCGGCCGCCAGTGCGCCGGCCCGGGCCGCTCGTCGAGGAACGCGAAGAGCCGGTCGTACTGCTCGAAGACGTCGAAGTGCCGCTCGCCGGCGGTGCGCGACAGGCCCCCCACGCGTCGCTGCCGGTGGCGCACGCACACCCGGTCCAGGGTGGCGATCGTCTCCGCCGTCATCAGCGCCGGGTACGTCCAGGGCACGTCCTGGTGGAGGCCGGGGGGGAACCGCAGGCCCTCCCGCGCCACGAAGTCCCGCCGGTACGCCTTGTCCCAGGCCACCGGGGGCAGGTCCAGCAGCGCCGGCCGGTCGGCCAGCCGGAACGGCGCCGGAGCGCACTCGGTGAGCTGCCCGGCGGCCGGGCCGCGGAGCGTCTCGCCGGACCAGTGGGTGTGGGCGTGGCCGTAGACCAGGACGTCCGGCTCGTCCGTCTTCTTCAGCCGTCCCGCGAGGGCGAGGAGCGCGTCCGGGGCGAGGGTGTCGTCGCCGTCGAGGAACACGAGGTAGTCGCCCGTGGCGCCCTCCATCCCCGCGTTGCGCGCCGGGCCCGGGCCCGCGTTCTCCGGCAGGTGCACCGCCCGGACGCGCGGGTCGCGGGCGGCGGCCTCGTCGATCAGGGCGCCGCACGCGTCGGGCGAGGCGTCGTCGACGGCGATCAGTTCGAGATCCGGGTACGACTGGGACAGCACCGAGTCCAGGCTCTCCTGGAGGTGGGCCTGTACGCGGTACGCGGGGACGATCACACTGAACCTGGGCACGAGCCATCCAACGGTCGTTGCGGACGTTCGGCCCGGGAACGGGCACTGGGCCGTCGTGGTTACGTCCGCTGCTGCGTCCGGGGGAATCCGCTCACCCGGAGGGGCGGACCCGGCGCGGTCCGCCCCCCGGTGTGCCGACGCGTGCGCTACTTCACCGCGCCCGCCATCACGCCGGAGATGAACTGCCGCTGGAAGGCGAAGAACACCACCAGCGGGATCGCCATCGAGATGAACGCGCCCGGCGCCAGCACGTCGATGTTGTTGCCGAACTGGCGTACCTGGGTCTGCAGCGCGACCGTGATCGGCTGGCTCCCGGAGTCCGAGAAGATCAGCGCCACCAGCAGGTCGTTCCACACCCACAGGAACTGGAAGATGCCCAGCGAGGCGACCGCCGGTCCGGCGAGCGGCATCACCACCCGGGCGAACAGGCGCAGTTCACCGGCCCCGTCCAGCCGGGCCGCCTCCAGCAGTTCCCTCGGGATCTCCGCGAAGAAGTTCCGCAGCAGGAACACCGCGAACGGCAGGCCGAAGCCGACGTGGAACAGGATCACGCCGGTCAGCGAGCCGAAGATGCCGATACCGCCGAAGAGTTCGGCGATCGGGATCAGCGCCACCTGCACCGGCACCACGAGCAGTCCCACCACGGCGAGGAACCACCAGTCCCGGCCCGGGAAATCCATCCACGCGAAGGCGTAGCCCGCCAGCGCGCCGATGACGACGACCAGCACGGTCGCGGGCACCGTGATCAGCACCGTGTTGAGCAGGGAACCGGTGATGTCGTCGTTCTTCAGCAGCGTCTCGTAGGCGCCGAAGGTGAGCTGCGACGGCTCGGTGAACACCGTCCACCAGCCGCTGGACGCCATGTCCTGCGGGGTGCGCAGGCTGGCCAGCAGCAGCCCGACCGTCGGCACCAGCCAGAACAGCCCGACCACGATCAGGAAGACCCGTACGGCCCCGCCGCTCACCCACCGGGCGAGCCGGGAGCCCAGCGGCTCCCCGGCCCCGGCGGTGCGGACCGGTGCCGGGGGCGTCGTCACCGGAGGGCCGGCTTCCACCGTCATCGCCTGACCTCCCGCCGCAGTCTGCGTACGTTGAACCACATCACCGGGATCACCAGCAGCAGCAGGAACACCGCGATGGCGCTGGCGATGCCCGGCTGGTCCGCGGAGAAGCCCTGGCGGTAGAGCTCCAGCGCCAGGACGTTGGCGTCGTCCTGGGAGGAGCCCGGGGCGATGATGAAGACCAGGTCGAAGACCTTCAGCACGTTGATCATCAGGGTGACGACGACCACGGCGAGGACCGGCGCCAGCATCGGCACGGTGATCCGCCGGAACACCTGCCACTCGTTGGCGCCGTCGACCCGGGCGGCCTCCAGCAGTTCCCGCGGCATGCCGGCGAGCCCGGCCGCGATCAGCACCATCGCGAAACCGGCCCACATCCAGATGTACGAGCCGATGATGGACGGGGTGACCAGCGACGGGCCGAGCCAGTCCAGGCCGTTGTACGGCGCCGCGAAGTTGCTCGCGGGCAGCCGCAGGTGCGCCCCGTCGGCCTTCGCGGACAGCGAGAAGGTGCCGTCGGCGGCCGCGGTGGTGCTCTCCACCACCTTGCCGTCCTTGACGGCCTCGATCCGCATCCCCGGATAGCCCAGTTCGGACGCGTCGACCTCGTTGAGGGTGCCGACGCCCCGGCCGCGGGTGAAGTCCTGCCAGGTCGTGCCGGTGACGCGGTCCGGCTCCGGTGTCGCCGCGACCGCCTTCTCGGCGTCGTCCGGCATCACGTCCGGTGCGACGCCGACCAGCGGCAGGGCGACGACGTCGCCGGGGCTCACCGTCGCCCTGGTGACGAACGCGCCCCCGCCGGCCGGCTCCAGCGGCGACTCACGGCCCGGGTGCGCCTTCGGGAACGCGGAGGACTGGGCGAAGGTGTCGTGCACCCCGACCCACACCGCGTTGGCGACGCCCTTGTCCGGCTCCTGGTCGTACACCAGCCGGAAGATGATCCCGGCGGCCAGCATGGAGATCGCCATCGGCATGAAGACGACCAGCTTGAACGCCGTGCCCCAGCGGATCCGTTCGGTCAGCACCGCGAAGATCAGGCCGAGGGCGGTGGCGAGCGTCGGCGCGAACACCACCCAGACGACGTTGTTCTTCAGCGCCGTGCGGATGCCGTCGTCGGTGAACAGCGCCCGGTAGTTGTCGATCCCGGCGAACCCGTCGCCGGACTGGTCGTAGAAGCTGCGGACGACGGAGTACCCGATTGGGTAGACCACGAGCGCACCGAGCAGGACGAGCGCGGGCAGCAGGAACAGCGCCGCCACGGTTCTGCGGGTGCCGGTGACGCTCTTGCGCGACCTGGGAGCGGCAGGGGCCGCCCCGGGCGCCCCTGCCGCCTTGACCGACGTCATGCCGGATCAGTTCCCGTACGCCGCGGCCGCGTCGGCCTCCAGCTGCCGTTGCGTGCCGGCGATGTCGGAGGGGTCCTTCAGGAAGTCCTGCAGCGCCTTCCACTCGCCCTTGCCGGGCGTGCCGCCGAACGCCTGCGGGGCCTGGTCGGACATGTCGAAGCGGAAGTCGTCGCCCGCGTCGATCAGCGCCTTGGCCGTGGTGCGCTGCACCTCGTTGGGATAGGCCGAGTTGGGCACGTTCTTGTTCGGCGAGAGGTAACCGCCCAGCTTCGCCTGGATGCTCGCCGCGTCCGGGGAGGCCAGGAAGGTCGCCAGCGCCTGCGCCGCCTTGCTGTCCTTCAGGATGACCGCCGCGTCACCGCCGGACACCACGGGCGGGGTGTCGCCGACCGACGGGAACGGGAAGACCTTCGCGTCGGTGCCGATCTCGGCATCGGTCTCCGCGATGTTGACCTGCACGAAGTCGCCCTCGTAGACCATGCCCGCCTTGGGCTGGTCGCCGCCGGTGAAGGTCTGCGTCACCGAGGCCGGGAACTCGGTCTGCAGGGCGCCGGACGGGCCGCCCGCCAGATAGTCCTTCTTGCCCCAGATCTCCGCGAGGGTGGTCAGCGCGTCCTTCACGGACGGGTCGGTCCACTTGATCTCGTGCGCGGCGAGCTGGTCGTACTTCTCCGGGCCGGCCTGGGAGAGGTAGACGTTCTCGAACCAGTCCGTCAGCGTCCAGCCGTCCGCCCCGCCGACCGAGAACGGCGTGACACCGGAGTCGTACACCGTCTGCGCGGTGGTGAGGAGTTCGTCCCAGGTCTTGGGCTCGTCGGCGCCCGCGTTCTCGAAGACCTGGGCGTTGTACCAGATCAGCGACTTGTTGGCGGCCTTGTAGTAGACGCCGTACTGCTCGCCGCCGACCGCGCCGATGTCCTGCCAGCCCTGCGAGTAGTTCTTGGCCAGCTCCGCCTTCGCCTCGGCGCCCAGCGGCTTGGCCCACTTCTTCTCCACCGCCTGCTTGATGGCGCCCGGCTGCGGCAGCATCGCCACGTCCGGCGGGGCGCCGCCCGCGATCTTCGAGCCGAGGAAGTTGATGATCGGGTCCTGGGCGGGGACGAAGGTCACCTTGGCTCCGGTGCGCTTCTCGAACTCCGCGAGGACCTTCTTGAAGTTGGCCTGTTCGGCGCCGGTCCACACGGCGGCCACCTCGAGGCTCGCGCCGTCCAGCTTCGGGAGGGTGACGGTGGTGCCGGTCTCCTCGGCGCCGCCGCCCTGTTCGTCGTCGCCGTCGTCCCCGCCTCCGCACGCGGTCAGCGAGACCGCGAGGACACCGGCCGCGAGGGCTGCCGCGGCCCGCGTGGAGCGGTGGGTGCGTAGGGATGCCGTGGGATTTCCGGGCGACTTGCGTATGCGGATGGTCCTGCTCGTCCTGCGCATCACTGCCCCGTTCTTCGAACCGTCGAACGTCGAGCGCTGTCCCGTGCGCTCTGGTCTACCCCCGGGGTCGGGGGGCGGCAAGAGTGCGTCCTGTGTCAAGTGGGGGATCGTGACCGCGTCGTGACGGCCAACGCCGGGGCGTGGTACGGGAGTTACAGGAGTGACGGGACGTGGGTCGCGGCGACCTCGCGGGCGGCCCGCTCCAGCGCGCTGGCGAGCAGCGCCAGGTCGGTCGGACCGTTGCCCAGTTCGCGGACCGGGCGGCGGGCCGGAGGGTCGCCCATGCGGTGCCAGTCGAGCGGGACCACGGTGGGACGCAGGGTCGCCGTCCGCGGGATACGGCCCGTCACCCGCCCGGCCTGGAGCGAGGTCACCCGGCCGTCCGCGCGGCCGAGCCGGCCGCGCCCGGGCGCCGGCTGGTCCGGGCCCGCCACCGGCGCGTCGAGCGAGACGCGCAGGGTTGCCTGCCGCACCGGCTCCGTCGTCGCCGTCCGGGGGCAGGGTCCGGCGGCCGCGACCAGGTGCACGCCGAGCCGGTGACCGTCCCGGGCGACGGCCTCCAGCGCCCGCAGCACCGAACCGGCCGCGGGCCGGCCGGGGGAACCGAGCGCGGGGGAGACCAGGGCGTCCAGGTCGTCGACGACCACCACCAGCCGGGGCAGGGGCGGTGCGGCGTCCGCCGCGCGCCGCACCGCTCCCGGCCGCAGCCGGATCGTGGTGCTCGGCGGGGCGTCCAGGTCGCCGTTGTGCTCGGCGCCGGGGGCGGAGGAGGTACGGGTGCGCTGGGTGACCATGCGGTCCGCCAGGGCCCGGCCGGTGTGCCACTCCGTGAAGTCCGAGCGGCCGAGCAGCTCGGCCCGCCGCTTCAGCTCGGCGGTCAGGGACTGGGCGAACTCCCGCATCCGCACCGGGTCGTTGGCGGCGAGGTGGGTGGTGACGTGCGGGACGTCGGTGCACACGCCCAGGCCGTCGGCGGTGCCGTCGCCCGCGGTGCCCGTGCCCCGGCCGTCGACCAGGACGATGCCCAGCCGGTCGGGGCGTTCGGCCGCCGCCAGCGAGGCGACGACCGCGCGCAGGGTCTCGGTCCGGCCGCTGCCGGCCGGACCCTCCACCACCAGGTGCGGGCCGTCGGCCGCGAGGTCGGCGACGACCGGGCCGCGGGTCCCGGCGCCCAGCACGGCGGTGACGCGTCCGCCGAGCGACCCGGTGTCGTCGGCGGCGTCGGCCCAACGGGCCATCAGCGAGGCGGGCGTGGCCCGGGCCAGGCCCAACTCGTCGAGCAGCCGCGCGGACCGCGGCAGCGGTGCCGACACCCGGGTGTGCCGTTCACCGGCCGGGCCGTCGGGGCGCAGCGGGGCCAGCGCCCGCGCGAAGCGCTCCGCCCAGGCGGCGGAGACGGCGTCCACCGTGGCGAGCGTGCCGTGCCCGACCGGGCCGGGGGCGGTGCCGGAGGCCGCACCGGCGACCCGCAGCAGCCGCAGGGTGGTCGCCACGTCGCCGCTGAGCAGGGCGACGGCGCCGCACTCCCGGAACGTGGGGGCCACCGCGCAGGCCGCCTCGTACGTCTGCGTCAGCGGGGAGGAGGGGGAGGCGGCGGGCGCCTCCGCCAGGCACACCAGGTGGATCCCGGCCCGCGGTCCCTCGGCGGCCAGCCGCGCCACCGCCTCGCGCACGTCGGCGCCCCCGGGGTCGCCGTCCACGACGACCACCGTGTACGGCCCGGCGGTACGGCCGTCGGCGTCCCGGGCCCAGGACGGGCGGCGGGCGGCGGTGTCCTGCTCCGCGCCGGCGGCGGGGGCGGACGGCGGTCCGGCGGCGGCCGGGGCCGCCTGGTCGTGGTCGGCCAGCCGGCGCAGCAGTTCCTCGGTGCGGGCGGTGGCCTGCTCACGGTCGTGGGCGAACAGCAGCCGGCAGTCCTGGCCGTGGCCGGGGCGGACGTGCGGCAGCCAGCCCAGCCAGGCCCACTCGGCGGTGCGCTCCGCCAGCGGGCGCGAGCGGTCCGCCGCGATCAGCACGATCTCCAGGACGTCCGGCGAGTGGAGCGCGGCGAGCTGGGCCAGCACCGCGCGCGCCAGCCCGGCGAGCCGGGCGCGCGGGCCGGCCAGGCCGAGGGAGCCGACCTCGCGCAGCCCGGAGGTCACGGGGACGGCCGGCAGCAGGCCGGAGCCGTCGGGTGCCGCCCGGTCGGCCGTGCCGAGCCGCACGGCGAGGGCCTCCGGGTGGTCCGGGCCGCGCTCCCACAGCCGGGGGCCGGGGCCCAGCGCGGTCAGCAGCAGGGTGGCCGGGTCCGGCCAGGTCTCGGGCCGGGCGGGGGCGGCGGCGACCGGTTCGGGTGCCCGGGTGTCCGGGGTGTCGCCGTGGTCGTCGGCGGGGGCGGCATGCGGATCCGGGCGCTTCCCGGCCAGCCGTCGCGCCCAGGCGCCCAGACCGCCCCGCCTGCGTCCGTCGGCGGCCGGGGGCAGGTCGGTCCCGCGCAGCGGGGTGGCCTTGCGGGTGGCGGGGGAGGCGGGCGGGACGGGAGCCCCGGCCGCGTACGGCGGCGCGGGGGCCGGTGCGGCCGCGGGGGCCTGTGCTGCCGGGTGCTGGGCTGCAGGGTCCTGCGCTGCGGGGGAGTGGGGAGCGGCGCCGCCGGGGCCGGGTGCCGCGCCGCCTTCCGCGTAGGGGGCCGGGCCGGCCGGTGCCGCGGGTCCGGAGCGGCCGGTGGCCGGGTCGCCGTCGGCGGGCCGGGGCCGGGAGACCCGGCGTCCCTTGGGCACCCTCGGCAGTTCGCCGCGCGGCGCGACGTGCAGGGTCCGGCCGCCGGGGCCGGGCGGACCGCCCCGCTGTTCGATGTCCGGGGCTCCGGCCTGCTCGGGCACCGTAGGCGGTCCGGCCGCCTCCCGGCCGCCCGGTGCGCCGTCGGCCCAGTGGGCGGTGCCGCGGCCGTGGTGCGTCGGCGCGTCCGGTGCCGGGGCGGGCCCCGCCGCTGCTGCCGCCGGCGCGGCCGTGTCTGCTGCCTGTGCCTCAGCCGCCTCCGCTGCCTCCGCGCGCGCGGGCGCGGGGGCCGTCCCGGTGGGGTCCTCGGCGGTCCGTGGCCCCGGCACGCGGACGTGGCCCTCGCCGTCGGGGGTCGTCCCGGTCCGGGCGCCGGGCCCGGCCGCCGGGGTCAGCCGCAGGCCCGACTCACCGATCCGCAGCAGCGCGCCCGGCGTCAGCCGCACCGGCCGGGAGCCGACGGGGCGGCCGTCCAGGGTGGTGCCGTTGGTGGAGCCGAGGTCGGCGACGGCGACCCGGCCGTCGGAGCCGACGGTGACCGCGCAGTGCAGGCGGGAGACGTCCGGGTCGTCGAGCGGCACGTCCGCATCGGCGGAGCGGCCGATGCGGATCTCGCCGCCGTGCAGCAGATGGACCCCGCCCGCGTCGGGACCGGCGACGACGTGCAGCCGGGTGGGGGCCTCGTCCAGCTCGGGATGCGCCTCGGGCTCGCCGGGGGCGCCCACGGCCAGCACGGCGCCGTCGATCAGCGGCGGCTCGCCGAGCGTGCAGCGCTGGGCGTCCAGCCGCTGGTCGCCCGCGTACAGCACCGGGGTGCCGGAGGAGCTCTCGGCGCCCGCGACCGCGGAGGCCAGCGCCGAGGCGACGGCGGCCAGGGCCGTGCCCGCGGGTGCCGTGACCAGCACGTCGCAGCTCGGGGTCCGGTCCCGCGCGGGGGAGGAGGGCCCCAGCGGGTCTACGACGGTCAGCCGGATCTGCATCGCCGTCAGCGGTCCCTTCTGCGCGGGCGCTCGCGACACGGGAGGACGAAAGCCGTCCCGCGGTCCCCCACCGCGGGCTTCCCCCACCGCCACACGCGCACGTACGGCCAGTTCTGCAGGGCATCCTCGCACCTGCCGCCGACAACGCGCCCGCCCCCCGCCATCAAATGATCTTGATTGGTCGGCTCTGCCCCCAAAAATGCCTGACCAGTGACGTCCGGATGATCGTTGTGCGCCGACTTGAGATCGGTCACGTCCGGCCTCCGGCAACCAACGGACCACCTCACACGTCTTTCCTTCGAACACGGACGGGCGCCGGTACGTAAGACCCACGGAAAGACGACGTCGAAGTCGGCAAGCCGGTGTCCCGCGTGGCGGCACTACAGTGGGTCGGAACATTCCGTAGCACGGTGGACCACGGTGTACGCCAAGCAAGCAGCAGGGAGCATGACGTGCGGCCGGTAGGCAGCAAGTACCTGCTCGAGGAGCCGCTGGGACGCGGCGCCACGGGCACCGTCTGGCGAGCACGCCAGCGGGAGACCGCGGGCGCCGAGGCGGCCGTGCCCGGACAGCCCGGCGAGACCGTTGCGATCAAGGTCCTCAAGGAGGAGCTGGCCAACGACGCGGACGTGGTGATGCGCTTCCTGCGGGAGCGCAACGTGCTGCTGCGGCTGACCCACCCCAACATCGTCCGGGTCCGTGACCTGGTGGTGGAGGGCGATCTGCTGGCCCTGGTCATGGACCTGGTCGAGGGTCCCGACCTGCACCGCTACCTGCGCGAGAACGGCCCGTTCACCCCGGTCGCCGCCTCGCTGCTGACCGCCCAGATCGCCGACGCGCTCGGTGCCAGCCACGCCGACGGCGTGGTGCACCGGGACCTGAAGCCCGCCAACGTGCTGCTGCGCCAGACCGGCGGCGAGATGCACCCGATGCTCACCGACTTCGGGATCGCCCGGCTGGCCGACTCCCCCGGGCTGACCCGCACCCACGAGTTCGTCGGCACGCCCGCCTACATCGCGCCGGAGTCCGCCGAGGGCCGCCCGCAGACCTCCGCCGTCGACATCTACGGCGCCGGCATCCTGCTCTACGAGCTGGTCACCGGCCGCCCGCCGTTCTCCGGCGGCTCCGCCCTGGAGGTGCTGCACCAGCACCTGAGCGCCGAGCCCCGTCGCCCCTCCACCGTCCCCGACCCGCTGTGGACGGTCATCGAGCGCTGCCTGCGCAAGAGCCCGGAGCAGCGGCCCAGCGCCGAGAACCTGGCCCGCGGCCTGCGCGTGGTCGCCGACGGCATCGGCGTGCACGCCAACTCCGCGCAGATCGCCGCCGCGGAGAACGTCGGCGCCCTCCTCGTGCCCGACCCGCAGCCCGCACAGGTGCCCGGCACACCCGGCACCCCCGGCGCCTCCGACCCCACCCAGGTGCTGCCGCACACCGGGGGCGCCTACGACCCCAACGGCGCCACCAGCGTCCTGCCGCACACCGGCGCCCCGGGCGCGGCGGACCCCACGGCGGTCATGCCCCCGGTGCCCCAGGGCCCGCCCGGCGGGAACGGCCAGGGCGGCGGCCCCGAGGACCCCCACCCCTGGCAGAACCAGCTGCGCGCGGCCCGCGACCGCAACGAGCAGACCCAGGTCCAGTACCTGGACCCGGGCGAGGACCCGCTGCGCCGCCGCCCCCAGCGGCAGGTGGCCCGGCCCCAGCAGCCGCCCCAGCGCCGGCCGCAGCCCCAGCCCCAGCAGGGACCCGGCTACGGGCATCCGCAGCAGCACCAGCCGCAGCAGTACGCCCCGCCGCCGCCCCAGCGGCCCCAGCAGCCGCAGCCGCAGCGGTACGCCCCGGCCCCGGAGCCGCAGCGTCCGCCGCGCGAGCCCCGGCAGCGGCAGCGCAGCGCCAACCCGATGCGCATCCCCGGGCTGGGGTGCCTCAAGGGCTGCCTGTTCACGCTCGTCATCCTGTTCGTCGCGGGCTGGCTGATCTGGGAGCTGACCCCGCTGCAGGACTGGATCGGCACCGGCAAGGGCTACTGGGCCCAGCTGACCGACTGGTTCGGCACCGCCGCGGACTGGGTCCAGGACCTGGGCGGCGGCTCGGGCGAGGGGACGGGCGGCGGCACCGGCGCCCCCTGACCCGGCGACGGCCGGACGCGGCGGGCCCGCCACGCGATGGGCCCGCCGCCCGCCCGGCGGCAGGCCCGCCCCGCACCGGGCGGGGCCGCGGGGCCGTCCGCCGGTGCGCCGTCCCGGCACGCCGGGTTTGCTGATTTGTCGACATCCAGCGGGTGATTTCCGGCTCCGCGGTGAAGGTTGGCTCCCCGTACGCGTAGCTTTGGCGACAACACGCGTCGGTAGGAGCAGTCTTGGCACGGAAGATCGGCAGCCGGTACACCGCCCACCAGATCCTCGGGCGGGGCAGCGCCGGCACGGTGTGGCTGGGTGAGGGGCCCGAGGGGCCGGTGGCCATCAAGCTGTTGCGCGAGGACCTCTCCTCCGACCAGGAGCTCGTCGGGCGGTTCGTGCAGGAGCGGACGGCGCTGCTCGGCCTGGAGCACCCGCACGTGGTCTCGGTGCGCGACCTGGTCGTCGACGGCAACGACCTCGCGCTGGTCATGGACCTGGTCCGGGGCACGGACCTGCGCACCCGCCTCGACCGGGAGCGCAGGCTGGCCCCCGAGGCGGCCGTGGCGATCGTCGCCGACGTCGCCGACGGGCTGGCCGCCGCGCACGCCGCGGGCGTCGTGCACCGCGACGTCAAGCCGGAGAACGTCCTGCTGGACATGCAGGGCCCGCTCGGCCCCGGCGGCTCCCACCGCGCCCTGCTGACCGACTTCGGCGTGGCCAAGCTGATCGACACCCCCCGCCGGACCCGCGCCACGAAGATCATCGGAACGCCGGACTACCTGGCCCCGGAGATCGTCGAGGGCCTGCCGCCGCGCGCCTCCGTCGACATCTACGCCCTGGCCACGGTCCTGTACGAGCTGCTGGCGGGCTTCACGCCGTTCGGCGGCGGCCACCCGGGCGCGGTGCTGCGCCGCCACGTCACCGAGACGGTGGTGCCGCTGCCCGGCATCCCCGACGAGCTGTGGCAGCTGCTGGTGCAGTGCCTGGCGAAGGCCCCCGCGTCGCGGCTGCGCGCCTCCGAGCTGGGCGCCCGGCTGCGCGAGCTGCTCCCGCTGCTCGCGGGCATGCCCCCGCTCGACGTCGACGAGCCGGGCACCGAACCCGCTGAGGAGCCCGCGGAGGATCCCGCGTCCACGGCACCGGCCGCCGGTGCGCCGGTGCGGCGCCGCGGGGCGGTGCCGCTGGTGCCGGGCGCCAAGCCCGCCGACTCCAACCGCGATACCCACACCTCGATGCGCGTGCCCGCCCCCGATGAACTGGCCGGCGGGGCGCGCGGCACCGCCCGGGCCCCCCGGGCGGCGGGCGCCCCGCGCCCCGGCTCGGCCCGCAACCGCGCCGTCGCCCGGCGCCGCCGCCTCACCCTCGCCGCCGCGGCCGTCGTCCTGGCGGCGGCCCTCGGGGTCGGTGCCTGGCTGGCCACCGCGGACGACGACACCGGCACCCCCCAGGACACCCGGAACTCGGCCCCGACGACACCGTGACCCGCCCCACCCGCCGTGACCTGCCCCACCCGCGGTGACCTGCCCCACCCGCGGTGACCTGCCCCACCCGCCGGTCCGGAGTGGGCCCGCGGGCCCGCCCCGGACCGGCCCCTGCCCGCCGGGACTGCCCTGCCCGCCCGGGCCCCCGGCCCCGCCCGCCGGGTAGGCCGGAGCGGGTTCCGCCCGTCGGTCCCTGCTCCGCCCGCCGGGTCCGCCCGGACCTGCCTCCGCCCGTGCCCCCGGTCCTGCCCGCCTGGGCCCCCGGCCCCACCCCTCGGGCCGCGGAGCCGCCCCGGACCGGCCTCCGCCCGGTCCGCCCCGTCCCCGGGAGTGCCGCACCCGGCGTGGGCCGGGGCCCGTGCCCTGCCCTGCCCGCCCGGAGCCCCGGGCCCCGCCCCCGGCCCTGCCTGCCGGCCCTGCTCCGCCCGGGCCCCCGGCCCCGCCGCCCGTGCCGCGGACGCGCCCCGGACCGGCCTCCGCCCGGCCCGCCCGGTCCCCGGGAGTGCCGCACCCGGCGTGGGCCGGGCGGCGGAACCGTTACGCTGGAGGGCGTGGCAGTCGTCGATGTATCCGAAGAGCTCAAGTCCCTCTCCTCGACCATGGAGTCGATCGAGGCCGTCCTGGACCTCGACAGGATCAGGGCAGATATCGCCGTGCTCGAGGAGCAGGCGGCCGCGCCGTCCCTGTGGGACAACCCGGACGAGGCGCAGAAGATCACCAGCAAGCTCTCCCACCTCCAGGCGGAGGTCAGGAAGGCCGAGACGCTGCGCGGCCGGATCGACGATCTCGCCGTGCTGTTCGAGATGGCCGAGGAGGAGAACGACCCGGACACCCGCGCGGAGGCCGAGTCGGAGCTCGAGTCGGTCCGCAAGGCGCTGGACGAGATGGAGGTCCGCACCCTCCTGTCCGGCGAGTACGACGCCCGTGAGGCCCTGGTCAACATCCGCGCCGAGGCCGGCGGTGTCGATGCCGCCGACTTCGCCGAGAAGCTCCAGCGGATGTACCTGCGCTGGGCCGAGCAGCACGGCTACAAGACGGAGATCTACGAGACGTCGTACGCCGAAGAGGCCGGCATCAAGTCGACCACCTTCGCCGTGCAGGCGCCCTACGCCTACGGCACCCTCTCCGTCGAGCAGGGCACGCACCGCCTGGTGCGCATCTCTCCGTTCGACAACCAGGGCCGCCGCCAGACCTCCTTCGCCGGTGTCGAGGTGCTGCCGGTCGTCGAGCAGTCCGACCACGTCGACATCGACGAGTCCGATCTGCGCGTCGACGTCTACCGCTCGTCCGGCCCCGGCGGGCAGGGCGTGAACACCACCGACTCCGCGGTGCGCATCACGCACGTCCCCACCGGCATCGTCGTCTCCTGCCAGAACGAGCGGTCCCAGATCCAGAACCGGGCCACCGCCATGAACGTCCTCCAGGCCAAGCTGCTGGAGCGGCGCCGTCAGGAGGAGCAGGCCAAGATGGACGCCCTCAAGGGCGACGGCGGCAACTCCTGGGGCAACCAGATGCGTTCGTACGTGCTGCACCCCTACCAGATGGTCAAGGACCTGCGCACCGAGCACGAGGTCGGCAACCCCGAGTCCGTGTTCAACGGTGAGATCGACGGCTTCCTGGAGGCCGGGATTCGCTGGCGCAAGCAGCGGGAGAAGTAGCCCGCCGCGCGCCCAAGCGCTTTGTCGACATGACAACTGCCGCCCCCGGGGCGGCATTTGTCGTTCCAGGGCGCGGTCGGCACGCCTTTTACGTCACACTTGCGCCTCCCTTATTCGGCAAAGCGTGCGTACGGGGACATCGCGTACGCAACGGCCTTGACGTTCTTTTGGAAAATCGGAAGGGTGCGGGGTGGCATGCGCATCTCCGGGGCGCATGTGAACCGGGGGGCGCGTCACCACAGTTGCACCCCCGTCGATCACGGCCCCGGGCGTGGCCTCATTGACGATTCAGCTACTGGGGGTAGCACGCATATGACGAAGAAGACGCGGGTCCGCGTCGCACGCATCGCTGCCGGCGCCGTGGTCGCCGCGGGTGCGTCGCTGATGGTGGCGGGTGTCGCCCAGGCCGACCCGATCCTGCCGGACCCGAGCTGCGGCATCATCGGCACCGACCCGGCCTGCGAGGACGACGGCGGCGACAACCCCGGCAACCCGGGTGGCGGTGACGACAACCCGGGCAACCCCGGTGGCGGTGACGACAACCCCGGCAACCCGGGCGGCGGTGACGACAACCCCGGCAACCCCGGTGGCGGTGACGACAACCCCGGCAACCCGGGCGGCGGTGACGACAACCCCGGCAACCCCGGCGGCGGTGACGAGGACCCCGTCGAGGAGCCCACCGAGAAGCCGACCACCCCGGACGGCGACAAGGGCGACGACGACGCCGGTACCACCCCGGCCGGCGGCAACGGCCCCGCCGCCCAGGAGCAGGGCTCCTCGGCCCTGACCGACACGGGTGACGCGCCCGCCACCTCCGCCCAGGGCAGCGGTGACGAGCTGGCCGAGACCGGTGCCGCCGAGATGACCTTCCTGGTGATCGGCGCCGCCACGATGATCGCCGGCGGTGTCGGCTTCCGCGTGCTGCCGCGTCTCATGACCGGCCGCGGCGGTGCCGCCGCCTGACGGTGACGGCACCGGCACGCACCGTACGCGGGGCGTGACGTGACAACGGAGGGGCCCGGAGCACACAGCGCTCCGGGCCCCTCCGCGTACGTCTTCGGCCTCCTGCGGGAGCAGGCGAGGTCAGGCGGTCTGGTGGGCGAGCAGGGCCACCGCCGCGACCAGCACCGCGAGCAGCGCGATGAGCATCATGGGGTTCAGGCCCGCGAAGAAGTTCTCCTGCTGCAGCCGCTCACGGTTCGCGCGGCACACCGGGCACCGGCCCTCGTTCACGGGCGCAGCGCAGTTCGCGCACACCAGCCGGTCGTACGTCATGCGCTCGCCTCCTCGCACCGGTCCTCACTCATGGAACGTCCGCGGCGCCGTGAACGTTCCCCCCTCCACTGTGCCAGCTCCGCCGGAAATCGGCGCGGCCCGCCCCCATGGCCGCATTCCCGTGGTAGCGGGGCCGTACATGCCTCACATAGGGCGCAACTGTGGCGTAACCCCGGGCGGTGACTGCGGGCGGCCTTCCGCTTCGCGTAAGGTCACGCTCATCTACCCCCGGCGACCCGTGGTGCATCCGTGATCCGATTCGACAACGTCTCCAAGGTCTACCCCAAACAGAACCGTCCAGCCCTCCGCGACGTCTCCCTGGAGGTCGAGAAGGGCGAGTTCGTGTTCCTCGTGGGGTCCTCCGGCTCCGGAAAGTCCACCTTCCTGCGGCTGATCCTCCGCGAGGAGCGGGCCAGCCACGGCCAGGTGCACGTCCTGGGCAAGGATCTCGCCCGTGTCTCCAACTGGAAGGTTCCGCAGATCCGGCGCCAGCTGGGCACGGTGTTCCAGGACTTCCGCCTGCTGCCGAACAAGACGGTCGGCGAGAACGTGGCGTTCGCCCAGGAGGTCATCGGCAAGTCGCGCGGGGAGATCCGCAAGTCCGTGCCGCAGGTCCTCGACCTGGTCGGGCTCGGCGGCAAGGAGGACCGGATGCCGGGCGAGCTGTCCGGCGGTGAGCAGCAGCGGGTGGCCATCGCCCGGGCCTTCGTCAACCGGCCCAAGCTGCTCATCTGCGACGAGCCCACCGGCAACCTCGACCCCCAGACGTCCGTCGGCATCATGAAGCTGCTCGACCGCATCAACCGGACGGGCACCACCGTGGTGATGGCGACGCACGACCAGAACATCGTGGACCAGATGCGCAAGCGCGTGATCGAGCTGGAGAAGGGCCGCCTCGTCCGCGACCAGGCCCGCGGCGTCTACGGCTACCAGCACTGATCACCCTCGAACGCGTCCACTCATAAGGC
Source organism: Streptomyces sp. NPDC101219 (assembly GCF_044767675.1). Classification (NCBI taxonomy): domain Bacteria; kingdom Bacillati; phylum Actinomycetota; class Actinomycetes; order Kitasatosporales; family Streptomycetaceae; genus Streptomyces; species Streptomyces sp. NPDC101219. The sequence goes on from NZ_JBIWOK010000009.1 coordinate 54,559, forward strand.
CTGAAGGACCCGCCATGCGTGCCCAGTTCGTACTGTCGGAGATCGGCGTCGGTCTCCGCCGCAATCTGACGATGACCTTCGCGGTCGTCGTCTCCGTCGCCCTGTCGCTCGCCCTGTTCGGCGGCTCGCTCCTGATGAGCGACCAGGTCAACACGATGAAGGGCTACTGGTACGACAAGGTCAACGTCTCGATCTTCCTGTGCAACAAGAGCGACGCGGAGACCGACCCCAACTGCGCCAAGGGCGCGGTGACGGAGGACCAGAAGAAGCAGATCAAGACCGACCTGGAGAAGATGTCGGTCGTCGACACCGTCGCCCACGAGACGCAGGACGACGCCTACAAGCACTACAAGGAGCAGTTCGGCGACTCCCCGCTGGCCAGCTCGCTGACCCCGGACCAGATGCAGGAGTCGTACCGCATCAAGCTGACGGACCCGGAGAAGTACCAGGTCATCGCGACCGCCTTCGACGGCCGGGACGGCGTGCAGTCCGTGCAGGACCAGAAGGGCATCCTGGACAACCTCTTCGGGCTGCTGAACGGCATGAACTGGGCCGCCCGGTCGGTGATGGCGCTGATGCTCGTCGTCGCGCTGATGCTGATCGTCAACACGGTGCGCGTCTCGGCGTTCAGCCGGCGGCGTGAGACCGGCATCATGCGCCTGGTCGGCGCCTCCGGCTTCTACATCCAGGCGCCGTTCATCATGGAGGCCGCGGTCGCCGGACTCATCGGCGGCACGCTCGCGTGCGGATTCCTGGTGGTCGGCCGGTACTTCATCATCGACAACGGCCTCGCCCTGTCCGAGAAGCTGAACCTGATCAACTTCATCGGCTGGGACGCGGTCCTGACGAAGCTGCCGCTCATCCTCGCGACGAGTCTCCTGATGCCCGCGGTGGCCGCGTTCTTCGCGCTGCGCAAGTACCTGAAGGTGTGACTCTTGCCAAGAAGGGGCGCGCGGCCAACAGGCCGTGCGCCCCTTCGCCTTGTCCTAGACTCACCGGCATGTCAGGTCGTGACCTGTTCTGTCAGCCCCGCCGCCTCCGCCGCGGGGCCGCCCTGACCTTGGTGTTCGCGAGCGTGCTGGTCGCCGGTGCCGCCACCGGCAGCCTGCCCGGTGCCGGTCCGGTGGCCACGGCGGACGGCGCCCGGTCGGCGCTCCCCGCCGGGCACCACACCGAGGTGAGCGAGGCGGCCCGGGAGGCCATGGCCGACGGCACCTCCCCCGTGGAGGCCGCCCAACGGGCCGTCAGCCGCAGCGGGGACCGCTGGGCCGCCGTCTACTCCCAGAGCGAGTACGAGGAGTTCGAGGAGGCCCTGGACGGCCAGTACACCGGCGTCGGCCTGTGGGCGTGCGCCCGGGACGGCCGGATCGAGGTGACCCGGGTGGGCGACGGCAGCCCGGCCGACCGCGCCGGGATCCGGGTCGGTGACCGGCTGCGCAGTGTCGACGGCGCCGGCGTCGACGGGCGGCCCGTCACCGAGGTCGTCGCCCTCCTGCGCGGCGACAACACGGACGCCCCGGCCGGCACACGGGTCCGCCTCGGACTGGAACGCGACTCCCGTACCTGGACCGAGACCGTGCGCCGGGCCCGCCTGTCCCGGGAGTCCGTCGCCGTCCGCGAGCTGGCCGGACAGGTCACCGTCGTCACGGTCGGGGCTTTCACCAAGGGCTCCGGCGAGCAGGTCCGCAAGGCCGTGCGGCGGGCCCCGGCCGGTGCCGGCATCGTCCTGGACCTGCGCGGCAACTCCGGCGGGCTGGTCACCGAGGCCGTCACCGCCGCCTCTGCCTTCCTCGACGGCGGCCTCGTCGCCACCTACGACGTGGACGGCGAGCAGCGCGCCCTGCACGCCGACCCCGGGGGCGACACGGCGAGACCGCTGGTCGCGCTCGTCGACGGCGGGACGATGAGCGCGGCCGAGCTCCTCACCGGCGCCCTGCAGGACCGCGGACGGGCGGTCGTGGTGGGCTCCCGCACCTTCGGCAAGGGCTCCGTCCAGATGCCGAGCCGGCTGCCGGGCGGTTCGGTCGCCGAGCTGACCGTCGGCCACTACCGCACCCCCTCCGGCCGGGGCGTCGACGGCCGCGGCATCACTCCCGACGCCGAGACCGACGACGATGCCCTGGAGCGGGCCACGACGGTGCTGCGCGGCCTGGGCCGGCAGGACGCGCCCCGCCCGTAAACGGCTTCCCCCCGACCCCCCGCTCAGTGCGAAGATGGCTGCACTATGGCTAAGGAAAAAGGGCGCAAGCTGATCGCGCAGAACAAGAAGGCGCGGCACGACTACCACATCATCGACACCTACGAGGCCGGCCTGGTCCTCACGGGTACCGAGGTGAAGTCGCTGCGTCAGGGCAGGGCGTCGCTGGTGGACGGCTTCGTCCAGCTGACCGACCACGAGGCGTGGCTGCACAACGTCCACGTACCGGAGTACAGCCAGGGCACCTGGACCAACCACAGCGCGCGGCGCAAGCGGAAGCTGCTGCTGCACCGCGAGGAGATCGACAAGCTGGAGTCCAAGTCCCAGGAGACGGGCCACACCATCGTGCCGCTGGCCCTGTACTTCAAGGACGGCCGCGCGAAGATCGAGATCGCCCTGGCGAAGGGCAAGAAGGAGTACGACAAACGGCAGACCCTGCGGGAGAAGCAGGACCGGCGCGAGGCCGAGCGGGCGATCTCCGCGGTGCGCCGCAAGCAGCGCGCATAGGGGGTGTCCGGCACCATGCCCGCGGCGTCGGACAAGGCCCGGTGGCCTGCGCGGGAATAGGCTGGCACGGACCTGCGTTGGTCACGTACGATGGCACCAGCACCTCATAGCGGGTGCGTGTGGCCCCTCCTCCGGGCGGGGTCTTGAAAAAACAACATGGGGATGATCGGTTTCGACAGCGGCTGTCGAAGCAGGGGAAGCGTGTCGAGGAAGCGGCCATGATCTCGTAAACCACAGGCCGAAAAAAATAATCGCCAATTCCAAGCGATCCATCTCCCAGGGCGAGCTCGCCCTCGCTGCCTGATCTTCAGGTAGCGAGCAGCGGCTCCCCTACTTAAGGGAGTGTCAGCCCGGGGGTGTTCCCGACCCGGATCCTGGCATCAGCTAGGGAACTAAACCTTGATCCCGGTCACGGGGTGAAAAGGGAAATCTCACAGTGACTGGGCCCGTCGGAGACTTGTCGGCGTGATCTCCGGGGCCGAGAAAAGCACAGCCGACTGCACACGGAGAAGCCCTGGTTCCGCACCGTTGGACGCGGGTTCGATTCCCGCCATCTCCACTTGCCCCATGTGGGCGGAGGCCCCGTCGCGAAAGCGGCGGGGCCTCTGTCGTTCCCGTACCCGGGCGCGGCCCGGCGTGTCGCGGGGACGCGGCGGGCGTGGCGCGATCCGGCGGATCATGGCCGGATCCCAGCGACCGGAAGGGGATGAGGGCGTGAGGGGGCGGACCGGTGCCCGCTGCCCCCGGACACGCACGCCACCGGCCCGTCCGGCTATCCGCTTCCCTACCATGACTTCGCCCGGTATCGGGCGGCTCATGGGGAAATGTGGACCGAAAGGATCCGGCCAGCCCCTTTGTCGTGGTGCCGTCCCCGAGATGTCTCACGATCGATACGAATCGCCACCCGGTCCGCACGGGACCTCCGCGTGCGCTACATTCAACTCCCGAGCACAGTGTGATAAACGGGGCGCTCGGAGCGGGTTGGGGGCCCGGTCCGCCGACGAGTGCTCGGGTCGAACGCGCACCCGGATCTGTCCCTGGGGGGAAGTGCGTGCGCGTGAAAGACTGGCGAGAAGACGCCCAACCGGAGCGTCCCGAAGGCGCGTCGGCGGCCGAGAAGATGCTGAAGACCGGCCGCGACGCCACCTCCGGCATCCCCGGCCCCGGCGCCCCCGGCCCGGAGGTCCCCGAAGCCGAGCGGACCACGGCCCTGCGCGTGCCGTCCGTGCGCCCGCCCCGGCCGGCGTCCCCGACGACGTCGCTGCTGAAACCCGCGCCGGCCTCCCACACCCCCGACGAGGCGGCTCCCGCCCCGCCGGCCGGCACCGGCCGCCCGGTGCGCGACCCCTGGCAGGAGGACGACGCCGGGGAGACCGGGGACGGGGACCACACCCACGACCCGCACGAGGTCACCGTCCAGCTCGACGCCGTGCAGTTCGCGGACGGCGTGCTGCGCAGGACCCCCGGCGTGCAGCCCGCGGGCCCCGAGCCGTCGGAGGGCCCCGTCTTCGTCGACGAGTCCGGCCGCCGCGGCCGCCGCTACCGCCGCATCGGCCTGGCCGTCGGCCTCGCCTGCGCCGGGTACGCCGTCGTCATCGTCGCCACGCTGCTGTCGGGGAACTCCGACGCCCCCTGGCTCCCCGTCCCCGGCCAGGAGGCCGACGCGCCCGCGGGCCAGGTCGACACCTCGCCGCAGCCGGCCGAGTCCGACGACGCCGCCGGCTCCGGCGCCAGCCTCGGCCCGGGCGGCCTGCCCAGCGCGGGCGACCTCACCGTGCCGACGCCCGGCGCCAGCCTGCCCGCACCCGGCACGACCGCCCGCCAGGACGGCGGCGGCGCGAAGACCACCGCCCCCACCCAGGGGGCCACCCGCGGCACCACGAAGCCCGACTCCGGCGGTGACACCGACCCCACCCCGTCGGCCCCGCCCGCGACCACCGTCGCCCCGCCGCCCGCCACCACCCCGGCGGACGAGCCCCCGCCCGTGACGACCGAACCGGGGAGCGCCGGCGGCGGTGACGGGGCCGGCGCCGACAACGTCGCCGGCGGCTCCGCCGACCAGCCCGTCGTGGCCGCCGGCGGTCCCGCCGCCCCGCAGGACCCCTCCGCCCCTCCCGCCGCACCGTCCCCGGAGCACGTTCTCTGATGGCCATCCGCACCCGCCGCCCGGGACCCGCAGCCGCGGCCCGAGGCGGTTCCCGGCGACGCCGCCTGCCCCTGCGCCTGCTGCTGCCGCTGCTGTTCCTCGTCGCCCTGATGGCGATGCTGCTGCTGCGCGGCTTCGTGCACAGCGAGATCCTCGCCGACCACCGCATCCAGTCGCCGGCCGCCGCCGACCGCGTGCCCGACGAGATCCTCGACGGCGGTCCGGTGATAGACACCCGGGGCGCGCAGGCCAAGACCCTGCAGGTGCCCGACCGTCACATCGTGCTCACCTTCGACGACGGGCCCGACCCGGAGTGGACGCCCCAGGTGCTCGACGTGCTGCGGAAGCACGACGCGCACGCCGTCTTCTTCGTCACCGGCACCATGGCCTCCCGCTACCCGGACCTCGTCCAGCGCATGGTCGACGAGGGCCACGAGGTGGGCCTGCACACCTTCAACCACCCCGACCTCGCCCTCCAGTCGGACCGCCGCATCGACTTCGAGCTGTCCCAGACCCAGCTCTCCATCACGGGCGCGGCCGGCATCCGCACCTCCCTGTTCCGGCCGCCGTACTCCTCGCAGGCCGGGGCCATGGACAACAACTCCTGGCCCGTGACGCAGTACATAGGCGAACGGGGCTACATCACCGTCGTCAACACCCATGACAGCGAGGACTGGCGCAAGCCCGGCGTGGAGGAGATCATCCGCCGCTCCACGCCCGAGGGCGGCAAGGGCGGCATCGTCCTGATGCACGACTCCGGCGGCGACCGCCACCAGACCGTCCAGGCACTCGACCGGATGCTGCCCGACCTGCGCGAGAAGGGCTACACGTTCGACAACCTCACCGAGGCCCTGGAGGCGCCCAGCGCGCACACCTCGGTCACCGGCCCCGACCTGTGGAAGGGCAAGGCCTGGGTCTTCCTCGTCCAGGCCAGCGACTCGATCACCGGCGTGCTGGTCGTCGGCCTGGCGGTCATCGGCTTCCTGGTCATCGCCCGGTTCCTGCTGATGCTGGTGCTGTCCGCGCTGCACGCCCGCAAGGTGCGCCGCCGCGGCTTCGCCTGGGGGCCGCCGATCACCGAGCCGGTGTCGGTGCTCGTGCCCGCCTACAACGAGGCCAAGTGCATCGAGAACACGGTGCGTTCGCTGATGGCCAGCGACCATCCGATCGAGGTCGTCGTCATCGACGACGGCTCCAGCGACGGCACCGCCCGCATCGTGGAGAACCTCGGCCTGCCGAACGTGCGGGTGGTGCGGCAGCTCAACGCGGGCAAGCCCGCGGCGCTCAACCGAGGCGTCGCCAACGCCCGTCACGACATCATCGTGATGATGGACGGCGACACCGTCTTCGAACCCACCACCGTGCGTGAACTCGTGCAGCCCTTCGGCGACCCGCGCGTCGGCGCCGTCGCCGGCAACGCCAAGGTCGGCAACAAGGACAAGCTGATCGGCGCCTGGCAGCACATCGAGTACGTGATGGGCTTCAACCTCGACCGCCGGATGTACGACGTCCTGCGGTGCATGCCCACCATCCCCGGTGCCGTCGGCGCGTTCCGCCGCTCGGCGCTGGAGCGGGTCGGCGGCATGAGCGACGACACGCTCGCCGAGGACACCGACATCACCATGGCCATCCACCGCGACGGCTGGAAGGTGGTCTACGCCGAGAACGCCCGCGCCTGGACCGAGGCCCCGGAGTCGGTCCAGCAGCTGTGGTCCCAGCGCTACCGCTGGTCCTACGGCACCATGCAGGCCATCTGGAAGCACCGCCGCGCCGTCATCGACCGGGGCCCCTCGGGCCGCTTCGGCCGCGTCGGCCTGCCGCTGGTGTCGCTGTTCATGGTCCTGGCGCCGCTGCTGGCCCCGCTGATCGACGTGTTCCTCATCTACGGCCTGGTCTTCGGCCCCACCGGCAAGACCGTCCTGGCCTGGTTCGGCGTCCTCGCCATCCAGGCGGCCTGCGCGGCCTACGCGTTCGTCCTCGACAAGGAGAAGCTCACCCCGCTGCTCTCCCTGCCGCTCCAGCAGATCCTCTACCGGCAGCTGATGTACGTCGTCCTGCTGCAGTCCTGGATCACCGCGCTCACCGGCGGCCGGCTGCGCTGGCAGAAGCTGCGCCGCAAGGGCGGCGTCTCCGCCCCGCCGGGTGCCGAGATCCCGTCCCAGCAGGTCCGGGACGGCAGGCCGGTGGCGTGAGCGTCCCACCCCCCGCCGGGCAGGCGGCCACCGCCCCGGGCACGACGACAAGTCCGCACCGCATGACCACCACCGGCCCGCCGTCCCCCCGGGACGGCGCCACCGGCCCGGAGAAGCCGTCCGGGCCCCCGCCGGCCGAACCGGCCACCCGGCCCCCGGCCCGCGACCGGTACTTCGACCTGCTGCGCGCGGTCGCCCTGTTCCGGGTCGTCCTCTACCACCTGATGGGCTGGGCCTGGCTGCCCGTCGTCTTCCCGTCCATGGGCGTGATGTTCGCCCTGGCCGGCAACCTCATGGCCCGCTCCCTGAAGCGGCCCGCCGTCCAGGTCGTGCGCGGCCGGATGCGCCGGCTGCTGCCGCCGCTGTGGCTGCTCGGCGCGATCGGCGTGACCGGCATGCTGGCCCAGGGCTGGAGCCCGGACGACGACGGCCACCCCGGCTGGTGGTTCCTGCACCTCGGCTTCTGGATCCTGCCGCTGAGCGACCCTCCCCACGCCGAGGGCCTGCCCGGCATCCACGGCGTCGTCGGCGAGGACTGGGCCGCGGAACTCGCCGGGCCGCTCTGGTACATCCGCGCCTACCTGTGGTTCGTGCTGCTCTCCCCGTACCTGCTGAAGCTGCTGCGTGCGCTGCCCTGGCCGACGGTCTTCTCCCCGCTGGTGCTCTCGGCGGTGCTCCAGGCCGGCTGGGTCTCCCTGCCCGGTGAGCGCGTCGACTCCGCGCTCACCGACTTCAGCACCTTCGGCGCCTGCTGGATCCTGGGCATGGCCCACCAGCAGGGCGTCCTGAAGCGCCTGCCGCAGTACGTGGTGCCGTCGATCGCGCCGATCGTCGCCTGCGCGGGCCTGTGGTACGCCTTCCGCAACGACTTCGGGGCGGACCACGACCTGGACTCCATCCCCCTGGCCCAGGCGCTGTGGTCCTTCGGCACCGTCCTGCTGCTGCTCCACCTCAGCCCCTCCTGGACCGAGTGGCCGCGCCGGCTGCGTCGCTGGGACCGGCTGATCACGCTGCTCAACTCCCGCGCGGTGACGGTCTACCTGTGGCACAACGTGTGCATCCTGACCGCCGCCACCCTCTACGACCGGCTGTGGGGCTTCGAGACGCTGGAACTCAACGTGCCCTGGCTGCTGGAGAGTTCCTGGCCGGTGCTGCTGCTGGCGTGGATCCTGATCGCGGGCTGCGTGCTGGCCTTCGGCTGGATGGAGGACCTGGCGGCGAAACGCAGACCGCGCCTGTGGCCGGACGGTTCCACCGGACGGCGCCTTATCCGAACCAAGTGACCGGTATGGTGCCGTGATCGACTCGGGCCCCGGTGCGAGACAGCACCAGGGCCCACGATCACAGGGACAGGTGATCACACCCCACGAGCGACTTTGTTCAGTCGATCGCGGTCGAGGATTTCGTAGAACCGGTTCGTGCGCTTCCCCGTGGGCCGCGCCAGGATCTCGTCCGCGCGCAGGCTAGCCAAGACCTTCTCGACTGTTGCCCTGCCGAGGGCAAGCGCATCAGCGAGGTCCGCCTGGGACGGCCCCTCGATGAATCCACCCGGGATGAACTTCACAACCTGGCGTCCCTCCACGGACCGGGTCTGATATCCCCGCCCCGTGTTGTCGGAGAGATAGAGCAGGAGACGCGCGACGCGGGCCCCGGGGGACTGCCTGCTCGCACCGTAGACGCTGTCCAGCATGCTCATGCGGAAGGTGTCCATCTGCGCAAGTGCCTTGCACAGTTCGCTGTGCTCCATGGCCAGGTGGTAGATCTCCGACGAGTCGGCGGACAGACCGGTGGAGCCAGCCAGAGTCCACCCCGCCGAACCGAAGGAGGTCCGTGCGCTTGCCCATCGGCCGAACATCGTCCCGTCTCTCCAGAGGCGAGTGTGTCCGAAGGGCGCCTCTTCCCGGATACAGCCGGAGACGAGGAAGAAGACCTGACCACGCCGCCTAGGCCTGAAGGCGAGTTCATCCCGCTTCAGGATGTGCGGGGTCATGACCTTGACGAGCGCGTCAACGACTTCCTCGTTTTCGACCCTCGGGGCGAAGAAGTGGTCGGTGATGCGGCGCTTGGCGTTCACCAGCCTTACTGCCATCGCCTACTTCACCTCTGTGGTGGCCACCGCGAAGGAGGCCGGCGCAGGCACGGACAGCGGGATGTCGGTGGGCGACGAGCTGCTCGCCCCGGAACCCGTGGTCGCAGGCTCTCCCGGGATGGTAGTTGCCGCAGGCGGTGTGACGGAGGTGCCCGGCGACACGGTCGACTGCTGCTCGCTGAGCAGTGCGACAAGGGGCTTGAGCGCGCCGACCAATGTGGCCAGCGCGATGATCACGGCGACGATACGCGCCGGCGTGCTCGTCAGCCGCCAGATGGCGAAGCCGGCCACAGCGAGCACGCCGAAGCAGATGAGGAGGATCGTCAGGTTCGCGTCCATGCGCGACACCCCTTAGCTGAGAATGAGCCAATGGCTCACAGCGGCAGGGCTTCGGCTGGGGCCGAAGCCCCTTCCGCTAAGTGGAATTGGGCTGCCACCAGTAGATTCCGAGCCCTGGCGAGGGGCCCCTACCGGCTGATCTCGAATCCTAGAGCATGCGTGCGGCCTCATAGCAATTCGAGTGTCCGGGCAGGGATTTGAGCCCCCCCTGGGGTGACTGAGTTTCACATTCCGCATGTGCAACAGAACTCGCGCCGAGCAACGCCGCCATGATGATGCCTGACGCCGTGTAGGACGACCGCGATCCGATGGCTTGAGTACAGAAGCCCCGCCGGCGCGGCCGTGCGGGGCTTCTGGACGAAAGTGCCGGGACCCCGGGGGGCCACCCTCGGGGAAGCCCGGCAGACGCTGATGCCAGCCCAATTCCGTAAGCCGTGTCTCAGCGAGTTATAGAGAACCCTCCATTCGGCAGCCAGTATCCCTCCTGTGAGGGAATATGGGCGCCTACCGCTCTACATCCCCTCGCGGGAGGGGTTTTCGGGCCGGTTTTGCTGTGGCGGGCATCACATTCGTCGGCCCGCCGACGGTCCGAAGTTAGGCATTCCGAGGTGCGTGGGTCCGTGTCGCTGGAGAAGTTCACGCATCGTCTTGAGCTTTCCCTGTGCCGCGGCGAGGGTCGCTTCAAGACCGGCGACTTCGCCCCGACAACCTCGAGCTTGGGCTTCCTCGATGCGGGCCTGCAGGTTGGCAGTGATCTCTTCTAGCCGGTCACGCTGGTCGGGATCTGGGCGCAGGGCTGGGCAGCGAACGCATGCGTGTTCGTGGACGCAGGGGGTGCCGTAGTCGCGGGTGCAGACGCCGAGCGCGACCTTGCGGAGCTCGAAGTGGGTGATGAACTCGTTCCACTCGTCTGGGGTGAGGTCGCGGTACTCCTCGCTCGGCCGGAGCTTTCGGCGGCGGGCGATGTAGGAGCGGTGGTGGGCGATGACATCCTCGGGATAGATCGCTAATGGTGGAGTCGGGTATTGGAACTGTCCCAATACCCCTGTGCCCGATGGGCCTTGAGAGGCAGATGGGCCTGCTTCCGGACGTGTTGTGGTAGGCAAGGGGGGTGATCAGCCGACTCCCTCTCGACCAGCAACTTGAGTCCCTGCGTGCGGTGCTGTCCCGCAACGACGTGCTGACGGAGGTGCTGACGCGGACTGCGACGTTGGACCTCCCCGAGTGGTATGTGACGGCAGGATGCCTGTTCCAGACCGTGTGGAACGTGGTCACGGACAGGCCGCCAACCAGTGGCATCAAGGACTACGACGTTTTCTACTTCGACGGCAGTGATCTGTCCTGGGAGGCCGAGGATGCGGTGATCAAGGCCGGGCGGGAGGTCTTCGCCGACCTGCCGGCAGATGTTGAGATCCGCAACGAGGCACGAGTTCACCTCTGGTATGAGGACAAGTTCGATGTCGCGTGTCCGCCGTATGAGTCCACCGAGGCGGCGATCGACAGTTTTGCCGCGACGACGTGCTGCCTGGGAGTACGTGCGGAGACCGACGGCCGGTGGCGCGTGTATGCGCCCCATGGCCTTTCGGACGTGTTCAACCTCGTCGTCCGGCCGAACCCGGTGCTCGCCCCGCGCTCGGTCTATGAGACCAAGGCAGCACGATGGCAAGCGCAATGGCCCGAGCTGACCGTGCTGGACTGGCCCGCCCCGAGCATCACGACGACCTGGTCCGGCGGCTGACCTCGGCTGCGTAGGCGCCCCAGTCTCCGGCGGCGGCCCGCTGGTCCTTGCCGCGGCTGCGGCGGCGAAGCCGCCGCAGGAGGTGCCAGGTCGCGTACCGGCGCAGGATTTTCCGTCCCTCGGCCGTCGCATGGCAGGTGACGAGGTTCTTCACGTGCCGTTCGAGACGGACCATCTGCTCGTCCCGCTTGGGCAGGACTGCGGTGGCCACGAGGACGCTGCGGAGGTGTTCGACGACCTTGCCTTCCGGGAGCTCGTCCAGGGCCTCGTGGGTGAGGGGGCGGCGGCCGGAGCCGAGATGGGACAGGACGGTGGAGACGATGCCCTTGGAGAGCCAGCGCATCGCGGTGCCAGCCCGTTCGGTGCCGGCCAGGGCCTCGTGGAGAGGCTGCAGCTTCGGGCGTATGGAGCCGGTGCCATCGGCAAGGAGCTCGTGGAGCCGCTGCTTGAGCATGCAGCGCGGGCACGGGCCAGGAGCGTGCAGCCGTTCGGCTTCTCCGCAGATGGGACAGGGGCGCCAGAGCTCGGCGTCCGGATTGGATGTCGGTCAGGGACAGCTTCGGACCATCGACCATGCGGTGGGCCGCGGCATGACGCAGGTCGTGGAGGCTCCAGTTCGTGCCCAGCGCCTCGTTGGCACGGGTGAAGAGCATCCGGGCCGCGTCGTAGGTCAGCGGTTTCCACGGACGTCGCAGGGTCACCCAGAACGGGGCGCCGGGCCCGCGCGGGGCGTCGGCGGCCAGCTCGTGACGGTAGAGCTTGAGCCAGACGAAGGCGTCCGTGGCAGCGGGCAACCACTGCAGGGCCCGTGTGCCCTTGCGGATGACGCCGATGAGCTGCTGCCCGGTGTTCAGCCGCGCCGCCACCGCAGCAGCGCGAGCCCGTACGAACGCAGGCTGTGTGGGCTGTAGTCGCTGGCGGTAAGCGAGCGGAAGTAGTCGGTGACCGGATGTACCTCGCTGCCATCGACATCGAGCAGTTGGTACGGCACTGACGCGTCGGCGACCGCGGCCAGGCGGCCGATCTGCCGTACACGCAGCGACCGGACATCACGCATCACAGTGGTCAAGAGCCCTCCCATAGGTTCCAAGGGACTGGGACGCCAACGAGAACGCTCCGGGCCTCGATGTCGCTCGGTCAAGACACACCGCTTAGTTCGGTCAACACGACGCACCCGGCGTCACCGGGCCGCCGCCTGACACCTCACCCCCGGCCGCCACCGGGGGTGAGAGCAACGTTCCCGTCCGGTCACCGGGTGCCACAGCACCGAAACGCTCCCTCCCTACCTTCGGGACCATCCCTCGCGGCACCCGTCCGCGCCCCGAAGCACAGTGGAGGCCCGATGACAGCCCCCAGCGGTCGCTGGATCCAGCAGTGGGACCCGGAGGACGAGACCTTCTGGAACCGGACCGGGCAGCGGATCGCCCGCCGCAATCTCCTCTTCTCCGTCCTGTCCGAGCACATCGGCTTCTCGGTCTGGACGATGTGGTCCGTCCTGGTGCTCTTCATGGGCCCGGAGTACGGCCTCACCCCGGCCGACAAGTTCCTGCTCACGTCGGTGGTCACGCTGGTCGGGGCCGTGGTCCGGGTGCCGTACACCTTCGCCGTGGCGGTCTTCGGCGGGCGGAACTGGACGATCGTGTCCGCCGCCCTGCTGCTCGTCCCCACCGTCGCCGCGTTCGCCGTGATGGAGCCGGGCACCTCCTTCACCACGTTCCTGCTGGTCGGCCTGCTGGCGGGGATCGGCGGCGGCAACTTCGCCTCCTCCATGACCAACATCAACGCCTTCTTCCCGCTGCGCAAGAAGGGCTGGGCACTCGGCCTGAACGCCGGCGGCGGCAACATCGGGGTGCCGGTGATCCAGCTCGCCGCCCTCGCGATCATCGGCGCGAGCGGCGGACCGCGGGTGCTGCTCGGGATCTACATCCCGCTGATCGTCGCCGCCGCCGTGCTCTCCGCGCTGTACATGGACAACCTCGCCTCGGTGCGCAACGACACCGGTGCCGCCAGGGACGCCGCGCGCGACCCGCACACGTGGATCATGTCCTTCCTCTACATCGGCACCTTCGGCTCGTTCATCGGCTACAGCTTCGCCTTCGGGCAGGTGCTCCAGATCCAGTTCGGCCGGACGCCACTGCAGGCCGCGTACGTCACCTTCCTCGGCCCCCTGCTCGGCTCGCTGATCCGGCCGGTGGGCGGGTGGCTCGCCGACCGGTACGGCGGCGCCCGGATCACGCTGCTGAACTTCGCCGCCATGGGCGCGGCCACCGGGGTGCTGGTCGTCGCCTCCGTCCAGCGGTCGCTGACGCTGTTCACGGCCGCCTTCGTGGTGCTGTTCGTGCTGACCGGCCTGGGCAACGGATCGACGTACAAGATGATCCCCGGCATCTTCCGGGCGAAGGCGCTGGCCCGCGGGCTGACGGGCGAACCGGCCGCGGCGTACGGGCGGCGGCTGTCCGGGGCGGCCATGGGGCTGATCGGCGCGGTGGGCGCGCTCGGCGGCGTCGGCATCAACCTGGCCTTCCGGCAGTCCTACCTCTCCCACGGGTCCGGCACCGGCGCGTTCGTTGCGTTCCTCGTCTGCTACGCGCTCTGTTGCGCGGTCACCTGGGCGGTATACCTGCGCCGCCCGGCGGCCCGGCCCGCCGGGCCGCACCCCGCGGAGCGGGAGCAGCGGCGGCTGGACTACGCCGAGGTGTGAGCGGGGATGACGTAACACTGGTGACACGACGCCGAACCGGGCCCGTCATGGAGTGTTGACAGGCTCGGTCGGCAGGCGGGTGGAGCCGCACCCGCCGGCATGCCTACTACGCGGGACGAGAGCCATGAACGACGCACAGCACCGACCGGACCACGGACCGCTCGCGGGCTTCACCGTGGGCGTGACCGCGGCACGCCGGGCCGACGAGCTCGGCGCGCTGCTGGAGCGCCGCGGGGCCGTCGTGCTGCACGCGCCCGCCCTGCGGATCGTGCCGCTGTCCGACGACAGTGAACTGCTGGCCGCCACCAAGGACCTCATCGGCCGCGCCCCGGACATCGCGATCGCCACCACCGCGATCGGGTTCCGCGGCTGGATGTCGGCCGCCGACGGCTGGGGCCTCGGCGAGGACCTGCTGGCCACCCTGCGCGGGGCGCGGATCCTGGCCCGCGGCCCCAAGGTGAAGGGCGCCGTCCGGGCCGCCGGACTCACCGAGGAGTGGTCGCCGTCCTCGGAGTCGATGGCCGAGGTGCTCGAACGCCTGCTCGCGGAGGGCGTCGACGGGCTGCGCGTCGCGATCCAGCTGCACGGCGAACCGCTGCCCGGCTTCGTGGAGTCGCTGCGGGCGGCGGGAGCGGAGGTGGTCGGGGTGCCGGTCTACCGGTGGCTGCCGCCGGAGGACCTGGGCCCCGTCGACCGGCTGCTGGACGCGGCCGTGGCGCGCACCGTGGACGCGGTGACCTTCACCAGCGCGCCCGCCGCGGCGTCCCTGCTGGCCCGGGCCGGGGAACGCGGCCGGCTCGACGACCTGCTCGCCGCCCTCGGCCGGGACGTCCTGCCCGCCTGCGTCGGCCCGGTCACCGCGCTGCCGTTGCAGGCCCGCGGCATCGACACGGTCCACCCGGAGCGCTTCCGGCTCGGTCCCCTGGTGCAGCTGCTCTGCCGGGACCTGCCCGCCCGCGCACGGTCCCTGCCGGTGGCCGGGCACCGGCTGGAGATCCGCGGACACGCGGCCGTCGTCGACGGCGAGCTGAGGCCGGTGCCGCCGGCCGGGATGTCGCTGCTGCGCGCGCTGGCCCGGCGGCCCGGCTGGGTCGTCTCCCGCGGGGACCTGCTGCGGGCCCTGCCCGGCGCCGGCCGCGACGAGCACGCCGTGGAGACCGCGATGGCCCGCCTGCGCGCGGCCCTCGGCGCCCCGCAGCTGATCCAGACCGTCGTCAAGCGCGGCTACCGCCTGGCCCTGGACCCGCAGGCGGGGGAGAAGTACGCCGGCACCTGAGGCGGGGCATCGGCCGGGAGGGTCCGGGGGCTTCCGGGCGCGCACGCGGGCGGGCACTGTAGAAGGACGGTTCCCCGGCAGAAGAACGGTTCCCGGCCCCCTCGCTCGCATCGCACCGGCCTCCCGCGGCCGGGGCGAACCCTAGGCGGTGACAGGCTCATGGCACTCGGTACGGCCACGGCGCCCTACGAGCTGCGGTTCGACACCGGACGGGTCTGTCTGGACCTGCTCGCCACCACCCATCCCGCCGAACGCCTCGACTCCCTGCCGGTGCTGCGCGCCTGGGTCACCGGCTCCGGCCTCGTCCCGCCGGGCACCGCGCTGGCCCACGCCGACGCGTCCTGGCCGCCCGCCTTCCGCGAACTGCGCGGCCGGCTCGCGCCGTTGCTGCGCGGCCGCCCGGCACCCGGACGTCCCTCGTACGACCTGGCGCTCGCCCGGATCAACGAACTGGCCCGGGTCGCGCCGCCCGCCCCGCGGGCCGTGGTGGGGGAGGACGGCCTGCTGGTGCGCCGCCTCGACGGGCCGCCCCGGCGGGGTGCGCTGCTCGGCGCGATCGCCCGGGACGCCGTGGACCTGCTGACCGACCCGGTGGCCCGGGCGAGCCTGCGCCAGTGCGAGGGGGACAACTGCCCCATCGTGTACCTGGACACGTCCCGGGGACGCAGGAGGCGCTGGTGCTCCAGTGAGGTCTGCGGGAACCGTGAACGGGTGGCCCGCCACCGCCGGCGCGCCGCCCTCACCCGCGCCTGACCCCGCCCCGTGTCCCGTATGCCGCTTCTGTGCTCCGGACCCTGAAGTGACGTTGCTTACACCTCGTTTGACGCTCCCGGCGCACGGGCAGCGGGGCGGCCCGCGCCAGGTGTGTCGGAAATGTAAAGAGCGCGGGGGGAATATGTGGCTCCATGTCCCGCTCGTCACGTCACCCCGCAGAAATTGTCACCCCGCTTTGAACACCTGCCACGTGCCCTGCGTACCGGTAGTCGAGCGACCGACTGGGGGATCCCCCGGACACCGGAGGTGGGCGTGCGCAAGGATTCCGTCGTGGCCAATGAACGTGGAACGAGGGCCCGACATCGCGCGTCCCAGCCCTCGGAACCTGACGAGGAGCTGATGCGTGCTCTGTATCGAGAGCACGCCGGACCCCTGCTGGCCTATGTCCTGCGGCTGGTCGCCGGAGACCGGCAGCGCGCCGAGGACGTCGTGCAGGAAACGCTCATCCGTGCCTGGAAGAACGCCGGTCAGCTCAATCGGGCGACCGGTTCGGTACGCCCCTGGCTGGTGACGGTCGCCCGGCGCATCGTCATCGACGGCCACCGCAGCCGGCAGGCCCGGCCGCAGGAGGTCGATCCGTCGCCGCTGGAGGTCATCCCCGCGGAGGACGAGATCGACAAGGCGCTGTGGCTGATGACGTTGTCGGACGCACTCGACGACCTGACCCCTGCCCACCGGGAGGTGCTCGTCGAGACGTACTTCAAGGGACGTACGGTCAACGAGGCGGCCGAAACGCTCGGGATACCCAGCGGTACGGTGCGCTCCAGGGTGTTCTACGCCCTGCGGTCGATGAAGCTGGCACTGGAGGAGCGGGGGGTGACGGCGTGATGAGTGTGTACGGGGGAAACCAGGGATTCGGCGCGGGTGGTACGGGTATGTCTGCTCCCATGGAGGGATCACCGGTGCCGAACGAGCACGAGACCGTCGGCGCCTACGCCCTCGGCATCCTCGACGACGCCGAGGCGGGCCGGTTCGAGATGCACCTCGCGAGCTGCGAGTGGTGCGCCCAGCAGCTCGACGAACTCGCCGGGATGGAACCGATGCTGGCCGCGCTCGCGGACCTGCCCGGCTCCGGCACGCCGTCCATCGGCGAGTCGCTGTCCGCCAAGCCCTCCCCGCGCGTGGTGGAGAAGCTGGTCGACGAGGTCGCCGAACGCAGGGCCAAGAAGCGCCGCCGCAACTTCTACATGGTGGCGGCCGCCGGCGCGCTGATCGTCAGCGGCCCGTTCGTCGCCGTCGCGGCGAACAGCGGGGGCGGCGACGGCGGGGGCGGGGGCGACACCAACCGGACGCTCGCGGCGAACCCCGCCAAGGAAGCCTTCGAGCAGATCCCCGACAAGATCACCGCCACCGACCCCACCACCAAGGTGTCCGTGACCGTCGCGCTCCAGGAGAAGGAGTGGGGCACCGGCACGGTCACCGAGCTGCGCAACGTCAAGGGTCCCGAGAAGTGCTCGCTCATCGCCGTCGGCAAGAACGGCGAACGCGAGACGGTCACCTCGTGGTCCGTCCCGTCCGAGGGCTACGGCCTGCCCGACGGCAAGACGGACAAGTCCAAGCAGCCGCTCTACATCCAGGGCGGCGCGGCCTTCGAGATGAACGAGATCGACCACTTCGTCGTGGTGAACTTCGACGGCAAGCAGCTCGTCGAAGTGGACGCGTAGCCTCACCCGGCCCCCTTCGCGTACGGTTGACGGCTGCCCAGCACGTCAGAAGGGGGCCCGGTGGCCGCTCAGGCTCAACAGGAATCCGCGGTCGGACCGGTTCACGACTCCGTCCGCGACCGGGAGATCCGTGTCGAACAGGAACACCTGGACCGGGTGTACCGGCGCCTTGAGGAGAAGATCGACGAGGCCGAGTTCCTCATGCGGGACGCGGCCCGGCGCGGGCAGGTCGGCACGCCCGGCGCGCTCGCCGAGCGGGACGCCCAGGTCTTCCGGGCCGGCATCCACCTCAACCGGCTGAACAACGAGTTCGAGGACTTCCTCTTCGGCCGTATCGACCTGCTCCTCGGCAAGGACGGCAAGCGGGGCCCCGACGGCGCCTACACCGCCGTCGAGCCCGCCGACGGCGCCGTGCGCCCCGACGGCACCGCCGACATCGCCGAGACCCTGCACATCGGCCGCATCGGCGTCCTCGACCAGGACTACAGCCCGCTCGTCATCGACTGGCGGGCCCCGGCCGCCGCCCCCTTCTACCGCTCCACCCCCGTCGACCCGGGCCGCGTGGTGCGCCGCCGCGTCATCCGCTCCAAGGGCCGCCGCGTCCTCGGCGTCGAGGACGACCTGATGCGCCCCGAGCTGACCGCCCGCCTCGACGGCGAGGAACTGCCCGTGGTCGGCGACGGCGCCCTGATGGCGGCCCTCGGCCAGGCCCGGACCCACAGCATGCGGGACATCGTGGCTTCCATCCAGGCCGAGCAGGACCTGGTGATCCGCGCGCCCGCCGCCTCCGTCACGCACGTCGAGGGCGGCCCCGGCACCGGCAAGACCGCCGTGGCCCTGCACCGGGCGGCCTACCTGCTCTACCAGGACCGGCGCCGCTACGCGGGCGGCATCCTCATCGTCTCGCCGACCCCGCTGCTCGTCGCCTACACCGAGGGCGTGCTGCCCTCCCTCGGCGAGGAGGGCCAGGTCGCCATCCGCGCCCTCGGCTCCTTGGTGGAGGGCGTCGAGGCCACCGTCTACGACACGCCCGCCGTGGCCCGCGTCAAGGGCTCCGCCCGCATGCTCAAGGTGCTGCGCAAGGCGGCCCGCGGCGCGCTGGAGACGGAGGACGCGCCCACCCGGCTGCGGGTCGTCGCCTTCGGCCGCCGCCTGGAGCTGGACGCCGAGGACCTCAAGGAGATCCGCCGCAGCGCCCTCGGCGGCACCGCCCCCGTCAACCTGCTGCGCCCGCGCGCCCGCAAGCTGCTGCTCGACGCGCTGTGGGAGCGCTCCGGCGCGGGCACCCGGCACACCGACCCGGAACTCGCGGCCGAACTGCGCTCCTCCTTCGACGACGACATCGCCTCCGAGGACGACTTCATCGCCTTCCTCGACGCCTGGTGGCCCGAGCTGACCCCGTCCGCCGTGCTCGACGCCATGGCCGACGAGCGGCGCCTCGGCCGCTGGGCCCGCCGCGTCCTCAACCCCGGCGAGGTCCGCCGCCTCGCCCGCTCCCTGCGGCGCGACGGGCGCTCCGTGCACGACATCGCCCTGCTCGACGAACTCCAGGCCGTCCTCGGCACCCCCGCGCGCCCCCGCAAGCGGCGCGAACTCGACCCGCTGGACCAGCTCACCGGCCTGGAGGAGCTGATGCCGGTGCGCGAGGAGAGCCAGCGCGAGCGGGCCGAGCGGCTGGCCCAGGAACGCGTCGAGTACGCGCACGTCATCGTCGACGAGGCGCAGGACCTCACCCCCATGCAGTGGCGGATGGTGGGCCGCCGCGGCCGGCACGCCACCTGGACGGTCGTCGGCGACCCGGCCCAGTCGTCCTGGTCCGACCCCGACGAGGCCGCCGAGGCCCGCGACGAGGCCCTCGGCTCCCGGCCGCGCCGCCGCTTCGAACTCACCGTGAACTACCGCAACCCGGCCGAGATCGCCGACCTGGCGTCCCGGGTGCTCTCCCTCGCCATGCCGGGCTCGACCGCGCCCCGCGCGGTGCGATCCACGGGCGTGGAACCCCGCTTCGCCGTCGCCCGCGGCGGACTCGGCGAGTCCGTGCGCGCCGAGGCGCATCGGCTGCTGGAGCGGGTGGACGGCACGGTCGGCGTGGTGGTCGCCATGCAGCGCCGGGAGGAGGCCCGCCGCTGGCTCGACGGACTCGGCGACCGGGTGGTGGCCCTGGGGAGCCTGGAGGCCAAGGGACTGGAGTACGACGCGACGGTCGTCGTCTCCCCGGCCGAGATCGCCGACGAGTCCCCGGCCGGCCTGCGCGTCCTCTACGTCGCCCTGACCCGGGCCACCCAGCAGCTCACGGTGGTCTCGGGGGAGCGCGACGAACCGGACGCGGCCGGAGTTCCGGACCTGCTGCGGGACTGAACGCCGCGCGGAAATTCGCCCCCGCGCAGGAATGGCCGACGGCCATCCGTTTGTTAGCCTGGATGTGACACCGGCCCGATCCAAGCCCCCGGGCCCAACCTTCGTCGCTTCGAGCGACCACTTGCCGCGAGGCGAGCATGGCGGGTCGGTGTCACCTACAACGTCCGAGAGGCCCATGTCACCAGTGACGTGGGCCTCTTTTCGTGATCCCGGACGCGCGAACACAACGTTCGCAATCCGCGGCGGCTACCGCGTACTCGCTGGTAGGTGCGACGATCGGACAGCACGGCGCGCCGCTGTGGTGACACGGCGACGCAGTAACGGAAAAAGCAGAGGAAGTCGGCCATGGCAACGGCGCCCAGCGTCTCCTACTCGATGACGATCCGGCTGGAGGTGCCGGCGAGCGGGACCGCCGTGTCCCAGCTCACCACGGCCGTGGAGTCCTCAGGCGGTTCGGTCACGGGCCTGGACGTCACCGCGTCCGGCCACGAGAAGCTGCGCATCGACGTCACCATCGCGGCCACCTCCACCGGCCACGCCGACGAGATCGTGGAGAAACTCCGCGGCATCGAGGGCGTCGTCCTGGGCAAGGTCTCCGACCGTACGTTCCTCATGCACCTCGGCGGCAAGATCGAGATGCAGGCCAAGCACCCGATCCGCAACCGTGACGACCTCTCGATGATCTACACCCCGGGTGTGGCCCGGGTCTGCATGGCCATCGCCCAGAACCCCGAGGACGCCCGCCGCCTCACCATCAAGCGCAACTCCGTTGCGGTCGTGACGGACGGCTCGGCCGTGCTGGGCCTGGGCAACATCGGCCCGCAGGCCGCGCTGCCCGTGATGGAGGGCAAAGCGGCCCTGTTCAAGCGGTTCGCCGGCATCGACGCCTGGCCGATCTGCCTCGACACCCAGGACACCGACGCGATCGTCGAGATCGTCAAGGCCATCGCGCCGGGCTTCGCGGGCATCAACCTGGAGGACATCTCCGCGCCCCGCTGCTTCGAGATCGAGGCCCGGCTGCGCGAGGCCCTCGACATCCCCGTCTTCCACGACGACCAGCACGGCACCGCGATCGTCGTCCTCGCCGCGCTGACCAACGCCCTGCGCGTCACCGGCAAGGCCATCGAGAACATCCGCGTGGTCATGTCCGGCGCCGGGGCCGCCGGTACGGCCATCCTGAAGCTGCTGATCGCCGCCGGTGTGAAGAACGCCGTCGTGGCCGACATCCACGGCGTGGTGCACGCGGGCCGCGAGGACCTCAAGCAGGCCGCGCCCGACTCCACGCTGTGCTGGATCGCCGAGCACACCAACCCGGAGAACCTCACCGGCACCCTCAAGGAGGCCGTGCGCGGCGCCGACGTCTTCATCGGCGTCTCCGCGCCGAACGTCCTCGGCGCCGAGGACGTGGCCGCGATGGCCGAGGGCGCGGTCGTCTTCGCGCTCGCGAACCCCGACCCCGAGGTGGACCCGGCGATCGCCCGGCAGACCGCGGCCGTCGTGGCCACCGGCCGCTCCGACTTCCCGAACCAGATCAACAACGTGCTGGTCTTCCCGGGCGTCTTCCGCGGCCTGCTGGACGCCCAGTCCAGCTCGGTGACCACCCGGATGATGCTGGCCGCCGCGCAGGCCCTGGCCGACGTGGTCACCCCGGACGAGCTGAACCCGAACTACATCATCCCCAGCGTCTTCAACGAGCGGGTCGCGGGCGCGGTCGCCGACGCGGTCCGCGAGGCGGCGAAGGCGGCGGAGGCCGGGCCGGCCGCGTAGGGCGGCCGTGCCGCGGGCGCTGTGAGGATCGCCACGGCCGGCCGGTGCGGCGCGTCGTGGAACCTCCGCGCCCCGGGCGCCCTCTAGGGTGGCGGCCGGTACGAGCTACCGGTCTCCTGCCGTCCGCGGCGGCCGACGGACCCGGCGTCGTCACCGTCCCGAAAGGGCGGGGCGCTCTCCGTGTGACTCCCACGGGTGTACTCACGGCGCATGCGGGTGCCGGATTGGCATTCCCGCCGCAGGTAGAGGCAGGATGCTTCACCAAGGACGACGTCCAGGGGGCACCCCCAGTGGCGCGAGGGTCCGGACGACGGACCCGGGTTCCGGGACTTTCCCGGGGCCCTGGCAGCATCGGCCTGGCCGTGCGCACCATGCGGTCCCGCCGCGTGGCTCGCCTCAACAGCAAGAAGAACACGGGAGTAACAACATGAACCGCAGTGAGCTGGTGGCCGCGCTGGCCGACCGCGCCGAGGTGACTCGCAAGGACGCCGACGCCGTGCTGGCCGCGTTCGCCGACGTCGTCGGCGACATCGTCTCCAAGGGCGACGAGAAGGTCACCATCCCCGGTTTCCTGACCTTCGAGCGCACCCACCGTGCCGCGCGCACCGCGCGCAACCCGCAGACCGGCGAGCCGATCCAGATCCCGGCCGGCTACAGCGTGAAGGTCTCCGCGGGCTCCAAGCTCAAGGAAGCCGCCAAGGGCAAGTGATCTGACGTCCGTACGTCCCGGGACGGCGTACGGCGCACAGTGACGCCGAAGGGGGCAGCCACCCGACCGGGTGGCCGCCCCCTTCCGTCATGCCCGCACCGCCCCGCAGCGGGGCCCTCGCCGTCCCTCCGGGGCCGCGAGGGGCGCCGCCGTGGGCCCGGGACCCCCGGGCGGCGTGAGGGGCGCAGAGCGGTCCGGGAGACGGCCTCCGGCGCCCGGTCCGGGCGGGGGGCCGCCGCCGACGCGAGACCCGGCCGAGGAGCCGAGGACCCTGCCGGGCCGGAGGACGCGGTCAGCCGTTGAGCCTGCCGGGCCGGGATGCGTGGTCGGCCGGGGGCCGTGCCGGGCCGGGAGGCCGTTGCCGGGAGGCTCAGCCGAGGGCCGGACCCTGCTGACGAGGCTCAGCCCAGTGCCTTGCCCGGGAGTTCGACCTTCGTGCCCAGCTCCATCAGCTTCTCCATGCTGTGTCTGCCCGGGGGACCACCCCCGGACCCCCGGCCGGGGGTGGGGTGAGGCCGGCGTGGGCCGGGATGCGTGCTCGGCGAGGGTGCTTCCGGACCGGGTGGCCGCTGCCGGCAGGCTCAGCCCAGTGCCTTGCCGGGGAGTTCGACCTTCGCGCCCAGCTCCATCAGCTTCTCCATGAAGTTCTCGTAGCCGCGGTTGATCAGGCCGATGCCGTGCACGCGGGACGTGCCCTGGGCGGCGAGGGCGGCGATGAGGTAGGAGAAACCGCCGCGCAGGTCCGGGATGACCAGGTCGGAGCCCTGGAGCCGGGTGGGGCCGGAGACGACCGCGGAGTGCAGGAAGTTGCGCTGGCCGAAGCGGCAGTCGGAGCCGCCCAGGCACTCGCGGTAGAGCTGGATGTGCGCGCCCATCTGGTTGAGCGCGGAGGTGAAGCCGAGCCGGGACTCGTACACGGTCTCGTGGACGATCGACAGGCCGGTCGCCTGGGTCAGCGCGACCACCAGCGGCTGCTGCCAGTCGGTCTGGAAGCCGGGGTGCACGTCCGTCTCCAGCGCGATGGACTTCAGCCGGCCGCCCGGGTGCCAGAAGCGGATGCCCTCGTCGTCGATCTCGAAGGCGCCGCCCACCTTCCGGTAGGTGTTCAGGAACGTCATCATCGAGCGCTGCTGCGCGCCGTGGACGTAGATGTTGCCCTCGGTCGCCAGCGCGGCCGACGCCCACGAGGCGGCCTCCAGGCGGTCCGGGAGGGCGCGGTGGGTGTAGCCGCCCAGCTTGTCGACACCGGTGATGCGGATGGTGCGGTCGGTGTCCATCGCGATGATGGCGCCCATCTTCTGCAGGACGCAGATCAGGTCCTCGATCTCCGGCTCCACCGCCGCGTTGGACAGCTCGGTGACGCCCTCGGCGAGGACCGCCGTCAGCAGCACCTGCTCCGTCGTGCCCACCGACGGGTACGGCAGCCGGATCTTCGTGCCCCGCAGCCGCTGCGGCGCCTCCAGGTACTGTCCGTCCGCCCGCTTCTCGATGGTCGCGCCGAACTGGCGCAGCACGTCGAAGTGGAAGTCGATGGGCCGTCCGCCGATGTCGCAGCCGCCGAGGCCCGGGATGAAGGCGTGGCCGAGACGGTGCAGCAGCGGGCCGCAGAACAGGATCGGGATCCGCGAGGAGCCCGCGTGGGCATCGATGTCGGCAACGTTGGCGCTCTCCACGTGCGTGGGGTCGAGGACGAGCTCACCCGGCTCGTCGCCCGGACGGACCGTCACCCCGTGCAGTTGCAGCAGTCCGCGTACGACACGCACGTCGCGAATGTCCGGAACATTGCGCAGTCGGCTCGGAGCACTGCCCAGCAGGGCGGCGACCATGGCCTTCGGTACGAGGTTCTTCGCACCGCGGACACGGATCTCGCCCTCCAGCGGGGTTCCGCCGTGGACCAGCAGTACGTCATCAGCGCCGTTGACGGTCATGGATCTCGCGTTCCGTGGGGAGGTGGGGCAGGGCCGAAAGGCACAGGGTAGTCGGCCACCGGCCCGCTTCTGTATGCCCGGACGGGGTCCGGCCACGTCATGGATCCGTCACAACACGAACCGTTCGGCGGCGGCCACGGGCGGTCACGGGAACCGCCGTGCGCCGGGAGTGCGCCGGGCCGCCCTGAGCTGCGTCCACTCCCGTGCACCCATTGCCTCCCCACGGGATGCGAAGATGCGGGATCATGTCTGGCATGACCGAGGTGTCCTCGCTCACAGGGCGGTTGCTCGTGGCGACCCCCGCCCTGGCGGACCCGAACTTCGACCGTGCGGTGGTGCTCCTCCTCGACCACGACGAGGAGGGCTCGCTCGGCGTCGTCCTGAACCGGCCGACGCCGGTGGACGTCGGCGACATCCTCGAGGGCTGGGCGGACCTGGCCGGCGAGCCCGGTGTCGTCTTCCAGGGCGGCCCCGTCTCCCTGGACTCCGCCCTGGGCGTCGCCGTCGTCCCCGGCGAACAGGCCGGGGAGGCCGCGCCGCTGGGCTGGCGCCGGGTGCACGGAGCGATCGGCCTGGTGGACCTGGAGGCCCCGCCGGAGCTGCTGGCCCCGGCCGTCGGCTCGCTGCGCATCTTCGCCGGGTACGCGGGCTGGGGGCCCGGCCAGCTGGAGGACGAGCTGGTCGAGGGCGCCTGGTACGTCGTGGAGTCGGAGCCGGGGGACGTCTCCTCGCCGGCGCCGGAGCGGCTCTGGCGGGAAGTGCTCCGCCGCCAGCGCAACGAGCTGGCGATGGTGGCCACGTACCCGGACGACCCGTCGCTCAACTGAAGCCTGTGACCTTCAGTACCCTTTCTTCCATGAGCACTCTTGAGCCCGAGCGCGGGACTGGTACGGGGACCCTCGTCGAGCCGACGCCGCAGACCTCCCACGGCGACGGTGACCACGAGCGCTTCGCCCACTACGTCCAGAAGGACAAGATCATGGCGAGCGCCCTGGACGGGACTCCCGTCGTGGCGCTGTGCGGCAAGGTGTGGGTGCCGGGCCGCGACCCGAAGAAGTACCCCGTGTGTCCCATGTGCAAGGAGATCTACGAGTCCATGGGCGCCGGCGACGGCAAGGGCGACAATTGACATCCTCGCCGCCCTGAAGGACGGCGATTCCCGCCTACCGCGCCGTTGAAGGCTGCGGTGTCGGGTGGGTTCCTGCTTCGCTGCGCGGTGCCGGGACGAGTCCCGGTCTTACCTGCGCTCCACAGGCTGTCACGGCCAGTCCGGCCGCCTTGGCGACGTTGACCGCCGCGTTCACGTCCCGGTCGAGGACGGCCCCGCACACCCCACACGTCCACACACGGACGTGCAGCGGCTTGGGGCCGTCCTTCACGCCACACTGCGAGCACACCTGGGAGGTCGGCTCGAATCGGCCGATCTTCACGAAGGTGCGCCCGTACCGGGCGGCCTTGTACTCCAGCATGCTCACGAACGCCGACCATCCGGCGTCGTGGACGGACTTGGCCAGGCGCGTGCGGGCGAGTCCCTTCACCGCCAGGTCCTCCACCGCGACCGCTTGGTTCTCGCGGATCAGCTTCGTGGAGAGCTGGTGGTGGAACTCGCAGCGCGCGTCGGCCACCCGCGCGTGAGCGCGGGCGACCTTCAGCCGGGCCTTGTTCCGGTTGCTGGAGCCCTTCTCCTTGCGGGAGAGGGCACGCTGGGCTTTCTTCAGGCGCTTCTCGGCGCGGCGCAGGAAGCGCGGGCTGTCGACCTTCGTCCCGTCGGAAAGGACTGCGAAGTGCCCGAGTCCGAGATCGATGCCCAGCTCGGGCGTGATCTCGGGAAGGACTTCCTGCGGGCCGGTCTCCACGACGAAGCTCGCGAAGTGCCGGCCCGCGCTGTCCTTGACCACCGTCACCGTCGACGGCACGGAGGGCAGTGTCCGCGACCACCTCACCTTGACGTCGCCGATCTTCGGCAGGCGCAGCTTCCGCCCCGCAGTGATCGACCAGCGGGCGTTCACGGTGAACCGGACCGACTGCCGGGTGTCCCGTTTCGACTTGTACCGGGGTGCGCCCATGCGGGGGCGCTTGCCCTTCAGGCCGTCGAAGAAGTTCCGGTACGCGGCGTCCAGGTCGCGCAGCGACTGCTGGAGGACGACCGCCGAGACTTCGTCGAGCCAGGCCCGTTCCGGTGTGTTCTTCGCCTCGGTGATGAGCTGCTTCGACAGGTCGCCGGTCTTCGGGAACGGCATGCCTTCGCTGCGGGCGGTCTCCCGGGCCCTGAGGGCGTCGTTGTAGACCACGCGGGCGCACCCGAACGCCCTCGCCAGCGCCATGCGCTGACCGGCACTCGGGTACAGGCGGAAGCTGTACCGAAGCTGCACCCGGATCATGATACGCAATTGGTTTATGGGTATCGATGAGAACGTTCGCACAGGTCGTCACTGCGTCTTCCGGATGCATGTCCACTTGGTTTTCGTGACGAAGTACCGGCACTCCGTCTTCGCTGAGCGGCACCTGACGCGGTGTGAGGAGATCATGCGGGCCGTGTGCGAGGACTTCGAGGCCGAACTGGTGGAGTTCAACGGCGAGAACAACCACGTCCACCTGCTCGTGAACTTCCCGCCGAAGGTCGCCGTGTCCAAACTGGTCAACAGCCTCAAGGGCGTCTCCTCCCGGCGGCTGCGCCAGGAGTTCCCCGACCTGGGCCGCCACTACTGGCGGGCACAACGCCTCTGGTCCGGCTCGTACTTCGCCGGATCGGTCGGCGGCGCACCGCTCAGCATCGTGAAGCAGTACATCGAGCAGCAGAACCGGTCGCTCGGACCTGGGCCGAGGTGAACAGTGCGGATCCGTGCACACAGCTGAGGTCGGAGCAGTTCTCAGATTCGCTTCACCACCGGGCTGAAGCCCGGTGCGCTGCGAATAGTCCTGGTAGCCCCGCCGGGCCGGCCGCCCCCGGCCGACGGACGTCCGGGCCCCCGGAGCGTGTTCCGCACGCCTCCGGGGGCCTTTGTGCTGCCCTTTGTGCGCCCGTGTGTTGCGCGGGGTGCGTCGGCCGGTCACAGAGTGGTTGAGACCTCTTGTGGCCCCGCTCACCCTGTCCCTAGCCTCCGGGGTGTTGTGCACAGCAAAACCGCCATTGCGTATGTTGCAACACACCGGAGGAGCTCCATGAAGCTGTCCGTCCGTCTGGTCGCCGCCGCGGCCGTCCTCGCCGCCGCCGTCGCATGCGCCCCCCAGACCTCCGGCAACTCCGCCTCCGACAAGGACGAGCGGACCGGCACCCTGCGGGTGTGGCTCTTCCAGGAGGTCAACAACAAACCGAAGCAGCAGGTCGTCGACTCCGTCGTGGCCGGCTTCGAGAAGGCGCACGAGGGTGCCGAGGTCACCGTCGAGTACATCCCCGTCGAGACCCGCGCCCAGCGCATCAAGGCCGCCTTCAACGACCCCTCCTCCGCGCCCGACCTCATCGAGTACGGCAACACCGACACCGCCGGCTATGTGAAGGACGGCGGACTCGCCGACGTCAGCAAGGAGTTCGCCGCCTGGGACGAGGCCAAGGACACCGACCCCACCGCCCGGCAGTCCGTCACCGTCGACGGCAAGGTCTACGGCGCCCCCTACTTCGTCGGCGTGCGCGCCCTGTACTACCGCACCGACGTCTTCGCGGACCTCGGCCTCGAACCGCCCGCCGACCAGGCCGCACTGATCAGCACCGCCAAGAGGATCCGCGCCGAACGGCCCGAGCTGTACGGCATCGCCGTCGGCGGCGCCTACACCTACGGCGCGATGCCCTTCCTGTGGGCCCACGGCGGCGAACTCGCCACCGGCAAGGGGGGCTCGTACGCCGCCGCCGTCGACAGCCCCGAGGCCCGCAAGGGCATCGAGGCGTACACCTCCCTCTTCGGCGACGACAACTGCCCGGCCGCCAAGTGCGCCGGCATGGGCGGCAACGACACGGTGACCGCCTTCGCCTCGGGCAAGGCCGCCATGGCGATCGGCGGCGACTTCAGCCACGCGGCCGTCGAGGCCGGGAAGGTCAAGGGGAAGTACTCGGTCGTGCCGCTGCCCGGCGTGGAGCCCGGCTCCGTCGCCCCCGCCTTCGCGGGCGGGAACAACATCGGCGTCCTGAAGTCCACCTCCCACCGCACCCTCGCCGTCGGCCTGATGAAGCGGCTCGCCTCCAAGAAGGCGCAGGGCGAGATGTTCGAGGCGATGGGCTTCCTGCCGACCTTCACCGACGTGCGCGAGCAGGCCGCCGCCGACGAGCCCTTCCTCAAGCCGTTCGTCGAGACCCTCGCCGCGGGCACCGAGTTCGTCCCGGCCTCGCCGGCCTGGGCGCAGATCGACTCCTCGCAGGTCCTGCCGACGATGTTCCAGGAGATCGTCAGCGGCAAGAAGGACGTCGACACCGCCGCCGGGGACGCGGCGAAGAAGATGAACGAGGCCTTCGGGTCCGCCGGATGACGGCGCCCACCCGCCCGTCGGCCGCCCGTCCCGGGCGGCCGGCGGACCTCCGCGGCGGGCCCCGCGCCCGCGGCACCGGCCGCCCGTCCCCGCCGGCCCGCCGCCGCCCGGGAGCCTCCCGCACCCCCTGGCTCTACCTCGCCCCCGCCCTCGTCGTCCTCGGCGGGCTGCTCGCCTACCCGATCTACCAGCTCGGCCTGATCTCGCTGTTCCACTACACCCAGGCACAGGTCAGCGGGGGCGAGCCGACCACCTTCAAGGGCTTCGGCAACTACTCGGAACTCCTCGCCGACGACCAGTTCTGGCAGGTGCTGCTCGCCACCGTCGTGTTCGCGGCGGTCTGTGTCGTCTCCACCCTCGCCGTGGGCTGCGCGCTCGCCGTGCTCCTCACCCGGGTCCGGGCCCTGCCGCGGCTCGCGCTGATGCTGGCCGGCCTCGGCGCCTGGGCGACCCCCGCCATCACCGGCTCCACCGTGTGGCTGTTCCTGTTCGACGCCGACTTCGGCCCGGTCAACCGCGTCCTCGGCCTGGGCGACTTCTCCTGGACCTACGGCCGCTACAGCGCCTTCTTCCTGGTCCTGCTCGAAGTGGTGTGGTGCTCCTTCCCGTTCGTGATGGTCACCGTCTACGCCGGGATCCGCGCCGTGCCCGCCGAGGTGCTGGAGGCCGCCTCCCTCGACGGCGCCTCCCCGTGGCGGATCTGGCGGTCGGTGCTCGCCCCGATGCTCCGGCCGATCCTGACCGTCGTCACCATCCAGTCCGTCATCTGGGACTTCAAGGTCTTCACCCAGATCTACGTCATGACGGGCGGCGGCGGCATCGCGGGACAGAACCTCGTGCTGAACGTGTACGCCTACCAGCAGGCGTTCGCGTCCTCGCAGTACAGCCTCGGCGCCGCCATCGGCGTCGTCATGCTGCTGATCCTGCTCGCCGTGACGCTGGTGTACCTGCGGCTGCTGCGCCGACAGGGGGAGGAACTGTGACGCATGTGAGCCAGGCCCGGGAGCACACGGTGAAACCTGTGCGCAGGTTCGTCCGGCGCCCGGGGCGCCTCGCGGCCGAGACCGCCGCCCTGCTGACCGCGGCCGTGGTGGCCTTCCCGCTGTACTGGATGGTGCTCGGTGCCTTCAAGCCGGCCGGCGAGATCGAGTCCACCGAACCCCGGCCCTGGACCCTGGCGCCCACCCTGGACTCCTTCCGCCGGGTCTTCGGGCAGGAGGACTTCGGACGCTACTTCCTCAACAGCGTCGTCGTCGCGGTCGCCGTGGTGATCGCGTCGGCGCTCATCGCCTTTCTCGCCGCGACCGCCGTGACCCGTTTCCGGTTCCGGCTGCGCACCACCCTGCTCATCATGTTCCTGGTGGCGCAGATGGTGCCGGTCGAAGCGCTGACGATCCCCCTGTTCTTCCTCATGCGGGACCTCGGTCAGCTCAACACCCTGTGGTCGCTGATCCTCCCGCACATCGCGTTCTCGCTGCCGTTCGCGATCTGGATGCTGCGGGGTTTCGTGAAAGGCGTCCCGGAGGCCCTGGAAGAGGCCGCGTACATCGACGGGGCGAGCCGGGCCCGCTTTCTGTGGCAGATCCTTTTCCCGCTCGTCCTGCCCGGCCTGATCGCGACGAGCGTGTTCTCCTTCATCTCCACCTGGAACGACTTCCTGTTCGCCAAGTCCTTCATCATCAGCGACATCTCGCAGTCCACGCTGCCGATGGCGCTGCTGGTGTTCTACAAACCGGACGAGCCCGACTGGGGCGGCGTCATGGCCGCCTCCACGGTGATGACGATCCCGGTACTGGTCTTCTTCGTACTCGTGCAGCGCCGTCTGGTCTCCGGACTGGGCGGCGCGGTAAAGGACTGACGTGACTTCACCTTCAGCTTCACCTTCACCGACCGAACTCCTGCCCGCCCCGCGGTCCGTCGACCGGCCCCGCGACGGCACCGTCGAACTGACCGCGGACACCACTCTGTGGGCCGGGCCCGGCACCGGGACCACCGAGCGCTGGCTGCGCGCCACGCTCGGCGCTGCCCTGGCCCTGCCCCTGCGCCCCGGTTCCCCGGACACCCCCGGCGGCCTGCGGCTGCGCGTCGACGACACCCTCCCGCCCGAGGCCTACCGGCTCACCGTCGCGGCCGGTCCGGGCGTGGAGATCGCCGGCGGCAGCGCGGCCGGCGTGTTCTGGGGCGCCCAGACCCTGCGTCAGCTCCTCGGTCCCGACGCCTTCCGCAGGGCGCCCCTGCGCCCGGGCGAACCGCTGCGGCTCGCGGAACAGACCGTCGAGGACGCCCCCCGCCTCCGCTGGCGCGGGCTGATGCTCGACGTGGCCCGGCACTTCATGCCCAAGGACGGAGTGCTGCGCTATCTCGACCTGATGGCCGCCCACAAACTCAACGTGCTCCACCTGCACCTGACGGACGACCAGGGCTGGCGCATCGAGATCGGCCGGTACCCGCGGCTGACCGGGACCGGTTCCTGGCGGGCCCGCACCAAAATCGGCCACCGCGCCTCGCCCCTGTGGGACGACCGGCCGCACGGCGGTTTCTACACGCAGGACGACATCCGGGAAATCGTCGCCTACGCCGCCGAGCGGCATATCAGCGTGGTCCCCGAAATCGACGTGCCCGGCCACTCCCAGGCCGCCATCGCCGCCTATCCCGAACTCGGCAACTCCGACGTCGTCGACACCCGCTCCCTGACCGTCTGGGACACCTGGGGCATCAATCCCAACGTCCTCGCCCCCACCGAGAGCACCCTCCGCTTTTTCGAAGGGGTGCTCGAAGAAGTCCTCGACCTCTTCCCGGCCCGCACCGCGACCGGCACCCCCTTCTCGTCGTTCGTGCACCTGGGGGGCGACGAATGCCTCAAGGACCAGTGGCGCGCGTCGCCCACCGCGCAGAAACAGCTGAGCACGCTCGGGCTGGCGGACGAGGACGCGCTCCAGGCGTGGTTCGTCGCCCACTTCGACCGCTGGCTCACCGCGCGCGGGCGCCGTCTCATCGGCTGGGACGAGATCCTGGAGGGCGGCCTCGCTCCCGGCGCCGCCGTGTCCTCCTGGCGCGGCTACGCGGGCGGGGTCGCCGCCGCACGAGCGGGCCACGACGTGGTCATGTGCCCCGAGCAGCAGGTGTACCTGGACCACCGTCAGGACGCGGGCCCCGACGAGCCGGTGCCCATCGGGTACGTGCGCACCCTGGAGGACGTCTACCGCTTCGAGCCCGTTCCCGCCGAGCTGACCCCGGACGAGGGGGAGCGGGTGCTGGGCACCCAGGCCAACCTGTGGACCGAGGTGATGGAGGACCAGGCGCGCGTCGACTACCAGGCGTTTCCCCGGCTGGCCGCGCTCGCCGAGGTCGCCTGGAGCGCCCTGCCCGCCCCGGCCGAGCGGGACTTCGCCGGCTTCGAGCGGCGGATGACCGCCCACTACCGGCGCCTGGACGCCCTCGGCGTCGCCTACCGGCCGCCCACCGGGCCGCTGCCCTGGCAGAAGCGTCCGGGCGTCCTGGGGCGCCCGATCGACGGCGCGCCCCCCATCCGGTAGCCCGCGCGCCCGCTCCGCCCCCACCGGGTCACGTGTACGCGTCCACCCCACCTCGAACAGGTCACGAAAAAAGGAACAAGGGTCACTGAAGAGTGCCGAACCGAGCACACTGGTGATGTCGTGAGAAATCGGACCATGTGCGGGGTGAGGTGGGCGAATGCCTCCTAGCGGACCCCTGTCTTCGGCACCCGCGAAGATGTGCCAGAGTTGCCACGTCCGCCCTGTCAGGTCGTACCGTACGGCAACACAGGTGGGACCAGGTGGGGCAGCGGGAAGGGGCAGCCGGTTTGACCACGCACGCACCGCAGGCGGCGCAGACCGTCACGCTGCCCACGACACTGGACGAGGCCGTGGCGGCGCTCACCGCCATGCCCGCCGCCGTCCCCGTCGCGGGCGGCACCGACCTCATGACCGCCGTCAACTCGGGCCAGCTCAGGCCCGCCGCGCTGGTCGGCCTCGGCCGGATCAGCGAGATCCGCGGCTGGCAGTACCTGGACGGACACGCCCTGCTCGGCGCCGGGCTCACCCACGCGCGCATGGGCCGTCCCGACTTCGCCGCCCTCATCCCGGCCCTCGCCGCCTCCGCGCGCGCGGCCGGCCCGCCGCACATCCGCAACGCGGGCACCCTCGGCGGCAACATCGCCTCCGCCGCCCCCACCGGGGACGCGCTGCCGGTGCTGGCCGCCCTGGAGGCGACCCTGATCGTCGCCGGCCCCGGCGGGGCCCGCCGCGAGCTGCCCGTCTCCCACCTGCTGGCCGGCATGGAGATGCTGCGCCCAGGAGAACTCATCGGCTACGTGCGGGTGCCGCTGCTGCACGCCCCCCAGGTCTTCCTGAAGGCGACCGGCCGCACCGGACCCGGCCGCGCGGTGGCGTCCGTCGCCCTGGTCCTCGACCCGGCCCGGCGCGGGGTGCGCTGCGCGGTGGGCGCCATAGCGCCGATGCCGCTGCGGCCCCTGGACGCCGAGGAGTGGGTCGCCCGGCTCATCGACTGGGACAACAACCGCGCGATCGTGCCGGAGGCGCTGACGGCGTTCGGCGAGTACGTCGCCGCGGCCTGCATCCCCGACGCGGCCCCCGCCGAGGACGGCTCCCTTGCCCCGCTGCCGCCCGCCGTACTGCACCTGCGGCGCACCGTCGCCGCGCTGGCCCGACGAGCACTGGGGAGGGCGCTGTCGTGACCGACGACCAGCACGGAGAGGGCACCCCGCGCGGGGGCGGCCGCTGGGACCCGCTGCCCCAGGGCGAGTACGACGACGGCGCCACCGCCTTCGTGCAGCTGCCCGAGGGCGGCATCGACGCCCTGCAGTCCCCGGAGAGCCCGCTCGCCGCCCCCGGCCAGGGCTACGTGCCGCCGCAGATAACGGTCGCCCCGGCCACCACCGCGGGCACCGACCCGGCCGCCACCGGCACCTGGGCCGTGCCCGGGGCGCCCGCGGACGGCACCGGCTGGCACGACCCGCAGGCCGGCCAGGACCAGCAGGACCCGCAGGCGGCGCCGCAGACCGTCCACGACCGGTACGGGTACACGCCCGGCGCCACCGGACAGTGGGCCTTCGACGAGGCCGCCGCCGGCGACACCCGGGGTTCCGGGGAGCACGCGGCACCCGGTCAGGACGTGACCGGGCAGTGGTCGATCCCCGTCGCCCGGGGGGACCTTCCGGACGAGTCGGGCGAATTCACGACCTCGGCGCTGGTCGAGCAGTGGGGCGGCACCCCGCCCGCCACCCTCCCGGGCGGCGCCCCTGCCCCCTGGGCCCCGGCGCCGGAGGCCATCGGCACGCCCTGGGGTCCCGGTGTGCCGGGCGTACCGCAGGACGACGGGCCCGGAAGCGGCCACGACCACGGCGAGACGGCCGGCCGGCCCCCGTACGGGGAACCCGCCGCGTCCCCGCCGCCCGCCCGGCCGCAGGCCGACGCCGCCCACGGCGCCCCCGCCGGACCCGCCGCCGAGCCCGGCCGGCCCGGCGACCCCGCGTCCCCTGCCCGCCCGGACACCGCTCCCGGCCAGGAACCCCCGGAGCACGCGCGCCCGGACGCCCGCGAGACCGCCGAGCCCGCTCCCGGCACCCCGGAGGGCCCCGAGGGCCACCGGCGCCCGGACGAGGCCCCCGAGGCCCGCGCCGACGGCGCCGGGGAGGCCCGCGGACCCGCCGCCGGCAGCACGGCACCGGCCGCCCGCGCGCAGGACGCCGACGGCCCCCGCCCCGCCGACGCCGCCTCCGACGGCCCCGACGCCCCCGAGGGGCAGCCGGAGCCCGCCCCCGACGCGGACGCCGCCGGTGACGGCGCCCCGGGCGGCCCCCACGACGACCACCCGCTCGCCTCCTACGTGCTCCGGGTCAACGGCACCGACCGGCCCGTCACCGACGCCTGGATCGGCGAGTCCCTGCTCTACGTGCTGCGCGAGCGGCTCGGCCTGGCCGGTGCCAAGGACGGCTGTTCGCAGGGCGAGTGCGGCGCCTGCAACGTGCAGGTCGACGGCCGCCTCGTCGCCTCCTGCCTGGTCCCCGCCGTCACCGCCGCCGGCAGCGAGGTCCGCACCGTCGAGGGGCTCGCCCAGGACGGCCGGCCCTCCGACGTGCAGCGGGCCCTCGCCCGGTGCGGCGCCGTGCAGTGCGGCTTCTGCGTGCCCGGCATGGCGATGACCGTGCACGACCTGCTGGAGGGCAACCCGGCGCCCACCGAACTGGAGACCCGCCAGGCCCTCTGCGGCAACCTGTGCCGCTGCTCCGGCTACCGCGGCGTCGTCGACGCCGTCCGCGAGGTCGTCGCCGAACGCGAGGCGCACTCCGCGCCCCCCGAGAACGAGACCGAGGCCGACGACGACACCCCGTCGGACACGGCCCGCATCCCGCACCAGGCGGGCCCCGGCGCCGGAGGCGTCGACCCGTCGGCGTACCCGGGACCCGGTGACCAGCCCCACGGCCAGGACGGAGGCCAGGCGTGACCAACGAGACAGCCACCGCGCAGGCCGCACGGGCCGCGGAGGACCTGCCCGAGCCGGAGCCCCTCCCGCACGGGCTCGGCGCCTCCCTGCCCGCCGCCGACACGCGCGCCAAGACCGAGGGCACCTTCCCCTACGCCGCCGACCTGTGGGCGGAGGGCCTGCTGTGGGCGGCCGTCCTGCGCTCCCCGCACCCGCACGCGCGCATCGTGTCCATCGACACCGGCCACGCGCGGTCCATGCCCGGCGTCCGCGCCGTCGTCACCCACGAGGACGTGCCCGGCCGGGACGTGCACGGCCGCGGCAAGAGCGACCGCCCGGTCTTCGCCGCCGAGGTGGTCCGCCACCACGGCGAGCCCATCGCCGCCGTCGCCGCCGACCACCCCGACACCGCGCGGATGGCCGCCGCCGCCGTCATCGTCGAGTACGAGATCCTCGACCCGGTCACCGACCCGGAGCAGGCGTTCGAGGCCGAGCCGCTGCACCCCGACGGCAACCTGATCCGGCACATCCCGCTGCGCCACGGCGACCCCGACGCGACCGGCGACCTCGTGGTCGAGGGCCTCTACCGCATCGGCCGCCAGGACCCCGCCCCCATCGGCGCGGAGGCCGGGCTCGCCGTGCCCCGCCCCGACGGCGGCGTCGAGCTGTACCTGGCGTCCACCGACCCGCACGCCGACCGCGACACCGCCGCCGCCGTGTTCGGCCTCGAACCCGACCGCGTGAAGATCGTCGTCACCGGCGTGCCCGGCGCCACCGCCGACCGCGAGGACCAGGGCTTCCAGCTCCCGCTCGGACTGCTCGCGCTCAAGACGGGCTGCCCGGTGAAACTCACCGCCACGCGCGAGGAGTCCTTCCTGGGCCACACCCACCGCCACCCCACCCTGCTGCGCTACCGGCACCACGCCGACGCCGAGGGCCGGCTGGTGAAGGTCGAGGCGCAGATCCTGCTCGACGCGGGCGCCTACGCCGACACCTCCTCCGACGCGCTGGCCGCCGCCGTCTCCTTCGCCTGCGGCCCCTACGTCGTGCCGAACGCCTTCATCGAGGGCTGGGCCGTCCGCACCAACAACCCGCCCTCGGGCCATGTGCGGGGCGAGGGCGCGATGCAGGTGTGCGCCGCCTACGAGGCCCAGATGGACAAGCTGGCCAAGAAGCTCGGCGTGGACCCCGCCGAACTGCGCCTGCGCAACGTGCTGGCGACCGGCGACGTGCTGCCGACCGGCCAGAGCGTGACCTGCCCGGCCCCGGTCGCCGAGCTCCTCCAGGCGGTGCGGGACCACCCGCTGCCCCCGCTGCCCAAGGACACCCCCGAGGACGAGTGGCTGCTGCCCGGCGGCCCCGAGGGCGCGGGCGAACCCGGCGCGGTCCGCCGCGGCGTGGGCTACGGCCTCGGCATGGTCCACATGCTCGGCGCGGAGGGCGCCGACGAGGTCTCCACGGCCACCGTGAAGGTGCAGGACGGCGTGGCCACGGTGCTGTGCGCGGCCGTCGAGACCGGGCAGGGCTTCACCACCCTCGCCCGGCAGATCGTCCAGGAGACCCTCGGCGTCGACGAGGTGCACGTGGCCCCCGTGGACACCGACCAGCCCCCTGCGGGCGCCGGCTGCCGCGGCCGCCACACCTGGGTGTCGGGCGGCGCGGTGGAGCGCGCGGCGAAGATGGTCCGCACCCAGCTCCTCCAGCCGCTGGCCCACAAGTTCGGCATGTCCACCGAGCTGCTCCAGATCACCGACGGCAAGATCACCTCCTACGACGGCGTCCTGTCCACCACGGTCACCGAGGCCCTGGAGGGCAAGGAGCTCTGGGCCACCGCCCAGTGCCGCCCGCACCCCACCGAACCCCTGGACGAGTCCGGCCAGGGCGACGCCTTCGTCGGCCTCGCCTTCTGCGCGATCCGCGCGGTCGTCGACG
Organism: Streptomyces sp. NPDC101219; assembly: GCF_044767675.1. NCBI lineage: Bacteria > Bacillati > Actinomycetota > Actinomycetes > Kitasatosporales > Streptomycetaceae > Streptomyces > Streptomyces sp. NPDC101219. The sequence continues at coordinate 91,799 of NZ_JBIWOK010000009.1, forward strand.
TCGACATCGAACTGGGCTCGGTACGGGTCGTGGAGCTGGCCGTCGCCCAGGACGTGGGCCGCGTGCTCAACCCGGCCCAGCTCGCCGCCCGCATCGAAGCGGGCGTCACCCAGGGCGTGGGCGCCGCGCTCACCGAGAACCTGCGCACCCCGCGCGGCCTGATCCGCCACCCCGACCTCACCGGCTACGCCCTGCCGACGGCCCTCGACGCCCCGGACATCCGGATCGTCAAGCTGGTCGAGGAACGGGACGTCGTCGCCCCGTTCGGCGCGAAGGCGGTCAGCGCGGTGCCGGTGGTGACGTCCCCGGCGGCGGTCGCCTCCGCCGTCCGCGCCGCCACCGGCCGCCCGGTCAACCGCCTGCCGATCCGGCCGCAGGCCGCGGTGGTGACCTCGGGCTGAGGCGCGGGGCGCTGCCGGGAGCACGCACCGGCCACCGGCCCGGTGAACGGGGGGCGAGATCCCGCCACCGAGGCAACTCGACGCCCCCTCGGTGCGTCTCCTGATACGGAACGTGCGGGCGCGCGTTCCCGGTCCGGGGGCGTTGTCAGTGGTGACGCGTAATGTGCCGAAGGCGTGGGGGACGGCCGCCGGGCACGGCGGCGGGCCACCGTCCGCCCGGGCGGATCGTTCGTGGTCCGGGACCGAGCACACGTCATCGCGGGGGAAGCATGAGCACGAGGGACACCGTTGTCACGGCGATCGCCCTGACCGAGGACATCCTCGGCCCGCACCTCGTGCACGCCCCCGTCCGTCACCGGCCCGCCGGTCCTCACCGTCCCGGCGGCACGGCCCTGTTGACCTTCACCGGCCTCCGCGCGGCGGACACCGCGTGCTCGGGGACGGCGGGCCGCCCCCTCCTCGGCGACGGGCTCACCGACGTACTGCGCGACCGGCTCGTCATCAGCGCGCTGCTCGGTGCGGCGGGCGCGGTACACCGGGTGCCGCTCGCGGGACCGCCCGCCGCGCTCGCCGGCGCGCGCCTCGCGTGCACCGGCCCCGACCCGATGGACCACCGCCCGCTGGCCCCTTCCCTGCCGACCTTGGTGCGGTTCGCGGCGGCCACGGACGAACTGGCGGGCCTGAGAAGCCGTTTCGCCGCCCGGGCGGCCCGCTTCGGCCTCCAGTCCGCCGCCCGGGCGTCCCGCCGCCTCATGGCCGCCTTCGAGGACGGCCCCGACGGCCGCCCGTCTCCGCCGTGCCGTCTGGCCGCCCTGATCCGCCCCCTGGCCCCGGCGGCCGGCCCGGACACGGTCTCCGGCCTCGCCCTGGACCTGCCGCCGCGCCTGCTGCACGAGACGTTCGGCCGGGGCCGCCTGGTCCGCTTCGAAGAGGTCGACTTCCCCGCCACGCTCACCCACGAGCCGACCCGCCGCTTCCTCCGGGACACGGGCCTGCCCGAGGCGAGCTTCCTCTTCCGCCAGGACACCGACCAGCCCCCGCGCACCCTCGCCGAGTTCCACGCCGAGGAGGGCCACGCCGACGCCGGCCTCCCCGCCCACGCCGACCGGCTGCTCCGCCTCGGGACCCCGGTCGCGCGGCACAGCCTGGTCGTGGACGGCGCCACGGGCGAGGTGCTGCTCTGGGACGAACGCGCGTCCGCCCTGCGCCCCCTGACCGCGGACGTCTCCACCCTCGCCGCCACCCTCTGGCTCCTCCAGCGCGAACACACCCTGGACGCGGACGCGGAGGACGCCCTGACGGCCCGCGCCTACGACCGGCTCGTGATGGCGATGATCGAGGCCCTCTCCGCCTTCGACCCGGCCGACGCGACCGCCGAAACCGACGAGCACGACTGGTCCGGCCTCCTTCGGGAAGAGGCGGACGGGGTGCTGTGAGCCGGCCGGTGCCCCGGGGCGCCGGCCGGAGGCCCCTTTCGTGGCCGTAGACGCCGTGGCCGAAGCCCTCCCGTATCAGGTGACTACGTGTCGGCGTCGTCCGGCTCGGCGTACGGCGGGATGCGCCGGCCCCTGCTCTCGGCGATGAGGAGGAGATCGGTCAGGCTCTCGATGAGCCGCCGTGCGGCCCGACGGAGTTCGGACGCCGTGATGTGCGCGCCGTCCTCGACCATCGGTCTCGTCAGCTTGAGGACGAGGCCGGCTGTCTCGATCTGCTGTTCCTCGACCCTGTCGGCAAGACGGCTCAGGAACGTCTCCGTGCCGTCCGTCACGAGGACGGCCGCCTTATCGTCATCGCCCCACGGGAGGAGACGGAGAAGCCTGCTCTCAGGGTCGGGCTGCGTCACGCGGTCACCCCTGCCGGATAGTCCTGTCCGAGTGTCGCCAGCACGGCTGCCCGTCGCCTGTCCCGCTGGCGTCGTCGTACCTGCTCCCTCTCGTGGGCGATGACATAGGGGCGGACGAGCGGCAACCCGTCGGCCTCGATGAATGTGGTGGGGTGTCCCGGGTGCCCTACGCGCGCCGCGCCGTGCGTGATGATCAGCCGTCGCATCGGGGAATCCGCGGGGGTCGTGTTCTGGACGGCCCCTTCGGCCGGGCGTCGGCGCTTGCCACGAGCGGGCATGAGCCACCCGAGGATGAGGGCCAGTACAGTGCGCATGTCGGTCTGCTCCGTTCAGATCGGCCACGCCCCCGGACGGCTCCACCCGTCGCGGGGGTCCTTTCGTCGTGCTGTGCGTCACGTTAGCGGCGCGAGCTATACCTGTCTATACCCATCTATAGCCGTGCCTGCACATGACTGGACGCGTACACATACGTAGCGTCCGGGATATGGCAGAGCCGCAGTGGGATCCGAAACGGCCGAGGTGGCAGCAGATCGCCGACGCGATCAGGCAGCGCATCCAGGACGGCACGTATCCGCCGGACACCCTGATCAGCGAGTCTCGGATCCAGGGTGAATGGGGCGTAGCCAAGATGACGGCCCGCAAAGCGGTGGCTGCCCTCCGGGCGGAAGGACTGCTCGTGACCACGCCCGGCATGGGCTCGTTCGTCAAGGGCGAGGCCGACGACTGAGGGACTGGTGAGGGCAGGGGCTGCCCTGCTCTGCGGGCGACAATGGCGCCGACGTCGTCGGTCGGCCTCCACTCAGGGGCAGGACCTCATTCTTGACCGTGAGCCTTCACGAATTCTGTGGCTGCGGGACCCGTACCCCCAAGCGGGCAGGGCTACGCGAGCGACCTTCGTACCGCATTGACCAGCGAGGCCGCACGCACGTCGTCGGCTCCCCCGATGATTTTGTTCATCGCGTAACCGAAGGCAACGCCGTGCTCCAAGTCGGCGAAGCCGAGCGAGCCGCCTCGTCCCGTGTGGCCGAAAGAGCGTGCTCCAAGCATCGGGTTGGTCTCGGTAGGCAGCATGTATCCGGTGCTGAATCGACTCGGGATCAGCATCACCCGGTCCTTCCCGCTGGCCTGTTCCTTGGTCGCTGACTCCAAGGTCTCCGGCGCAACCAGGCGCGTACCGTCCACCTCGCCGATCAGCGCGGCGTACATGCGCGCCAGGCCGCGTGCGGTGCCGATGCCGTTGGAAGCCGGGAGTTCCGCGGCCTGTACCTCGGGCGAGCCGAAGTCGATCTCAGCAGGATCGGTGACCGCGTACGCCCTGTTGCTGAACGACTTCGGATCACGCCACGCGGCAACCTGTTCGCGGAGTTCTTCGGGAACCGACTCGGCGGGCACGGTGGTGAGGTCGACGGCCGGTCGCTGATACACCATGCGGCTGACCCGGTCGCGTTCACGCGCCGGCAGCCCGATGAAGAAGTCCAGCCCGAGGGGAGCGGCGATCTCGTCGGCGAAGTAGCGGCCCGCTGTCCGGCCGGAAACCCGGCGGATCACTTCGCCGACAAGCCAGCCCCAGGTCCGACCGTGGTATCCGTGCGCCGTTCCTGGAGTCCACTGGGGACGCTGAGCGGCCAATGCGGCCGCTATCGGATGCCAGGCCAGCGCCTCGTTCAGGGGGACGGGTCGGTCCAGTGTGATCAGGCCGGCCTGATGGGACAGCAGCCAGTGCACCGGGATGTCCGCCTTGCCGTTCGCGGCGAACTCGGGCCAGTACTTCGCCACCGGTGCTTCCAGGTCCAGTGCCCCGCGCTCGGCCAGCATGTGCGCCGCGGTCGCGGTGGCCCCCTTGGTTGCCGAGTAGACGAGTTGCAGAGTGTCTCGCGTCCATGGACGACCGGTCTCGGGGTCGGCGACGCCTCCCCACAGGTCCACCACTGGCCGGCCGTACCTGTAGACGCACACCGCCGCGCCGATGTCCCCGTGCTGGTCGAAGTTCGCCGCGAACGCCTCACGCACTGGTTCGAACCCAGCCGCGACCTCACCGTGGATCGTCGTCATGCCGTCCATCCTGGCATTGCGGCCGCCTGCTTCACGGGGGCGGGATCACCTCCGGAGTCCGGGACGGCGGTGGTCAGGCTGCGACAGGCACGGCCCGAAGCCGCTCGCGGAACTCACGAACAGAGGGGACGGACTTGCGCGGTTCGAGGTGTGCGGAGAACTCCTTCAAGCGGTCCAACGCCCGTACGGAGCTGACACTGCTCTCCAGGAGTTCCGTGCCGTAGTTTGCGGCGTCGAGCGCCCCGTCCAGGTCACCGCCGGCGAGCCGGGCCTCGGCCAGGCGGCTGGAACGTACGGCCTTGTCCCGAGGAGCCGCGCTCTTCACGGAGGACTCCAGGGAACCCGTGGCGCGCTCCACCTGCCCGGACCGCAGCAGAACTTTGCCTTCGGTCGATTTCAGTTGGGCCTCCCCGAACCAGTTGAGCCAGTCCGGGTCTTCCTCCGTCGTGTGGCGTTCCCAGTAGGACATGGCGCGGTTGAGCGCTCTTCCGGCCTTCGCGTGGTCGCCGTCGCGGGACAGCGCCTCGGCCTTGTGCAGGTAGAGGAAGGACCGGGTGTACGGCGACAGCGTGTGAGGGGCGTTGTCGATGGCGGTGGAGATGAGGGCGACGCGCTCGGCGGTCCGCCCGGCCTCGGAGACGTGAACGCCCATCTCCGCGAGGATGAAGGCACCGAACGCGTCGTCTCCAGCTGTACGGGCGCTGCGCAGAGCCCCGACGTAGTAGCGCTGGCCGGCGGACCGCAGCCCCGCGTCGTAGGCCATCCAGCCTGTCAGGTGTGACACCCGGGCTGCCAGGGCGTAAAGCCGGACTCGGATGCGCTCCGTGTACCTGCCGGTGTTCAGGAGGCCGGTGACGAGGGCGAGATCGCCGCGCGCCTGCTCCAAGAGCGCGGCGCCGCCGAGCTGGTCGTCGAGGGTCCGCAGCGTGCTGATGCGCTGTTCGATCGTCGAGACCATCGTGTCTGTGACCTGATCCCCGTCCAGGGCCGAGGCGAAGGCGGACGGCGCGTCCACCCAGCTTGCCGCGAGGCCTGTCAGGGCGGCGCCGGTGATGGTGAGAAAGCCCCGGCGATCCATGCGGCCACTCCCCACCAGTTCGGACAACGCCTCAACGGTACCGGCCTCGGTCCACGGGGCGGTGAGTCCCGTGACCTCCCAGACCGGCAGCCACCGGGGCCACAGTTCCTTCCGGGCCTGCTCGTACGGGACTCGTAACAGGTCGGCGAGGACGCGCTGAGCGTCCGCATCCGGCTCTTGCCCTTGCTCCCACTTCCATACGGTGGTCCGGTTGGTCGCGAGCGGGATTCCGAGCGACCGCCCGTGCGCCTGCATGAGCCGAGCGAACTCGGCCTTCCCCCAACCGCGCGTATGCAGAAGGAAGCTCAGCGGGTGGACCGCCAACGGCTCACCAGGCATGTCATCACTCCCGTCATCCCCTCACGGTGTAGTGGGGAGGCTACTTTGCGTTGCTATGTACGGAGAGGGCGTCCCCATGAGGAACCCCCTAGAAACGTTCCGGCCTGCTGCTTGGGGCCGTTGACTGGATACCAGCCGTCCACGGAGCCTCGCAGGATGTCAGCTCCCGGAACGGTTCTCAGGTCGGCGGCTCCGCCTCTGTTCACCCGTCGGGGACGGAGCCACTCTCCAACTCCTCGGAGGCGTCAGCCATGCCCACGCTCGTCCACCGGTTCGTCCTCGCGGGTGAGGAAAGGGAAGTTCCTCTCGCCCGGCGCAGAGTCGTAGACCAGGTGCGTTCGTGGGGTGTGCCGTTGAACGACGATGTGACGGCCTCCGTCCGTCTTGTCGCCTCCGAGCTCATCAGCAACGCCGTGATCCATGGGAAAGGGCCCGTCACCGTTACGGTGTACCACCGGCCCGGCCGTCTGGTGCTCGACGTCGTCGACGGTAATCCCGCTGCGCCACGAACAAGTTGTGCCCAGGCCGGCGACGAGGGCGGGCGCGGACTGGCGCTGGTCGAGATTCTCGCTTCACGGTATGCCTGGGAGCCTGTCGGCCAGGGAAAACGCGTATGGGCGGAGATCGCGCTTCCCAAGACGGCGCCCGCCGTGCGAGCGGCCGTCCTGCGCGGATCACTCGCGCTACGACCGAAGCACGGGAGCGTCACCGAGTCCCTGGATCGGGCCCGTCCGGTCGAGCGGTATGCACGCGGCCCCTTACGCCTGCCGCGCCTGTCTGTACGAGCTGGACCAGCGCGTTCCGGGAATCAACGTGCGCCACGGCGTGGGTGTCCTTCCGATGAATTGCGGACCGCCCGGTCGTCGGTGTAGGGCCGCGGTCCATCGCGATCCCCAATGACCGTCGTCCCACGGCAATCCCGCTTCTCCCAGGGCCGTGGGACGGCCACTGATCTCCCGTCGGAGCCCTGGCGGGGGAACCGAAGAGGAAGGAGCACGAGGTGGCAGAACCCATGGCACCGCCTCCGGCCCGGAGCGGCCTACTGGTGGCGGTGGAAGAGCTGACCGCCGTCCATGACCGGTACGACAACCTCCGGTCGGACAACCAGGGAAGTTCCGGCGATGCACCGTGGCCGGGCGGCGACGGCAACCTGCACGACAGCGAGTAGGCACCAAGCGGTGGGGGCGGCGTGGTCGGCCGCGCCGGCCCCCGCCGTGTCCGAATCGCGTGGTCGAACCCATGGAGGACGCAATGATGGAACATCAATTGATCCACGCCATCGAGACGGCGCTCGGATGGAGTGGGGCCGAGGAGTTGGGCAAGGGTTTCGCACGCGGGAGCATGGGCGACCCCGCACTCGTCTCCCGCATCATGACCCCGAACCGCCTGCTCGACATCGCGATGCGCAGGAGCCTGAACCGCCCGCAGTTCCGGTGCTTCCAGAAGGGCGAGGAAGTCCACCCGGCCATCTACTACACCGACAGCGTCAGCCCTCGGGGCCAGAGCATCCCCATGGTCAACATGCGCAGCCTGGGCAGGCTCCTGAAGGAAGGCGCGACGGTGATCATGGACCAGGCCAACGTCTTCGATCCGACGATGGAGGTCACGTGCCGGGCCATGCAGTGGTGGTCCCGCGAGCGGGTGCAGGTCAACGCATACCTGACGACGAACGATGCCTCCGGCTTCCCCCTGCATTGGGACGACCACGATGTCGTCATCGTTCAGCTCGCCGGCGAGAAGGAGTGGGAGGTCCGCGGGACCTCCCGCGCGGTTCCGATGTACCGGGACGCCGACCCCAACAGCACACCGAGCGACGAGATCATCTGGTCCGGTCTCATGCGGACCGGTGACGTCATGCACATCCCCCGGGGCCACTGGCACCAGGCGACACGAACCGGCAGCGGTACCGGCAAGAGCCTGCACGTCACCTTCGGCATCACCAAGCGCACAGGGGCGAGCTGGCTCGCGTGGCTGGCCGACTGGTGCCGCGAGCGCGAGATCTTCCGCCACGACCTCGACCGCTGGCAGCAAACCGGCGGCGAGACCCTGGCCACGGCTGCCGCACGGCTCGTCGTCGAACGCTCCCCGGCCGACTTCCTGGCCGCCTACGAACACGAGACGACGCTGCCTCGGCATGTGCGGTTCCTCGACATACTCGGGCCGCTCGACGCCGTGGTGTGCACGACCCACTTCCCGCCCCGCATCCAGGAACATGGAGAGACCGTCCAGGTAGTGAGCTCCGGGAAGAAGCTCACCTTCACGGCCAAGGCCCTGCCCGCGTTGCGTCTGCTGCTCAGCGGCCGGCCGGTCGCGCTTGAGCGAGCTGAGGTCGTCGCCGGAGCCGAAGTGACCGAGGTCGCCGAGAACCTGGTGGAGGAGGAGTTGTGCGCGGTGCTGACCCCCGAGTTGTCCTCGGGTTACACCGGTCTCGTCACGAACGCCGTCTCCTGACCGGAGCGTTGGACCTCGGTGTCACCGCTCTCGACACCAGTAGCAACTACCTCGGCTTTCGTTCGCATAAGGTCCTGGCGCGGAGAGCGGGTGACCTGCTGCCGAGGTTCACGGTCTCCACCAAGGTCGGCTATTTCCCGGGGCCGGACGGGGCGGAACATTCCCTGAACCCCGCACGTCTGCGTGCGGCTGTGGAACAGGCCGCCGAGGACCTCGGGCGGGAGCCGGACCTGGTGTTTCTGCACAACCCGGAGCATTCGCTCCGTGAGGCCGCCCGTCACCACCAGGACGCGCTGGTGCAGGCGTGCGCCACTCTCGACGAGGCGGTCGAGCAGGGACTCTGCGTCGCCTGGGGCGTCGCGTCCTGGGATCCGTCACCGCTGCTGAGTCTGATCGACACCACCGTACCGAAGCCGGCGGTCCTCATGGTCCGCGTCGGTTTGCTGGTGGGAGCCAGGGTGCTGGATGCCGCGGATGCCGTCACGGAGGCGTGGGGCCTGGAGGGCGGCGAGGTGTGGGGGATGTGTCCTTTCGGGGGCAGTACCAGCACTCATGTGTGGGACAGGATCGACCCCCGCGTCTTTCTTCGGGACGGCAGCCGACATTCCCGCGTGCAGGCGGCGTTCAGAACCGCCTATCACCTCCCGCGGGTCGGCTCCGTCGCCGTGGGCACCGATGAGCCCGCCCACCTCGGCGAACTCGTCAGGGCCCTGGAGGGCGAGGTCGAGGAGCGGACCGTCGGGGAATACCGGAGTCTCCTCCGGGACCGCTTGCACGCTCAGCGCGCTTGAAGCTCCTGCATGAACTGCTCGGCCATGCGCCGGGCGGGTTCCAGCCGAGGGTCCTCCGGGTGCGCGTGCGGCCCGAGGATCTTCGAGCAGGCGAACAACGTCATCAACTTGCCGTCCCGGCTCTCGAAGTCCGACCGACGCTCGCGCATCACGCGTTCGGCCAGGGCCGGGACAGCAAGGGAACTCGCCCACAGCGATGCCGAGTCCAGACCCTGTGGTGCGCTGCCCCAGTCCTCCCAGTCGAAGAGGCTGAATGTCGGAGCGGTCATGTTCGCCCAGTTCAGGTCTGCGTGGGCTGGAACCCACCGTCCCACGGTGGTATCGACGTTGTCCGAGAAGACACGGCGGACGGACTCGGTGACGAGACCCTGGGTGATGGTGACGGTGTCCGGTGTGGCGATCCGCCGGGTGTCCTGTGCCGCCAGAGCGTCCAACGAGGCGTTCAACGCCTCCCACCAGTTGTCCGGCAGCTCCGGAGCCTCGCTCAAGATGGCGCTCCCGGCGGGAGCCCCCGGCAGGAGCCCGGTTTCGTCGGCTCGCCACATCGCTGGCTCGTCCGTGTCCCGCCAGACCACGCATCCGTGCCACTCAGGCTGGGCGACGCCCTCCAGACGCGCGGCGCTTTCGGTGCCGTTCCACCCCTGGTCGGGGATCTTCTCGAGCGAGCGCCGTTCGATCCGAACCCAGGTGTCACGGACCGTCCTGGCTCCAACAGATCGGCGTTTGCGTACCACTGTGTCCGGGAGCAGGCGCACCTGCAGAGACCGCTCGACGCGATCAAGAACGTCATCAACCGGCCGCACCCGTAGATCAACAGCCTGCCCCGTGGAGAGCGAGAGCGTCATGCAGGCGACCGTAGCAGTGGTGGGGCGGGAGCGAGGTGGAGCCTACGAGGCTGTTCGGGCGCCGTGGTGCCCTTCATGCTGAAGGGCACCACGGCAAGGCGGGTCCCTTCACCATGCTTGGGCGGGCACTGGTTGGAGAGGACGGTCACGCCCCGTGCGGTACGGCCATCGGCCGGTCGCACGGGGGCGTGGCAACCTTGTTTCGGTCCTCGTCAGGCAGTCAGAGGCCGTGGCGGGAATCGAACCCGCGTTACTCGCTTTGCAGGCGAGTCCCTGAACCACTCGGGCACACGGCCGTGCCGGGGCGAAGTGCCCTGGGGCGCCTCGCCGTTGCAACCGGTGCGTCGACCGTACGGCGGGCCGGAGAGCGGGCTCAAGGGGGAGCGGGGGGCTGCCATATGACTGACATGTGCCGTTCATGAACGGGGCGGGGGGTGGGGCGGGGCCCGGGTCCTACGACCATGGTCCGGGGACCGTACCGACCACCGACAGGCGTGTAACAGCTGCTCGCCCCTTACCCTGGCGAGCATGACCACCCCCGACCCGCGCGACACGCCTGTCGCCGTGCCCGAGGCCGCCAAGAGCGCCCCGGGCGGCATATCCGTCGAGCCCGACGAGACCGTGCTGAGCCGGTCCTACCGGGCGCTGAGCATCGGCATCGTCTCCGTGGTGCTGCTGATCGCCTTCGAGGCGACGGCGGTCGGCACGGCGATGCCGGTGGCGGCGCGGGAACTGGACGGGGTGTCGCTGTACGCGTTCGCCTTCTCCGGGTTCTTCACCACCAGCCTGTTCGCGATGGTGCTCTCGGGCCAGTGGTCCGACCGGCGGGGTCCGCTCGCGCCGCTGACCACGGGGATCGCCTCCTTCGCCGCCGGGCTGCTGCTGGCCGGCACGGCCCAGGCGATGTGGCTGTTCATCCTGGGGCGGGCCGTGCAGGGCCTCGGCGGCGGGCTGGTGATCGTCGCCCTGTACGTGGTGGTCGGGCGGGCCTACCCGGAGCGGCTGCGCCCCGCGATCATGGCCGCGTTCGCGGCGAGCTGGGTGGTGCCGTCGATCGTCGGCCCGCTCGCCTCGGGCGCGGTGACCGAACACATCGGCTGGCGGTGGGTGTTCCTCGGCATCCCGGTGCTCGTGGTGTTCCCGCTGGCGCTCGCGCTGCCGCAGATCCGGCGCCGCGCGGCCGGCCCAGTGGACGACCCGGACGCCGAGGCCGGCCCGCCCGGCAGGCGGCGCCCCTCCTTCGACCGCCGCCGCATCCGCCTGGCCCTCGCCATCTCGCTCGGCGCCGGACTGCTGCAGTACGCGGCGCAGGACCTGCGCTGGATGTCCCTGCTGCCCGCCGCCGCGGGCGTGGCCCTGCTGGTCCCGGCCGTGCTGGGGCTGCTCCCGCGCGGCACCTGGAGGGCGGCGCGCGGGCTGCCCTCGGTGGTGCTGCTGCGCGGCATCGCCGCCGGGTCGTTCGTCGCCGCGGAGTCCTTCGTCCCGCTGATGCTGGTCACCCAGCGCGGGCTCAGCCCGACCCTCGCCGGGTTCTCCCTCGCGGCGGGCGGCGGCACCTGGGCGCTGGGCTCCTGGGTGCAGTCCCGGCCCCGCCTGGAGCCGTACCGCGACCGGCTGATGAGCCTCGGGATGCTGCTGGTGGCCGGTGCCATCGCGGCGGCCCCGAGCGTGCTGATCGAGTCGGTCCCGGCCTGGACCCTGGCCGTCGCCTGGGCGTTCGGCTGCTTCGGCATGGGCCTGGTGATCTCCTCGACCAGTGTGCTGCTGCTCCAGCTCTCCGCCCCCGAGGAGGCGGGCACCAACTCCGCCGCCCTCCAGATCTCCGACGGCCTGTCCAACGTGCTGCTCCTCGCCGTCGGCGGCGCGGCCTTCGTCGCCCTCGGCGGCGGCACCGTCACCCACGTCGCCACCGACGTGACGGGCTCCCACCCGGGCGCCTTCGCCGCGGTGTTCCTGCCCATGGCGGTGGTGGCCCTGATCGGCGTGTGGGTGACGACCCGGCTGCGGACCCCGCGGGGGTGACACCGGCCGCCGCGGGCGCCGACTGTGAGGTGGGTCCCACCCTCCGGCACTCCGGCCGGTCCGTGCCCCCGTCCGGACGGCCCTGGGTAGGGTGGCTCGGTCGTCCTTCGTAGCCGAGCCGCCCGAACCACCCCCGACGGAGACCGTGACTACCACCGCCGCCTCTGCCTCGCACCACCTGTCGCCCGCGTTCCCCGGCCGCGCCCCCTGGGGCACCGCCAGCAAGCTGCGGGCCTGGCAGCAGGGGGCGATGGACAAGTACATCCAGGAGCAGCCGCGCGACTTCCTGGCGGTCGCCACCCCCGGGGCCGGCAAGACGACGTTCGCGCTCACCCTGGCGTCCTGGCTGCTGCACCACCACGTCGTGCAGCAGATCACCGTGGTGGCGCCCACCGAGCACCTGAAGAAGCAGTGGGCCGACGCCGCCGCACGGATAGGGATCAAGCTGGACCCGGAGTACAGCGCCGGTCCGCTCGGCAAGGAGTACCACGGCGTCGCCGTCACCTACGCGGGTGTCGGGGTGCGCCCGATGCTGCACCGTAACCGCGTCGAGCAGCGCAAGACCCTGGTGATCCTGGACGAGATCCACCACGCCGGCGACAGCAAGTCGTGGGGCGAGGCGTGCCTGGAGGCGTTCGAGCCGGCGGCCCGGCGGCTCGCCCTCACCGGTACGCCCTTCCGGTCGGACACCAACCCCATCCCGTTCGTCACCTACGAGGAGGGCGACGACGGGATCCGCCGCTCGTCCGCCGACTACACCTACGGCTACGGCTCGGCGCTCGCCGACGGCGTCGTGCGGCCGGTCATCTTCATGAGCTACAGCGGCAACATGCGCTGGCGCACCAAGGCCGGCGACGAGATCGCCGCCCGTCTCGGCGAGCCGATGACGAAGGACGCCGTCAGCCAGGCGTGGCGCACCGCGCTCGATCCGCGCGGCGACTGGATGCCGTCCGTGCTGCGCGCCGCCGACCAGCGTCTGACCGAGGTCCGCAAGTCCGTCCCGGACGCCGGTGCCCTGGTGATCGCCTCCGACCAGGACTCCGCCCGGTCCTACGCGAAGCTGATCCGGGAGATCACCGGGCACAAGGCCACCCTGGTGCTGTCCGACGACACGGGCGCGTCGAAGCGCATCGACGAGTTCAGCGGCAGCGACGACCGCTGGATGGTCGCCGTGCGCATGGTGTCCGAGGGCGTCGACGTGCCGCGCCTCGCGGTCGGGGTGTACGCCACGACCATCTCCACGCCGCTGTTCTTCGCCCAGGCCGTCGGCCGTTTCGTGCGGTCGAGGCGGCGCGGCGAGACCGCGTCCGTGTTCCTGCCGACCATCCCCGACCTGCTCGGCTTCGCCAATGAGATGGAGCGCGAACGCGACCACGTCCTGGACCGGCCGAAGAAGGACGGCGAGGAAGACCCCTACGCCGAGTCCGAGGCGGAGATGGACGAGGCGAACCGGGAGCAGGACGAGGACACCGGCGAGCAGGACATGCTGCCCTTCGAGGCGCTGGAGTCCGACGCCGTGTTCGACCGCGTCACCTACAACGGGGCCGACTTCGGCATGCAGGCCCACCCGGGCAGCGAGGAGGAGCAGGACTACCTCGGCATCCCGGGTCTCCTCGAACCCGACCAGGTGCAGTTGCTGCTGCAGAAGCGCCAGGCCCGGCAGATCGCGCACAGCCGCAAGAAGCCGGACGCCGAGGCCGATCTGCTGGAACTGCCCGCCGAGCGGCGCCCGGTGGTCTCCCACAAGGAGATGATGGAGCTGCGCAAGCGGCTCAACACGATGGTCGGCGCCTACGTCCACCAGTCCGGCAAGCCGCACGGCGTCATCCACACCGAACTGCGCCGCGTCTGCGGCGGGCCGCCCGCCGCCGAGGCGACCGCGGGACAGTTGCGGGCGCGCATCGCCAAGGTGCAGGAATGGGCCACCCGCATGCGGTGACGCGGGCCGTCCGTGCCGCGTGGCCCGGGCCACCCGGGGCGCGTGGGCGGGGCCACCACCGGGCTCTTGCGGACAAAAGGTGGCATATCGCGAGCAGAGGTGACCGGATTCTGGACGGAGCCTTCCGCTCACCGAACTGGCTCGCTACTGTCCCCCGCAACGCACACGCCCCGTGGCAGCGCTGCCGCGGAACGCAGCCGTGAAGCGACTGTGCCCGGGACAACGGCCGGGCCGCCGGCCGATCGGCGGCCTCTGAAGCGCGTCTCCGACGGGACTCGGTGACGCACACGCCGCGAGGGGGCCGCCGACCTCACCACTAAGGAGTGGGCGTCGTGACCGCGGAGACCTCTCAGACGCTCGACAGGGGACTGCGGGTCCTCAAGCTGCTCGCCGACACCGATCACGGGCTGACCGTCACCGAGCTTTCCCACAGACTGGGCGTGAACCGGACCGTGGTGTACCGGTTGCTCGCCACCCTGGAACAGCACTCGCTGATCCGCCGCGACCTGGGCGGGCGCGCCCGGGTGGGACTCGGGGTGCTGAGGCTGGGACGGCAGGTGCACCCGCTGGTGCGCGAGGCGGCGATGCCCGCGCTGAGGTCACTGGCCGACGACATCGGCGCGACGGCCCACCTGACGCTGGTCGACGGCGCGGAGGCGCTCGCCGTGGCCGTGGTCGAGCCGTCCTGGACGGACTACCACGTGGCCTACCGGGCCGGGTTCCGGCACCCGCTGGACCGGGGGGCGGCGGGCCGGGCCATCCTGTCCGCCCGGCAGCGGCTCGACGACCCCGGCTACACCCTCACCGCGGGTGAGCTGGAGGCCGGGGCCTGCGGGGCGGCGGCACCGCTGCTCGGGGTCACCGGGGTGGAGGGCAGTGTCGGCGTGGTGATGCTCGCAGACGTGGTCCCCGAGCGGGTCGGCCCCCGGGTCGTGGACGCGGCCCGCGAGGTGGCGGAGGCCCTGCGCTGACGGGCCCCCGGCCCCCCCGGACCCCCGGGGCCCACCGGCCCCTGACTCCCGGGGCCCACCCTGGGAGGACCGGCCCATGACTCCCGGGGCGCACCGGCCGCTGACTCCCGGGGCCCACCGGCCCCTGACTCCCGGGGCCCACCCCGGGAGGACCGGCCCGCCGGCGTCACCCCGTAGATTGAACCCGTGCTCTCTCGTCTCACACGCCCCCAGGCCCTGGCCGTCTGCGCGGCCCCCGTCGTCGCCCTCCTGGCCACGGCGGTGTTCGCACCGCTGCCGTTCTCGGTGGCGCAGCCGGGGATGACGGCGAACGTGCTCGGCGAGAACAAGGGCACCCCCGTGATCACCATCTCGGGCGCCCCGGTGCGCGAGACGAGCGGCCAGCTGCGGATGACGACGATCGAGGCGACGTCCCCGGACACCCGGGTGACCCTCCCCGACGTGATCGACAGCTGGTTCAGCACCGACCGGGCGGTCATGCCGCGGGACGCGGTCTACCCGAGCGGGGACACCGTCAAGGAGATCGAGCGGTACAACCGCAGGCAGATGGAGAAGTCCCAGGACGAGGCGACGCAGGCCGCGCTGGGCTACCTCGGCGAGGACGGCAAGGGCATCGAGGTCGAGCTGAAGCTGGCCGACGTCGGCGGCCCGAGCGCCGGCCTGCTGTTCTCCCTCGGCATCGTCGACAAGCTGAACGGCGACGGCGCCGGCGGCGACCTCACCGGCGGCCGGGTCGTGGCCGGCACCGGCACCATCGACGCGGACGGCACGGTCGGCCCGGTGGGCGGCGTGCCCCTGAAGACCCAGGCCGCCCGGCGCGACGGCGCCACCGTCTTCCTGGTGCCGAAGGCCGAGTGCGCCGACGCCCGGGCCGAACTGCCCCGCGGCCTGCGGCTGATCCCGGTCACCACCCTCAAGGGCGCGGTCGACGCCCTGGTCTCCCTGGAGAAGGGCGAGAAGGTCCCCGCCTGCTGACCCCGGCCGGGAGGGTCAGCCCTCCTTGACGAAGCCCTCGTCCACCATCCAGTCCAGCGCGACCTGGTGCGGGTCCTCCCCGTCGACGTCCACCATCGCGTTCAGGGTCTGGGCCACGTCGTTGTTCAGCTTCGCCGTGACGGGGTCGAGGACCTCGCTGATGGCCGGCCACTCCTTCAGGGTCTTGGTGTTGACCGTCGGCGCCGCGTTGTAGTTGGGGAAGAACTTCTTGTCGTCCTCCATCACCACCAGGTTCATGGACTTGATGCGGCCGTCGGTGGTGAACACCTCGCCGTAGGTGCAGGCCCCCTTGGCCGTCTGGGTGTAGATGATCCCGGTGTCCATCTGCGTGACGTTGCCCGCCGGGAGGTTCATGCCGTACGCCTTCTCCAGGCCCGGCAGCCCGTCCGCCCGGTTGGCGAACTCGCCCTCCACGCACAGGGTGACCGCACTCGGGTCGGTCCTCGCCAGCTCCGCCACGTCCGACAGCGTCTTCGTGCCGTACTTCTTCGCGTTGGCCTGGTTCATCGCCAGCGCGTAGGTGTTGTTGAGGGCGGACGGCTCCAGCCACGTCACCCCGTTCTTGAGGTCGGCCTTGCGCACCGCCTCCCACTGCTCGCGCGGGTCCGGCAGCGGCTTGCTGTTGCCCTGGTACGTGATCCACGCGGTGCCGGTGTACTCGTACGCGGCGTCCGCGTCCCCGTTCACGACCGCCTCCCGGGAGCCGACGCTGCCCTGGATGCCGGTGCGGTCGATGACCTCCGCGCCGGCCGCCTGGAAGGCGATGCCCATGATCGCGCCGAGGATGAGCTGCTCGGTGAACTCCTTGGAGGTGACGGTCAGTTTGGCCCCTTCGAGGGGCTTGCCCTGCCCGATGGAACCGGGTTCCACGTCGTCCACCATGGGGGAGCCGCTGGTCAGACCGCAGCCGGCGGCCGCCAGCAGCACCGCCCCGGCGAGCAGCGCCCGCGTCCCCGCCCTCATCGCCGCACGCCCGGAGCCCCGGGCCGGCCGTCGTGTCCGCCGCCTCATGATCCGGCCTCCAGGCCTCGTGGGCGCAGCAGCAGTTCCGCCAGTGAGGCCAGCCAGTCCACCAGCAGCGCCAGGGCCACGGTGAGGATCGACCCCAGCATCAGTACCGGCATCCGCTGGCTGGTGATGCCGGTGGTGATCAGCACGCCGAGGCCGCCGCCCCCGCCGAAGGTCGCCAGGGTGGCCGTGCCGACGTTCAGCACCAGGGCCGTGCGCACCCCGGCGAGGATCAGCGGGACGGCCAGCGGGAGTTCCACCCGGGTCAGCACGCCCATCGGGGACATACCGATGCCGCGGGCCGCTTCCAGCAGGGTCGGGTCGTTGGCCCGCAGGCCCGCGATGGTGTTGGCCAGCACCGGCAGCACCGCGTAGGCGATGATGCCGATCAGCGCCGCCTTGCGGCCGATGCCCAGCCAGATCACCAGCAGCGCGAGCAGGCCGATGGCCGGGGTGGCCTGGCCCATGTTGGCCACCGCCATGGCCACCGGGGTGGCCGGGCGCATCACCCGCCGGGTCAGCAGGATGCCCAGCGGGATGGCGATGATCAGCACGAAGAACGTGGAGATCACCGTGAGTTCGATGTGCTGCCACAGGGCCTTGGACACCTGCCCGCCGGACAGCGCGTTCTGCGAGAGCGGGTCCAGGTCGGCCTGGAGGAACCACAGCCAGGTGCCGAGCAGCAGGGCCACCAGCGCCAGCGGCAGGAACGTCAGCTTGCGCCAGGTCACCCGGGGAGCCCGGACGGTCTGCGGCAGGGGCGGCTGCGTCTCGTCGCCGTCGTCCTCGCCGTCGTCGCGCAGGGCGAGCCGTCCGCTCCCGTTCCCGTCGTCGGACCGGCGCCCGGATGAGGTCCTCATGCCTTCGCCTCCCCGCCGAACCCCTCCTGCTCGGTGTGCGTCCGGTCGGCCCGCTGCGCCTCCAGGTCGTGCTGGGCCTCCATCGCCTCCAGCCGGTCCGCCTCCAGCAGTTCGTGCACCGAGTTCATCAGCGTCTCCACGTCGACGACACCCTCGTACACCCCGCGCGCCCCGGTGACCACCACCCGCCCGGAGCTGTCGGTGAGCACCGCCTCCAGCGCGTCGCGCAGGGTCGCGGCCCGTGTCACGTGGTCCTGCACGAGGGTGCCCGCGCGGGCCAGTGACCCCTTGGCCCGCATCAGGTCGCCGCGCCGGAGCCACTTGTAGGGGCGGCCCCGCCGGTCGAGCAGCAGGATCTCGTTGGTGCCGCTGGAGCGCAGGCGGTTGAAGATGGTCTGGAGCGGGTCGTCCATGGTGACCGTCGGGTAGTCGGTGATCGGCACGTCCCGCACCCGGGTGAGGTTGAGCCGCTTCAGGGCCGCCCCGGCGCCGACGAAGCCGGAGACGAAGTCGTCGGCCGGGTTGGTGAGGATCGCCTCGGGCGTGTCGAACTGGGCGATGTGCGAGCGCTCGCGCAGCACCGCGATCCGGTCGCCCAGCTTGATCGCCTCGTCGAAGTCGTGGGTGACGAACACGATCGTCTTGTGCAGCTCGTGCTGGAGCCGGATCAGCTCGTCCTGGAGGTGGTCGCGCGTGATCGGGTCCACCGCCCCGAACGGCTCGTCCATCAGCAGCACCGGCGGGTCCGCCGCCAGCGCCCGGGCGACCCCGACGCGCTGCTGCTGGCCGCCGGACAGCTGGCGCGGATAGCGGCCGTGGAACTCGCCCGGGTCGAGGCCGACCAGGTCGAGCATCTCCTCCACCCGGGCCCGCACGCGGGCCGCCGGCCAGCGGAGCATCTTCGGCACCAGGGCGATGTTCTGCGCGACCGTCATGTGCGGGAACAGGCCGCTGGCCTGGATCGCGTAGCCGATCTTGCGGCGCAGCCGCACCGGGTCCATGTCGGTGACGTCCTCGCCGTCGATGCGGATCCGGCCGCCGGTCGGCTCGATCAGCCGGTTGATCATCTTCAGCGTGGTGGACTTCCCGCAGCCGGACGGGCCGACGAAGATCACGGTCTCCCCGGCCCTGATGTCCATGGAGACGTTGTCCACGGCGGGCTGGGGGCTGCCCGGGTAGTGCTTGGTGAGGCCGTCCAGTTCGATGGTGGCGCCCGTGGCGCCGCCGGAGCGGGCGGGCGCCTCGTCGGCCGGGGTGGTGGCGGTCGGCTCAGGCACGGATCCCCCTGGGGATGGTCAGCCGCCCGATCAGGACGTACGCGGCGTCGAACAGCAGCGCGAGGATGATGATGCCGAGCGTTCCGGCGAGGACCTGGTTGAGCGCGTTGCTGCTGCCCAGGGAGGCGATCCCGCGGAAGATCAGGTTGCCCAGGCCCGGCCCGGAGGCGTAGGCGGCGATGGCCGCGATGCCCATCAGCATCTGGGTGGAGACCCGGATGCCGGTCAGGATCGGCGGCCACGCCAGCGGCAGCTCGACCCGGGCCAGCCGGGCCGGGCGCGACATCCCGATGCCGGTCGCGGCGTCCACCAGGGACGGATCGACCCCGCGCAGCCCGACGATGGAGTTCCGCACGATCGGCAGCAGCCCGTACAGGGTCAGCGCGATCACCGTCGGCGGCACGCCCAGCCCCACCAGCGGGATCAGCAGACCGATCAGGGCCAGCGAGGGGATGGTCAGCAGGGTGGCGGTGGTGGTCGTGGCGAGGTTGCCCGCCCACTCGCTGCGGTAGGTGACGACCCCGATCAGCACGCCCAGCACGGTCGCCAGGACCATGCACTGGAACACCACGCTGGCGTGCTGGTACGCGTCGGCCAGCAGCTGCTGGTGGCGGCTGCCCAGATACTCGAGGAAGTTCACATCCGCTCACCCCGGCTCCGCGAGTTCAGTCCCGTCCGCCCCGGTCCTGCCCGGACGGATCACGCAGTGCCGCCTGTTCCACCAGCGGGATGATCCGCAGCGGAACGGGATTCTCCATGACGATCGCCGTGGCGGCCCGGACGATGCCATCAAAACCGACGACCCGGTCGATCACCCGCTGGAGATCGGCGTTGGAGCGGGCCACGAGGCGGCACAGCATGTCCCCGGTGCCGGTGGTGGTGTGCAGTTCCAGCACCTCCGGCACGGACGCCAAGTGGGCCCGGACATCGGCGCCTTGGCCCTGCCGGATCTCCAGCGTGGCGAACGCCGTGACCGGGTAGCCGAGGGCCGCCGGGTCCACCTGCGGGCCGAATCCGCGGATGACTCCGTTCGACTGAAGCCGGTCCAGCCGGGCCTGCACCGTGCCCCGGGCGACCCCCAGCCGGCGCGACATCTCCAGCACCCCGATCCGCGGCTCCCGCGCCAGCAGCACGATGATGCGGCCGTCCAGATGATCGATCGCCATCTCCGCCTCCCCGATGGTCATCCTGTACAGGCAGCCCGCCGACACCGGGCTTCGGCTGTGCAGATTGTCCAGTGATCCAGCGAACTATTGCGCACCTTGCAGGGCTGCACCACCCTGCACCTATGACGCAGACCACACACCACACTCCCGACACCGCCCGGCAGGCCGACCCCTTCCCGGTCAAGGGAATGGACGCGGTCGTCTTCGCCGTGGGCAACGCCAAGCAGGCGGCGCACTACTACTCCACCGCCTTCGGCATGAAGCTGGTCGCCTACGCGGGCCCGGAGAACGGCAGCCGCGAGACCGCCTCCTACGTCCTGGAGAGCGGCTCCGCCCGCTTCGTGTTCACCTCGGTGATCAAGCAGTCCACCGAGTGGGGCGCCTTCCTCGCCGAGCACGTCGCGGCACACGGCGACGGCGTCGTCGACCTCGCCATCGAGGTCCCCGACGCGCGGGCCGCCCACGCCTACGCCGTCGAGCACGGCGCCCGCTCGGTCACCGAGCCGTACGAGCTGAAGGACGAGCACGGCACCGTCGTCCTCGCCGCCATCGCCACCTACGGCAAGACCCGCCACACCCTGGTCGAGCGCCGCGGCTACGACGGCCCGTACCTGCCCGGCTACGTCGCCGCCGACCCGATCGTCGAGCCGCCCGCCCAGCGGACCTTCCAGGCCATCGACCACTGCGTCGGCAACGTCGAGCTCGGCCGGATGAACGAGTGGGTCGGGTTCTACAACAAGGTCATGGGCTTCACGAACATGAAGGAGTTCGTGGGCGACGACATCGCCACCGAGTACAGCGCGCTGATGTCGAAGGTGGTCGCCGACGGCACGCTCAAGGTCAAGTTCCCGATCAACGAGCCGGCCATCGCCAAGAAGAAGTCCCAGATCGACGAGTACCTGGAGTTCTACGGCGGTGCCGGCGTCCAGCACATCGCGCTGAACACCAACGACATCGTGCAGACCGTCCGCCAGATGCGCGCCGCCGGCGTGCGCTTCCTGGACACCCCCGACTCCTATTACGACACGCTCGGCGAGTGGGCCGGGGAGACCCGGGTCCCGGTGGAGACCCTGCGCGAGCTGAAGATCCTCGTCGACCGGGACGAGGACGGCTACCTGCTGCAGATCTTCACCAAGCCGGTCCAGGACCGCCCGACCGTGTTCTTCGAACTCATCGAGCGGCACGGCTCCATGGGCTTCGGCAAGGGCAACTTCAAGGCCCTGTTCGAGGCGATCGAGCGCGAGCAGGAGAAGCGCGGCAACCTGTGAGCCGCTGAGCGGCCGGCACTCGTCACGGACGGGGCGGGCACCGGCAGCGGCCGGTACCCGCCCCGACGCCGTGCCCGCTCAGGACGACTCGGGTCCCGCCGCCACCGACGGCTCGCCCAGCCGGGCCAGCGCCGCCCTCGCCTCCGGCACCCGCAGAGGCGAGAAGTACGGGTTGATCCGCAACGCCTCCCGCAGATGCCGCCGCGCCGGGCCGTACCGCTCCAGGGCCCGCTCGATCATGCCCCGGTGGAACACGTGCAGCGCGCTGCGCACCCCGCCGCCGTGTTCGCCCTCCGTCGCCCGCACGGCGTACCGCAGCGCCTCCTCGTGCTCCCCGTCGCGGTGCAGCGCCCAGGCCAGAGCGTCCGCGCCCGCCGCCGACGGCCGCTGCCGGTACTCCGCCCGCAGCCGCCGCACGGCCGCCCCGGCGTCCCCGTGGTCCGCCTCCAGGCGGCCGAGGACCAGATCCCCGTCGACGCCGTGCCCGGCGGCCTTCCGCACCAGCTCGCGCAGCAGCGCGTACTGCGCCCCGGCGTCCTGCCGCCTGCCCAGCGACTCGTACAACTCACCCAGTTCCAGGGCGTACTGGGGCAGCGGCTGCTTCGCCAGCGCCACCCGGTAGGCGCTCAGCGCCTCCGGCGTCCGGCCCAGGGCCGCCAGCGCCCTGCCCTGCCCCGCCCGGGCCTCCCACCGGTCCGGGTCCAGCCGCACCGCCTCCCGGAAGTGCCGCAGGGCGTTCTCCCGCTCACCCCGCTCCCAGGCCAGCTCCCCGGCCTGCGCCAGGTACGCCGCCCGCTCCGCCGGGTCGTCCGCCCCGGCCGCCGCGTCGGCGATCTGCGCCGCCGCGTCCTCCCGCCAGCCCCGCTCCCGGTACACGGCCGCCTTGCGCGCCTTCACGGCCGGACCCGGGCGCAGCTTCACCAGCCGGTCCAGCAGCGGGCCCACCGCCTCCAGGTCACCCAGCCCCGCGCACGCCTCGATCAGCGGCGGGTACGACGTCCAGCGTTTCGGCTCCAGCTTCCGCGCCGCCTCCGCCCAGGTGCGGGCCCCGCCGTGGTCGCCGCGCGCGTTGGCCAGCGCGGCCATGCCGCGCAGCGCCGCCGCGTTGCCCTTGGGCCGCACCTTCAGCGAGGTCCGCAGCGCCTCCTCGGCCCGCGAGTACGACGCCGGGTCCGCCAGCCGCCGCCCCCGCTCCACCCGGGCCGCGCCGAGCAGCGCCCACGCCGACGCGTCCCGCGGGTCGTCCCGCACCCGGCGCTCCCGGTCCTCCACCAGGGCCTCGACATCCGGCAGCGCCGCCGGCACCCCGGCGGTGACGGCCGCCCGGGCCCGCGCCCACGGCTCCGGCTCCGACGGCCCGTCCGGGCCCCGCCCCCACGGCAGCAGCGTCAGTGCGCCGCCGAGCACCGCGCACCCGGCGACCGAGGCGATCAGCACCCGGCGCCGGCGCCCGCCGGGCCCGCGCGAGGCCGGCCCCGGCTCCGCCGGCGGTTCCCCCGCTGTCCCCTCTCTCCCCGCTGTCCCGGCGTCCCCCTGCTCCCGGGGCTGTGGTGGCGTGTCGTCCATGGCGCACACTGTGCGCCACCCCGCACGCCGTACGACGATCACACTCCGGCGTACGGCAGCCGCCGCACGCGGGGTTCACACCGATGGCCCCGGATGCCACGCTGTGATCATGAGCCGTACCGAAGCGCGACACGACGCAGACACGGCGGCGGCCGGGCCGCTCGTCGACCGGCTCCTGGGCGGGCTGCCGCCCGAGGCCGTCCTCACCGACCCCGACGTCACCGCCTCCTACGCCCACGACATGGCCGGGTTCTGCCCGGCCGGCGCCCCGGCCGTGGTCGTGCTGCCCCGGACGGTCGAACAGGTCCAGCACGTGATGCGCACCGCCACCGCGCTGCGCGTTCCCGTCGTCCCGCAGGGCGCCCGCACCGGACTGTCCGGCGGCGCCAACGCCACCGACGGCTGCATCGTGCTCTCGCTGACCCGGATGGACCGCATCCTGGAGATCAGCCCCGTCGACCGGATCGCCGTCGTCGAACCCGGCGTCGTCAACGCCGCCCTCTCCCGCGCCGTCGGCGAACACGGCCTCGCCTACCCGCCGGACCCCTCCAGCTGGGAGACCTGCACCATCGGCGGCAACATCGGCACCGCCTCCGGCGGGCTGTGCTGCGTGAAGTACGGGGTCACCGCCGAGTACGTGCTCGGCCTCGACGTCGTCCTCGCCGACGGCCGCCTGATGTCCACCGGCCGCCGCACCGCCAAGGGCGTCGCCGGCTACGACCTGACCCGCCTCTTCGTCGGCTCCGAGGGCACCCTCGGCGTCGTCGTCCGCGCCGTCCTCGCCCTGCGGCCCAAGCCGCCCGAGCAGCTGGTGCTGGCCGCCGAGTTCTCCTCCGGCGCCGCCGCCTGCGACGCCGTGTGCCGCATCATGGCCCAGGGGCACGTCCCCTCACTCCTCGAACTGATGGACCGCACCACCGTCCGGGCCGTCAACGACCTGACCCGCATGGGCCTGCCCGAGACCACCGAGGCCCTGCTGCTCGCCGCCTTCGACACCACCGACCCCGCCGCCGACCTCGCCGCCCTCGCGGCACTGTGCGAGGCCGCGGGCGCCACCCAGGTCGTCCCGGCCGAGGACGCGGCCGAGTCCGAACTGCTCCTCCAGGCCCGGCGGATGTCGCTGGTGGCCCTCGACGCGGTCCGCGGCACCACGATGATCGACGACGTGTGCGTGCCCCGCTCCCGGCTGGGCGAACTGATCGACGGCGTGGAGCGGATCGCCGGGAAGTACGCGCTCACGATCGGCGTCGTCGCCCACGCGGGCGACGGCAACACCCACCCCACCGTCTGCTTCGACGCCACCGATCCCGACGAGTCGCGGCGCGCCCGCGAGTCCTTCGACGAGATCATGGCGCTCGGTCTGGAACTCGGCGGCACCATCACCGGCGAGCACGGCGTCGGCGTCCTGAAGAAGGAGTGGCTGGCCCGCGAGATCGGCCCCGTCGGGCTGGAGATGCAGCGGGCCGTGAAACGGGCCTTCGACCCCCTCGACCTCCTCAACCCGGGCAAACTCTTCTGAGTCCCCGCCCGTGACCGCCGCCGTGACCGCCGCCGCGGCGGTCACGGGGCGAGCAGCCCGGCCAGCTTCTCGTCCAGGCCCAGCTGTCCGCTCTCGCTGCCCGGCGGCACCAGCCGCAGCGTGCGCTCCAGCCATGCCGACACCTGCGCCGCCGGCGCCTCCAGCAGCGCGTCGCCGTCGGGCGAACTCAGCGCCATCAGCACCAGCGAGCGCCCGTCCGCCTTCGACGGCCACACCCGCACGTCCCCGTACCCGCACGGCCGGAACACCCCCTCCACCAGCAGCTCCCGCGCGAACGTCCAGTGCACGGGCTGCTCGGAGGTGACGTGGAAGGCTACGTGCACGGCATAGGGGTCGTCGGCGCGGTAGACGAGCCGGGCGGGCACCGGCAGGGCCCGTTCCGGCGACAGGATCAGCCGCAGTTCCAGTTCCCGCTCCACCACGGTGTTCATGGCATGTGGTCCTCTCTCGTGACACGGCCCGTGGGAGGGCCCGTACGAGGAGAGAGCAGCCGGGGCCGCGAGCATTACGCGGGTCGCGGGAAGTTTCTCCGGCGCCTTCGGGCGTACCACATCGCCCCCCGAAAGGGGCCGGTCCGGCCGGACGGGCCGTGGGTCCCGCGGCGGTCTGATAGATGTGTATCCCCCCGACCCACCCCAACGAGCAGATACGGGACGACGGACATGAGCGCCCCAACCCCGGCCCCGGGCGACGACAGGCCCCGCGAAGGGTATTACCCGGACCCGTCCATTCCTGGATACGTCCGGTACTGGAACGGTGCCTCCTGGGTGCCCGGCACGAGCCGTCCGGCGCCCGCGGCCGGTGAGCGTCTCGCGCCGCCGCCCGGCACGGCACCGGCGCAGCCGGCCGTCGAGGAGACCGGCCCGCACTTCTTCGACGAGGACCCGGTCGAGGAACCGCCCGCCGCCGCCCCGGCACCCGCGTCTCCGGCCGCCTCCGTCCCGTCGCCGTCGCCCGCTCCCGCGCCGTCCCCGGCCGAGTCCCAGCACGGCAGCCGTCCCGAGCCGGCCTCCGCGTGGGGCGCCGACCGCTCCCGGCAGTCGGGCTTCGGCGGCGGGCAGGACCGCAGGATCTCCTGGGGCTCCGACCCCAGGGCCCCGCTCGCGTCCGCGCCCGACACGGACGGCGCGGCGGCGGCCGATCCGGCCTCGGGGGCACCCGCGGCGGCCGGTGGAGCCGGGCCCGCCGCACCGGCCGGGAGTACCCGTCAGGACGAGGGCACCATGACGTTCCGGGCCGTCGCCCCGGCCGCGGGCGGACGGGACGGTTCCGGCGCCGGCCGGGCGGCCGCCGCCCACGCCGCCGCGAGCCAGGCGCCCCCGGCCGCCGCGGTGCCCCCGTCGGGCCCGCAGGCCGCCCCGGCCGTCCCGCCCCAGACCTCCGCCCCCCGGACCACGCCCGCCGCACCGGCGGCGGCCACCCCGGCCCCGGCGCCCGCCCCCGCGGCACCGGCCCCGGCCGCCGCGCCCGCCGCTCCGCCCCTGTCGGCCTCCGGGCCGCTGGCGGGCGGCGCGGGCGGCGGACAGTCGTCGTGGGCGCAGCAGGTGCACCGGCTCGCGGGCGGGGACGAGCCGCCGGTCGTGCCGTGGAAGCCGCCGACGGACGATCCGTTCCAGGCCGCCGCCCGGCGCCAGGCCGAGGCCCGGCCCGCCCCGCTCGGCAAGCGGTTCGCCGCCCGGCTGCTGGACACCGTCGTCCTCGGCGCCGTCACCGCCGTGGCCGCCGTGCCGCTGGGCGGCCGGGCGATGGACCACATCGAGGAGAAGATCGAGACCGCCAAGCTGTCCGGACGGACCGTCACGGTCTGGCTGCTCGACGGCACGACCTCCGTTCACCTCGGCATCGTGCTGGCCGTCCTGCTGCTCGCCGGGGTGCTCCTGGAGGTGCTGCCCACCGCCAAGTGGGGCCGCACCCTGGGCAAGAAGGTGATGGGCCTGGACGTCCGGGACATCGAGGGCCACGAGGCGCCCGGGTTCGGGGCCGCGCTGCGCCGCTGGCTCGTCTACAGCGTTCCGGGACTGCTCGCCGTGGGGGTCGTTGGCGTCCTGTGGTGTCTGTTCGACAAGCCGTGGCGCCAGTGCTGGCACGACAAGGCGGCCCACACCTTCGTCGCGGGCTGACCCCGGGACCTGGCCCCCGCCCCTGACCTCCGGACCTGACGCCCGCCCCCCGGACCTGACCCCCGCCCCCGGACCTGACCTCCGGACCTGACCCCCGGACCCGGGCCGGCGGCCGGTACTCCGGACGGCGGCGCGCCGGATGCGGAGCCGTGGGGTTCGGGGTCGACTCGGGCCATGAGCAGCACACCGCCTCCCGGTTCGGGCCAGCAGCCGGACGACGACCCGTTGCGCAAGCACCCCCCGCCCGGCGGCCCCGGGGGCCCGGGCACCCCCGGCCCCGGACAGGGCTCCGGACCGGGTCAGGGTTCCCCCTACGACCGACCGCCCGGCGAGCAGCCCCCGCCGTATCCCGGCGGTGACCCGTACGGCAGCGGTGGCGGCGGCCAGGGCCCCTACGGGGGCGGCGGCGGACCCTACGGCGGGGGAGGGGGCGGCGGCCCGTACGGCGGGGGAGGGGGCGGTCCCTACGGACCCGGCGGGGCGGGCGGTCAGGGCGATCCGCTCGCCGGAATGCCGCCGCTCGCGGACAGCGGCCGGCGCACCCTGGCCCGCATCATCGACATGATCCTCGTCGGCGTCGTCGTCTGGCTGCTCACCTGGCCGTTCGGGGTGAGCGAGTACAACGTCGACACCGACCGCATCAACGTGGGCAACTCCTTCTGGCAGTCGCTGGTCGCGGCGGTGCTGTACATCGCCTACGACACCTTGATGACGGCGCGCATGGGCCAGACGCTGGGCAAGAAGTGGCTCAGGATGCGGGTGGCCAACCTGGACAACGGGGCGACGCCCTCGACGCAGACCTCGCTGGTGCGCGCGGCCGTGCTGTGGCTGCCGTTCGCCTTCTGCTGTGCCTGCGTGTGGACCGTGATCGCCGGTGGCTGGAGCTACTTCGACCGGCCGTACAAGCAGGGTCTGCACGACAAGGCGGCCAAGACCGTGGTGGTCAGCACGAATTGACGCGGCGGGCGGTCAGGAGGCCGCGCGCTGCCGCACTGGTTCGCGGGCCGGGGCGCCGACCGTGGCCCGCACGGGTGCCGGGCGCGCGGTGCGCCCGGCCGCGGTCCGTACCGGCACCGGGCGCGGCCGGTGCTGCGGACGGGCGAGCGGGACGGTCATGGCCACCAGCAGGCCGAGGGCGAGGGCCGCGACGGCGACGACCGCGACGCCGACGCCCGAACTCGTGCCGGACAGCAGCAACATGGCGAGTGTGGACAGGACCACGGTGCACGAACCGCAGGCGAGCTGAGCGACAGTCGGACGGGGCATGGCCATCGTGTCCTCGGAAGTCGGGGGGCTGTCGGCCTGGCAACCGCCGGCTCAAGGGCGATCCGCCAACCGACTCTAACGCCGAGGGTGCCCGAGGGGAACGGACAGTAAGCGTGACCTAACCGACAGGGCCGGTGCACAGGGGGCGCACGGAGTCATGGCGTCCACCCAGTGGACGGATCTGCGCGCCGGGTACGGTTTCGCGGCGGTGTGTCCGCAATGCGAACCCCCGTTCCGCATAACGCCTTTGATCTGTTCAAGTCAAGGTCTGTTTTTTCGGCGGAACCTCTAGTCAAATGTCGTCACTTGATTACACGCGTTGATCACGTGTGCGCGGACTGCATCCATTACCGGAACCCCCCTGCCGCGCACACGCACGCGGGAGGGGATCTCTCAAGTGACCACGAGACCATGGACGTTCAGAGCGGCCGCGATAGGCGTGGCCGTCGCGGCGGCCACCGCCACCGGCTCTGCGTTCACCCTGGCCCAGGCCGACACGGCCGATCGGGCCGACCGGCCGGCCACCGTGGACCGGAAGGACCCGGCGGAGCAGACCCACGTCGAGCACGACCTCGAGGGCCCGCTCTCCAAGACCCAGGCCGCGCAGCGCGAGGAGGCGCTGAAGCAGGTCATCTCCGGCAAGAACACCGTGAAGAACCGTCACGGCTCCAAGGTCGTCGGCCTCAAGAGCAAGAAGGGCGACACCAAGTACGTCGAGCTCGGCCGCGAGAAGACCGACAAGATCTTCACGATCCTCGTCGAGTTCGGCGACCAGATCGACAGCCGCTACGGCGGCACTCCCGGCCCGCTGCACAACCAGATCGCCGAGCCGGACCGCAAGAAGGACAACTCCACCGCCTGGCAGGCGGACTACAACCAGAAGCACTTCGAGGACCTGTACTTCGGCGAGGGCAAGAACACCGAGTCGGTCAAGACGTACTTCGAGAAGCAGTCCTCCGGCCGCTACTCGGTCGAGGGCCAGGTCTCCGACTGGGTCAAGGTCCCGTACAACGAGGCCCGTTACGGCAACAACGCCTGCGGCCAGAGCAACTGCACGAGCGTGTGGAACGTCGTCAGCGACGGTCTGGACGCCTGGGTCGCCCAGCAGAAGGCGGCCGGCAAGACCGACGCCGAGATCAAGGCGGACGTCGCCGAGTTCGACCAGTGGGACCGCTACGACTTCGACGGCGACGGCGACTTCAACGAGCCCGACGGCTACATCGACCACTTCCAGATCGTGCACGCCGGCGAGGACGAGTCCGCGGGCGGCGGCGCCCAGGGCACGGACGCCATCTGGGCGCACCGCTGGTACGCGTTCGGCACCGACGCCGGTGCCACCGGCCCGGAGCAGAACAAGCTGGGCGGCGCGGCCATCGGCGAGACCGGCATCTGGGTCGGCGACTACACCATCCAGCCGGAGAACGGCGGACTCGGCGTCTTCGCCCACGAGTACGGCCACGACCTCGGTCTGCCGGACCTCTACGACACGGCCGGCGGCGAGAACTCCACCGGTTTCTGGACCCTGATGTCCTCCGGTTCCTGGCTGGGCACCGGCAAGAAGGAGATCGGTGACCTGCCCGGCGACATGACCGCCTGGGACAAGCTCCAGCTGGGCTGGCTGAACTACGACCGGGCCAAGGCGGGTGTCAACTCCTGGCACAAGCTGGGCCTGGCCGAGTACAACACCAAGCACAAGCAGGCGCTGGTCGTCGAACTGCCGAAGAAGGCCGTCACCACCGAGGTCGTCACCCCCGCCGAGGGCAAGACGCAGTGGTGGAGCGGCAGCGGTGACAACCTCAAGAACACCCTGACGCGTTCGGTGGACCTCACCGGCAAGACGTCGGCGGAGCTGACCCTCGACGGCTGGTACGAGATCGAGGCCAACTACGACTACCTCTACACCGAGGTCTCCACCGACGGCGGCGCCAACTGGACCGCCCTGGACGGCACGGTGGACGGGCAGCCGCTCCCGCGTGACGGCAGTGACAAGCCGGCCCTGCACGGCACGGTCGACGGCTACAAGCCGATGGTGTTCCCGCTGGACGCCTACGCCGGCCAGAAGATCGACCTGCGCTTCCGCTACCAGACCGACGGCGGTGTGGCCCTCAAGGGCTTCGCGGCCGACCGGATCTCGGTGACCGCCGACGGCACCGCCCTCTTCACCGACAACGCCGAGACGGCGGACGACGCGTGGAAGGCCACCGGCTTCTCCCGCATCGGCGCGTCCTTCACCAAGGACTACGCGCAGTACTACATCGCCGAGAACCGCCAGTACGTCTCGTACGACAAGACCCTGAAGGTCGGCCCGTACAACTTCGGCTTCGCCAACAGCCGTCCGGACTGGGTGGAGCACTTCCCGTACCAGAACGGCCTGTTGATCTGGAAGTGGGACACCTCCCAGGCGGACAACAACACCAGCCAGCACCCGGGCACCGGTCTGATCCTCCCCGTCGACGCGCACCCGAAGGCCATGAAGTGGTCCGACGGCACGCTGATGCGCAACCGGATCCAGACCTACGACGCCACGTTCAGCACCTTCCGCACGGACGGCATCACGCTGCACAAGGACGGCGTCCGCACCAAGATCAAGTCGTCGAAGGGTGTGTCGGAGTTCAACGACCACAAGCACACCTACTACGACCCCGCGAACCCGGGCGGCAGTGTCGAGATCACTGACACCAACACCAAGATCAAGATCACCAAGGAGGCCCGCGACGGCTCCACGATCGAGCTCGAGGTGCGCCCCGCGGTGAAGTAATCCGCGTTCTCGCAGGTCAGAACATGATCGGCGGCGACCCCCTGGCGGGTCGCCGCCGATCCGTGTTTAGGTGCGTCCGTGGCTTTCTTATTGACACCGACGGACACGGGGGTCTGACCGCATGGCCGCAGGAGGTTTCTGCAAGCTGCCGAACGGCACCGTGGTGGTGGCACTGAACCTGCCCCGCCCGGCCGCCGACGGCCCCGGCGCGGTGCGCGTCCTCGTGCACGCCGGCAACCGGGCGCGCGCCCTGACCAGGCTGCGCAACCTGGGTCTGCGGGCGGTGTACCTGCGGGGCAACGCGGCCCCGCCGACCCCCGACGAGATCACCGCGGTCCTGCACCATCCCGACGGCCTGATATGGCGCACCGCGCCCTGCCCGGGCCCGCTGACCGGCCCCGAGCTGGCGGTGGAGCTCTGGCAGCCGATCCGGGCGCTGCTCCGACGCCCGGCGGCCCCCGCCTGAGGCGGGACGGCGCCTCCGGCGGCCGAGGCGGAGGGCGGCGGCTCCCGGCCCGGCGCCGGACCGGCGCGGCCAGGGCCTCGGCGTGGCCGGGGACCCTGGGCCGGATCCCCCGGGCTCACGGGCCCCCTGACCCGGTCCGACCCGGACGAGGGACCCCGGTCCGCTCCGGCATGACCCGCCGGACCGGCCTCAGTGCCCGACGACCGGCTTCCCGGTCAGCTCCACGCCCGCGGCGCGCATGTCCTCCAGGGCCCGCTCGGTGGTCTCCCGGGCCACCCCGGCGGTGAGGTCGAGCAGCACCTGGGCGCGGAAACCCTCGCTCATCGCGTCCAGCGCGGTGGCCCGCACGCAGTGGTCGGTGGCTATGCCCACGATGTCGACCTCGTCGATCTCGCGGGAGCGCAGCCAGTCGGCCAGCGTGGTGCCGTTCTCGTCGGTCCCCTCGAACCCGCTGTAGGCGGCGGAGTACGAGCCCTTGTCGAACACGGCGTCGACCGCGCCGGACAGCACCGCGGGGGCGAAGTTCGGGTGGAAGCCCGCGCCCTCGGTGCCGGCCACGCAGTGGGCGGGCCAGGTGTCGACGTAGTCCGGGTTGTCGGCGAAGTGGCCGCCGGGGGCGATGTGGTGGTCGCGGGTGGTCACGACGTGCCGGTATCCGGCCGGGGCCTGCCCGATCAGCTCGGTGATGGCGGCGGCCACGTCGGCCCCGCCGGTCACGGCGAGGCTGCCCCCCTCGCAGAAGTCGTTCTGCACGTCGACGACGATCAAGGCGCGGCGCATGGTGGGTGTCCTTCGGGTGGAGGTCGGGTGGAAGCGGCCCGGCCGGTGAACCACCGAGCCTAGGCAACGGCGGGCGATGCGGACAGGGGCACGGCACGGCCTCCCGTGCCCCGGTCGCGTCCCCCGGGGGTGCGGTGCGTTCTCAGTGGCCCGAGGGGCCGTGGAGGTACTCGGTCGGCAGGACGGCCTCCCCGCGGGAGAGCTGGGTGGCGGACAGCGGCAGGCCCGCGCGGGCGGTGATGTGCCGGTCGCGGATCACGTCCAGCGGCTCCCGGACGAGCACCTCGCCGCCCTTGACCAGCTGCACCAGCAGCTGCCGGTCGGCCAGCTCGTCGGGGACCGGCCCGGTGCCGACCACCTCGGCCTCGGCGACGCCGTCCTCGTCCAGGCGCCGCGCGGCCCACTTGCGGCCGCCGACGGAGGTCTTGCCGCCGGTGGACTTCTTCGCCACCGGCACCAGCGGCGCCGTCGGGTCGTCCGACTCGGCCCGGGCGACCAGCTTGTAGACCATCGAGGCCGTGGGGTGCCCGGAGCCGGTCACCAGCTGGGTGCCGACGCCGTAGGCGTCCACCGGCGCCGCGGCCAGCGAGGCGATGGCGTACTCGTCCAGGTCCGAGGTCACGGTGATCTTCGTGCCGGTGGCGCCGAGCGCGTCGAGCTGCTGCCGGACGCGGTGCGCCACCAGCAGCAGGTCGCCGGAGTCGATACGCACCGCGCCCAGCTCCGGGCCGGCCACCTCGACGGCGGTGCGGACCGCCTCGGCCACGTCGTAGGTGTCCACCAGCAGCGTGGTGCCCTCGCCGAGGGAGTCGACCTGGGCGCGGAAGGCGTCCCGCTCGCTGTCGTGCAGCAGGGTGAAGGCGTGCGCGGAGGTGCCGACGGTCGGGATGTCGTAGCGGAACCCGGCCGCCAGGTCGGAGGTGGAGGCGAAGCCGCC
Organism: Streptomyces sp. NPDC101219; assembly: GCF_044767675.1. Lineage (NCBI taxonomy): Bacteria > Bacillati > Actinomycetota > Actinomycetes > Kitasatosporales > Streptomycetaceae > Streptomyces > Streptomyces sp. NPDC101219. The sequence continues at coordinate 124,539 of NZ_JBIWOK010000009.1, forward strand.
GATGTACGCGGCGCGGGAGGCGGCCACCGCGGCGAGTTCGTGGGTGCGCCGGGCGCCCATCTCGATCAGCGGGCGGTCCCCGGCGGCCGAGGACATCCGGGAGGCCGCGGCGGCGATGGCGGAGTCGTGGTTGAGGATGGAGAGGATCACGGTCTCCAGCAGCACGCACTCGGCGAAGCTGCCCTCCACCCGCAGCAGCGGGGAGCCCGGGAAGTACACCTCGCCCTCGGGGTAGCCCCAGATGTCGCCGGTGAAGCGGTAGTCCGCCAGCCAGTCGAGGGTGTCGGCGTCGACGATCCGCTTCTCGCGCAGGAAGGCCAGGATCTCCGGCTCGAAGCGGAAGTTCTCCACCGCGTCCAGCACGCGCCCGGTGCCGGCCACCACGCCGTAGCGCCGGCCGCCGGGCAGCCGCCGGGTGAAGACCTCGAACACGCTGCGCCGTCCGGCGGTGCCGCCGCTCAGGGCCGCCTGCAGCATGGTCAGCTCGTACTGGTCCGTGAAGAGCGCCGTCGAGGGGACGCCCAGTCGCCGTCCGCCGCCGCCCGAGCGCTCGGACGCGTCGCGTCCGGCAGCCGTCGACAGCCCTGGATCCGCTGTGTTCATACGACGATGCTACCCCCATTTCGTCAGTTTGACGATTTCCCCGTGGAGGCGTGTCGACTGCCGTTCTGGCGGGCCGGTTTGTGCGTCCACCCCCCTGCGGTGGCAGCATGGGCAGTGTGACGTCACCCGCACCCCTGGAGATCGAACGCACCGAGTCGGCGGAGGAGACCTTCGCCGTGCCCGAGCCCGACGTCCCCTGGGTCACCATCGTGCACAACGACCCGGTCAACCTCATGAGCTATGTGACGTACGTCTTCCAGACGTACTTCGGCTACTCCAAGGACAAGGCCACCAAGCTCATGCTCGACGTCCACCACAAGGGCCGGGCGGTCGTCTCCAGCGGCACCCGCGAGGAGATGGAACGCGACGTCCAGGCCATGCACGGCTACGGCCTGTGGGCCACCCTCCAGCACGACCGGAAGTGACCTTCCGGACCCCACCCGCCCCCTGCGCAGGACCGGAAGTAGCGATCGCCTCCATGCCCGGACACTTCGAACCGCTCCCCGGCGGCGGCGCGGCCGTCGCCCTCGACGACGTCGAGATCTCCATCATCCGGTCACTGGCCGTGCAGCTGATGGAGCTCATCGGCCCCGGGCCCGCCGAGGACGCCCCCGGCGACCCGCTCGCCGAACTCTTCGCCGACGGCCCGAGCGAACCGCCCTCCGACCCGGTGCTGCGCCGCCTCTTCCCCGACGCCTACAGCGACCCCGAGGGGCCCGCCTCGCCGAGTGAGGCCGAGGAGCAGCGGACGTACTCCGCGGAGTTCCGCCGCTTCACCGAGAACGACCTGCGCGCCGGCAAACGGGAGAACGCCCTCGCGGTCATCCGCACCCTGGACGCCCTCCGCTCCGGCGGGGAGGGCGGCGCGGTGCTGAAGCTGTCGCCGGCGGAGTCCCGGCAGTGGCTCGGTGCCCTGAACGATCTGCGCCTGGCGATCGGCTCCCGTCTGGAGATCGACGACGAGGACGACACCGATGTGCTCTTCGGGCTGCCCGACGAGGACGCCCGCAAGCCGATGGTGATGGCCTACCTGTGGCTGGGCGGTCTCCAGGAGACGCTCGTCGCGACGCTCATGCCATAAAGATGCCCCATGCATCCACATAAGTCCCCGGGTTTCGTTCGCTCAGGGGAAGCTCAAGTCCGCATAACGATCCCGTCACCGCCCCGTGGATTTATTCCACAGGGGCGGTGTTCTGTGACGTGCGTCACTCGGATGCGGGTGAACGGCGTGGTAAAAATCGGCAACTTGTTTGCGGCCCCCACCCCTTGCCGTGAGCAAACGAAGCCGGCCACCGCCGGTGTGCAGGACCAGCACGACCAACGGACGACGGCCGGGTCGAACCGCCCGCCGTCCGCCGCCGTCGCCGAACGGGACGTGGGCTCGGGCCCACACGACCCCCCGCTCAGCTGCGCACGCCAGCACGTCCCCGCGCCTGAGGAAGTTCGATGTCACTCGACTCCATCACTCAAAACATCGACGACGCAGTAAGTGATTTCTTCGACCCTGTCGCGACCACAGTCGGCGACATCGTCTTCTACACCGTTCCCGTCGGCGGCGCCGAGCTCCCGCTCATCGTCGCGTGGCTCGTCATCGCCGGTCTGGTCTTCACCGGCTGGTTCGGACTCGTCCAGGCCCGCAAGATCAAACTCGCCCTGGACGTCGTACGCGGGAAGTACGACGAGAAGGACGCCCCCGGTGAGGTCAACCACTTCCAGGCGCTGACCGCCGCGGTCTCCGGGACCGTCGGCCTGGGTAACATCGCCGGTGTGGCCGTCGCCGTGTCCATCGGCGGCCCCGGCGCCACCTTCTGGATGATCCTCTGCGGCCTCCTCGGGATGGCCACCAAGTTCGTCGAGGTCACCCTCGGTGTGAAGTACCGCGAGGAGCACGCCGACGGGACCGTCTCCGGCGGCCCGATGCACTACCTGCCCAAGGGGCTCGCCGAGCGCTTCGGCCGCGGCGGCGCCAAGCTGGGCAAGGTGCTGGCCGTCCTGGCCTCCGCCATGATCCTCTTCTTCGGTCTGTTCGGCGGCAACCTGTTCCAGACCAACCAGAGCTACGCCCAGATCTCCTCCACCTTCGGCGGCGAGGACGGCTTCCTGGCCTCCTCCGCCGGTGCCGTGTTCTTCGGTCTGGTCGTCGCCACCCTGGTCGGTCTGGTGCTGCTGGGCGGCATCCGCTCCATCGCCTCCGTCACCAGCCGGCTGGTCCCCTCCATGGCGATCATGTACGTCGTGGCCTGCCTGATCGTGATCCTGGCGAACATCACCGCTGTGCCCGACGCGATCGGCACCATCTTCCGGGGTGCCTTCGAGGCCGACGGCGTCGCCGGCGGCATCATCGGAGCCCTGATCGTCGGCTTCCAGCGCGCCGCTTTCTCCAACGAGGCCGGCATCGGCTCCGCGCCCATCGCTCACTCCGCGGTCAAGACCAAGCACCCCGCCAGCGAGGGCCTGGTCGCCCTGCTGGAGCCGTTCATCGACACGGTCATCGTCTGCACCATGACCGCGCTGACCATCGTCATCGCGGCTCCCCCGAGCTGGGAGGCTGCCCGCCAGAACCAGAACGTCGGCGGTGTCACCATCACCTCCGACGCCTTCGGGACCGTGATGCCCTGGTTCCCGCACCTGCTGACCGTGGCCGTGCTGCTGTTCGCCTTCTCCACGATCCTGACCTGGGGCTACTACGGCCTGAAGTCCTGGACGTACCTGTTCGGCCGGAGCAAGGTCAGCGAGATGACGTTCAAGGCGACCTGGAGCGTCTTCGTGATCGCCGGGTCCCTGCTCTCGCTCGACTCGCTGATCAGCCTCGCCGACTCGGCTCTCTTCCTGCTCGCCATCTTCAACATCATCGGTCTGTACCTGCTGGCCCCCGTGGTCAAGCGGGAGCTCAACTCCTTCCTGGAGTTCGTCCGCCGCCGCGACAGCGGCGAGTCGACGGACGCCCGTGCCGAGGAGCCCGAGACCGCGGCGACGAAGTCGCTCTGACGTCCCCGACGGGGACCGATCCTTCCCCTCCCAGGACGCCGGCCGCGGGGAGCACTCGTGGCGCTCCCCGCGGCCAGCCGCTCGGCGTCCGGCATCCGGGCCGTTCCGTACCACCCCTCGGTACGGGACGGCCCGTCTGCTTATCCTGAGCCTCATGCTGACCATCACCCAGGCGCTCTACGACCGGATCGTCGCCCACGCCCGCGAGGACCACCCCATCGAGGCGTGCGGAGTGGTGGCGGGGCCGGCGGGCTCCGACCGCCCGGAGCGTTTCATCCCCATGCTGAACGCCGCCGGCTCGCCCACGTTCTACGAGTACGACTCCAAGGACCTGCTGCGGCTGTACCGCGAGATGGACGACAACGACGAAGAACCCGTGGTCATCTACCACTCGCACACCGCCACCGAGGCGCACCCCTCCCGCACCGACATCGATCTCGCGAGCGAGCCCGGCGCCCACTACGTGCTGGTGTCCACCGCCGACACCGACGGCCTCGGCGACTTCCAGTTCCGTTCCTTCCGCATCGTGGACGGCGAGGTCACGGAGGAAGAGGTCAAGATCGTGGAGGCGTACTGACCGCCGCTCCGCGGGCCCCGCACCGCACCTCCCACCTGCACGGTCTCGATCCCCGGGCGTTCATCATCCACAGTGTGAGATCACACTCGGATCGGCGTATCGGGAATCGATACGATGACCGCATGGTTCTCCCTGACGTGAGCGACAAGACGCCGGGCAGCATGCTCGTGGCGCGGCTGCACGTCGACCTGTGCAGGCTCGCCAGCGCCATCTGTTGACGACCCCTGCCGCCGTACGGCCCGTGAGCCCCGGCGACCGCCCCGCACCACCCGCGTCACCACGCACTCCGCGCCGCCGCGCGCCCACCGACCAGACGACACCTTCCGACAGGAGCCCTTCGCCATGGCCATCGAGGTCCGCATCCCGACCATCCTCCGCCAGTACACCGACGGTCAGAAGGCGGTGGAGGGCAACGGGAACACCCTCGCCGAGCTCTTCGCCGACCTCGACACCCGGCACGCGGGCATCCAGGGCCGCATCGTGGACGGCGAGCAGCTGCGCCGCTTCGTCAACGTCTACCTCAACGACGAGGACGTCCGCTTCCTCGACGGCATCAACACCAAGCTGACCGACGGCGACAGCGTGACGATCCTTCCCGCCGTCGCCGGGGGCTCGGCCGCCGCGGCCGGGCGACCGGCACGAATGGCCTGATCGCCGATGCGTTACGACTCCCCGCTGGCCGCGGTGGGCAACACCCCCCTGGTGTGCCTGCCGCGGCTGTCGCCGTCCGACGACGTGCGGATCTGGGCCAAGCTGGAGGACCGCAATCCCACCGGCTCCATCAAGGACCGCCCGGCGCTGTTCATGATCGAGCAGGCGGAGAAGGACGGCCGCCTCACCCCGGGCTGCACCATCCTCGAACCCACCTCCGGCAACACCGGCATCTCCCTGGCCATGGCCGCGAGGCTCAAGGGCTACCGCATCGTGTGCGTGATGCCCGAGAACACCTCGCAGGAGCGCCGGGACCTGCTCGCCATGTGGGGCGCGGAGATCATCCCCTCGCCGGCCGCGGGCGGCTCCAACACCGCCGTCCGGGTCGCCAAGGAACTCGCCGCCGAGCACCCCGACTGGGTCATGCTCTACCAGTACGGCAACCCCGACAACGCCGGCGCGCACTACGCCACCACCGGCCCGGAGATCCTCACCGACCTGCCGTCCCTCACCCACTTCGTGGCCGGCCTCGGCACCACGGGCACCCTGATGGGCGTGGGCCGCTACCTGCGCGAGCACAAGCCCGACGTGAAGATCGTCGCCGCCGAGCCGCGCTACGACGACCTGGTCTACGGCCTGCGCAACCTCGACGAGGGCTTCGTCCCCGAGCTGTACGACGCCTCCGTGCTGACCACCCGCTTCTCCGTCGGCTCCGCCGACGCGGTCACCCGCACCCGCGAGCTCCTCCAGCAGGAGGGCATCTTCGCGGGCGTCTCGACCGGCGCCGCCCTGCACGCCGCGATCGGCGTGGCGAAGAAGGCGCTGAAGGCGGGGGAGAGCGCCGACGTGGTCTTCGTGGTCGCCGACGGCGGCTGGAAGTACCTCTCCACCGGCGTCTACACCGCCCCGACGACCGAACAGGCCATCGAGGCACTCCAGGGCCAGCTCTGGGCCTGAGGCCCACCGCTCGCCCGCACCCGGGCACCCCGAAGGGGCCGGAGCACACCGCTCTGGCCCCTTCGCCGTGTCCTGTCCGGGAGCCGCGATCTTCACCGTGCCGGGGAGCCTGCGCCGCCGCGCCGGCCGGGATCCCCACCTTCGTCGTGCTGGGGGTCCGCGCCGTCAATCGTGCCCGGAGCCGCGCCCTTCGTCGTGCCGGGAGCCCACGCCCTCCGCCGGACCCGGGAATGCATCCTCCACCGGACCCGGGAGTCTGCACCCCCCGCCGGGCCCGCGGCCTCTCACCCCGCCAGGTGACGGACCTGGTCCCACAGGGCCGGGTCGACCGGTCCGACGCGGCGGCGGAAGTCCCACAGCGGCACGTCCCGCAGCTCGTCCGTCTGCAGGAAACTGGCCCGTCCGCGGACATCGCCGACGGAACCCGGCGGCAGCGGGATCACACCGGCGCGCCCGCCGCCCGACTTCGTCGTGATCTTGGCGACCGTGACCCGTTCCCCGCGCACCGCCAGCACCAGGCACGGCCGGTCCTTGTTCCCCGGCCGGTCCTCGAAGGGCACCCCGGCCCACCAGATCTCCGCCGGCTGCGGCCCGCCCTCCCGCCCCCGGGTCCGGAGCGCGGTCCCGCGCCCGGCGGGACGGTGGCCCCGGCCCCACCCGTCGACGAGCGCGGCGACCAGGGCGAGCAGTACCACCGCGGCGAGTGCGAGCCACCAGGACGTGTCCATGACCCCGACCGTACCGGCGCGGGCCCCGGCCGCGCGCCCGTTCGCCAGCCCCCCACGCCCCGCTTCCAGCCGAACCGGTGACAGCGCAGGTGAGTTCGCCCACAACCACCCCTGGCGAAGGAGCGACCACACGTTTTGCGTCTTACGCTCGACGGACCGCACAACCCCCGTTCCCACATCCCCGCAGCGGAGGTTTCTGCTCCATGAAGCTCACCGTCGTCGGCTGCTCGGGGTCGTTCCCGTCCGTGGATTCGGCCTGTTCGAGCTACCTCCTCGAGGCCGACGGCTTCCGGCTGCTCCTCGACATGGGCAACGGCGCCCTGGGCGAGCTGCAGCGCCACTGCGGTCTCTACGACCTCGACGCGATCTTCCTCAGTCACCTGCACGCCGACCACTGCATCGACATGTGCGGCTACTTCGTCGCGCGCTACTACCGGCACGACGGCGGACGTTGCGACCCCCTGCCGGTCTACGGCCCCGAGGGCACCGAGCACCGGCTCACCACCGCGTACGCCGACACCCCCTCCGCTTCCTCCATGAGCGAGGTGTTCGACTTCCACACGGTCAAGCCGTCCACGTTCGACATCGGCCCGTTCACCGTGCACACCGAGCGGGTGGCGCACCCGGTGGAGGCGTACGGCATCCGCATCGAGCACGGCGGGCGCACGCTGACGTACTCCGGCGACACCGGGGTCACCCCGGTCCTGGACGAACTGGCGCGCGACGCGGACCTGTTCCTGTGCGAGGCGGCGTTCACCCACGGCAAGGAGAACATCCCCGACCTCCACCTCAACGGGCGCGAGGCCGGTGAGACGGCGGCCCGGGCGGGCGCCCGCCGCCTGGTCCTGACCCACATCGCCCCCTGGACCGACCCCCAGGTCAACCTGCGGGACGCCCGCGCGGTCTACGACGGCCCGGTGGAGCTGGCGGCCCCGGGAGCGGTGTACCGGATCTGAGGCCCGGCCGGGCCGGCAGGTCAGACGGACTCGTGCGGCACGTCCTCCAGAACGCCCGCCAGCATGCGGAAGTCCTGGATCATGCCCTGACCGCCGCCCCGTTCGGCGGCATCCCGGTAGGCCGGTACGACCCTGTCGTACCGGCCGCTGGCGAGAGCCAGCGTCGACTGCAGGGTGAGCAACCGGGCCATGAGGTGGCGATTGTCCGGCCGCTCGCCGTCCCGGGCCGCGTCGATCTCGTCGACGAGTGCGGACAGCTCGCGGAGGAGCCCGCTGGACCGCCCCAGGGCTCCGTAGTAGGTCGCCTCCACCGTCCGGCCCGCTTCCCGCAGGAGAGCCGTGTACTTCTTCAGCGCTGCCGCGTCACCGAGGCCGAGGGCCAGCTCGCACAGCAGGCTCCAGGCATCGGCGACGCGCTCGGACCGGTAGCACGGCGGCCCGGCCGGGACGACGTCCGGCGTGTGGGCGGCCAGCAGCGAGAAGGCGGAACGCAGGTCCCGTTCCGTCACCGACCGGGGGTCGATGCCGTCTCTGACCTGGTAGTACACCCACTTCGGATTGTCCGGTTCCTCGCTCCGCGACAATTCGTCCAGCCGGTGGTACAGGTCCCGCTTGCCCCGCTTCTCGATCACTTCGGGCAGGTACCCGAAGTGATCGAATCGGACATCCACCTGGACGCGGGCGGGCGGGCTCCCGTCCGGCCCGTAGGGGTGTTCGTGCACCCGTCCGCGGAAGCGGAACGGCCCTGAGGTCCGAAGCACCCGCTGCGTGTTCGTGTACACGGGTCCGTCGTCGGTGTCGGCGATGACGGGGGAGACCACGAAGTCGGTGTCCGGGAGCAGGTGGTCGAGCAACGACAGCACCCGGCGCAGCCTGCCCCTGTGGGTGGATGTGAGGACCTCGTCGGCGTCGACGTGGCACAACCAGCCGTCGGCCACCTCATCGAACGCGAGATTGCGTTGACGCGAGAAGTCGTCGGCCCAGGCGGCGTGCACCACCCGAGCGTCCCCCCGTACGCGCAGTGCTTGGTCCACGGTCCCGTCGGTGGATCCGGAATCGATCAGGAGACAGGCGTCCACGTCGGAGCCGAGTGCGTCGAGACAGCGGGCGATGTGCTCCTCCTCGTTCAGCGTGAGCACGACCGCGCTCACCGGGCGGGGGATGTGGGAGGCGTATCGCTCCGCGAGTTCGGCAGGGTCCGAACTGCGCAGCGGCGTGTCCGCGAGATCGGCTGACACCGACGTGATCAGCGCCAGGTCGGATGCCAGGCGGGAATCCGGGACGCCTCCGGATACGTGGGCGAGTTCGAGCAGTTCGGCGAACTTCATGACAGAGGGGTGCTTTCCTGGCAGAGGTCGGTCGACGGGGTGAGAGAGAGTTCCAGGTCGAAGGTGACGTCCGCGACGTGTCCGTGTGAGACCACGACCTTGGTCCCTTCGACGATGCGCAGCGCCTCCCAGATACGGGCGAACGTGTCCCGGTCGATGCCGCTGAACGTCTCGTCGAAGAGGTAGACGCGGGGGCCGTGCAGCACGGCACGCGCTATGGACAGGCGCTGGAGCTGGCCGCGGGAGAGTCCCGCGCCCGATTCCCGTATCGGTTCGTCCAGCCCTTCGGCAAGGCTCTCCACGACCTCCATGAAGCACGCGACACGGCAGGCCTCGAATATGTCTGCGGTGTCGTGGGGAACACCCAGGGTCAGGTTCTCGCGCAGTGAGGCGGTGAAGAGCGAAGGGTTTTCCGGTACGTACAGGATGTGGCGGGGGAGTTCGGCCGAAGGGATGCGGCTGATCTCGGCCCCGCCGAGGGTGATGCTGCCTCCGTAGTCGGGGTACCGGCCCCCGAGCAGGGCCAGGAGTGTGCTCTTGCCCGAGCCGTTGGTACCGCTGAGGAGCATGGTCGAGCCGTACGGGATGTCGAGGTCGATCCCGGTGAGTGCGTCGTGCCGGGCCGTGGGGTGCCGGAAGCGGAGTGAGGTGACCGTGATGTCGGGCCGAACCGAAGGGAGCTCGGACAGGTGTGCCGGAAGGCCCAGTCGGGGGTCGTCGCGTTGCAGGACCACGTCACGGTAACGGCCCAGGGCGGCAGACGTGCGCTGGACGGTGATCTGGAGCGATGCGACGGAATCCATCGCGCCGAGGAAGTAGCCGGCCATGGTCAGGAATCCGAAGACCTGGCCGACGGTGAGCTGGCCGGAGAGCATGCTGCTCAGCCCGAGCCACACCGCCACCACGGTGAAGACGGTCTGGCTGGTGGTCTTGATCACCGCGTTGATGTTCTCGAGTCGTCCGAGGCGGGTCTCCGAGTCCACCCGGCGCCGTAGCGCTGTACGCATGCGGCCGAAGGCGTACTCGTGCTTGCCGTAACCGGTCAGCTCCGTGTGGCCACGCAGGACCGCCAGTGCCTCGGACTTCAACGTGGCGTCCCGCTGGAGTGCCTCCGCCGCTGCGTTTCTGATGTGCGGGTAGAGCCAGACCGAGCTGGCGACGTTGACGACCGTGGGCGGAATCAGGACCAGGAACAACACCGGTTCGGTGACCAGGAGGTAACCGCCGACGGAGAGCACCACGCATACGTCGACGGCCGCTCTGACGGCTGCGGTCGTGACCAGCCCTTGGATCTCCTGCACGTCGTCCAGCCGGCTGACCAGGTCCCCTGCCCGGCGGCCGGTGAAGTACCTGTCGGGCAGACGCAGCAGTTTGCGCAGATAGCGCTCCGACAGCTGTTGCTGGAGCGACTGGCTCAGTCCGACGATGGCCCGGCCCCGCAGGTACTGCACTCCCGCTGCCGCCAGGGCGATCCCGATGAACGCGGCGGACATGGCCCCCAGTGCCCACCGGGAGCTGTCCCGAAGGACGCGGTCCACGGCGATCTGCAGGAACAGACTGTTCAGGAGTGCCATTGCTGCCACGGCGACGGTCGCCAGCAGAATGAGGAGCAGCCGCCCCCGGTGGGGCCGTACCGCCTCCCGCAGCAGGCATGCCGCAGGGGAGTGCCGGATCCTCGCCCCCAGCGGCAGCCGCGCGGCGGGCCGGTCGGTGACCAGGGCTTCTCCGTGGAACACCGCGGCAAGGACGTCGGGTGCGACCCGCATCGGACGCTCCGCCATGGGATCGCCGATGACGAACCGGCCGTCGTCGGAGGCGTGATGGACCACCACGAAGTGCCGGTGGCCGTCTTCGTCCAGCAGGATGATGGCCGGGCCCGCGAGGCTCACGGCCTGTCGCAGCTGATCGGTGTCGAGCCGGAGCAGGGCGCTGTCGACCCCGTGGCCGCGCAGCACCTCCTGCAGACGCAGAAGGCTGGAGCCGCGCTCACCCAGCCCCGTGGACTCGCGCAGGATCGCCGCGTCGACCACCGTCCCGTGCCGCATGAGTACGGCGCGCACGCATGCCGGGCCGCAGTCGGTGTCCCCCGACTGATACGTGTGGTATCTCTTCCACTTCACCGAAGAACTCCAGGTGAGGAAATGGAGTGCGCCCGCCTCGGGAAGAGGCGGGCGCAGATCCGAACTACAGCTTGTGGCAGCCGAGCGACTTCCAGAGCTTGTAGTAGTCCCCGTGGCTGCAGCTCATCGGATTGCCGATCTGAGAGAAGATCCACTCACACCGGGCGCGGCTCGGCTTTCCCTCGCCGGAGGCGGCAGCAGCCTCCTCGTCGGACAGCGCAGTGAAATTCAGATCGCGCAGAGCTTGAAGGCTCATGTTTCCCCACTTTTCTCGTTGGTCGTGGCCATTTGGCCTGGTGGTGAGCCTAGGGGGGTCATCTTCCAGTGATCAAGCCGTCCTCGTATGGGCATGCTCACTGGAACCTCCGGATCATTTTTCCCCTCTGGCAGAAGGGGGCCTGCTTGGTTCATTCAAGGGCCCAGAACGCCGAATACTCCGACCGCTGAGCGGCCGGAGTATTCGGTAGATGCTTTCTTTTCTTTCCGGCCTACTTGGCCTCCGCCTTCGCCATTTCGGCCAACTCCTCATCCGATTCACGGCCCGGGGTGGGGAGGTTGAATTTCGTGATCGCGAATCGGAAGACCGCGTAGTAGACCGCTGCGAAGCAGAGACCGACGAGCGCGAGACCCCACGGGTTGGTCGCGATCCCGAGGTTGAGGAAGAAGTCGACCGCGCCGGCGGAGAAGCCGAAGCCGTCCTTCATGCCCAGCGCCCAGGTCAGGGCCATCGAAACACCGGTGAGTACCGCGTGGATCGCGTACAGGACGGGCGCGATGAACATGAAGGTGAACTCGATGGGCTCCGTGACGCCGGTGACGAACGAGGTCAGCGCGAGGGAGAACATCATGCCGCCGATCACCTTGCGGCGCTCCGGGCGGGCGCAGTGCACGATCGCCAGGCAGGCAGCGGGCAGGGCGAACATCATGATCGGGAAGAAGCCGGTCATGAACTGGCCGGCGGTCGGGTCGCCGGCGAGGAAGCGGGCTATGTCGCCGCTCTTGCCCTCGTACTCGCCCGCCTGGAACCACGGGAAGGAGTTCAGCAGGTGATGCATGCCGACCGGAATCAGGGCGCGGTTCGCGACACCGAAGATGCCTGCGCCCACTGCGCCGGAACCGACCAGCCACTCACCGAAGTTGTGCAGTCCCGTGCCGAGGACCGGCCAGATGTAGCCGAAGGCGATACCGATGAGCAGACCGGCGAACGCCGACAGGATCGGGACCAGACGGCGGCCGCCGAAGAAGCCTGCCCAGTCGGGCAGCTTGGTGCGGTAGAAGCGCTGGTAGAGCAGAGCCACGACGAGGCCCATGACGACACCGCCGAGCACCTTGGCGTCCACTGCCTGCTCGACCATCACGATCTTGCCGTCGACGATGGCTTCCTGCTTGGGCAGGCTGCTGTCGGAGAAGGTTCCGAGGACGTTCTTGAAGACCAGGTAGCCGACCACGGCGGCGAGCGCGGTCGAGCCGTCCGACTTCTTCGCGTAGCCGATGGCGATGCCCACCGCGAAGAGCAGGGCCATGTTGTCGAGAATCGCGTTGCCGCCGGCGGTCATGAACGACGCGATCTTCGTCAGGAAGGCCGGGAATTCCGGGCGCCCGAGCATGTCGGTGTTGCCGAGGCGTACCAGCAGGGCGGCCGCGGGCAGGACGGCCACCGGCAGCATCAGGCTGCGGCCGATGCGCTGCAGCACAGCCATCACGCCGGAACCCTTCTTCTTCTCGGCCGCGGGAGCGGCGCTGGCCGTGGACACAACTTCCTCCAGGGGGCATGGCGCCGCCCGTGCACAGGAAGGGAGACGGCGGCGTCCGGTGGTCTACACCACTCAGTGGTGTAGACCTGTTCTAACACGATGAAGGCCATATAAGGAACCCGTCAGTTCCGCAACCGCGGGGCTACGCACCGTGGCCGCCGAGGAAGGCCCGCGGACGGCGAAGCGGAACCCCGGGCGGGCCCACTGGCCGGCCGCCCGCCGGACCACCTGCGCGCACACCGAAAGACCCCCGGACCGGAAGGGTCCGAGGGCCGGTTCAGCCGCCCCCAGCCTAGGGGGTGACCGGGCGGGCTACGCCTTGGTGGTGTCCTCCACCTCCTCCTCGCGCTCCCGTCCCGGCGTCTTGAGGTCGAACTTCGTGATCGCGAAGCGGAAGATCACGTAGTACACGGCGGCGAAGCACAGGCCGATCGGGATGATCGCCCACGGCCGGGTCGCCAGGTTCCAGTTGATGACGTAGTCGATGAGGCCCGCCGAGAAGCTGAACCCGTCGTGCACCCCGAGCCCCCACGTCACCGCCATCGACACACCCGTCAACAGCGCGTGGATCACGTACAGCGCCGGCGCGACGAACAGGAACGAGTATTCGATGGGCTCGGTGATGCCGGTCACGAACGACGTCAGCGCCACCGACAGCATCAGGCCGCCGACCTCCTTGCGGCGGTCCGGCCGCGCGCAGTGCGTGATCGCCAGCGCCGCCGCCGGCAGCGCGAACATCATGATCGGGAAGAAGCCCGACAGGAACTGACCGGCGGTCGGGTCGCCCGCCAGGAACATGTTGATGTCGCCGTGCACCACCGTGCCGTCCGGCTTGGTGTAGCTGCCGAACTGGAACCAGATGGGCACGTTCAGGAACTGGTGCAGCCCCACCACCAGCAGCGCCCGGTTCGCGATGCCGAACACGCCCGCGCCCCACGCGCCCAGGTCGCTCATCCAGTCGCTGAAGCTCTCCAGCGCGTCACCGATCGGCGGCCACACCCACAGGCACAGCGCGGCGAACACGATCGCCGCGAACGCCATGATGATCGGGACGAGACGGCGGCCGTTGAAGAAGCCCAGCCAGTCCACCAGCTTCGTCCGGTGGAACCGCTGCCAGAAGTACGCCGCCATCAGGCCCACCACGATGCCGCCGAACACCCCCGGGTTCTGGAAGGTGAACGCCGTCACCGTCGCCGGGTCCTCCGTCACCTGGCAGCCCACGCCCGGCACCGCCGTCGCCCCCTCGGGGCAGTCCTCCGGGAACTGGCGCAGCACGTTGTAGTAGACGAGGAACCCGGCCACCGCCGCCAGCGCCGTCGACCCGTCCGACTTCTTCGCCATGCCGATGGCCACGCCCACGCAGAACAGCAGCGGCAGGCCCAGCGCACCGTCCAGCAGGGCGCCGCCCGCGCCGACCATCACCTTCGAGACGTTCGTCCAGCCCAGGCCGTCGTCGCCGAACACGTCCGGCTGCCCCAGCCGGTTGAGGATGCCGGCCGCAGGCAGCACCGCGATCGGCAGCTGAAGGCTGCGGCCCATCTTCTGCAGGCCCTGGAAGAACCGGTTCCACCGCTCACGCAGAGGGCTCGGCGCCTGGCCGGCGCTCGCGGGACTGTCGGCGCTCATCCGGTCCCCTTCGCTGGACGCTCACTGGATGCGGCGGCCGGCCCGGGCGCGGGAGTCGCCGGCCGCGGGTTTGTCGCCGGTCCACCGGGTGGTGTAGACCAGTTGACGACGGTTCCGCTGTCGTGACGCCATCATTGGGCACCCACGACATGACCGCTCGCAAAGATGGGCCAACTGTGGGTTACTGCGACAAAGCGGTTCGGATCAGGGAGAACGAACATGGCCACCAAGGCTGAGAAGATCGTTGCCGGGCTCGGCGGCATCGACAACATCGAAGAGGTCGAGGGCTGCATCACCCGCCTGCGTACCGAGGTCGTCGACCCCGCCAAGGTCGACGAAGCCGCTCTCAAGGCCGCGGGCGCCCACGGCGTCGTCAAGATGGGCACCGCCATCCAGGTCGTCATCGGAACCGACGCCGACCCCATCGCGGCCGAGATCGAAGACCTCATGTGACACCCGCGCACACCGCGCCACCACGGTCCTGAGCACGGACCGGACCGGGACCGCGCACCCGGCCCGCTCCCCACGCCGGATCCAGGGGCCCCGCCCGACCTCGGGCAGGGGCCCCGACGCGCGTACGGCTAGGCTCTTGCGCCATGTCACGCATCGACGGCCGCACCCCCGAACAGCTCCGCCCCGTCACCATCGAACGCGGCTGGAGCAAGCACGCCGAGGGCTCCGTCCTCGTCTCCTTCGGCGACACCAAGGTCATGTGCACGGCCTCCGTCACCGAAGGCGTCCCCCGCTGGCGCAAGGGCAGCGGCGAGGGCTGGGTCACCGCCGAGTACGCCATGCTGCCCCGCGCCACCAACACCCGCGGCGACCGCGAATCCGTCCGGGGCCGCATCGGCGGCCGCACCCATGAGATCAGCCGCCTCATCGGCCGCTCCCTGCGTGCCGTCATCGACTACAAGGCCCTCGGCGAGAACACGATCGTCCTCGACTGCGACGTCCTCCAGGCCGACGGCGGCACCCGCACCGCCGCCATCACCGGCTCCTACGTCGCCCTCGCCGACGCCATCGGCTGGGCCCGGTCCCACAAGCTGATCCGCGCGAGCCGGCAGCCCCTCACCGGCACCGTCAGCGCCGTCTCCGTCGGCATCGTCGACGGCACCCCCCTCCTCGACCTCTGCTACGAGGAGGACGTCCGCGCCGACACCGACATGAACGTGGTGTGCACCGGCGACGGCCGCTTCGTCGAGGTCCAGGGCACCGCCGAGGCCGAGCCCTTCGCCCGGGACGAACTCGACGCGCTGCTCGACCTCGCCGTGGCCGGCTGCACCACCCTCGCCGACGCCCAGCGCGCCGCGCTCGCCACCGCCCTCGGCGCGTAGGACGCACCGGCGACACCCGGGCCGACGCGGGCAACCGCGCCGGTCGCGGCAGCGTCTGAACCGGTGAACGGGCGCGCCGGACCCTCCGCGCGCCCGCACCAGTCACCACGGGCCCCGTACCGGCCCGCACGAGGGAGGACCCACCCATGGCCGCGAGCCGCCGACGCCGCACCGCAGCCGTCGCCGCCACCCTGGCGGCCGTCGCGCTGACCGCCGGACTGACCACCGGCTGCGCCGCCGTCGACAAGGCACTGGACTGCGTCCAGACCGCCGACGCCATCGCCGACAGCGTCACGGAGATGCAGCAGGCCGTGGACAACGCCTCCAACGACGTCACCCAGCTCGAGGAATCCCTCACCTCCATCGACAAGAACCTCGACGAGCTCGCCGACAAGACCGACAACGCCGACGTCGGCAAGGCCGTCGACGACCTCGACAAGGCCGTCGACAACGTCCGCACCTCCATCGAGAACGGCGACAAGACCCCCGACATCAGCCCCGTCACCGACGCGGCCGGTGAACTCACCAAGGTCTGCACGCCGTGACGGACGGCCCGCGCCGGCCTGGATACTGGACGCCATGACCCGCCTGATCCTCGCCACCCGCAACGCCGGCAAGATCACCGAACTCCGGTCGATCCTCACCGACGCGGGCCTGCCCCACGAACTCGTCGGCGCCGACGCCCACCCCGAGGTCCCCGACGTCAAGGAGACCGGCGTCACCTTCGCGGAGAACGCCCTCCTGAAGGCCCACGCCCTCGCCCGCGCCACCGGTCTGCCCGCCGTCGCCGACGACTCCGGCCTCTGTGTCGACGTCCTCGGCGGCGCCCCCGGCATCTTCTCCGCCCGCTGGGCCGGCACCCACGGCGACGACCGGGCCAACCTCGACCTGCTCCTCGCCCAGCTCTCCGACATCGCCGACGAGCACCGCGGCGCCCACTTCGCCTGCGCGGCCGCCCTCGCCCTGCCCGACGGCACGGAGCGGGTCGTCGAGGGCCGCCTGACCGGCACCCTCCGCCACGCCCCGTCCGGCACCGGCGGCTTCGGCTACGACCCGATCCTCCAGCCGGACGGCGAGAGCCGGACCTGCGCGGAGCTGACACCGCAGGAGAAGAACGCGATCAGCCACCGCGGCAAGGCGTTCCGCGCGCTGGTGCCGGTGGTGCGGGAACTGCTGGGCTGAACACTGGTGCGGCCGGAGGGACTCGAACCCTCACGGGAGTTACCCCACTGGGACCTAAACCCAGCGTGACTGCCAGTTCCACCACGGCCGCTCGGTGCTGCCCGGCCATGCTAGCGGCCGGGCAGCTCCCTCAGATGCCGAGATCCTTGATGATCTTCGCGACGTGGCCGGTGGCGCGGACGTTGTAGAAGGCGTGCTCGACCTTGCCCTGCTCGTCGACGACGATCGTCGAGCGGATGACGCCCATGTAGGTCTTGCCGTAGTTCTTCTTCTCGCCGAACGCGCCGTACGCGTCGAGGACCTTCTTGTCGGGGTCGGCGAGGAGGGTGACCTTCAGCGACTCCTTCTCGCGGAACTTCGCCAGCTTCTCCGGCTGGTCGGGCGAGATGCCGATCACGTCGTAGCCCGCCCCGGCGAGCACGTCGAGGTTGTCGGTGAAGTCGCAGGCCTGTTTGGTGCAGCCGGGGGTGAGGGCGGCCGGGTAGAAGTAGACGATGACCTTGCGGCCCTTGTGGCCGGCCAGGGACACCTCGTTGCCGTCGGCGTCGGGCAGGGTGAAGGCGGGGGCCTCGTCCCCGGGCTGGAGGCGTTCACTCATCGGTCTGTCTCCTCGTACGTGCGCGCTGGGTGGATCGGGTGCCGGGATCGAGGGTAACCGGGGGTGCTGACGGTGCGGCTCGGCGTGGAGCTGACAGACTGTCCGGCACAGGTATCAGCGGTATCAGCGGATTTCGGAGGCGACACGGTGGCGGACACGGCGGACACCAGAACCCCGGCGGAGATCGAGGCGGACATCAGGCGCCGTCGCGCGGTGCTGGCCGAGACCCTGGACGAGATCGGCGTGCGGGTGCACCCGAAGACGATCGTGGACGACGCGAAGGCCCGGGTCGTCTCGAACGTGGATCACACGCTGGGGCGGGCCTACGTCGGGGTCAACGCCGCGCTGAGCGAGGTGAAGGCCCAGTTCGTGGACGAGGACGGGGCGCCCCGCCTGGAGCGTGTGGTGCCGGTGGCGGTCCTGCTGGCCGGGGTCGTGGGACTGCTCGCGATGGGCTCGCGCCGGCGGCGGAGCTGACCCTCCCGCGTGCGCGGGCGATGAGGGCAGGTAGGTTTCAGAGCGTGAGCGCCAAGAGAAACGACCCCGGCTCCCAGCACGACAAGCTGCCCATCCGCATGCTGCACGACCGTGTGCTCGTACGGCAGGACACCACGGAGGGCGAGCGGCGTTCGGGGGGCGGCATCCTGATTCCCGCGACCGCGGCGGTGGGCCGGCGACTGGCCTGGGCCGAGGTGGTCGCGGTGGGGCAGAACGTGCGGACGGTGGAGCCCGGCGACCGGGTGCTGTTCGATCCGGAGGACCGTGCCGAGGTGGAGGTGCGGGGCGTGCCCTACGTGCTGATGCGGGAGCGCGACCTGCACGCGGTGGCCGCGGACCGGTTCGAGGGCTCCGAGGATTCGACCGGCTTGTACCTGTAGTCCGGCCCGTACCTGTGGACCGTGCCGGAGGGGGCCGGTGACCGTGGTGGTCACCGGCCCCCTCCGGCGCGTCCGGGCCCGGGCGCGGCGGCCCGGGCCGGGTCACTGTCTGCGGCCGCCGGTGAGCGCGCCGGTGAGGCCGCCCTGGCCGGCGGTGCCGTCGGCCCCGCCGTCGCCGGTCCCGCCCGTGGGGTCCCCGGTGGTGCCGCCGGTGGCGGTGTTCCCCTCGGTGGTGCCGCCGTCGGTGGCGCCCCCGTCCGGGGGACCGGTGCCGCCGTCGGTCTGGCCCTCGGTCTGGCCCTCGCTCTGCCCCTGGTTCTGTCCCTGCTCGTCGCCGGGCGGCCGGCTGCCGGTCTCCTGCCCGCCGGGCGTGGCCGAGCGGTCCTCCTGCTCGTCGCCGGGCTCGTCGGGTGCGGTGGAGGCGCCGCCGTCACGGGGCGGCGGCTGCGTCCGGTCGGCGCCGGGCATCAGGTCCAGGTCGAAGTCCTTGACCGGCTCGCCCTCCAGCGCCTCACGTGTGTACTGGGCCCAGATCTCGGCGGGGACGCCACCGCCGTTGACGCGGGGCAGGCCCATCGCGCCGTACAGCTTCTTCTGCGCGCCGGTCTCCGGGTCCTGGCCCATGACGGCGACGACGGTGGCGAGGTCCGGGGTGTAGCCGGCGAACCAGGCGGCCTTGTCCTCCTCGGCGGTGCCGGTCTTGCCCGCGGCGGGCCGTCCGGCGTCGAGGGCGGCGGTGGCGGTGCCGTTCTGCACGACGCCGCGCAGCACGGCGGTGGTGGTGTCGGCGGCCTGGCGGCTGACGGCCTGGCGGGTCTGCCGCTTCGGCAGTTCCACCGTCTCCCGGCCGTCCTTCGTCACCTTCTCGATCATGGTGTACGTGCCGTGCTTGCCGTGGTTGGCGAGCGTCGCGTAGACCTCGGCCATGTCCAGGACGCTGGCGGTGGCCACCCCCAGCGCGATGGACGGGCTGGGGGTCAGCGACGGCGTCTTCGGGGGCAGGCCGAGGTCGACGGCGGTCTGCATGACCTTGTCGGAGCCGACGTCGACGGCCAGCTGCGCGTACACGGAGTTGACGGACTTGTCGGTGGCCTCGCGGACGGTGATGTCGCCGTAGGAGACGTGGTCCTCGTTCTCCGGGGCGTAGTGGCCCGACCAGCCCTGCACGGGGCGCTTGTTGGTGCCGTCGTACACGGTGTTGGGCGTGATGAGCCGGCCGTCCTGGGTGTTCGACCTGTTCTCGACGGCGGAGGTGAAGACGATCGGCTTGAAGATGGAGCCGACCTGGTAGTCCCGGCGGGTCGCGTTCGGGGTGTACTGCTTGACGTAGTCGATGCCGTTGTACATCGCGACGATCTTGCCGGTCTTCGGGTCGACGGAGGCGCCGCCGGCCCGCACGTAGGTGTCGACCTTGCGGTTCTTCTTGTCGAGGCGGTCCATCAGCTTGTCGTTGACGGCGTCGACGAAGGCGTCCTGCTTGTCCTTCTGCAGCGTGGTGGTGATGCGGTAGCCGCCCCGGTCGAGTTCGTCCTCGCCGACGATCCGGTTCTTGACGAGGTGGTCCTTGACGGTGCGGACGATGTAGCCGCGCTGGCCGGACATGCCGGTGGAGGCGGTGGTCTCCTTCGGCACCGGGAACTCCATGCCGGCCCGCTCGGACTCGCTGAGCCAGCCCTTCTCGACCATGCCGTCCAGGACGTAGTTCCAGCGGGACTCGGCGGCCTTGCGGTTCTCCGGGTGGGCGATCACGTCGTACTGGCTGGGCGCGTTGACGAGCGCGGCGAGGTAGGCGGCGCGGCCGGCGTCGAGGTCCTTGGCGTCCATGCCGTAGTAGGCCTGGGCGGCGGCCTGGATGCCGTAGGCGTTGCGGCCGAAGTAGCTGGTGTTGAGGTAGCCCTCGAGGATCTGGTCCTTGCTCTGTTCCCGGTCCAGCTTGATGGCGATGAAGAACTCCTTCACCTTGCGGGTGACGGTCTGCTCCTGCCGCAGGTAGTAGTTCTTCACGTACTGCTGGGTGATGGTGGAGCCGGACTGCTTGCCCTTGCCAGTGGCCGTGTTCCAGGCGGCGCGGACCATCGCTTTGGGGTCGATGGCGGACTGGGTGTAGAAGTCCCGGTCCTCGGCGGCGAGGACGGCGTGCCGGGCGGCCTTGGAGACCCGGTCGAGGGTGACGTTCTCCCGGTTGACCTCGCCGTCCCGGGCGATGACGGAGCCGTCGGCGTACAGGTAGACGTTGGCCTGCTTGGTGGCGAGGGCGTTGGCGGGCGGGATCTTCACCAGGTGGTAGCCGAGGAAGAAGGCCCCGATCAGCAGCAGGGTGCCGATGATGAAGGTGCTGAGCACCATCCGCCAGGTGGGGATCAGACGGCGCCAGCCGGTGCGCCGGCGCTTGCCCCCCGCCGTGCCCTGCGGGGCGTCGGCCGCCTGTGGCTCTCTCGGGGCCCAGCCCGGGCCGGGCTGTGGCTGCGGCTCGTCGCTCATGTCGTGCACGGACTCCTGTTTCGCCTCGTTCGTCGCTGTACGCCTGGTGCGCTCCTTCTATTGAAGACTGTCGCATCCGGCGATCAGTTCCCCGCCGACGGCGCGCGTCGGCATCGGATGCGCCTTCTCACACGCATGGCCCGCGGCGGGGCGGGGAGGCGGGGCCGGGAGGCGTCTGTCCCGTCGTAGCCGACGGCCGGAGACAACTCGTAGGCTGACGGGTATGACCGACGACGCCGCACCGGACCTCCGCGCCTCCGACACCGACCGTGAACGGGTCGCCGACATCCTGCGCGACGCCCTCGCGGAAGGGCGCCTGGACATGGAGGAGTTCGGGGAGCGGCTGGACGCCACCTACCGGGCGCGCACGTACGGGGAACTGGCGCCGATCACCCGCGATCTGCCGTCCGCCGGGGTGAGCGCACCGGCGGTCTCGCTGACGAAGGACCCGGCGCCGTCCGACGACTGGGCGGGGCGGATCGTCGGCGGTGACGACGACGGCCGGTCCTCCTGGGCGGTCGCGGTGATGTCGGGTTTCCAGCGCAAGGGCCACTGGACGGCGCCGCGGCGGTTCAACTGCTTCGCGTTCTGGGGCGGCGGCGACATCGACCTGCGGGAGGCGAACTTCGCGGACCGCGAGATCGTGATCAACGCGGTCGCGATCATGGGCGGGGTGGACATCACCGTCCCGCCGGGCGTCGAGGTCGTGGTCCGCGGCATCGGCATCATGGGCGGCTTCGACCACCGTGAGGAGGGCGTTCCGGCCGAGCCGGGCGCGCCGCGGGTGGTCGTCACGGGCTTCGCCTTCTGGGGCGGGGTCGGCGTGCAGCGCAAACTGCCCCGCGCGGAGAAGCAGCGGCTGCGCGAGGAGCGCCGCCGCCAGAAGCTGGAGCGCAAGGCGAACCGCCGTGAGCTGGGCTCCTCCTCCGGCGCCACGTCCTGGGACGGCGGCCTGGGCGGCCTGCACGGCACGCCCGCCGAGGAGCGGCCCGAGCACCGCGACGGACGGGGCGGCCACGGCAGTCACGGCGGTCACGGCGGCTACGGTCACTGACCTGCGGCGCCGGTGCACCGGCCCGACGCGGACCCGCCGGAGACGAGGGGGCACCGGACGAGCAGGCTGCTGGAGGCGGTCTGCGCGCTGACCGTGGGCGTCCTCGTCGCGCTGCTGGTGTGGGGCGCCGACCCCGGCGCCGTGCGGGTGGCCTGGCGCGAGGGCGGCATGAGCGGGGTGACGGTCGTGTTCGTGGCGGCGTGCGCGCTGTGGCTGGTGCTGTGGCGCAGGCGCACCGGGCGCGGCCGGCTGCCGCTGCCGCTCGTGGTGCTGCTGTGCGGTGCGGCCCTCGCGCTGGTCGTGGCGTCGCCGGCCGGCTGACCCGGCCGTCGGGCCGGTCGACCGGCGTTCCTCGCCGGCTGACCGGCGCGGGCAGCGGGGGCCGGGTGGGGCTTCCCGGCTGCCCGGCTGCCCGTGCGCGTGGGCGCGTGAGTGCGCGGGGCGCCCCGTCGGCGCGTCCGGGTCCGGGGCCCGCCCGCTACAGCGCGGCTGGTGCGCTGCCGCGCAGCACGCGGAGGTCCAGGGCCTGCGCCATGCGCGTGTAGCCGCGGTCGCTGGGGTGCAGGTGGTCGCCGGAGTCGTAGACGGGACGCAGGCGCTGCGGGTCGTAGGGGTCGCGCAGCGCCTTGTCGAAGTCGGCGACGGCGTCGAAGACCCGCCCGGAGCGGATCTCGGCGTTGATCTGCTGCCGTACTGCCTCGCGCGCGTCGGTGTGGCCGCGGTGGCCGCCGAAGGGCATGAGGGTGGCGCCGACGACCTTCAGGCCGCGGGCGTGGGCCCGGTCGACGAGGGCGCGCAGGCCGCCGAGGATCCGGTCGGGGTCGCCGGCGCCGGGGTGGCGCAGGATGTCGTTGACGCCGAGGTCGACGACGACGGCGCGGACGTTGGTGCGGTCGAGGACGTCGCGGCCGAAGCGGTTGAGGCCGCTGGGGTTCTCGGGCGGACGGCCGAGGCCGTCGGTGAGGACGCGGTTGCCGCTGATGCCCTCGTTGACGACGCTGAGCCGGGGCACCTTCCGCCCCTCGTCGAGGGCGGCGCGCAGCCGGTCGGACAGCACGTCGGGCCAGCGGTTGTTGGCGCCGACGGTGGAGGTCACCCCGTCGGTGAGGGAGTCGCCGAACGCGACGAGGGTGCCGTCCGAGTCGTTGCTGAGCACGTCCAGCGCCGTCACGTACCGCCAGTAGCGGCTCTGCGTGGTGTACGGGGCGCCGGTGGTGTCCCCGGTGTGCTGCCCCTCGGCGACGTAGGAGATCTGGCGGGCGCGCGGGTGGTGGGTGACGGGCCCGGAGGCGGTGGGGGAGTAGGTGGTGATCAGCACGTCGCCGTCGGGCGGGACGGTGATGCGGACGGCGTCGCTCATCACCTGGCCGCCGGCCGGGACGACGACGGTGCGGCTGCCGGTGAAGGTGAGCGGCCGCAGGGTGCCGGTGACCGCCGCGGGACCGCCGGGGCCCGCCGCGACGGCGATGGAGGCGTGCGTGATGGTCAGCGGGGACTGGCCGTAGAGATTGGACAGCGTGACGCGGGCACTCGTACCGCCGGCGCTGGTGTGGACGACGTTGCGCACCGAGCGGCCCGCCAGCCCGGTGGTCTCGGTGCCGGGTTCGCCGCCGACCGGGGCGGTGGCCCAGGAGGCCACCCAGGTGCCGGTGGAGGCGGGTGCGGCCGGGTTGCGCGGCGCGTGCCCTGTGGCGAGGGTGTCGCGGTCCTGCGTGCCGTCGTCCGCGGCGACGCCCGCGTAGAGCGCGGCGGAGAGAGCCACTATCGCGGCGAGGACGGCGGCGAGCAGGGCGCGCTGTTTCGCTGGAGGCGCCCCCGCGCCTCCGTCACGACCCCGGGTCATGCTGTTCTGTTCTCCTCGGGAGGTGGGAGCCCCGAGGCTCCGGTCCGACGAACCCATGATGCGTCACGGGCGGGAGGCGGCCCGCGCCACCCCGCGCGGTCGCCCCTCGGGACAGACGCCGGGAACTCCTGTTCCGTTCCGGGAGTCGGTCAGGAAGGGACAATGTGTGAGGGATCACCGAACGGGTGGAGTGGATGGAACGGACTGAAACGCCAGAATCCGGACAAGGTGACGCCGAGGGGCAGCATGCCCGTTCCGGCGCCGTCACGAACCGCGCGATGACCTCGTTCAGCCCCGCGGACGAGGAGAAGCGGCGCGGGGTGCGCCGGATGAAGCTCACCGCCACCGGTCTGCTGGTCTTCGTGGCCGTGGTCTACGTCCTCGCCGAATGGGCCTCCCACCGGGGTGCCGGCGCCTGGGCGGGGTACGTGTCCGCCGCGGCCGAGGCGGGCATGGTCGGCGCGCTCGCCGACTGGTTCGCCGTCACCGCCCTGTTCCGTCACCCGCTCGGCCTGCCCATCCCGCACACGGCGATCATTCCCCGGAAGAAGGATCAGCTCGGCGTCTCCCTGGGGGAGTTCGTCGGCGAGAACTTCCTCTCCGAGGACGTGGTGCGGGACCGGCTGCGGGCCGTCGGCATCGGCAGCCGGCTGGGCGCCTGGCTCGCCGTCCCCGAGCACGCCGACCGGGTCACCGCCGAGCTCGCGGCGGCCCTGCGCGGCGCGCTGGCCGTGCTGCGCGACTCCGACGTCCAGGCCGTGGTGGGCGAGGCCATCACCCGCCGCGCCGACGCCCAGGAGATCGCGCCCGGCATGGGCAAGATGCTGGACCGGATCGTCGCCGACGGCGGCCACCGGCGGGCCGTCGACCTGGTCGTGACCCGTGCCCACGACTGGCTGGAGCTGCACGGCGACACCGTGATGGAGGCGGTCCACGTCGGCGCGCCCGGCTGGACCCCGCGGTTCGTGGACCGCAAGGTCGGCGAGCGCGTCTACAAGGAACTGCTGCGTTTCGTCACCGAGATGCGCGACATGCCGGACCACCCCGCGCGCGGCGCGCTGGACCGCTTCCTCACCGACTTCGCCTCCGACCTCCAGTCCGACACCGAGACCCGCGCCCGCGTCGAGCGCCTCAAGGGCGAGATCCTCGGCCGCAGCGAGGTCCAGGACCTCATCGCCTCCGCGTGGACCGCGGTGCGCGCCATGATCGTCGCCGCGGCGGAGGACGAGCGCAGCGAGCTGCGGCTGCGGGTGCGGGCCTCCCTGCTGTCCCTGGGCGCCCGGATGTCCGCCGACCCCAAGCTGCAGGGCAAGGTCGACGGCTGGCTGGAGAGCGCCGCGGTGTACGTCGTCACCACCTACCGCAAGGAGATCACCTCCCTGATCACGGACACGGTGGCGGGCTGGGACGCCGAGCACACCACGAAGAAGATCGAGGCGAACATCGGCCGGGACCTGCAGTTCATCCGGATCAACGGCACGGTGGTCGGTTCCCTGGCGGGTCTCGTCATCCACACCGTCTCGCGGGCCCTGGGGGCGTAGGCGCGGCGCGGGGTGGCGGGGCCGTGGGAGCGCCCGTCCGCGCCGTGGTGGGCGTAAAAGGGCCGACTCCAGGGCACCCGACGGAGGTTCGCGCCCCCGAGGACCCGACGACGGCTCGTCCCGCACCGAGGACCGGCGGGGCGCGGGCGTGCCGACGAGTCGTCGAGGAGCCGAGGAGGGGGCCCATGACCACCGCGCGGTCCGGGACCGGACGCACCATCACCACGAGCATTCCCGCCCGCCTGGACCGCCTGCCCTGGTCCCGCTGGCACTGGTCGATCGTCATCGGCCTCGGCACGGTGTGGATCCTCGACGGCTTCGAGGTCACGATCGTCGGCAACATCGCCGCCCGCCTGTCCGAGCCCGGCAGCGGCCTGCCCATCACCTCCGGCGAGGTCACCGGCATCTCCGCCGCCCTGTACGTCGCCGGAGCCTGTACCGGCGCCCTGTTCTGGGGCCGCCTCACCGACCTGTGGGGCCGCAAGAAGCTCTTCATGATCACCCTCGCGGTCTACCTGGGCGCCACCGCCCTGACCGCGTTCTCCTTCGACACCTGGTGGTTCTTCCTCTTCCGCTTCCTGACCGGCTTCGGCATCGGAGGCGAGTACGCGGCCATCAACTCCGCCATCGACGAGCTGATCCCGGCCCACTACCGGGGTCGCGTGGGCCTGCTCATCAACGGCAGCTACTGGCTGGGCGCGGTCGGCGGGGCCCTGCTGTCGATCGTCGCGCTCGACACGTCGATCTTCCCGGCCGACGTGGGCTGGCGGCTCACCTTCGGGCTGGGCGCCGTCCTGGCCCTGGTGATCCTCCTGGTCCGCCGGCACGTCCCGGAGAGCCCGCGCTGGCTGCTGATCCACGGCCGTGACGACGAGGCCGAACGCATCGTCTCCGCCATCGAGCGACGTGTGGAGGACGAACGGGGAGAGGCGCTGCCGCGGCCCGAGGGCGAGCTGACCATCCATCAGCGCCGCAGCGTCTCCTTCGCCGAGATCGCCCGCACCGTCCTCGCCCGGTACCGCCGGCGCGCCGCCCTGGGCTTCTCCCTCTTCATCGGCCAGGCGTTCCTCTACAACGCCATCACCTTCGGCTTCGGCGCGATCCTCACCCGGTTCTTCGACGTGCCGAGCGGCCACACCGGCTACTACTTCGCCGTCATCGCGCTCGGCAACTTCCTCGGCCCGCTGCTGCTGGGCACGTTGTTCGACACGGTCGGCCGCCGGGTGATGATCTCCGGGACGTATCTGCTCTCCGGACTGCTGCTGTTCGGCACGGCCTGGCTGTTCGACCGGGGTGCGCTGGACGCGACCACCATGACGGCCTGCTGGTGCGCGGTGCTGTTCTTCGCCTCGGCGGGCGCCTCCAGCGCCTACCTCACCGTCTCCGAGATCTTCCCGATGGAGACCCGCGCCATGTCCATCGCCTTCTTCTACGCCATCGGCACGGCCGCGGGCGGCATCAGCGGCCCGCTGCTCTTCGCGGAACTCACCAACACCGGCAAGGTCGCCGACACCGTCCTCGCGTTCCAGATCGGCGCCGGACTGATGTGCCTGGCGGGCCTGGTGGCCGTGTTCCTCGCGGTGAACGCGGAACGCCGCGCGCTGGAGGACATCGCCCGGCCGCTGACGGCCGCAGCGAAGGAGCCGGGGCCGGACGTGCAGCCGGCGGCCACCTGACGGCGGGTCGGCCGGGCCGGGGGCGGGGCGTCCTCGCCCGACGGCGCGGCCGGGCTGGCTCAGCCGCGCCGGTCGGCCACGGCCCAGGACGCCAGCGCCACGGCCCCGGCGACCCCGAACACGGCCGGCCAGGCACCGACCTTCTTGGCCAGCGGGTGCGACCCGGCGAAGGCGGCGACGTAGGCGGCGGTCAGCGCGCTCGCGGCCGTACCCCCGGCGCGCTGCTGCCACTGCCGGGCCGCGGCCGTCCCCGCGGCGGCGAGGACGACCCCGCCCAGCGGGCGCTGCCGCGTCCAGCGGGCCACCCCGTACCCGCCGACGATCCCGCTCGCGGCCACCACTGAACTGGGAACCCTCGCCATGCTGCCCGCCTCCTGGTGCTCCCCCGAAGGGGTCGGTCTCTCTGACCTCCGAGGTTACCGGTGCCCCTAGTTGAGTCGGCACTTGTCAAGTTTCCTCCTCCGGGCTATATAAGAAGTACGGGCATCGCAGAGATCGGACCCGAGGAAAGGAGTGACCGTGATGCTCATGCGCACCGACCCCTTCCGCGACCTCGACCGCCTTGCGCAGCAGTTCTTCGGGAACGGAGTGGCCGGCCGTGCGGCCGCCATGCCGATGGACGCGTACCGGTCGGGTGACGAGTTCCTCGTCCACTTCGACCTTCCGGGCGTCGACCCCGAGACGATCGAGCTGGACGTCGAGCGCAATGTCCTGACCGTGCGGGCCGAGCGCCGTTCCCCGGTCCCCGAGGACGCCCAGACCCTCGTGGCCGAGCGTCCCAGCGGCACGTTCACCCGCCAGCTCTTCCTCGGCGACACCCTGGACACCGAGCGCATCGACGCGTCGTACGACGCCGGCGTCCTGACCCTGCACATCCCGGTGGCCGACCAGGCCAAGCCGCGCCGCATCCGGATCACCGGCGGCGACCGCAAGCAGATCGGCCGCTGACCGCGGCCCGAACGCGTCCCGCGGTACGGCCTGCCGCGGGACGCGGCCCCGTGCCCGCCGGTCTCCGGCAGTGGCGCCGCAGGCCATCAGCAGGAGAGGAGTCCGAAGCAGCATGACGACGATGACCCCGAACAAGCCCGCGCCTTCGCACCGGGACCGGGTGATCCCGGCCCCGCACCCCGACCGTGCCGCGCGTACGCCGCGCCGCGGGGACGACGAACGCTGGCTGGAACTCGTCGAGGCCGTACGCGAGTCGGGCCAGTACGCGACGAGGGCGGAGGCGGAGCGCGTCACGCGGATCGTCCTGTCGGCCCTCGGCGGCCACGTCGTCGGCGACGAGCGGGTCGAACTGGCCCGCGCCCTGCCCGAGGAGGCCGCGCGTGTGGTCGCCTCCCAGATCCCGGCGACCCGCCCGCTGTCGGCGCCGGAGTTCGTCGACTCGGTGGCCACCCGCATCGAGGGCGCGACGGCGGCGACGGCCCGCTGGGACGTCAGCTCGGTCCTCAGCGTCCTCCCGGCGCTGGCCGGTGAGGACCTGATCACCCGCATCCTGGACCAGCTGCCCCCCGGCTACGCCCTCCTCTTCGGCCGGGCGGAACTCGCCCCGGCGGAGTGACCCTCGGGCGTCCGCCCGCCGCCCCCTCCGTGCGCCGGACCCCACCTGCCCGCCGCCGTCCCGTTCGTAGCCCCCGTGTACCCCCTCCGTGTACCCCTCCGCGACGGGACGGCGGCGACGGCGGGACGGGATCCGGCGCGCTGCCGTGCGGGGCCGGGGCCAGGGCCGGGGCGAGGCACTGCGGGGCCGGGCGGAC
The DNA here is from genome assembly GCF_044767675.1 of Streptomyces sp. NPDC101219. NCBI lineage: Bacteria > Bacillati > Actinomycetota > Actinomycetes > Kitasatosporales > Streptomycetaceae > Streptomyces > Streptomyces sp. NPDC101219. The sequence goes on from NZ_JBIWOK010000009.1 coordinate 153,174, forward strand.
GGGGCACGCGCGCGAAAACCGTTCGACGCCCCTCCCCGTGAAGGGACATGCTGCGGTGCGAGGAGCCCGGGACCGGAACGCCGGGACCCCCGAGGGCTCCGATCCCGGAGCCCGGACCGCGCCGTCCGACCACCGGAGGACCGTTGCACCCCACCATCCGCCACATCACCCTCGACTGCACGGGTGACCCCTACGACCTGGCCCGATTCTGGAGTGCCCTGCTGGGCAAGCCGGTGTCCGACGACGACAGGCCCGGTGACCCGGAGGCGCTGATCGAGGACCCCGCCGGCGGACCCGGCCTGCTGTTCGTCCGGGTCGAGGAGGGCAAGGCGGTCAAGAACCGCGTCCACTTCGACCTGAAGCCGACCGGCCGCACCCGTGCCGAGGAAGTGGCCCGGGCACTGTCCCTCGGTGCCCGCCAACTGGCCGACCACACCCGCCCGGACGGCAGGGGCTGGGTCACGATGGCCGACCCGGAGGGCAACGAGTTCTGCGTGGAACGCGGCGACCTGGGCTGACAGTGAGGACGTGGGTGGCTTCTCCGCCCGCTCTCCGGCCTCCCCGGCCCCCGGAACCACGCGCGCGGGCCCGCGCGTCCTGTTGATCGAGATCGGACAAGGGGCCGCGCATCGTGCAGGGAACGGACGGAACACCCGGGCGGGGCCGGTCCCTGCGGGCGATGTGGGACCGCGGACCGGCCCGGGCCGGTGGACTCCTCCGGGCGCGCGGCCGGATCCTCGCGGCCCTCGCGGTCCTGACGGCCGGTCTCCTGACTTTCCACCGGGCGGTGCCCAACTCGGTGGGCAGCATGGGGAGTCTGCTGGAGAGCTTCCTTCCCTGGCTCGGCCTGGCCGTGCCGGTGCTGCTCGTCCTGGCCCTGATCCGCCGCTCGGCCCTCGCCCTGGTCGCCCTCCTGCTGCCGGTGGCCGCCTGGACCCACCTCTTCGGCGGCCGGCTCCTGCCCGCCGGAAGCCCGGGTCTCCGTGACCTGACCGTCGTCCAGCACAACGTGAGCGACGAGAACCCCGACCCGGCGTCCACGGCCCGCGCCCTGGCCGCCGCCGAGCCGGACCTCATCGCCCTGCAGGAACTGCTCCCGGAAGCCGTCCCGGCCTACGAGAAGGAGCTGCGGGCGGACTACCCGCACCACGACATCCGGGGCACCGTCGGCCTCTGGTCGAAGCACCCCCTCACCGGCGCCCGCGCCCTCGACATCAAGCCCCGCGGCATCACCGAGCCGTGGAAGCGCGGCCTGCGCGCCGAGGTCCACACCCCGCACGGCCGCCTCGCCGCCTACGTCGTCCACCTGCCGTCGGTCCGCATCCGCCCGACCGGCCTCGCCTCGTCCTGGCGCGACGAGAGCGCCCGCCGCCTGGGCAGCGCCGTCGCCGCCGAGCCGGTACGGCACGTGATCCTCATGGGCGACCTCAACGCCACGGTCCACGACCGCGCCCTGAACCCGCTGACTTCCCGGCTGGAGGCCCCGCCCCGCGGCTTCGCCCTCTCCTTCCCGGCCGCCTTCCCCGTCGCCCGCATCGACCAGGTGCTGGCCCGCTCGGCCACCGTCCACGGCATCCGCACCCTGCCCAGGACGGAGAGCGACCACTTGCCGGTGACGGCGCGGATCACACTGCGGTAGCGGACAGGCGGCCTGTCGCATGGGCCGTGCCCTTCGTGCAGGGCGGTACGCAGTGCCGGCGTCACCCGCTCGCGGTGTCCGAGGACCACTCCGAGGAACGCCGTTGTCCAGCCCGGCCAGATTCCACAAGAACTGCTATCGCAGTGTCGGGAGCGCCGGGACAGCACCAGAAGACACGACCCGCCGAAACCGCGACGGTCATCGGGTGGGAATGCCCTGGGCAGGGCGGAAAGGGTGTGCTGCCCATGATCTCCTGGCCGCTGTCCACCACCGCATGAGCGAGTTCTCCGGCGAGCCCCACAGGCCCTTGCTGGGCATTGACGAGAACGCGCACCTCTTCACCACGGAGGGAGAGGTCGACGGCGGCCTCCGGGTAGTCACGCTCCAAGGGCATGCCCAACAGAGACGATCCCTGCGCGCGCAGGTCACCGTCGTCATGCGGCCGCACAGCGGTGACCCGAACACTGACACCGCTCAGGCGGCTGAGCGATGCCGCCACGTGAGCCGCAGTGGCGCCCACCTGTGCCAAGAGATCATCGAACGACGACAAAGATTCCGCCTCGTTGAGTTCAGTTCAGTTCAGTTCAGCATGTTCCACACGACCGCCGAACGGGCCTCGGAGACGAGCTCGTCGAAGCCCGACCCACCGGCACCCCCTGACGCGGGCCCGGCCGACCGCTGCGCGGGCTTCTCCGGTTCGATGACCCACAACGGGCTGCCGCCGGGCACGGCCGCGACTCCCTGGAACCGCAGATCACCGGCGATCCACAGCACCCCCCGCCCGTCGGTCATCCCGAGCCACACGCTGTGCGGGACCACGGCCACGAACGAGGCGGCGACACTCTTGTCCGGGGCCAGCAGCACCACGCGCCGATGCACCGCCTTCCCCTCGATCTCCTCCAGACGGCACGGCCAGACCTGCCAGCGACTGGCCTCCAGGAGGGTCAGCAACCGCCGCGGCGCCTTCACACAGGCCGAGCGGTAGCCCGCCAGCAGACCCAGCAGGATCGCGCTCAGCGGCGCGAGTACGAGCACAGGCTCTTCGCGGAAGATCGCGTAGAAGACACCGAGGAAGACGAGCGAGCCCAAGGCCAACCACAGCACCCGGCGCTGCGCGCTCTTCCGGAACTCCTCCACCTGGGCCCGGACCCCCACTGTGTCCGCCGCGGGCCGCGGTGACACCTGGTACCCGTACTCCTCGGCCAGCATCCGTCCCGCCCCCCGACGTCAGCCCCGCGAGCCTCGCGGGCGGGGGCATCGTAGGACAGCAACCGGCATGCTGCCAGGCGGAGTTGCATCTATGGCCGCTACTCGGCAGTCATAGCGGCCGCTCGTCGGCGACGTGTTGGCGCACGTCGGCTATGAAGTGGGCCCACGCTGTGGAAGAGACCTCAAGGCGGGCGGACGCGGTTCTCTTGGAATCGCGTATGAGCATCCCGGTGGGAACGCACGCGGCTTCCACACACTCCGTCCCGCTGCCCCCACTGTACGTCGAGGTGAACCAGCTGAGGTCTGAGTGTTCCTTCATCAGGTCTCCCTACAGAGCCGTTCGATGAGTTCGGTGGAGGACTCGAAGTCGAGCGCCTGGGCGCTGAGGTACTCGAACGCCAACTTATAGCGCTCCAGTTCCTTGGGCTTCTCCATGAAGAGTCCACCGCCGAGGAGGTCCACATACACCACGTCAAGCTCGCGTGCCTGTCCACGAAGGACGGCGAAACTTCCAACGGCCGCAGCGTGCGCGCCGCAAGCAAACGGCAGCACCTGCACGGTGATACGCGGTCGGTCGGCCAGCACGAGCAGATGTTCAAGTTGCTGTCGCATGACGTGGTGGCCACCCACCTGGCGACGGAGAGCAGCTTCATCGATCACTGCCCAGATGTGGGGTGGGTCGTCCCGGTCCAGCAACTCCTGGCGTTTCATACGGATGTCGACCATGTGTTGCACTTCGCGTTCCTCACACCGAACTTCTGAGGCTCGATGCACAGCCTCCGCGTAGGCCCGGGTTTGGAGGAGGCCAGGGATGTACATGCAGGCGTAGTGGTCCTCCCTCACTACCTCGTCTTCGAGGGTGAGCATGAGGTTCATGGACTCGGGGATGGGGTCATCGAGGGACCGCCACCACCCCTGGATCCGGGCGCCCTTCGCCAGCTCGACCAGTGCCAAACGTTCCTCGTCGGTCGCACCGTACTCACGGCAGAGGGCATCTACCGCCGGCCATTTGACGGCCCCTTCCTTGGTCTCGTACCGACTGAGCGTCGCCTTGGAAATGCCGACGCGGGCTCCGGCCTCCTCCAGCGTGAGCTGCTTCTGTTCACGGAGCCGACGCAGGTCGGCGCCAAGCTGGCGCCTGCGGGTAGTGGGTCCAACTGCCATGACTCAGGCCCTTCGTGTCCGTCCACGTGATCCTGGCCGCCTCCCAAACTTGACGGCAAGGCGGTGTGCGCCCGGGGCGCATACAAGGTGCCTGCACTCCGAGCGGGTGGTGATGAGAGTTTCATTTTGAGAGTTTCAATGCAACTCTGGGTGTGGGACGCACTGCACCGCGTAGTCATCGTGTCCCAGGTAGGAGCAAACCGTGGACGATTCCACCTACGTCCCCCTGGCAACTTGGGGACTCCCCTTCATCGCACAACCCGAAGAGGTCTCAGCACTGCGCTCGCTCATGCGCACCCGACTGAGCGCATGGGGGCTGTCGGAGCTCAGTGATACGGCCCAACTGTGCGTCAGCGAGTTGGTGGCCAACGTGATCACCCATGTCGGCGGCGGTACCCCCGCGAGCCTCACCATGCTCCGACGTGGTGGTCGACTACGGATCGAGGTGAGGGACCCGGATCCCTGCGCGCTACCCAGGCTCGTGGAGACCAGCGACGACAGCGAGGAGGGCCGTGGGATGGCACTCGTTGAGGCCCTCACAGACCGCTGGGGGATCGAGCTCTGCACGCATAGCAAGGTGACCTGGTGTGAGCTCGTGACCGAACTGACCGTGTCGGAACAGCATCGGAACGCGGAGCGAGTGAAGCGAGCCACAAGAGTGCTCACCTCCTACGGCAATCACGAACCTCCTGTTGTCTCACGGCGGAGTCGTGTCGGCGCTCTGACGAGAGAAGCTGCCGCCATTGACGTCATCTCTGACCTGCTGCACCTGCTCCGGGAGCACGGCCATGATGTGGATGAGGTCTTGAACCGTGCCCAGTCGCACTTCGAAGCGGAGGTGGAAACGGTCTGCGCCCCCAGGTGACGGTCAGCCCGCGGCCACCGCCTTGGCATACGTCAAGACATCAGCCGGGAGTGGGTACTTCAGCTTCCAAGTGATGGCCATGGGCTTGCTGCCCTCGTGGCCCACGTACTCGGCGGGACCGAGCAACATCCACGGCTGTGCGCCGCCGATGTCGGTGGTCTTGAAGCGGCGGACGAACAACAACACCTGGCTGCCCCGAGCGACGTGGTGCTGGTAGCGCAACCCGGTGGGAGACGTTTCGGACGTCGTGTTCTGTGATTCCCAGTGGAAGTGCGTCTCGCTCAGCGCGAAGTCGTGGTAGCGAGTCTGGGGGGAGAAGTCCTTCTCATCCTTTTCTAGGGTGATGAGGAGGGCATCGGTAGCCACAGACTCACACCACTTCACACCCTCCCGGAAGTCGCCCGGCATGAAACCCCCCACCTCGGCCTGGCCGAGGGCGGGCAGGATCTCCTCGCGACTGTAGGAGGCGTGCACACTCAGCGGGATACCTCGGTTACCGAGCAGCGGGATCGGTACGTGCTCGGTGTGGGCAAGGTTGTACGCCAGCAACTGGCGTAGTTCCTCACGGACGGCTCGGTGCCTGTGGAGAGCGGCGAAGCCTTCCTCATAGCTGGCATAGCCCTTCCTGGTGGCACCTCCCAAAGGCCAGAGCTGGAAGAACAGCATGTGGGCGTATGCCTTCCCCTGCTCATCAAGGTCGCTGTAGGGGGTGCTGTCGTCTTCGAGCATCCGCGTGTAGGCCTTGACCCGCAGAGGATCATCGACATGGAGGAAGGCGGGCATGCGCTTGAGCAGTGCAGCCTCACCATCAGGGGCTTCACGGTCCATGAGACCTGCGCGGCGGAGGAGGCCCGTCCAGGAGTTCCCATTTCCTCGGTAAATGTCCTTGATGTCACGGCCGCTTTCCTCCAGGTAGCGGCCGAGTAGGCGTTCTCCATAGTCAGCTACTTCACGGGCCAACGTGGTCACGTTGACGTTGAGCTGGTCCCTGATATTGGCAATGATCGTTTGCTTAGCCTTCTCCTCCAGCACGATTTCGCATCCGGCGGGGAGCTTCGGAAAGCCGTGCTCGATGTGGTCCAGCAGCCGCTTGCGTGTCAGGTTGGTGAGGGCGCGGAACTGGTTCTCGAAGCGAAACTCCTTGCGGTGTTGGCCAATGAAGTCCAGCACGGTCAGTACCGGCTTGGTGTCGGAGCGGCGAAGTCCCCGGCCGAGTTGTTGGAGGAACACTGTGGCGCTAGACGTCGGCCGAAGCAGCAGGAGTGTGTCCACATCAGGGATGTCCACGCCCTCATTGAAGAGGTCGACGGAGAAGATCACTTGGAGTTCACCCGACGTGAGGTCCGCGAGCGCCTGGCGCCGCTGATCAGCCGGCGTCTCCCCGGATACAGCGGTTGCGGCGAAGCCGGCTGAGCGGAAAGACTCCGCCATGAAGTGGGCGTGAGCGACGGAAACGCAGAATCCCAGCGCCCTCATACGGCTTGGGTCGGAGACCTTCTCTTCTACAGCCTTCACGACGAGCGCGGCACGCACCTTGTTCCCTGTGACGACGTTGCTGAGTGCAACCGCGTCATATGCGCCGCGCTTCCACTCCACGGAGCTGAGATCCGTCGTGTCACTGATGCCGAAATAGTGGAAGGGGGAGAGGAGTTTGTTGTCTAGCGCTTCCCAGAGGCGCATCTCGGCGGCGATGCGGCCATCGAAGAACTCGTCTTGGATGTTCTTGCCGTCCATGCGCTCAGGCGTTGCCGTCAGTCCGAGTAGCTCCACTGGTCGGAAATGGTCCACGATCTTTCGATATGTGGGTGCGGTTCCGTGGTGGAACTCGTCAAATACGATGACGTCGAAGTGGTCGGGAGCGAGACGATCCAGTGCTCGTGTGTTGAGGGATTGGACACTGGCAAAGACGTGTGTCCAACGCTCGGGGATCTCGCCGCTGTGCAGGTACTCGCCGAAGTTGGCATCGAGAAGGACCTCTTGGTATGTCCGCATAGACTGCTGCAAGATCTCTTTACGATGGGCAACGAACAAGAGTCGTAGATCGCGGCCGTGGTCGTGCCGGAGCTGCTTGTAGTCCAGCGCCGCCATAATGGTCTTTCCTGTGCCGGTTGCAGCTACCAGGAGGTTGCGGTGACGATCATGTAGCTTCCGTTCGACCTTCAAGCGCTCCAGCATGTCTCGCTGGTAGGGGTAGGGACGCACTTCGAGGCCGGACAGCGTGATCGCGCGGCTTGCGCCGGATGTGCCGCTCGCCACGGCCAGCGCTTCCTGGAGGCGACTTCCGTCGGATTGCGGGTCGTACGTTTCGAAGGACGCGTCGTTCCAATACGACTCGAATGTCGCCTCAAACTTGCGCATTACATCGGGCGTAGCCACGGAGGACAGGCGAACGTTCCACTCCAATCCGTCCAGGAGGGCTGCCTTCGACAAGTTCGAGCTTCCGACGTACGCCGTGTCATAGCCACTATCGCGCCGGAACAGCCATGCCTTCGCGTGCAGCCGCGTAGAGCGGAGCTCGTAGTTGACCTTGACTTCGGCATCAAAGTCCTGGACCAGGCGGTCCAACGCTCTGCGCTCAGTCGCTCCGATGTAGGTGGTGGTCAAGACCCTGATGGGCACGCCTCGTTCACGCGCCGCATGGAGCGACCGCTCGATGACGCGAAGTCCGTGCCATTTCACGAAAGCGCACAGGAGATCAACGCGGTCCGCTGTGGCGAGCTCTGCGCGCAACTCGAAGCCGAGGCTCGGGTCCTCAGGGGAGTTGGTGAGGAGCGCGGTATCCGAGAGCGGGATGGCCGGCCGCACGGCGAAGACCCCTGGTGCTTCTTGCTGTGCAATGGCTAGGAGCTGCTGGGGGCCCGCTGCGATGAGGTCAACCCACTCTTGAGCGCCGTGGAGCGTGCCGATGGACTCCAGGATGTGGTTGGCCGCGTGGACCCGCTCCTCAACGGGCACGTTCTGCAGGACGCGACGCACTGTGCCCGAGATGTGTCGCGCGAGTACGTGGGGGACTGACTCAGGCCCGACCACCTCACTGATCGGATGCCAGCCAAGTTCGGGGAGCTGCTTCAGCTGCTGTTCGAAACGGAGCGTGATCAGCTGCTCGTACAGGCCCGCGGCGGGTTGGGGCAGATCCTCCAGCTCAGACACACGGGCTCCTCTTGCCACACCGGACGACTTGGCTCATGTGTAACAGAGCGCTCTGACAGCCGGGGGTGAGGTTGGCCGATACAGACCCATGGACTGTCGCAACTTGACTGCGATGCACAGGAGTTAGCGAAAAACGATCACCATCGCTCCAGTATGGAGCGATGGGAATCGAACGCGTCATCGGACACATTGAGGGCGTGCCCGTCGGCACGATCTTCCACAGGCGTGTGGACGTGCAACGTGCGCACCTGCACCAGACGAACCAGCGAGGCATCTCGTGGCTGGTAGACGTGGATGGCAGCAAGGTCGGCGACGCGATCGTCCTACACGGCGGCTACGTGGATGATGAAGACGACTGGGGGCTCATCAAGTACACGGGAGCTTCGGAAGGCAAGGATAAGGACTCCACGGGTGGGCTCGTGCGCAGCCAGTCGTGGTCCTACCAAGACAATGCTGCTCTCTTGCTCAGCTATGAGCGCAAGTATCCCATCCGCGTAATCCGAGGGTATAAGGGCGACGAGCGTTATTCGCCGTCCAACGCGTACAGATACGACGGCTTATACGAGATCACGGCCGTGCGGACAACACGTTCCAAGCGACCCGCTCCCGATGGGTCCGAGATCGACATCTGCCAGTTTGAGCTCCGGCGCCTGCCTGATCAGATCCAAGTGCAGACGCCAGTCGAGCGACACGTCATGGATGTATTGGAGGAGCTCCATGAAGGGGACTCGCGGGAGGAGAAGTTCCCGCGATCGCGCAGCATGCGGGTGCGTCGCCTGATACGAGACACGGCTGCCGCTCAACGGATCAAGCAGCTCTATGGCGGGCAGTGCCAGATGTGTGGTCTTCGTCTGCTTGGACCCGATGGCACGCCGTACTGCGAGGGCGCGCACATACGGCCCTTGGGGAGACCACACCACGGGCCCGACGTTGAGCCCAATATCTTGTGCCTCTGTCCTACCTGCCACGTGCGCCTCGATATAGGTGCAGTCGTAGTGGATCAGGATCGGACCGTCATTCCCCGAGCTGACCTGTCCGGTGTGCGTCTTCTTCCTGAGTTGGCGGTGAAGGATGGCCACGGTATTCACCCGGACTACCTCAGATACCACCGCGGGTACTGGGAGGCTCAGGGAACTGTCACACCGGGGTAGATCTAGCCCTCAGGGAGGATCACTAGCCGTCCGGAATACACTCCCCCCATGGTGCAAAGCACAGCCAAGAACGTGGACGCCTATCTCGCCGAGGTGCCGGAGGAGCGGCGGGAGGCTCTGGCCGGGCTGCGGGAGCTGTGCCGGGCCGAGCTCACGGGGTTCGACGAGGTCATGGCGTACGGGATGCCTGCCTATGTGCGGGGCGGCGGGGCCGCGGAGATCGCCTTCGCGAGTCAGAAGCAGTACATCTCCTTCTATCTCATGCGCGGTGGTGTCCGGGAGGCGTTCGAGGAGCGTCTGGCGGGCCACGACATGGGCAAGGGGTGTCTGCGGTTCCGTAAGGCCGGGGACGTCGATTTCGAGCTGGTGCGGGATCTGCTGAGGGCGACCGCCGCGGAGCCGGGGGCGCCCAGCTGACCGGGGCGCGTGCGTGCCCGGGGCGGTGCGGCGGGAATGGTTGCGGGGCGCCCCGGCTGCCGTGGTGGACCGGCGGACGGGGCGCGGGCCGCTCCGGCCGTCAGGCGGCGGTCCCGTGGCACTCCCCGTACGTCCGGCCCGAACCGCACCAGCACCCCGCCCCCCGCTCCGGCGGCCACGCCACGGCCCGGCCGCGGGCCGCGAGGGTGGTCGCGTACTGGGGGAGGAGGGTGGCGTCGTCGGGGGACGTGCCCTCCGAGGCGGCGAAGGCCTCGTAGGAGGGGACGGTGCCGGTGACGATGCCCAGGTTGGCGGTGCCGGAGGCGGCCAGTTCGCGCAGGGCCGCCTCTATGGTCGCCAGGTGGCGCTCGGGCGAGGGGTACTCGGAGGACAGCGCCGGGTAGGCGGCGAGCAGTTCGGCCAGTTCGCCGGCCGGCCAGTGCAGGACGGCCACCGGGAAGGGGCGGGACAGAGCCTCGCGGTACGCGCCCAGTTCCGCGCGCAGGCGCGTGAGCTCGGCCTCCAGCTCGGCAGGGTTCTCCGAGCCGAGGGACCACACGCGCTTGGGGTCGTGCAGCTCGTCCAGGGTGATGGGCAGGGAGTGCACCGAGTCGGCGACGGCGTCCCACTCGTCGTGCGGCACGCCCAGCATCCGACGGACGCGGTGGCGCCCGAAGAGGAGGGGGCGCATGGCCCGGGACGGCTCCGTCCCGGCGGGCAGGAACAGGCGCACGGCCTCGGTGAACGTCTCCTGCGCCGCCTCCAGCTCGTCGTGCGCCTCCAGGGACTCCGCGATGATCACCCAGGCCGCCGGGTCGTGCGGGGAGGCCGTGCGGATGCCGTCGATGATTGCGCGGGCCTCGGCCTCGTGGCCGTACTCCCAGAGGTTGGACGCCTTGAGGGCGCGGACCAGGTGGGGGCTCTCCAGCGGGGTGCCGGAGGAGAGCAGGCGGTCGTAGAGGGCGGAGGCGGCGGGGCGGTCGCCGGACAGTTCCCGGTGGGCCGCGGCCCGCAGCAGCAGGGCTTCGGCGTCCTCGGGGTACAGATCGGCGGTCCGCTCCCAGCGGGCTGCTTCCGCGGTGTGGTCGACGTTTTCGGCGGGCGTGTCGGGGCGCATGGGGGACACCGTACTGCCGTCGGGTGACAGACGTGAGGGAGCGGTCGGCCCCTGGACGTCCCACCGCGTTCACCGGGCCTTGTGCCCGTCCGCGCCCCGTCCTGTATAACGAAGCCAGCCCGTATGACGAATCCGGGCAGCGGGCCGGACCGGTCCGTGACCGGTGACGAACCAGGGGGGAGTGTGACGGCGGTGATCTCGCGTCGGAGTGTGCGGCCGCGCCCCGCCGAGGGCCGTCTCCTCGCCGTTCTCCTCGTCCTCGTCCCCTTCGCGCTGCTCCTCGTCGCGCCCGACGCGGCCGGCGGGCTGTCCGTCGGCGTCGCGCTCGCCGCGACCACCGCGGCCGGGGCCGCGCTCACCGTCTGCGCGCTGGTGTCCGCGCGCTGCGTGCCCGTCGTGCCGCCCACCCGGGTGCGTACGGCGATGCGTGACCGGGACCTGCGGACCGCCTTCCTGCCGCAGCGCGACCCCGACGCCAGGGGCCGCACCCGGCCAAGGGCTCCCGGAGCCGCCCTCCCGGCGACCGCCGCCGCGTAGGGCCTTCCGGCGACCTTCACGTTCTTCCGCGTTCCGCGTCCGTGTTCCGCGCTCCCTGTTCCGCATTGGGCATTGCGCGTTCCGTGTTCCGTGTTGTCTCTCCGGTCGGCTCTGTGCGGGGTCGTGTCGTCATGCCGTCCTTCTCCACCGGTGTCCCGCCCCTGCGGCCGGGACGCCGTCCGGCACGACGAGACCCCCGGAGGGCTCACCCATGTCCGTCTTCGCCAGCCTGGTCGAGCACCTGGCCGACCTGCTCCAGCCGCTGTTCGGCGCCGCCTCGGCCGCCGCCGCGATCGTCCTGTTCACCGCGCTCGTACGTCTCCTCGTCCACCCCCTGTCCCGGGCCGCCGCGCGTGGCCAGAAGGCGCGGGCCGCGCTCCAGCCGCGCATCGCCGAACTACGCGCCCGGCACCACCGTGATCCGGAACGGCTCCAGCGGGCCGTGCTGCGGCTGCACACGGAGGAGAAGGTGTCCCCGCTGTCGGGGTGCCTGCCCAGCCTGTTCCAGCTCCCGGCGTTCTTCCTGCTCTACCACCTGTTCTCCAGCGAGACCGTCGGCGGACGGGCCAACGCGCTGCTCGGGCACGAGCTGTTCGCTGCACCGCTCGGCGGGCGCTGGACCGATGCGCTGGGCGACGGCGGGGTGTTCGGGGCGGCCGGGCTCGTGTACGTCGGGCTGTTCGCCGTCGTGGCGGTCGTCGCCGCGTTCGGCTACCGGCTGACCCGGCGGTCGATGGCCGCCCACCCGGCGCCGGTCGCGGGCGGCGGTGCGGCGGAGCCGGTGCCGGGGGTGGCGGCGGTGACCCGGTTCCTGCCGTTCACGTCCTTCTTCACGCTGGTCACCGTGGCGGTCGTGCCGCTGGCCGCCGCGCTCTACGTGGTGACGAGCACGACGTGGAGCGTGGCGGAGCGGGCCGTCCTGTACCGGTGACGCCGGGCGGTACGCGGTCCAGTGGGTGAACGGGGCCTTGTCGCGTGGACGCGCACTGTGGAGGATCGGCCGAGTCCGCCGAGGGGGCGCGTCCCGCCGCACCGGTCGCTCCCGTCGGGCGGGCTCACGATCGAGTCCGTCCGCCGGGCTCACGATCGAGGGAGACGTGACCATGAAGCTGCTGCGAGTCGGTACGGCGGGACGGGAGCGGCCCGCGCTGCTCGACGACGGCGGTACTCTGCGCGACCTGTCAAGCCTCGTGACCGACATCGACGGGACGCTGCTCTCCGACCCGGAGGCGCTCGCCCGGATCCGGACGGCCGCCGCCACCGGAGACCTGCCGGTGCTGGACGGGGCGGGGCTGCGGACCGGTCCGCCGCTGGCCCGGATCGGCAAGATCGTCTGCATCGGGCTCAACTACCACGACCACGCGCGGGAGACGGGGGCCGAGCCGCCCGCGGAACCCGTCGTCTTCCTGAAGGCGCCGGACACGGTCGTCGGGCCGGACGACCCGGTCCTGGTGCCGCGCGGGTCGCGCAAGACGGACTGGGAGGTCGAACTCGCGGTCGTCATCGGCCGTGAGGCGCGCTACCTGGAGACGGCGGAGGACGGGCTCGCCCACGTCGCCGGGTACGCGGTGTCGCACGACGTGTCCGAGCGGGAGTTCCAGATCGAGCGCGGCGGCACCTGGGACAAGGGGAAGAACTGCGAGACGTTCAATCCGCTCGGCCCCTGGCTGGTGACCGCCGACGAGGTGGCCGACCCGCAGGACCTGCGGCTGCGGCTGTGGGTCAACGGCACGCTGCGGCAGGACGGCACGACCGCCGAGCAGATCTTCCCGGTGGGCGAAGTCGTCCGCTACGTCAGCCACTTCATGGTGCTCCGCCCCGGCGACGTGATCAGCACCGGCACACCGGCCGGCGTCGCCCTGGGCCGTCCCGAGCCGAAACCGTACCTGCGCGCCGGGGACGTGGTGGAGCTGGAGATCGACGGCCTGGGACGGCAACGGCAGGAGCTGCGCTCCGCCTGACCGGGCACGGCGGCGACCCCGGCGGGGTGAGCCCGGCGGGCGGGCGGCGAGGGCGCAGCGGCCCGGTGCCCTCACTGCCTGTCCCGTGCCGCCCGTCCCCTTGCCGCCCGCCCGCCCGCGCGGTTGCGGCGGGCTCAGCCGGTCCGGAGCCGCAGCCGGAAGGCCGGGCAGACGTCCGGGTCGTCGTCCGCGTAGACGTACAGGCGTCCGTCGCCCTCGGCGATCGACAGGGAGTCGAGGGTGTCTCCGTCCAGGAAGCGCCGCGGCGCGGTGAACGAGAGGGACAGGCGCGCGAACTCGGTGGCCGTGGTGCCGCCCTGCACCACGGCCCACGTGCCGGACCCGTCGAACGTCCCGCCCAGCTCGCCGTCGTACCAGTCGCCCGACGGCCAGCCCCGCACGGTGACCGTGCCGCCGGCCGGCCGGCTCCCGGACGCCTTCAGGGTCAGCACCGCACCTTCCGCGTCGCCCTCACCGCCGTAGGTCCCGGCGAGTTGCCCGGAGGTGGCGCCGACCGCCTGCCGCCCCAGACAGCCCTCGACGCCGTCGGCGGCGGACGAGCAGCCCGGCAGACAGGTCAGCAGAGCCAGCACGGCGGCAGCCGCCGGAATGCGTCGTCGGGACACCGGCTCACTTCTCCTTCGCCGCAATACGCTCGGTCCATACGATCTCCTGATCTACGGAGGAGAAGACTCCCTTCTCCCGGTTGAATTTTTCCAACCAGTCGTAATAGCCGATGTAGTGGAGGAAAGATTCATTGCTGGTGTTGTTCTTCAGGGTGTACTCGACCACCACGGAGCCGTCCGGATCTTGACCCTTGACTGTGTAGTTCAGGTTATATGAGCCGGTGAATGCCTCGCCCAAATGGTCTCTGTCGCCTGTGAGAATTGCTGGTATATCTGCAGTGACGAGCTTCTTGAAGGCTCCCAGCTTGCCGCTCTCCGAGATCGAGTACGCCACGCTGCCCTGGGGCTGACCGCTGGATCGCCACTGCTCCAGTGTGTCCAGCCGCAACTGCTCCATACTCTTGCTTGACCTGATCAGCTCGGTCATCTCGTCGCCGTAGGAGTAGTCGCGGTGCCTGGGGCCGTCGCCAGTCACCCAATCCCAGCCCAGCGAGTACGGATCGTCTGAACTGATCCCTGGGTAGGGGTCTTTGCCCCGGAGGGCAAGGCTGAGCGCGTTGTAGGTTTCCTCTCCGATCTTCTTGGTGGAGTCGATGTCGGTGAGCAGCGGATCTTTGTTGAACCACTGGCCCAGCCCGATGTCGGCCATGAGACTGTAAGCAAGATTGCGGTCGGCCGTGGCACCCCGTTTGAGGATCTCCGCGATCTCTTGATCTGCCGCGTCGATGGTTTTCTTTTCCTCGTCGGTCAGTGTGGCCTTGCAGACGTTGTCGATGATGTCCGGGGACAGTGTCCCGTCACTAGTGATGTGCAGACCCTTCTCTTTGGCGCGCCGGGTGGCGTCCTTGAGATCCCTCTGGGCAGACTTCAAATCGCCCACGCCGTCCTCGACCACGCGCCGGGCTGCATCAGCCACCTTCGCAGCGCTCTTCAACTGGCGTTCAATGTCGTCGATCATCCTCCAGGCGTACGGGGCCGCGACGCCTTCCCAGTAGCCCTTGTCGCGCAACGGCTTCAACACTTCGTCGTGCATGCGCTTGCTGAGGCCCTTGATGTCCCGGTGGATGCTTTCCCAGCGGTCCGCCAGGTCGTCCAGCGCTGACAGATTCACAGTCAGCAGCGTGAGGTAAAAGGTCTCCGCCATCAGTAGTCCTCGAGTGCCGAGCGAACATTCACCTGTCCGACGGTCTGGCTTACGCCCATGTCCGTTTTGGTGTAGGTGCCGTCACTCAGTCGTAGGCTCTCCGAGATGTGGGCGAGCCATGCCGCAACCGTGCCGGCCTGCCGCTCCCACTGCCGGTGTGCGAGCCGGACCGCACGCGCAGACTCAAGCCCTTCCAGGGTTCCCACTGCCTTCAGTGCGGGTTCCTCGAGCGACGCGGCCGGCTTGTAGAAGTGGTCGTATATGTCGTCGGCCCGGCTCGCCGCCTTCTTGAGTACCCCTGGTGCGATTCTCAGGTCGACCGGTGGTCCGGCGGAGTTCGGCGGCCGGAGACCGTGAGGGTCCAAGGTCAGCTTCGGTCGGGCCAGGGGGTCAGCAGTGCTGTCCGCGGGCGGCGCGGTGTAGTGGCCTTCCCAACCGGGGAGAACCTTGTGTCGGTCCATCTCCTCTGGCGACAGCGGGAGTTGCGTGCTGTCTGGTTCCGGAAGCCGGTCGTCCCCAGCGGCCTCGCCGCCACTCCTGGTTGTCGTGCCTTCGCTCATCTAAGCTCCCCGTTCCTGTCGTCACTCAGACAATCATGGAGAAGGTGGGATGATCGCATCCGGGGAGCGGGTCAGGCCGACAACCGCGACGATCCGGACCGCACTGCGAGAGGCGAGGCAGAGGTCGTGCGCGCCCTGCTGCGTGGCCGACCCGCAGGACCTGCGGCTGCGGCTGTGGGTGAACCGTACGCTGCGGCAGGACGGCACGACCGCCGCGCAGATCTCCCGGGTGGGCGTCGCCATGGGCCGTCCCGAGCCGAGCCGTACCTGCGCGCCGGGGACGTGACTTCTCGCGTGAGACACCGCTCGGAGCGGTGCTGCCCGACATGTTCGACGAGGACCACTGGCGGCCCCACTTCAGTTCCCCTGAGCCCGACTCCACCCGCCACCAGGTCGAGCACGCCCTGACCGTCGCCGAGCGGTACGCCGGCCGACCGCTGTTCCTCTTCGTCAACGTCTCCGCCACCCACGTCCCCCACGGCCACTACACCGGTGCCGGAGTCGACTCCTGGCAGTCCCAGGCCGCTGCGCTCGCGTACGCGGACGAACACCTGGGCCGCCTGGTCGAGGGGCTCACCGGCAAGAAGAGATGGCTGATCATCATGTGTGCCGATCACGGCGATGCCTTCGGAGAGGACGGCTACCACGGTCGTGGCATTGCTCATCCGACCGTGTTGAACGTGCCGTTCGCGGCCTGGCTGTCAGAGGAGGCGGATACGCTCCCGGGCCATGACCGACACAACACGACAAGAGGCGAAGCGTGACGCCTCCGTCATCGTGGCTCGAGATGCGGAGGGCATGGTCGCCGTCCTGGCCGCCGAATTCCCCCAGCACGGCGGCGAGTACGTGTTCCTGCCCGGGGGGCGCCGGGAGCAGGGCGAGACACCGGAGGACTGCGCGCGGCGTGAGCTGTGCGAGGAAGCCGGTGTCATCGCCCGGACCTGGCGACCCCTCGGCTCGTACGCCATCACCCTGGAGTCCACTGCCCGCATCCACCTTTTCCTGGCCGAAGGGCTCACCTGTGGCCCGCAGCAGCTCACGCCCGGCGAAGAGAGCTTCAAGCTCATGTGGTGGCCGATGCCAGATGCGATTCGGGCTGCCACCGAGGGGCGCTTCCTGCTTCAAGGGGGACCGCTGGCGCTCCTGTTGGCCCAGCAGGCCATCGCAGTCTGAGAGGCGTCGGTCCCGGGCACCGACCGACAGCCCGCGCGCATCGGGTTCCACCTGAGCGGATGCGGACCCGGACCGGACCGGGCCCCCGGCCCACCCCCCGGCCGGGTATAGCACCGTGTTATCGCCAAGCGTTAGTACCCCGTTCGACGAATATCCGGGAACCTGTGCCGTACCCCGCATCGAACTCCTGTGTCACGGGCCGGAGTTCGGGTGGGGTGCGGTCCGGTGTTCCTCGCCGGGCCGTGTCCCCCACAGTGCGCACGCGTCCCCCTGCGTGCACGTCGAATCGAGGAACCCTTGCGCATATCCCGGCTCGTTCCCGCGCTCGCCGCCGCCGCGGTCACCGTCCTCGCACTCCTCAGCCCGACCGCCGCCGCGGCCGAGGCCCCGGCGCCGCCCCCGAGCACCAAGGCGCCGCAGCCCATCATCGGCGGCGGCCACGCCTCCAGCGGTCCCTGGGCCGCGCGGCTGTTCTCCAACGGCAGAGAGACCTGCTCGGCCACGATCATCGCGCCGACCTGGATCCTCACCGCCAAGCACTGCGTCACCGGCGGCGGGCTGTCCTTCCGCATCGGCAGCCTGGACCAGCACAGCGGCGGCACCGTCGCCAACGGCGTCCAGACCTACACCCACGGCTCGGACCTCGCGCTCGTCCGCCTCGACCGCTCCGTGTCCGCCACGTACGCGCGCCTCGGTCAGCCGGGCACCGTCCGGGTCGGCCAGAACGTCCAGGTCTACGGCTGGGGCGCCACCTCCCGGTGCGGCTCCGAGGCCAACTGCCAGTCCCGGTACCTGAAGGTCGCCAACGTGACCGTCACCGGCGGCTGCACCGACGCCTACGGCGGGTCCGCGATCTGTGCCCGCCGCGGCGACGGCATCACCGCGGGCGGGGACTCCGGCGGCCCGATGATGGCCAACGGCGTCCAGGTGGGCGTCGCCTCGACCAGTGACCGGCAGACGACCACGGCGTACACGAACGTGACGGCGTACCGCTCCTGGATCCAGTCGGTCGCGGGCGTCTGAGGTCCGCGGCGTACGACGACGGGCCCTCACCGCGCGCAGTGCGGTGAGGGCCCGCAGGCATGCTCGGGGTGGCTCAGCAGGCGGCCAGGAAACGCTCCAGTGCCTCCACCACCATGCGGTGGTCCTGGAGTTGGGGAAGTCCCGACACCGTGACCGCGCCTATCACGCCCACGTCGACGACGGTGATCGGGAACGAACCGCCGTGTGCCGCATACGTGTCGGGGTCCAGGCGCGACGACTCCTCGAACGTCGTGCCCTTGGCGCGGTGGCGGGCGCCCACCAAGTAGGAGGCGGAGCCGTAGCGTTCGACCACGCGGCGCTTGCGGGCGATCCAGGCGTCGTTGTCCGGCGTGGAGCCGGGCAGGGCGGCGTGGAACAGCTGCTGCCCGCCGCGGTGGATGTCGATGGCGACCGGGGCGTGCCGTTCCCGGGCCATCCGCACCAGGAGCGAGCCGAGCTCCCAGGCGTCCTCATGGGTGAACCGGCGGAAGATCAGGCGCCGTTCCTGCGCCTCCAGTTCCTCCACGGTCGGCGTCGTGTCGGTCGGCGTCGTGTCGGTCGTCGTCACAGGGTCACCGTCACCTTCTCGGCGGCGGAGCGGCGGGCCGCCTCCAGGACGTCGAGGGCGTCGGCCGCCTCCTGGGCGGTCACCGGGTTGGGGCCGCCGTCCCGCAGGGCCCGCGCCACCGCCGCGTAGTAGGCGGGGTAGTCGCCGGGCAGGCTCTCCACGGCGCGTCCGCCCCCGGTCACCGGGGACTCGCCCGCGCCGATGCGGCCCCACAGCTCCTCCGGCTCCGTGCCCCAGCCGGCCGCGTCCGGGCCCGGACGCAGTCCGTCCCGCAGGGCCGCCTCCTGGGGGTCGAGGCCGTGCTTGACGTAGCCCGCCTTGGAGCCGAGGACGCGGAAGCGCGGGCCGAGCTGGGCCGTCGTCGCGGAGACGTAGAGATGGGAGCGGACCCCGCTCGCGTGCGTCAGCGCGATGAACGTGTCGTCGTCGGCCAGCGCGCCCTCCCGGCGGACGTCCGACTCGGCGTAGACGGACGTGACCGGGCCGAACAGCACCAGCGCCTGGTCGACGACATGGCTGCCGAGGTCGTAGAGCAGGCCGCCGATCTCCGCCGGGTCGCCCGACTCCCGCCAGCCGCCCTTGAGCTGCGGACGCCAGCGCTCGAAGCGGGACTCGAAGCGGTACACCTCGCCGAGCTCGCCGTCGGCGACCAGCTTCTTCAGCGTGAGGAAGTCGTTGTCCCAGCGGCGGTTCTGGAAGACGGAGAGCAGCAGGCTGCGTTCCTCGGCGAGCGCCGCCAGCTCCCGCGCTTCGGCCGCCGTACCGGCCAGGGGCTTGTCGACGACGACCGGCAGACCGGCCTTCAGGGCGGTGGTGGCGAGCGGGACGTGCGTCCGGTTCGGCGACGCCACGACGACCAGGTCCAGCTCGTCGGCGCGGTCGAACAGCTCGTCGGAGCTCGCGGCGACCCGGACGTCCGGGAAGGCGTCGCGGGCCTGCTGCTGCCGCTCGGGGTGGGAGGTGACCACCGTGTCGAGCACGAGGCCCTCGGTGGCATCGATCAGCGGGGCGTGGAACACGGAGCCCGCGAGGCCGTAGCCCACGAGGCCGACGCGGAGGGGGTTGCCAGTCATGCCCTCTACTTTCGCAACGCTGTTGCCAAAGTGCAAGCACGGGAGACAATGGGCCGGTGAACAGGACGAACGGCGGACCGGGACCGGGCCTGCGGCAGGTCACCGGCGGGGGAGCGGCCGACGGGACGGCGCGCGGCGCCGGGGGCGTCAACCTCCTGGCCCTGCGCAGCCACAACTCCGCGCTGGTGCTGGACCTGCTGCGGACCGCGGGCCCCGACGGCATCAGCCGGCTCGAACTCGCCGAGCGCACCGGGCTCACCCCGCAGGCCGTCAGCAAGATCACCGCCCGGCTCAGGGAGGACGGCCTGGCCGTGGAGGCGGGGCGCAGGGCCTCCACCGGCGGCAAGCCGCGCACCGTGCTGCGCCTGGTCCCGGAGGCCGGGCACGCGGTCGGCGTGCACCTCGACCGGGACGGGCTGCGGGCCGTGCTGGCCGACCTGGACGGCACCGTGGTGGCCGAGCGGCGCACCCCGCTGGACCTGGGCGCGGGCGCCGAGGCGGTGCTGACCCGGGTCGCCGAGGTCGTCGGGGCGCTGGGCGTGCCGGGGGTGCCGGGGGCGGCCGGCCGTACGGGGACGGCCGACGGGGCGGTGCGGGGCCTGCTCGGCGTCGGCGTCGCGCTGCCCGGACCGCTCGACCACGCACGCGGCGTGCTGCACCGGGTCACCGGGTTCCCCGAGTGGGACGGCTTCCCGCTGCGGGACGCGCTGACGGAGCGGCTGGGAGCGCCGGTCGTCGTCGACAAGGACACCAACGCGGCGGCCCTCGGGCTGGCCGTCGGCGGGGAGGGCGGCGGCGAGGGCGGCTCCTTCGCCTACCTGCACCTCGGCACCGGGCTCGGGGCCGGACTGGTGATCGGCGGGAGCGTGCACCGCGGGCCGCGGACCGGCGCGGGCGAGTTCGGGCACCAGGTCGTGCAACTCGACGGGCCGCGCTGCCCCTGCGGCGACCGCGGCTGCATCGAGGCGCTCTGCCTGGACGCGGTGGCCCGGGGCGACACTCAGGAGGCGGCCCGCGTGCTCGGCACCGGCGCCGCGAACCTCGTCGGACTGCTGGACATCGACCGCGTCCTGCTCGGCGGCCGGACGATCGCGACCGCTCCGGACACCTTCGCCCGCGGGGTGCGTGCCGTCCTCGACGCCCGCGCCCGGCGCACGGGGGACCCGCCCGTGACCGTACGCATCGCCTCCGGCAGCGACGGGGGAGGGGCGGCCGGGACCCTGGCGGGCGACGGGGCAACGGCTCCGGCGGGCGGCGCGGGAGGCACCGGCGGTGCGGAAGGGACTGGCGGCACGGAAGGCACCGGCGGTACCGAACGCAGCGGCGGCGCGCATGGCACCGGCGGCACGGGAGGCACCGGCGGTGCCACCGACGGGATCGCCGAGGGTGCGGCCCAGCTGGTCCTGGCCCCGGTCTTCGGCCGGGACGACGGATAGCGCCGGGCCCAGCCCACCCTCCCCTGGGGCCCCTCCGCCGGCCGGACGGTTTTCCGGACCCGTCCGGGTGGGCTTCCCGCGTGTCGGGGGACCGGTGGCCCCGGAACGGCAAGGAGACGTGGCATGCGACCCTGCCTGCCCGCGGCCGTCTGCCTGGCGGTGGCGGCTGCCGTCCTCCCCGTCGCCGGAGCGGCGGCGTCCGCGCGCGCCGACACCGACGCCGCCCCGGCCACGGCCTCCTGCGCCACCGCCGGGGACCGCGAGTTCCCCCTCACCACCCGCCTCCACGGCGGTCCCGCCGGCTACACCGCCGGTGGCGGCTACGGGGTCTGGTACGTGGACCTGACCAACACCACCGACCGCACCTGCACCGCCGTCCACCCGGTGATCGTGCTCGTCGACGCCGAGCGGGCCCTGAAACCCGGCCACGCGCAGCTGGAGTTCTACGACCGCGGCACGGTCACCGCCCCGGCCGACACCACCGCCCCCGGCACCCCGACCCCCACCCCCAGCTCCACCCCTACCCCCCACCCCGTCCGTTTCGAGCTCACCGACGAGGACGAGCTCGTCGGCGCCCTCGCCGACGACGAGGCGGGCTTCCGCGGCTTCACCGTCGGACCCGGCCGGACCCTCACCGTGAAGGTACGGCTCCAGTTCACCTCGGCCGCCGTCGCCAACGAGATCGTCGCCAACGCGGCCGTCGTACAGCGGCACAAGGACGACGGCGACTGGGTCGGCCAGTCCAACGACTACCGCTTCCGCGTCGAGGCCGCCCCCGGCACCGGCACCGGGGAGCCCGACCCGGACGCCCGGCGGGACCCCGAGGAGGACCGCGCCCCGAGCCCGGGCCCCCACCCCCGCCCCGGCGACAGCACCGGCCCCCCCTCCTCCACGGCCCCGGCCCCGGGCACGCCCGCCCCGTCCGCGTCCTCCCCGTCGCCCCTGCCGCTCGCCGACGAGCTCGCCGCCAGCGGCACCAGGGCCCGGATCCTCGCCGTGGCCGCCGCCGCCCTGCTCGCCGGCGGAGCGGCGGTGCTGCTGGCCCGCAGTCGGGGCTGACCCCATGACCGTCGGCGGGGCTGAATCACCTTCGGCGGCCCCGCCCCGGACCGACGTGGACCGGCCACCGTCGGCGGGTCTGAACGACCGCCGGCGGCCCCCGCCCGGACCCGGACCCCCACCGGCGGCCCCGCCGCCGTTCCCTCAAGATCCTGGTCTGTTTAGGCTGGGGCACACGCAGCACGCGGACGGCACACGCAGCATCGCGGACGGCAGGAGAACCGGCACATGGCAGACCGCAAGCCCATCGAGTCCTGGCTGACCGACATGGACGGGGTGCTCATCCACGAGGGCGTCCCGATCCCCGGTGCCGACGCCTTCATCAAGAAGCTGCGCGAGACGGGCAGGCCCTTCCTGGTCCTCACCAACAACTCGATCTACACGCCGCGCGACCTGCACGCCCGCCTGCGCCGCATGGGCCTGGAGGTGCCGATCGAGAACATCTGGACCTCCGCCCTCGCCACGGCCCAATTCCTCGAGGACCAGCGCCCGAACGGCTCCGCCTACGTCATCGGCGAGGCCGGTCTGACCACCGCGCTGCACGATATCGGCTACGTCCTGACCGACCACGAGCCGGACTACGTCGTCCTGGGGGAGACCCGCACCTACTCCTTCGAGGCCATGACCAAGGCGGTCCGGCTGATCAACAACGGTGCCCGGTTCATCGGGACCAACCCGGACGAGACCGGCCCGTCCGCCGAGGGCCCCCTCCCGGCGACCGGCGCGGTGGCCGCGCTGATCACCAAGGCGACCGGCAAGCACCCGTACTTCGCGGGCAAGCCGAACCCGCTGATGATGCGCACCGGGCTCAACCGGCTCGGCGCGCACTCCGAGGTCAGCGCCATGATCGGCGACCGGATGGACACCGACGTGCTGGCCGGCATGGAGGCCGGGATGCGGACGTTCCTGGTGCTCACCGGCCTGACCGGGGCCGACCAGGTGGAGGACTTCCCGTACCGGCCGTCGCAGGTCGTGGACTCCATCGCGGACCTCGTCGACCTCGTCTGACCCGGCGGGCCGCCCCCGCCGCACCCCCGCCGGCCTGCGGCTTCAAACCTCACCCGGCGCGGCCGCCACCCGGACGGCGTAACCGGCGCACCCGCGAGGATGCGTGCACCCTCCTCGCGGGGGAGGCTCCGTGTGTCTGGAGGTTCACGATGAGTTCCATGAGACTCACTCTCTGTACGGGAGCCCTGGCCGTGGCCGCGCTCACCCCGACGACGGCGTACGCGGCGGACGGCGGTGGTGTCGCGGTGACCCCCGCGGCCCCGGCGCCCGGCACGGACGTCACCCTGCGGGTGGCCGAGTGCGCCGAGCGGACGGCGGTCGCCGTGTCCGCGGCGTTCGTCTCCGACGTACGGCTCAGCGTGTCCGACGGAGTCCTCGTCGGCGAGAGCCGCGTCCGGTCCACCGTCACCGCCGGGGTGTACGACGTGAAGGTCAGCTGCGGCGAGACCGACCGCAGGGGCACCATCACCGTCGCCGAGGCCCGCAAGCCGTCCGGCGGCCATGACGAACCGGCCGGCGACCGGCCGACGGCACCCGCCTCCCCGGTCGCGCCGGTCGACGCGGGCGGCGGCGGCACGGCCCGGCTGGCGGCGGCCGAGGCCGAGGACGGCCCCGGCACCGCCCAGGTGGTGACCGGTCTGGCGCTCGCGGGAGCCGCGGCGGTGGCCGTCGCGCGCGGCCGCGCCCGCCGGAGCCGCGGGACGGGCTGACCATGTCCGGATCCGAACAGGCCCCCGCTCCCTCCGGCACGGGGCGGTTGCTCACCGGCGTGGCCTGGGTGGTGCTGCTGCTCGGCCTGTGGCTGTGGGGGCGCGACGCGACGGACGCGCGGCCCGGGGTGACCGGGCCCGCCACCGGTGACATGGCCGCCGCCGGCCGCCCGCCGCAGGTGGAACTGCCGCCCGCGCACCGGCCGTTGGACGAGGCGCTGCCCGAGCGCCTGGAGATCCCCGGCCTCGACGTCCGGGCCCCCGTCGTCTCCCGCGGCCTCGACGCGCGCGGCGCGCTCGACCCGCCGCCGTTCGACCGGCCGGGCGTGGTCGGCTGGTACGCGGACGGGGTGACACCGGGGGCGCCCGGTACCGCCCTGATGGTGGGTCATGTCGACACCGAGACCCGGCCCGCCGTCTTCTACCGGGTGAGCACGCTGCAGGCCGGCCAGAAGATCCGGGTGGTCCGCGCGGACGACGAGGTCGCCGAGTTCACCATCGAGGGCATCCAGGTGCTGGAGCGGGACGGCTTCGACGCCCGGCAGGCCTACGGGCCCCGCCGGGACGGCCGGGCCGAGCTGCGCCTGGTCACCTGCGGCGGCACCTTCGACGAGAGCACCGACAGCTACACCGCCAACGTGGTCGTCTCGGCGTACCTGACCGGGACGGGCACCGACAGCGGCACCGAGGACGGCACGGGCGCGAGCACCGGCGCCCGGGGCACCGTCTGAGGCGCCCGGGGCGGTGTCCCCCTCCGGCCGGCGGCCCCCGCCCGACGGGCCGCCGGCCGGGGTGTCGTCACCGCCCGCGGGGCGCGGGAACCCGGGGTGGGCGGCACCCGTTCTGACGGGGGGCGGTGCCGTCTCCGACCGGGGGCGGTGACCGTCGGATCGTCCTCCTGGGGGCCCCGGGACGTATGTCAGGATTGGGACCCGGACAACGGAACAGAAGACCGGAAGAGCACAAGAGCATTCCGGAACCACGCACCTGAGCACAGGTGACCAGTGCACCCAAGGGGGGGTTGGATGTACGGCAGCAGGGGGGTCGGGGCGTTCGCCGGGAGGCGGGCGTCCGCAGCGGTGCTGGGGGCGGCACTGCTGATCACCGGGTGTTCCTCCGACGGCGACGGCAAGGGGGACGACCCGGAGGCCGGCGCGGGGATCAGCCAGCAGCCGAAGGAGACCGACCCCTACTGGGTCAACCCGGACGGCACCGCCGCCCGGGAGGTCGCCGCGCTGACGAAGGCCGGCAAGAAGGCAGAGGCGGAGCAGGTCCGCAAGATAGCCGAGCAGCCCGTGGGCGAGTGGATCAGCCCGGAGAACCCCGAGGAGCAGACCCGCGGCTTCACCGAGGCCGCCGACAAGGCGGGGCGGACCGCGCTGCTCGTCCTCTACAACATCCCGCACCGCGACTGCGGGCAGTACTCCCAGGGCGGCGCCGCCGACGGCGACGCCTACCGCGACTTCGTCGACGGGGTCGCCAAGGGCATCGGCGACCGTCCCGCGACGGTGATCCTGGAGCCCGACGCGGTGCTCCACCTGGTCGACGGCTGCACCCCGCAGGAGTTCCACGAGGAGCGCTACGACCTCCTCAAGGGCGCCGTCGCCAAGCTGAAGGGCCTGAAGGACACCAAGGTCTACATCGACGCGGGCAACGCCGGCTGGGGCGAGCCCGACCAGATCTTCGACCCGTTGAAGCGGGCCGGGATCGACCAGGCCGACGGCTTCTCGGTGAACGTCTCCAACTTCTACTCCACCGAGGACTCCATCGCCTACGGCAAGCAGCTCTCCGCCAAGGTCGGCGGCAAGCCCTTCGTCATCGACACCAGCCGCAACGGCAACGGCCCCTACACCCAGGGTGCCGCCGACGAACGCTGGTGCAACCCGCCCGGCCGGGCGCTCGGCGAGACCCCGACGGTGAAGACCGACGACCCGCTGGTCGACGCGTACCTGTGGATCAAGCGGCCCGGGGAGTCGGACGGCGAGTGCAAGGGCGGCCCGAAGGCGGGCCAGTGGTGGCAGGACTACGCCCTGGGCCTCGCCCGGGCGAGCGACTGACCGAACCCCGCGCGCCGGGCCCGCAAGCCGTCGGGCCCGGCGCGGGAACCGGAAAGGGGTGCCCTCCGTGACGGAGGGCACCCCTTCCTCGTGGGTGCCGGGGCACCGGGACGGTGTTACGGCACCTGCACCCACTGGGCCTTGCTCGGCGTGCCGTCGGCGTCCGTGGCGAACAGCATGTACCAGCCCGCCTGGACCAGGTTGCGGTTCTTCGGCACGGTGACCGTCAGCTTGTCGCCGTCGGCCTCGAAGTCCAGCGCGATCGAGCGCTGGTCCACGTCGGTGACGTGGGTCGAGGCGCTCGGGCGCATCAGCCGGACGCTCTTGATGTTCGCCGCGTCCTTCGAGGTGAACGTGCCGGACTCGCCGCGCTCGATGGTCTCCGGACCGTCGGCCAGCTGGGGCTGCTCACGCTCGCCGTACAGGTACGGCGGGGTGTAGATCTCGATGCGCTGCTCGAACTCGCCCGGCTTGGTGTTGGCCTTGTCCGCGTAGAGCGAGTCGGAGCCGAAGAACATCACCCGGCCGTCGGGCAGCAGGATGGAGCCGGCGTGGTAGTTGCGGCCCACCAGCGGGTCGGCGACCCGCTTGAACTCGTTCTTCTCCGTGTTGTAGATGCGCGCCTCGAAGATGTTCGAGTCGCTGCGGCCCCGGTAGTCCTCCGAACCGCCGGAGACGAGGATGTCGTCGTTCGGCAGGATGGACGCCTGCGGGTAGCGGGTGCCCTTGTCCAGCGTGGGACCGTCGACGAACTTCGGGTCGTCGTCCTTGAGGTCGACGATCCGGGTCTTCACGCTCGCCTTGCGGGACTCGCCGACGCCGCCGCCGCCGATCACCATGTAGCGCTCGTCCTGCGCCGGCGGCAGCAGCACCGTGCCGGACGTCTCCATCATGTCGGGGTCGCTCAGCCCGGGGATCTTGGTGAACTTGTTGGTCTCCACGTCCCAGACGCCCGGGTCACGGCCCTCGTCGGCCGGCCCGTAGCCCGCGTTCGAACCCGAGTAGAACACCTTGCCGTTCTGCATCAGGAACAGCGCCGGGTAGGTCGGGAACTGACGGATCTTGTCCGTGTAGGTCCACTTCT
Organism: Streptomyces sp. NPDC101219; assembly: GCF_044767675.1. Taxonomy (NCBI): domain Bacteria; kingdom Bacillati; phylum Actinomycetota; class Actinomycetes; order Kitasatosporales; family Streptomycetaceae; genus Streptomyces; species Streptomyces sp. NPDC101219. The sequence continues at coordinate 179,905 of NZ_JBIWOK010000009.1, forward strand.
TGGTCTTCGGGTCGTAGATCTCGTTCTTGCCCGGGACCAGCTGGCCGATGTCGTCGAGGCCGGAGACGCTGAGGATCTTGCCGTCGCTCAGGGTGGTGAGCGTCGGGTACCAGCGGGCCTCCTTCATCGGGTCGACCTTGATGTACTTCTCGGCGATCGGGTCGAACTCGAAGGCGTCGTCGATGCCCTGGAAGTCCTTCTTGTCCAGGGCCAGCTTCTCGGCGATGCCGTACGTGTTCTGGGCGTCCTCGCCGCTGAGACCCTGCACGGTGTAGTTGTCCTGCGTGCCGGTCTCGTACTTGGCGCCCTCCTTCTGCGCCTCGACGTAGGTCCGGCCGTAGCCCGGGGTGTTGCCCAGGAACTCGCCGGTCTCCTTGTCGAAGTTCTTCTTCGCGCGGGGGACGAGCACCGGGTCCTTCGAGATGAAGGTCTTGCCGTTCTCCTTGCCGACGAACTTGGTGCCCGCCGGGAGGGTGATCGGCTTGTCCGGGTTCTCGTTGTGGACGACCATCAGGCCGCCCGCCTTCTTCACGTCACCCTTGAGCTTCTCGTACCGCTTGGTACCGCCCGCGATGAGCAGGTTGCCGTTGGCGAGCTGGGTGTGACCCGTGCAGAACAGGTCGCTCGGCGTCGGCACCTTCTTGATGGTCCCCTTGACCGGGTCCCAGATACGGGTGTCGTACTTCTTCGCGTCGAAGTTGTCCTTGTTGTTGCCCGAGCCCGCGACGAGCAGCACCTTGCCGGTGCGCAGCAGCGCCGCGTGGATCGTGTTCTGCCGGTACTTCTCCGGGAACTCGATGATCTCCCAGCGGCCGTTCTCGGCCTTGTACTCCGGCTGATTGATCTTGTACGCGTGGTACTTCTCGGTACCGAAGCGGTACAGCCACGGCCCGTTCATTCCGGCCAGCGCGAGTACCACCGTCGTGCCTATCGCTATGCGACGGGCGCGACGGCGGCCAGCACGGTCGTTCATTTCTTACGTCCCCCAAGTCCACCAAGGGCGATCTGCATGGTCTGGTCGTTACCGGGGTTGCCGCCCCCGGTCCCGCCCGGGCCTTCGGGGCCCCTTGATCCGCCCGGTGCGCCGTGCGAGCCGGCCCAGTCGGGCCGTGCGTGCGGTGCGTGCTGCTGCGGCAGTGCCTGCGTCGGGGCCGCCTGGTCGGCGGCCGGAGGCTGCCCCGCGGCGTGCGCGCCGGGCTTCTTCCTGTCCTGCCGCATGCCGTGGCGCCACGCGAACATGGGCGCCGCGGTGATCAGCAGGGCGAACGTGGCCCAGATGACCATCGCCGGGTGGTTGTGTCCGTAGACGAAGCCCGCGGCGATGGAGCCACCGAAGATCACGATGAAGTACCAGTGGTACCGGAAGGTTCCGAACCATGTGTCCGGGCTGGCCGAGTCGCCCTTCGGGGTGACCACGAACTTGCTCTTGCGGCGCAGGACCGAGTCGATCAGCGCCTTCGCGTAGAGCGGGGCGGACAGCGCGGACATCACCATGCCGGCCACACCGCCGGAGCCCTCGGGCTCGTGCGGCGACACGTTGTGGCGGCGGTTCCAGATGTACAGGCCGATCTGCAGCGCCGAGGCGTTGCCGTAGAGCATCAGCCAGATCGTGGGGTCGATGTTCACACCCGAGGCGCCCAGACCCAGGAACAGCGCACAGCTCAGCGCCGCCAGGATCCAGTTCATGGCCGCCATCGGATAGAAGATGATCATCATGGTGTAGTTGAAGAGCTTGCTCGGCGGAAGCGAGTAGAAGCCCTTCCAGTACTGCCCGATGATCGTCTCGTAGGTGCCGCGCGACCAGCGCATCTGCTGGGTGAAGAAGTCCGTCCAGGCGTTGGGTCCCTCACCGACGGCGAGCACGTCCGGGGTGTAGACCGAGCGCCACTTCCGGCCCGTCTCCGGGTTCTTGTGACGGTGCATCTCGAAACCGGTCGCCATGTCCTCGGTGATCGAGTCGTACAGACCGCCGATCTGCTTCAGCGCCTTGATGCGGACGGCGTTCGACGTGCCGACGAACATCGGCGAGCCGTAGCGGTTGCCGGCCCGCTGGATCAGCGCGTGGAAGAGGAACTGCTGCGACTCCGCGGCCTTGGTGACGAAGTTGTCGTAGTTGCCGTACACCTGCGGGCCGATGACGAAGCCGACGTCCGGGTCCCGGAAGAAGCCGAGCATCCGCTCCAGGTAGTTCGGCAGCGGGACGTGGTCGGTGTCGACCGAGGCGAAGTAGTCGTAGTCGTCGCCGTGCGCCTCGAGCCAGGCGTTGTAGTTGCCGTGCTTGGTCTTGGCGCGGTGCGCGCCCTTGGGACGGTTCCACTTCGCGACCCCTTTGCGGGAGAAGTGGTGCACCCCCAGGCGCGCGCAGACCTCTTTGACCTCGGGGTCGTCGCCCTCGTCGAGCAGCCACACGTGCATCAGGCCCCGGTGGCGGATCTTGACGGCCGCCTCCAGGGTCTTCGTCACCATCTCCAGCGGCTCCTTGCCGGGCACGAAGGAGGTGAGGAAGGCCACGCGGGTGCCGGTCTCGGGCACCACCGGGATGGGGTCGCGGGCGACGAGGGTGGCGTGGGCGTTCGACAGCACGTTCATGCAGCGGAAGAACTCGATCAGACCGATCGAGACGAGCATGACGATGTCCAGGGCCGGCAGCCACTCGAACGCCGGGTGGTCGCGCTCGGTCCAGTGGGACGGCTGCAGCAGCCACACCAGCAGCACCAGCGACAGCACGGGGGCCGCGGCCAGCATCAGCGCGATGCGGATGCGGTGCGGCTCCTGGCCGATCAGCGAGCGGTACTGGACCTTGTACGGCTTGTTCGGATCCGGCTGGGTGAGGGGCCCCGCGAGCCGGCTGTAGTGCTCGTAGTCGTATCTCGGCAGCGTCTTCTTGATCCGCCGGAACGCGCCCGTGTTGCCTGTCCGGTGGGCAGGCACCCTGAGCTGGGTGGTCTGGGACGGGTCGTCGTCCCGTTGGGCGCCCTTCGGCGTCGACGTCATGAGTCATCCCCCCACACGCGGTCCCCCGCGTGTTTCGTCGCTTCCTTCCGTCCGCGTCCGGTCCCCCTCGACCTTCACGGACGTATCAGTGGTAGACCGCTGTCACCACGTCACGCACACCTTATAGACACGGCACAGCGCTCTTCCGGTTGCATGATGCCCCCCTCGGCATCGCTTCCCGGACGGGGCCCGTCGGACCCCGCCTGGTGGCAACCGTTCTCCCGCCCCCAATCGCCGCGAAGCCGCAGCTCATTGAAGAGACCAGGTTGTACGGTGCCCATCATGATCGCAAGATGCGATACACGGTGTTCACCGGTCATACGCGCCCATTGTGACCTCTGAGAGGGGTCCGCGGGGCACGGTTGTGCAGGCTGGGCCGCAGTCCTGTACGGACGGCGGGGGGACCCCGCTCACCGCGGGCGGCGGAACGGCCAAAAGCGGACGGGCCCCCCGGTCACGAGGAGCCCGTCCAGTCGGTGCGCCGCCAGGGACTCGAACCCCGGACCCGCTGATTAAGAGTCAGCTGCTCTAACCAACTGAGCTAGCGGCGCGCGCTGACGGAGTCACTCTACAGGACCCCGGCGGGTGCTCGGGACCGCCGCCCGGCCGGCCCGCGGGGCCCGGGGCGTACATCATTCGGACCGTCAACATGCGCGGGGCGACGACAGTTGAGAAACTGATCAACGTGCACAGGTGCGGAGATTTTCACCGGAAGTGTGAGGGGTATCGCATGGAGTCTCCGGAATTCGAGGAATTCGATCCCGCGAGCGATTGCGAGTGCCCCGGCTGTGTTCAGGGTCGACGCCTCTTGCCGCATTTCCCGGACGGTCGCGGCACCGGCCGCCCGGCCGCCCGGACCGTGGCCGTGGCGGCCGCCGCCTCGGCGGTGGTCGGCGGGCACGCGGCGCCCGCCCTCGCGGCCCCGCAGGCCGCCCAGCAGCCCGCGGTCACCGGGATTCCCGCAGCTGACGTGCCCGACACCCCGCAGGGGCAGCGGGCGCCGTTGCACGGCCCGGCGGGCCAGGCGGCGCCGCCCGTCGCCCCCGCGAACACCCCTGCGACCACCCGCGCGGACATCATCAACCGGGCGAAGAAATGGGTCACCGCGAAGGTCCCGTACAGCATGACCTCCTACTGGTCCGACGGATATCGGCAGGACTGTTCGGGTTATGTCTCCATGGCCTGGAACCTCGCCGGGAACGAATGGACCGGCAGTCTCGGAAACTACGCCGACAAAATCACCAAGGACGAACTGCAGCCCGGCGACATGCTGCTCTTCCACAATCAGGCCGACCCCAACAACGGTTCACACGTCGTCCTCTTCGGCGGCTGGACGGACCACACCCGTACCTATTACGTGGCGTACGAGCAGGCCCGCCCCCACACCCGCAGCCAGCCCACCCCCTACGCCTACTGGAGCGATTCCGCCGGCTACGTCCCCTACCGGTACAAGGGTGTGACGGGCAGCACGGCGGGCTCCGAACCGGACACCGCGAAGCCGGCCGCGCCGGTGCGCACGCCGTTCCCCGGGGCGGCGTACTTCGGGCCGGGCGCCGACAACCAGCACGTCACACAGCTGGGCCGGATGCTCGTCGAGCGCGGCGGGGCCCGCTTCTACACCATCGGGCCCGGCCCGCGCTGGACGGAGGCGGACCGCAGGGCGACCCAGGCGTTCCAGGAGGCCCAGGGCTGGAGCGGGACCGCCGCGGACGGGCTGCCGGGACCGCAGACCTGGGACCTGCTGGTGACCGGCCGGGGCAACGACATCCCCGCCGCCGCCCCCGGCACCGCGGCTCCCGGCTCGCGGGGGGTGCCGGTCTTTCCCGGCCGGGCCCTGTTCCGTCCCGGCGCGCACAACGACCACGTGACGCAGCTGGGCCGGCAGCTGGTGCAGAAGGGGTTCGGCCGCTTCTACACCACCGGGCCCGGCCCGCGCTGGACCGAGGCGGACCGCCGCAACGTCGAGGCGTTCCAGCGGGCCCAGGGCTGGCGCGGCGGAGCGGCCGACGGCTGTCCGGGCCCGGAGACCTGGCGGCGGCTGTTCTCCTGACCGGCCGGCGCGACCCCCGCCGCCCGCGCACCGTCCGGTGCGGTGGGCGGCACCGGTCGTCCGGCCGGGCCCGGACGACCCTTCCCCGATGTGACGCATCTGGCGCGGAGGCTGGAGGCACGCATGACCACGACCACGCCCCACACCCCGGAGTCCGAGCAGCCCGCCGAGGGCGGGCCGGTCACCCGGCCGTCCCGGCTCATCCACACCGAGTCCACCACCGAGATCCCCGTCCACCTGCTGTTCCGGGACGACCCCGACCCGGCCCCGGTGCCGCTGCGGCCCGCCGTCGTGGCGCGCCGGCAGGGCACGGGGGAGCAGCCCCGGCTGCGGCGCCCGGTGCCCGACCGGTCCGGGACGCCGCCCCGGGTCGACCCCGACCTGGTGGAGCGGCCCGCGCGCGTGCTGCCCGGCGTCGTGGGCGTGCTGGCCGGGGTGTGCGGGGCGGCCGGCTGCGTGGCCACGGCGTGGTGGACGGGCGCGCTCCCGCCGCTCGCGGCCGGCGCGCCGGGCCTGCCGCCCGCCCCGGGAGCGGCCGGGATCGGCCCCGCGCAGTGGGCGGCCTGTGCCGGTGCGGGCGCCCTCGCGCTGTTCGGCTTCGGCGGGCTGGCCCGCGGGCGGACCGGACGGGCCTGGGTGCTCGGCCTGTTCGGCCGCTACCGGGGGACGGTCCGCCGGACGGGGCTGCTGTGGGTGAACCCGCTGCTGCTGCGCCGTCGGGTCGACGTGCGGCTGCGGCACTGGCGCAGCGAGCCGATGCCGGCCGCGGACCGGGGCGGGATGGCGCTGCGGGTGGTGGTCACGGTGGTGTGGCGGGTGCGGGACACCGCGCGGGCGACGCTGGGCGTGGAGGATCACGAGACCTATCTGCGGGAGTGTGTCGAGGCGGCGCTGCTGCGACTTCCGGTGGAGGCGCCGGGTGCGGGCCAGGCCGCGATGGACGCGGTGCGCGAGGAGTTGACCCGGCAGGTGGCGGCGGACACCGCGCCGGTCGGGCTCGAGGTGTTCGCGGTGCGGCCGGTGCGGGTGGAGTACGCGCCGGAGGTGGCGGCGGCGATGCACCGGCGCCGGATCGCCGCCCTGGACGCCCGGCACCGGGCGAGTGTCCTCAGCTCGGTCGTGGACTCGGTGGAGGACACGGTGACCCGGCTGACCGTGCGCGGGCTGGTGGAGCTGGACGACTACGAGCGCAAGGCGCTGGTGAAGGACCTCACGGTGGCGTTCTGCGCGGGGAGGGGCGAGCCGATGCCCTGATCCCGCCCGGGGGCCGCCGTCGGGCCGGCACGCAACTGGTTGAACGCGTCGTGCATCTGGTCTGGACATGTTCATGTCGCAGTCCTACGCTCAGACTTGGTCTAGACCTACTCGCACCACCTGCACGGCTCACTGACACCCCCACGTTCACCAGGAGCGGCAGCATGCGCACACGGACCAAGCTGTACGCGGCCGCGGTGGGACTGGCCACGACCGGAGCACTCGCGTTCTCCTCCGGCGGGGCCAGCGGCCACGGCTACACCGACCTGCCGGTCAGCCGGCAGAAGCTGTGCCAGAACGGCACGGTCACCAACTGCGGCGCCATCCAGTGGGAGCCGCAGAGCGTCGAGGGCCCGAAGGGCTTCCCCGCCTCCGGCCCCGCCGACGGACGGATCTGTTCGGGCAACAACACCCGGTTCGCCCAGCTCGACAGCCCCCGCACGCCCTCGGGGGGCGCGTGGCCCACCACCCGCGTCACCGGCGGCCAGAACTACACCTTCCGGTGGCAGTTCACGGCCATGCACGCCACGACCGACTTCAAGTACTACGTGACCAGGCCGGGCTGGAACCAGAACCACGCCCTGACCCGGTCCGACCTCAACCTGACGCCGTTCTTCACGGTGCCCTACAACGGGCAGCGGCCCCCGCAGACCCTCTCGCACACCGGAAGGCTGCCGTCCGGGCTGAGCGGACACCACGTGATCGTCGCCGTCTGGACGGTCGCCGACACGACCAACGCGTTCTACGCGTGCTCGGACGTCACCTTCTGAGCCTTCTGAGCCGGACGTCACGGGCGGGGCCCTTCTGAGCCGGGCCCTCCCGGGGCACCGACCCGTCCCGGGCACCGACCCGTCCCTGGTGCCGACCTGCCCGGGCCGCAGAACACCGAAGGGCCTCTCGCTCCCACGAGAGGCCCTTCACCGTGCGCCGCCAGGGACTCGAACCCCGGACCCGCTGATTAAGAGTCAGCTGCTCTAACCAACTGAGCTAGCGGCGCATGACTCCCGCCGTCCGCTTCCCGCGGCCGGCGACGCGAAAATACTACCTGGTCCCGGAGGGTGCTCCCGACCACGACCGGCGGCGCCGCCCGCGGTGATCCGGATCTAGATCGTCAGCGACAGCAGCACCGGGGCCGCGCTGCGGTTGAGCGTCTCGGCGGCCCGGCGCAGCCGGTGGGCGTGCTCGACCGGCAGCGACAGGGCCAGGCAGCCCACGGCGGAACCGGCCGTGATCGGGACGGCCGCGCACACGGTGCCGACCGCGTACTCCTGGAGGTCCAGCACCGGCACGGTGGGCGGCTGCGTCGCCAGCTGGGACAGCAGCAGCCGGTCGCTGGTGATGGTGCGCGAGGTCAGCCGCGCCATCCGGTGCCGGGCGAGGTGATCCCGCCGCCCGCTGTGGTCCAGCTGGGTGAGCAGGCTCTTGCCGACCGCCGTGGCGTGCGCGGAGCTGCGGAAGTCCACCCACTCGTTGACCTTCGGGGTGGCCGGGCTGTCGGCGTACTGGGTGACCCTGACCTCGCCGTCGATGTACCGGCTCATGTAGACGGCGGCGCCGACGCGGTCACGCAGCCGGTCCAGGGTGCGCTGCAGCGTCGCCCGTACCGCGGCGTCGTGGCCCTCGGTGGCGCCGAGGCGGGCGAAGGACTCGCCGGTGACGTAGGCGCCGTCGGCGATCTGCTCGACGTAGGCCTCGCGGCGCAGCATCCGCAGGAGGGTGGTCAGCCGCTCCCCGTGCAGGCCGCTCTCGCGGGCCAGGTCGTGGTCGGTCACTCCGGTGGTGTGCCGTGCCACCGTCTCCAGCACGCGCAGGGCGTCCTGGGCCGAGTGGTACGGCGCGGTCGGCTCGTGCTTCAGCGCCACGGTTTCCCCCTGCGCTCGCTGGTGGGCCGCGATCCGGTCGGCAGTCCCGTCCACGATAGCCGCGAACGCGCGCTCCCCGCCCGGCTGTTGCCCGGATTCCCGGGCCGGTCCGGCGGGGGCCGGGGCGTCATGACCAGGTAATTATGGCGATGGCATATGACTCCGGCGGCCGGGCGGAGGTGCGCGGTTTTCCCGCGCACCCCCGCCCGGCCGCCAGGGACGGACCGCTGCCGGCCGCCTTACAGGATGGTGCTCAGGAACTCACGGGTGCGCTCGTGGTCGGGGTCCCCGAACAGCTTCTCCGGCGACCCGGATTCGATGACCCGGCCCGAGTCGAACATCAGCACCTGGTCGGAGATGTCCCGGGCGAACGTCATCTCGTGGGTCACGCACAGCATGGTGATGTCGGTGCTGCGGGCGATGTCCCGCAGCACGTCCAGCACCCCCGCGACGAGTTCCGGGTCGAGCGCCGAGGTCACCTCGTCCAGCAGCAGCACCTGGGGCCGCATGGCGAGCGCCCGCGCGATCGCCACCCGCTGCTGCTGGCCGCCGGACAGGTGCGTCGGGTACGCGTCGCACTTGTCGGACAGCCCCACCAGCTCCAGCAGTTCCCGGGCCCGGGCCTCCGCCTCGTCCTTGGACAGGCCGAGGACGGTGACCGGCGCCTCGGTGATGTTGCGCAGCACCTTCATGTTCGGGAAGAGGTTGAACTGCTGGAAGACCATCCCGATCTTCTTGCGGACCTCCCGGACCTGCTTCTCCGGCGCCGGGAACAGCTGCTCCCCGTCGACCGTGACGGTGCCCTCGTCCGGCTTCACCAGGGTCATCAGCAGACGCAGGATGGTCGTCTTGCCGGAGCCCGACGGGCCGATCAGGGTCACGTGCTTGCCGGCGTCGACGGAGAAGTCGAGCCGGTCGAGCACGGTGTTGTCACCGAAGCGCTTGGTGACCTTCTCGAGGCGGATCAGTTCCCGGCCCTTGTCGGTGGACACGGGCTTCTCGGGTGTGGGCGCGGTTTCAGCGGACAAGGCGGCGCTCCAGGGCTCGCAGGAGAAGAGAGGCGGGGTAGGCGATGAGGATGAACGCGATGCCGACGAGGACGATGGGCTCGTTCATCTGGAACGTCTGCGACCCGAACTGACGGGCCTCGCCCAGCATTTCGAGCACACCGATGACCATCAGCATCGGCGAGTCCTTCAGCATCGCGATCACGTAGTTGCCCAGCGCGGGCACCACGCGGCGCAGCGCCTGGGGCAGGATCACCGTGGTCCAGGTGCGCGAGCGCGGCAGGCTGAGGGCCGTCGCGGCCTCCCACTGCCCGGCCGGCACCCCGTCGATGCCGGCCCGGTACACCTCGGCCGTGTACGTCGAGTAGTGCAGTCCGAGACCGACGATGCCGGTGGTCAGCGCGGACAGCGTCAGACCCCACTCGGGCAGCACGTAGAAGATGAAGAACAGCTGCACGAGCAGCGGGGTGTTGCGGATGAACTCCGTGACCGCGGTGACCGGCCAGCTCACGATCTTCAGCGGCGACCGCTGGGCCAGCGCCCAGACCAGGCCGAGGGCGAAGGCGATCAGCGACCCCAGGACCAGGGCCTGAAGGGTGACGAGGACACCGTCCCAGAAGGCCGGGAGGAAGTCCTCCAGCGTGCTCCAGCTCCAGTTCACGCGGCACCTCCGGTGGCCGACGGGTCGGCGACGAGGTCCTTGCCCGGACCGGTGGCCCGGTTACGGATCAGGGACGTGCGCGGCGGAGCGGTCCGGCCGACCCCCGCCTTCGCCCGGCGCTCGACCACACGCATGACCCGGGTGAGCAGGAAGGCGAGCACGAAGTACATGACCAGGATGACGGTGTAGACCGGGGCGCTCTGCCCGGTGGCGTTGCGCACCAGCTGGGCGGCGAAGGTGATGTCGCCGACGCCCAGGACGGACACCAGGGCGGTGCCCTTCAGCAGCTCGATGAGCAGGTTGTTGAACGGCGGCACCATCTCGGGCCAGGCCTGCGGCAGCACGACCTTGCGCAGCCGCTGGCCCCGGGTGAACCCGAGGGCCACGCCGGCCTCCATCTGGGCCGGGGGCACCGCGGCCACCGCGCCGCGCACGATCTCGGAGCCGTAGGCCCCGTAGGTGCAGCCCAGGGTCAGGACGGCCGCCCACATCGGGACGAGCTGCCACCCGAGGGCGATCGGCACGACGAAGAACACCCAGATCATCAGGACCAGGGCCGACGTGCCCCGGAAGATCTCGAAGTACAGGCCCGACAGGAAGCGGACGATCCACAGGTCGTGCGTCCGGGCGAGCCCCACGACGAAGGCGACCGCCGCGCCGAGCGCGGCACTGAACACGGTCAGCTGGACGGTGATCCACACGCCCTTGAGGAGGAGTTCCCACAGACCGGAGGTGATCTCACTCATGGGCGGCACTTCTCCTCGGCCGTGAGCGTCGTCATCTGGTCCTCGGAGAACCCGAAGGGACGCATGATGTCGAGCAGCTCGCCGCTGCGCTTCATCTTGTGCAGCTCGCGGTTGAAGGCGTCCCGCAGGTTGCGTTCCGGCCTGCGGAACGCGAAGCCGCCGACGTCGACGACGGGCTCGCCGTCCACGTAGGGCGTGACCTCCGCCGTCGCCTCGACCTTGCTGCTGCGGCTCTGCTCGACCACGTTGCGCACGGTCACCGCGGTGCCGGCGAAGACGTCCACGCGGCCCTGCTCGACGGCGAGGAGACCGGCCAGCTGGTCGGGCAGGGTCGATATCTTCTCGACCCCCGCCTCCTTCGCGTAGTCGATCTCCGCGTAGCCGATGCCGGTGGCCATGCGGGCGCCGGTGCGGGCGATGTCCTCGTAGGTGCGCAGCTTCATCGGGTTGCCCTTGCGGACGATGAAGGCGTCCTTCATCTGGTACTCGGGGTCGGCGAACAGCACCTGCCCGCACCGCTCGGGGTTGATGTACATCCCGGCGGCGACCACGTCGAACTGGAGGGAGTTGAGACCGAAGATCAGCGAGCCGAACTCGGTCGGGAAGGGCTCGACGCGTTCCACGCCGAGACGCTGGAAGATCTTGGTGGCGATGGCCGGCGCGGATCCGGTGACCTTGCCGTCCCTGCCTATGTAGCCGTAGGGCTGCTCACCCGCGATGCCGAGGCGCACGGTGCCCTTGGCGCGCAACTGCTGCAACAACTGACCGCCGTCCCCGGTGTCCGCCGTCGCCACGCGGCTGCATCCGCTCGTCGCGCCGACCGCCCCCGTGGCAGCCAGCGCGGCCGAACCCGTGAGCAGGAGGCGGCGGGAGATGCCGGGGCGGCCTCTGGGACGTGGGCCGTTGTCCACTACCTGTTCTCGAACCATGGGCGCGCCGCTACCCAGGGTCCGGCCAAGTATGCCCGCCGGTTTCGGCCCTTCTCGGGTGATGCCCGGCGCCCACCGGACGCCGGGCACCGGTCGGTCAGTACTTGACGCAGGCCCGCGCCTCGCTGCGGTACGCCGGGTGCTCGGTCAGCGGGAAGTTCCAGCTGCCGATCATGCAGATCTTCTGCGTGCCCTTCGGGTTGGACAGCTTGACCGTCTTCGTGGTCGACTTCTTCCCGCCGCGCTGACGCTTCGTCACGGTCTTCAGCTTCTTGTTGTCGATGCTGAGCAGACCGATCAGCACGTGGTCGGTGCCGTACTCGCAGCTGCTCTTCAGGTAGCCGGACGCGGTGTTCTTCGTCACGCTGACGACGGCGTGGACCCGGCAGCCCGGCCGCTTCCCGCTGATCCGGATGATCTTGCCCTTCTTGGCGGCGACCTTCGCGGCCTGGGCGGAGACGCCCGACGACGCGGCGGCCTGCGCGGAGGGGCCGGCCTCGGCGGCCTGGGCGGGGGCCAGGGCCAGCGAGCTGACGGCCAGACCGGCGGCGGTGAGGACGCCGGCCGCGCCGAGACGCCGGCGGCCGGGCGCGGTTGCCGTGCTGAGCAGCATGTCTCTCCTAGGGGGTCGGGCCGGGTGGGCCGGCCCGGGTGGGGGGTGGTGTGGATCCGGTGACGGCGCGGTCAATTCACCAGGCCATGCTGATGTGGGTGCTCAGGCGGTACGGCATGGTCAGTTTGAGATTTCCCTTGGGCATGTTCTTGCAGGTGAACGTCTTCTTCTTCCAGTTCTCGCGGACTTCACCCGTGCAGATGATCTTGCCCTTGTGGCGGATGTCCCAGGCGTATCGCGTCGCCTTGTTGCCGCTGTTGTCCACGGTCACGCGGATCGTCTGCTTCTTCGGGTTGACCTTGCCCAGGACGCAGTTGGCCGGGCCGTTGGTGCACCTCTTCGACACGCTCGCAGCCTGCGCGGGGGCCGCCGCGCCGAATGCCACTCCGGCACTCAGGGCCACGGCGAGAAATCCGAGTGCGGCGCGTTGCTTGGACATGGGGGAATTCCCTTCGGTGGTTCCGGGGGATGACACCGGGAATTCTGCTGGAAAGGGCGCGACCGTTTCTATTGCCCTTTGGTGAGGTGACCGAAAGTGCAATCGCCGTCCCGTGCTTGGCCCGCCCGCGGGCCGGGTAGATGCCGGGAAACCCAAAGGGAGGCGGAATGGCAGAACGCCATGTCGAAGTCGCACTCGAACGGCGTGGTGTGCGCGGCACGGCCGTGCTCCTCGACGACCGGGCACCGGTGACCTGCGCCGCGGTCTGGGACGCGCTGCCCCTGGGCGGCGACGTCTACCACGCCAAGTACGCGCGGAACGAGATCTACGCCCTCTTCCCGCCCTTCGCGGACGCCGAGCCGCCCCTGGAGAACCCGACCGTCACCCCCATCCCGGGCGACCTCTGCTACTTCTCCTTCGCCGGCGCCGAACTGGGCACGAAGGCGTACGGCTACGACCGCGAGGTCCGCCCCGGCACGACGGTGGTCGACCTGGCCCTGTTCTACGAACGCAACAACCTGCTGCTGAACGGCGACGTCGGCTGGGTGCCGGGCATCGTCTGGGGCCGGGTGGTGGACGGCCTGGCCGAGCTCGCCGAGGCGTGCAACGACCTGTGGCGCACCGGGGCGGCGGGGGAGACGCTCAGCTTCCGCCGGGCGTGACCCCCGCCCCGGCGGCGGGGCCGGCCGCCACCCCCGCCTCGTACAGCGCGTGCGCGGCCCGCAGCACCAGCGCGTCCCGGTGGCGGGCGGCCACCAGCTGCAGGCCGATGGGCAGACCGTCCGCGTCCCTGCCCACCGGCACGGACGCCGCGGGCTGCTGCGTCATGTTGAACGGATAGGTGAACGGCGTCCAGCCCGTCCAGCGGCGCAGGCCGGAGCCCTTCGGCACCTCCGCGCCCGCCTCGAACGCCGTGCCCGGCATCGTCGGCGTCACCAGCAGGTCGTAGGTGTCGTGGAAGCGGCCCATCCGGCGGCCCAGGTCCATGCGCACGTCCACCGCGGCCAGGTAGTCCAGCGCCGACAGCCGCGCACCGCTCGCGCAGATCTCCCGCAGCCCCGGATCCAGCCGGGCCCGCTGCCCCGGGCCCAGGTGCTGCGTCACCCGGGCCGCCCCGGCGAACCACAGCGCGTGGAACGCCTCCACCGGGTCCACGAAATCCGGATCCGTCTCCTCCACGTACGCCCCGAGACCGGCCAGCCGCTCCACCGCCCGCCGCACCGCAGCCGCCACCTCCGGCCGCACCGCCACCTGCCCGCCCAGCGTCGGCGAGTACGCCACCCGCAGTCCCCGCACCCCGCCCGTGAGCCCCGCCGAGAAGGAACCGGCCGACGGCGGCAGCGCCGACCAGTCGCGCGAGTCCGCCCCGCCGATCACGTCCATCAGCAGCGCCGCGTCCGCCGCGTCCCGGGTCATCGGGCCGACGTGGGCCAGCGTGCCGAACGCGCTCGCCGGATACAGCGGCACCCGCCCGTACGTCGGCTTCAGTCCGAAGATGCCGCAGAACGACGCCGGGATGCGCACACTGCCGCCGCCGTCCGTGCCCAGCGCCAGCGGCCCCGCGCCCAGGGCCACGGCCGCCGCCGCACCCCCGCTCGACCCGCCCGCGGTGCGCGCCGGGTCGTGCGGGTTGCGGGTGACGCCGCTGAGCGGGGAGTCCGTCACGCCCTTCCAGCCGAACTCCGGCGTCGTCGTCTTGCCCAGGAACACCGCGCCGTGCTCCCGCAGTCGCGCCACCGACGGCGCGTCCTCGTCCCAGCGGCCCGCCGGGTCGACCGTCAGCGAGCCCTTCAGCGTCGGCGCGCCCCGCAGCAGCAGGATGTCCTTCACGGTCACCGGCACCCCGTCCAGCAGCCCGCGCGGCTCGCCGCGCCGCCACCGCTCCTCGGACGCGGCGGCCTGCTCCAGGGCCTCCCCGTCCGTCAGCCGCACGAAGGCGTTCACCTCCGGCTGGATCTCCTCGGCCCGCGCGAGCGCCGCCCGCGTCGCCGCCACCGGGCCGAACTCACCCCCGCGGTAGCCGTCGAGGAGTTGTACGGCGGTCAGGTCGGTCAGCTCGGTGAACTCGGTCATCCACCCTCCCGGGGACGTCAGTGTCCGGGTACATACCCACGGTGTTTGTCGACCACGTTCGGCAGCGGCTCGCCTGCTGCCCACAGTTCGAAGAACTCCACGAACTGGGCGGCGAGTTCGTCCCGCCAGCCGACGGTGTCACCACTCATGTGGGGGGACACCACCAGACCCGGCACCTCCCACAGCGGGCTGTCGGGGGACAGCGGCTCCGACTCGAAGACATCCAGGGCCGCGCCCGCGATCCAGCGCCGCCGCAGCGCCTCGGCCAGGTCGTCCTCGACGACGAGCTGCCCGCGGCCGATGTTGACGAAGTGCGCGGAGGGCTGCATCACCCCGAAGCGGCGCGCGTCGAACATGCCGCGGGTGTCGTCGGTCAGCGGCGCCGCGGCGACCACCCAGTCCGCCCGCGACAGCAGCCGGTCCAGCTCGCCCGGGCCGTACACCCCGGCCCGCGCGGTCCGCCCGACCAGGGCCGTCGTCACCCCGAGCGCGCGCAGCAGGTCCGCGATCGCCCGGCCGATCGGCCCGGAACCGACCACGCACGCCCGGGTCCCGGCGACCCTGCGGGTCTCCCGGTGCCGCCAGGTCCGCTCCCGCTGGAGGGCGAGCGTCCGCGGCAGGTCCTTCGCCAGCGCCAGCACCAGCGCCGCGACGTACTCGGCGATCGGCCCGTCGAAGATGCCCCGGGCGTTGGTGACGACCGTCGGGGAGCCGGCCAGTTCCGGCCCGAGGAGATGGTCCACGCCCGCGCTCGCGGTGTGCACCCAGCGCGGCCGGGGGCCCTCTCCCGGCCAGGCGGCGCGCACCGCGTGCGAGGTGAAGTCCCACACCAGCAGCACGTCCGCGTGCGGCAGCCGCTCCGCGAGCGTCGAGGCGTCCGCGTGCTCGATCCGGGCCCGGCCGGTCAGCCGGCCCAGGCGGGGCGGGGGATCCGCGTCCAGCACGAGGACCGTGGGGACGGCGGGGGTGGCAGGGACGGAAGAGGTGCGGGGGGTGGTCATAGCCGCCGTTTCTGCGCCGTGGCCGAAAGTCTCAGATGCGCGGATTGACCACGCTCGCACCCGAACCTACCGTCGTCAACACGGGCGTTCCGACGATCCGTTGTGTGCTCCTTGCGTGCTCCTCACGGGCCACCCGCCGGTCCGTCGTGGGCTCGTCCCCCAGCGTGAGGCCGGTGCTGACATGGACGTCTCCCTTCTCGGTGGACCGGGTCCGCAGCGCGGGGTCGGTGTCGTGGCCCCCTTCGACTTCGCCCTGGACCGGGAACTGTGGCGCTGGGTCCCCGACGACGTGTCCCTGCACCTGACCCGCACGCCCTACGTGCCGGTCGAGGTCAGTCTCGACCTCGCCCGCCTGATCAGCGAGCACGAGACCCTCGGCAACGCGGTGCGCACCCTCACCGCCGTCACCCCCGAGGTCGTCGCCTACGCCTGCACCTCGGGCAGCTTCGTCGGCGGGACCATGGGCGAACGCGCGATGTGCGAGGCCATGAGCCGGACGGGCCGGGTCCCGGCGATCACCACCTCGGGCGCGCTGCTGGAGGCCCTGGTGGAACTGGACGTGCGCCGGGTGGCGCTGGTGACGCCCTACACCGTCTCGGTGACCCGGGCGCTGGAGGGCTACGTCGCCCAGGCGGGCGTCACGGTCACCGGCTGCGCCTTCATGGGCCTGACCCGGCACATCTGGAAGGTCACCTACCGCGAGGTGGTCGACATGGCCCGGCAGGCAGCGGTGCGCGGCCCCCTCGGCCCGGCCGACGCGCTGTTCCTGTCCTGCACCAACCTCCCGACCTACGACGTCATCCCGCAGCTGGAGGCCGAACTGCGCATCCCGGTCATCTCGGCCAACCAGGTGACCATGTGGGCGGCGTTGCGCCGATTGGGTACCCGAGCGGTGGGACCGTATCAGGCGCTGATCGACATGTCGGCGCGCTCCGGGCCCGTACTGCCGGACCAGGCGTCCGGCTCCGTACTGCCGGACGTGCCGGAAGAGAAACAGCAGGAAGGCTGGACATGACCGCACTGGGATTCCTCTACCCGGGACACTCCGCCGAGGACGACTATCCGCGCATCGAGCAGCTGCTGGGCAGCGACGTACGGGTGGACCTGGTGCACACCGACATCGGTGAGGACGCGCACCGGGTCGACGCGCTGCGCGAGATGGGCTCCCCGGAACGGCTCGCGGCCGGGGTGGAGCAGCTGCGGCTCACCGGCGCCGACGCGGTGGTGTGGGCCTGCACCAGCGGCAGCTTCGTGCACGGCTGGGACGGTGCCCAGCAGCAGGTGCGGTCCCTGGCCATGGCGGCGGGCATGCCCGCCTCCTCCACCTCCTTCGCCTTCGTGCACGCGGTGCGGGAGATGGGCGCGAGCCGGGTGGCGGTCGGCGCGACCTACCCGGACGACGTGGCCGCGCTGTTCTCCGGCTTCCTGCGGACCGGCGGCATCGAGGTCACCGGCGTGCGCAGCTCCGGCATCATCACCGCGGCGGAGGTCGGCACCTGGGGCGAGGCGGAGCTGTTCGCCCTGGCCCGCGCGGCCGACCACCCCGACGCGGAGCTGCTGCTCCTCCCGGACACCGCCCTGCACACCGCCGCCCACATCCCCGACCTGGAGAAGGACCTGGGCAAGCCGGTCCTCACCGCCAACCAGGTCACCGTCTGGGAGGGCCTGCGCCTGGCCGACCGCCGGGTCAACGCCCCCGCCCTCGGTGCGCTGTTCACCCGGGAGCCGATCGTCCAGGCGTAGGGCCCGTGCGCTCCCGCGGGCGCGCCCGTCGTCAGGAGCCCGGCGCACCGGCCGTACCGGCCGGGGCCGGCACGCCCGCCTCGGTGTAGTTCGCGACGTCCGCCTCGATGCCGGCCCGCGCGAAGAACTCGGCCGGGCGGAACGACGCGGCCCGGTGCGCCCGCTCGACCACCGGCCGGGCCGCCGCGAGGTCGTCGGCGGAACGCCACCGGACCAGGGTGACGACGTTGAACCGGCCGGGGCCCGACTGCTGCTCCAGCAGGACGTCGTCGAGGAAGCCGGGCTGCTCCCGGAGCAGGGCGTGCGTGCGGCGCACGTGCCGCCAGAACTCCTCCCGGGCGGTGTCGGGCACCGCGAACTTGTCGACGCGATAGACGGTCGTCGTCATGGGAAACCTCCGTGAGCAGGGGCCGGTGCCGGGGGCGCCCGGGCCGGACCGGATACGGGACCGCTGCCGACGCTCGCACCTCAAGCTCGGTTCAGGTCAAGCGCGGAATCCGGGGACCGGTGCACTGGGGGTTCGCCGTGGCCGTACCGGGGGCTGCCCCGGAAGCCACCCGGTGCTGCTGCCCCTGACGCAGCCGCCCCCGGAATGCTCCCGCTACGCCCGGCCCCCGGGAATAACCGGGGACTGTCCCCTGTTCCGTACCGGCAGGGCGGCGCGCGGGCCGCGCACGTCCGCGGCGTGCCGCCGCGCGGACCGCCCCGCACGACAGACCGACCCGCACGACAGACCGACCCGACCGGGACGACTCCGGCCGCCGCGCCGCGCAGACCGACCCGGACGACAGACCGACCCGACCGGGACGACAGACCGACCCGGACGACAGACCGACCCGACCGGGACGACAGACCTGCCGAGACACAGGAGGCACCCCACCGTGGCCGCAGACGACACCGCAGCCGACGAGATCCGCGGCACGGCGCTGGGGAGCGCCCCCGTCCCCCTTTCCGTCCTGGACCTGGTCACCGTCGGCGCCGGGAGCACCGCCACCGACGCCCTGCGCACCAGTGTCGAGCTGGCCCGGCTGGCGGAGTCCCGCGGCTTCCACCGCCACTGGGTCGCCGAGCACCACTCCATGCCCGGCGTGGCCTCCTCGTCGCCCGCCGTGATCCTGGCCCACCTCGCCGCCCACACCAGCCGCATCCGGCTCGGCTCGGGCGGCGTGATGCTGCCCAACCACGCCCCGCTCGTCATCGCCGAGCAGTTCGGCACGCTGGAGGCGCTGGCGCCGGGGCGGATCGACCTCGGGCTCGGCCGCGCCCCCGGCACGGACGGGGCCACGGCCGCCGCCCTGCGCCGCACCGACCGGCTGAACGAGGGCGCCGACGACTTCCCGCAGCAGCTCGCCGAACTCACCCGGTTCCTCGACGACGACTTCCCCGACGGCCACCCCTACCGGCGCATCCACGCGGTGCCCGGCCCGGTGCAGGCCACCTCGCCCGGCGGGGTGCAGTCCCCGCACCGGCCGCCCGTCTGGCTGCTCGGCTCCTCCGGCTTCAGCGCCCAGCTGGCCGGCATGCTGGGCCTGCCCTTCGCCTTCGCGCACCACTTCTCGGCGCGGAACACCATCCCGGCGCTGGACCTCTACCGCGAGTCGTTCCGCCCCAGCGAGGTGCTCGACGCGCCCTACGCTCTCATCGGCGTGTCCGCGCTCGCGACCGAGGACGAGAAGGAGGCCCGCCGGCAGGTGCTGGCCGCCGCGCTGAACATGGTGCGGCTGCGCACCGGCCGCCCCGGACTGGTGCCCACCCCGGAGGAGGCGGAGGCGTACCCCTTTAGCCCGACGGAGCGGGACTTCGTCGACTCCTGGAACGCCAACGTCGTCTTCGGCACCCCGGACGAGGTCCGCGCGGGCCTGGACGAGCTGCACAAGCGCACCGGCGCCGACGAACTGATGATCACCGCCAACGCGCACGGCGGTGACATCCGCCTGCGCTCCTACGCCCTGATCGCCGACGCCTACGGGTTGCCCGCGACGCCCGCCTGAACACCGGGCTCGGCCAGCAGCGCGGAGATGCGGTCCGGGGACACCGGGCGGGAGTAGAGCCAGCCCTGCCCGGTGTCGCACCCGATGCGGCGCAGCCGGGTCGCCTGCGCCGAGGTCTCCACGCACTCGGCGGTGACGGTCAGGCCGAGCCGGTGGGCGAGCTGCACCATCGCCTCGACGATGACCTCGTCCGCCGGGTTCGGCGCGGCGGCGGCCCGCTCCTCGTACTGGAAGCCCCGGACGAAGGAGCCGTCCAGCTTGAGCACCGACACCGGCAGCCGGCTCAGGTAGGCCAGGTTGGAGTAGCCGGTGCCGAAGTCGTCGATGGCGATGCGCACGCCCATGTCGCTGAGCGCCTTCAGGGCCTGGAGCGGGCGGCCGGAGGAGCCCATCACGGCCGACTCGGTCAGCTCCAGCTGCAGCAGGTGCGGGGCGAGGCCCGTCTCGTCGAGGGTCTCGGCGACGTCGGCCACCAGGTCGGAGTCCCAGACCTGACGGACCGCCACGTTGACGCTGACGAAGATGGGCGGGTCGTCGGGGTGCTCGACCTGCCAGCGACGGGCCTGCCGGCACGCCGTGCGCAGCACCCAGCGGCCGAGCGGCACGATCGAACCGTCCTCCTCGGCCAGGCCGATGAACCGATTCGGCGTGAGCGTGCCGAACTGCGGGTGGTTCCAGCGGACCAGGGCCTCCACGCCGTGCACCCGGTCGTCCTCCATGCCCACCAGCGGCTGGTACTCCAGCGCGAACTCGCCCCGCTCGATGGCCGGGCGGAGGGTGGAGGCCAGGGCCTGGCGGGTCATGCGGTGGGCGTTGCGTTCCGGGTCGAACAGGGTCCAGCGGGACTTGCCGTCGGCCTTCGCCCAGTACAGCGTCGTGTCGGCGGCCTGCATCAGGGCGGTGGGCGTGGTCCCGGCGGCGTGCCGCTCGACCACGCCGATGGAGGCGGACACCGACAGCTGCCGCCCGCCCAGGTCGAAGGGTTCCTGGACGGCGGCGAGGACCGACTCGGCGAGCTCGGCGAGCTGTTCGGTGCCGGTGGAGTCCTCGACCAGGACGGCGAACTCGTCGCCGCCGAGCCGCGCCACCAGCGGGGTGGCGGTCCGCGTTCGGCCCGCTTCCTCCGCGCAGCGCGTGAGGCGTTCGGCGACGGCGGTCAGCAGCCGGTCGCCGATGCGGTGGCCGAGGGTGTCGTTGATGGCCTTGAAGCCGTCCAGGTCCAGGTAGCACAGCCCGATCCGGCCGCTGCCGCCGCGCTCGTAGGAGTCCTCCTCCAGCGCGGCCGTGAGCCGTTCGAAGAACAGGGTGCGGTTGGGCAGCCGGGTCACGGGGTCGTGCATCTCCAGGTGACGCAGCCGGTCCTGGAGTTCGCGGCGGGCGCTGATGTCGGCGACGGCCAGCAGCACGCCGTCGTCCCCGTCCTCGCCCGGGGGCAGCTGGGTGACGGTGACCTGCACCCACAGGGCTCCGGCCGACGGGTGCTTGAGGCGGCGGACGCAGTCGAGTTCCGGGCGGCGGCCGCGCAGCACCTCCAGGTAGGCGTGCCAGGTGCGGGCGTCGGAAGAGAGGTCGACGAGGTCGGCGGCGACCGTGCCGGCCAGCGCCTCCGGGGTGCTGTCCAGCAGGCCGGCGAGGGTCGCGTTGACGCCGACCACCATGCCCTCGCGGTCCACCACCGCCATCGCCAGCGGCGCGGCCGTGAAGACGGAGCGGTAGGACGGGGCGGCGGGAGCGGTCGGGCCCGTCCCAGGGGCCGGGGACGCCGGCGGGAGGGAGGGCGCGGGCGCCGGGGATGCCGGCTGGACGGAGGGCGCGGGTGCCGGGGAGGGGTCGGTACGGGTGGACGCCACGATCTCACTCTCCGTGACGATCGGTCGGTCCAGATCCACTGCGGACGCCGGTCCTTCGGAGGTTCCGCTCACCGCTCGCTCCCGCCATGCACTCGATTGCCGTTCGTGCAGGAAACTCTCAGGAAGTCTCAGGAAAGTGTGCCGATCATAGAGCTCGGCGCCAGACCCTTCCAGCCGGTGTTCAGTCTCGGGCATGGTCCGCTTCTCTGCCAGATCGTTTCTGCTCGCAGGTGGCGGGGTTCTGGGTCCCCTCGACCGGTTGTGACGTTCCGTGAATGCTCCGGGGGTGTCGCTCGGGCGCGAAAAGGGGCGCTCGCTCACCCGTCCGGTGCAGCCGAACAGGGCGTAGTGCGACAAACCACCACAGTCTGGGTGCGGTGTCCCGTGAACCGTCTCCCGGAGGTCCCCGTGCCGCGTCGGCTCCCGCTGCGAGGACTCGGTCGTGAGGCTCTGCGGGAATTGGGCCGATCGGGGGTACGCCCCCGACTGCGCAGCACCACCGCGGTGTGCACCACCCTGTCGGCGCTCGCGGCGACCTCCATGGTCTCCGCCCCCTCGGTGGCCGAACCCTTCTCCCCGGCCCCCTGCGCGCTGACCCGCACCGACGCCCACCACTCCGAGGGCCTGGACACCTGGAACGCCGCCTATCCCCGCCCCACCCGCCGGCTGGACGCGGTCATGGTGTTCCTGTCCTTCCCGGACGCGCACCCCCTGACCACGCCCGCCGACCTCACCGCGGACCACTTCCCGGCCACCACCGACTTCTTCGACCGGGCCTCCTACGGCAGGTTCACCCTCCGCCCGCACGCCCTGCAGCACTGGATCCGGATGCCGAACCCGTCCACCGCGTATGCCATACAGCGCGACTGGAGCCTCGCCCACCGGGCCGCCTACCTGCGCGACGCGCTCGCCGCCGCCGACCCCGTGGTCGACTTCTCGCAGTACGACATCGTGTACTTCGTCGCCGACCCGGACGCGCCCGGCGTGGACTCCGACGCCACGAAGGTCGTCAACCTGGACACCCCGCTGCGCGCCGACGGCACCGACATCCGCCGTGTCGTCACCGTGTTCGAGAACCATCCCCCGGACCGGCTGGTCCTCGCCCACGAGACCGGCCACGTCTTCGACCTGCCCGACCTCTACAACCGTCCCGTCGACGGCAAGGGCGACTGGGACACCCATGTGGGCGACTGGGACCTGATGGGCAGCCAGTTCGCGCTCGCCCCGGACCTGTTCGGCTGGCACAAGTGGAAGCTGGGCTGGCTGGAGCCCCGGCAGGTGCGGTGCGTGCGGGGCACGGACCCGGTGCGGCTGACCCTGGAGCCGCTGGGCGCGGGCCCGGACGTGCAGGTGACGGGGACGGCCGGCGCCCCGTCCTTCGGCCTGGGCCGGGGCACCAAGCTGGCGGTCGTGCGCACCGGCCCCGACAGCGTCCTCGCCTTCGAGGCCCGCGGCCGGATCGGCAACGACGCCGAGGCCTGCCGTGACGGGGTGCTCGTCTACCGGGTGCGCAGCGGCACCCGCTCCGGCGGCGGCCCCATCGAGGTGATCGACGCCCACCCGCACACCGAGGCGTGCGGCGAGGACTCGGTGTACCCGCCGCTCGCGGACGCGCCGGTCACCGCCGGCGAGAGCTTCACGGTGCCGGGGGAGAACGTCCGGGTGGAGGTGGAGGGGCGGACCGCGTCGGGGGCGTGGACGGTGCGCATCACCGTGGGCGGGACCGGGACCGCGGGGACGGCCTGAGGGCCGGGGCCACGCTTTGCCCTGACTGCCCCGACGGACAAATGGAGAGGCCCTCTGCTTCACGCAGAGGGCCTCTCCATGTCGTGCGCCGCCAGGGACTCGAACCCCGGACCCGCTGATTAAGAGTCAGCTGCTCTAACCAACTGAGCTAGCGGCGCCTGCTGACGTCGTAGACATTAGCATCCTGATCGGCGGGAGGAAAAATCGATATCCGCACCGCCGCGCGGGCCGCCCGGACGGCCGCCCACAGCAGGACCTCCGGCCCCGGCAGCCAGGGATGACGCGTGTCGGGAGCCACCAGCCAGCGCCCTCCGTGACCGCCCTGCGGCCCGGCTCCCGCGGCGGGCGGCACGGTCACCGCGTCGCCCGTCCCGTGGCACAGCAGCGGCGGCACGGCACCGGCCCGGCCGGCCTGCCGAAGTCCCCCGTCGGCCGCGCTCTCGGGCGCGCCGTGAATCTCGGAGGTGCCCCATTCCTCCCACTCCAGCAGCACGGGCAGGCGCTGGGCGGTGCCCGGGGCGGCGAAGAGCTGGATCCGGCCCCGGTACTGCGCCACCGGCCCCGAGCCCGGCCCCTCGTCCCACATCCGGTCCAGCATGCGGCGGCCGAACAGGGCGGGCGCGCTCACCACGTCGAAGACGGCACCGCAGGGCAGGACAAAGGGGGCGTCCGGGCGCTCCTCCCACAGGGCGAGGGTGCTGCGCGGATACGTGCCCGCCGAGGCGAGCCAGGCGGCACCGTCCGGGGTGAGGCCGCTGACGTCGGAGACCTTGCGTGTCCTGCTCATGAGGACCAGGTCTACCCGCTGTGAGGGAACGGTTCTCCAGAGTTGCCGGAATCGGGGACAGGGCGCCTGCCGACGGGGTATCTTGCCCACGTGGCATATGCCACGTCAGTTCGACCCGGATGCGGGGCCCCTTCGGGTGCGGCCTCGCGCGCGCCTCACAGGCTGTCGATGGACCCCGGACCCTCACCGGCACGCAGCAGATCCCGCCCGAACTCGACCATCTTCTTCGCGTAGTCCTCGGTCCACTGGGCGCGCTCCGCGATGTCGGCCGTCGTCAGCCGGTCGAAACGCCGGGGATCGGCCAGCTGCGCCGCCGCCAGCGCCTGGAACTCCACGGCCCGGTCCGTCGCGGCACGGAAGGCGAGCGTCAGCTCCGTCGCACGCTCCAGCAGCGCCCGCGGATCATCGATCGACTCCAGGTCGAAGAAGTGCTCGGGATCGGCGGCCGCCGCCGCGGGCTCGAACAGCAGGGGCGCGGGGCGTAGCCGCGGTGGGTCCTGACGCGGCGTGGGCTCCGCCATGTGCGTCTCCTTCTCGTACGTCGTCGCGGTCGTTCCTCCCCGCGAGCGGGGACACCCCTGGACAAGCGGGCCACCGCCCATTGTCCCGCGCCCCCGCAAGAGGGCGTCGGGACGCGGGGGCGGTTGCGGGAGCGTGCACCGGGGTGCGGTTGCGGCGGGTACCCCGGAGGGGGCGGCCGAGGGTGGGTGGAGCAGGTCGCGACCGGCAATCACGGAACAGCCGTCAGCCGGATTCCACGGCTCTTCGCGCCGCGTCCCACTTGAGCCGGTTCTTTTCCAACCAATCAAAGGCCACATCAATGGGTACGCACACGGAGATCTGGGTCGACGGAGAGTCGCACACCGTCACCTCCACCGGGTCATCCGGAACGACTTCCAGCCATGCGCCGCGATCTCCGGCCGGCCATTGAACCCCGTTATCAGCCTCAAGCGAATCCAGGCACTGACCCCATTCGTCCAGATCAGCAAGCGAGACCTGAAGGCCGACCCGTCCGGAGACGAAGGCGCTCTGCAGGACGATCTCAGCCGTGTAATAACGCTCCTCGCCCATCACCGTCGGGTTGTCCCACGTCACGTTGACGGTGACGGACTGTGCCGAATCATCGAACGTGAGGAGTTCTGCGCATCTCGCTGGGTGCGGATCATCATTCATGGTCGATCCTTGGAGCATCCCAGGCCGCAGGGTTCTCGGAAAATCTCGAGGACGGCACCCTGACGGTGGCGAGCGGTTCAGAGATCCACGATGCCTCCGGCGCCACGCCTGTGATCTTCTCGGTGAGCATCAACAGGTGCTCACCCGTAGCCTGCTCTCTCTGCAAACCCGCGAGCGCTTCATTCCACGAGGGATTCCAGCGTTCGTCATTCGGTCGAAGCGGGGCAATGACATCCATGGCGTCCTGTTCGTAGGCCACCACATCGCCCCCCACTGCGTAGCGAAAGCTGTTCACGCCCTCGTTGCCGAGTGTCAAGCTCAAGCATCGCCCTTCTTTCGAAAGGTCCCGGAGTACGGCAGGGACAGCGAAAGTCATCCCGATTGCTTCCACGGCGAAGACAAACTCCCGAACGCTTCCCAGTCCGACGAGGTCCACGTCGTGCTCGATCCGGGTGACCGCCTCTTCGGCTGACATCATCTCGACTCGTTCGGTGCCGCACCGGAGGTAGTCGATGACCTCCCTCAGGCTCGCACCCTCGATGAGGGCGAACGTGGGCGAGAGGTATTTTTCTTCCATCTCGGCAAGCCAGGCCGAGCTGCCGTCGGTCGTACCGCCGCCCCCGCGCACCGGGCTCACCCCCGCCACTCCACCCGGTGTTCCGCCAGGTGGGCCAGGACCGCGTGGTTGGCCTCCCAGCCGTCGGGGAACTTCACCAGCGTTCCGAGCTGGACCGGTTCTGTGGACGGGTAGGCGTCCAGGAGGTCGTCGACGCCTTCGCGGCAGACGACGATGCAGGCGTGCCGGTGGCGGGAGGCGAGGACGCAGAGGCGGCCGGTCTCCAGGTGGAAGGCGGTGGCGTCGGGGCGGCCGGAGAGCGGGTGGAGGACGACGGTGATGTCGTACTCGCGGCCCTGGAGGCGGTTGGCGGTGTCGACGACGACGTCGGTGACGCCGAGGGCGGCGAGGGCGGAGCGGACCGCGGCTGCCTGGTCGCGGTGGGCGGTGCCGACGGCGATGCGGTCGGCCGTCAAGGGGGCCGGGTCCGGGGAGCGTTCGGAGGTGGCCACGCCCTCGCGGTCCAGGAGGCGGCGGACCACCAGGGCGACGGCGCGCACCGCTTCCGGGTCGGTGCGCGGGGTGTGCGCGGCCGGGAGTTCCAGCAGGCCCCAGCCGGAGGCAGCCGCCTCGTCGATCACCCGGTCCGGGCCGGAGCCGTCCGACGGGACGGTGAAGGCGAGCGCCCGGTCGCCGTGGTCCGTGCCGCTGCGGAACGGGGTGTAGGGGTAGAAGGCGTCGGAGACCAGCGGGGCCGCGGAGGCGGGGAGGCGCCAGGAGACCGGGAGGCGGTGCTGGGGGAGGTCCGGGTTGTGCGCGAGGAGCGTGGTGACCGCCGACGCCGACGGGTCGTACGACAGGCCCGCCCACTGGTCGCCGCCCACGATGGAGAACGGGTCCAGCTGGCCGGGGTCGCCCACGAACAGCGCCCGCTCGAACAGGTTGGCCACGGCGAGCAGGGCGTCCGAGCGCATCTGGTACGCCTCGTCGACGATCGCGTGCCCCCACGGCTCGACGCCCTTGACGTGCGCCCACTTCGCGGCCGTGGAGATCACCACGTCCAGGCCGGCCAGGTCGGCCGCCTTCGCCGACTTCCGCACGTTGTCCAAGGCGTCGAGCGCCTTGTCGTACGGGTCGGCGTCGCTGCTGTGCAGGCGGCCCACCGGCAGGTCCGGGTCCTTCTCGGCGAGGCGCAGGACGAGGTCGTCGACCTGCGCGTTCGTCTGGGCGACCACCATCAGGGGGCGGCCGACCGCAGCCAGCTCCAGCGCCGCGCGGACCACCAGGGTGGACTTGCCTGCGCCGGGCGGGGAGTCGACCACGACACCGCGGGCCGTGCCGTGCAGCGTGTCGTGGAGGATGACGTCGGTGGCGCGGGTCGCCGCCGCTCCCGGGTGGAAGGCCTTCTCCTCGGCGGGGGCGGTCACAGCACGTCCTCCTCGGTCACCGGGTCGGCGGGCTCCGGCGCCCGCTCCTGGCCGGGCGGGCCGCCGTGCGTCCACGGGGTCTCCTCCGGGTCGGGCAGCTTCGCCCCGCCGCGCGGCTCGTGCTCGAACAGCGTGAAGCAGAGCCGGTCGCCCTTCTCCGGCACGGACCCCGGTTCGGGCTCCTTGCCCCGGCCCATGCGGTCCATGATCCGCAGCACCAGCAGGGCGCCGTCCTCCTCGGCCGCCACGAACTCCGCCGACTGCGGTTTCCCGTCCAGCGAGCGGTACACGCGGGCCCGCTCGGCGAGGTGCGGCCGGTCGTCGGTGCGGACGGTGACCAGCGGGCGGGGGCTCGGCCGCTTGCTCTCGCTGTACGCCATCACCACCTCGGTGACCTCACCGACGAACGCCTCCCCGGACAGCCGCCGGGCCGCCATCACCAGCGGGTCGTCGAGGGCCTCCTGCGCCTCCAGCCGGGCCTGCTCGCGCTCGCGCGTGGCCAGCTTGTTGGCGGCGGTGACCGCGTCGTCGCGGCGGGGCTGCGGCGGCTCACCGGCCACCACCCGGTCCCGGTGACCGGTGAAGGACCACCGGTCGCGCGTCCAGCGCTCCTCCACGTGGGCGCCCTCGGGCAGCGTCCGCAGCAGGTCCAGGCCCCGCCACACCGCGTCCCACGTGGGGCGGGTGCGGCTCTCGACGAGTGCGCGGATCCGCTGCTCGGCGGCGGTCACGTCACCGAGCCGGTCGTCGGCCTCGACACCGTCCTCGGCGGCGGCCAGCGCCGTGCGGGCGCGGTCGAAGCGCTCGATGGCCGGGGCGAGCAGCTTGTTGTCGAAGGCCGGGTCGGTCGCCGGGCCCGCGGGCGGGCACAGCAGCTGCCCCTGGTCGTCGCGCGTGAGCTCGGCCTCCCGCGCGGCCTCGGCACCCGAGCGCCCGGCGGGCGGGTCGATCCAGGCGAGCAGCGCGCCCAGGTGCTGGTCCTCCAGGGTGGACTGGCCGGTCGCCCAGTGCCGGGACAGCACATCGGTCAGGGCGAGCAGCAGCGACGAGCCGGGCACCCGGGCCCGCTCGCCGAAGTGGGTCAGCCACCGCCCGAGCAGCGGCACCCGGGGCGGTGCCGGGAACGGCGCCTCGGGGTCCTGCTCCGCCGTGCGCCGGAACCGGGTGGAGCGGCCGAGGAGGCGGACCAGGTCGATGCCGGCCCGGCTCGGCACGATCAGCTGGGGCGCATCCGCGCACAGCTCCACCTCGACCTTGACCCGCTTGCCGGTCTCCGGGTCCGTCTCGGACCGCTCGGCGGCCTCCACCACATCGCCGTACGCGTCCACGTACGGCAGGACGATGTCGGCCAGGTCGGCGAGGAAGCCGAACCGCAGGTCGCGGTCGCGCGGCTGCGGCACCACCAGCAGCCGGGGAGCGTCCCGGTCGGTGCCCACCAGCGCACCGAGCGGAGCCCCGGCCTCACCGGCGGTGGTGAGCGGCACGAACACCAGCGGCCGGGGCGACAGATGCCGGTGCCGGACGGTGGCGGCGGGCTGGGCGCGGCCGGTGTCCACCGCCTGCAGGCGGGCCAGCGTGGTGATCAGGGACACGGGGCGACCTCCGGGGCTGCCGTCCTCAGGGCCTCCGCCCGCAGGGCCGCCGCCCGGCGCAGCGCGGCCACCGCCGGATCGTCCGGGTCGCCCGCCTCGCCGCGGGCCGCGGCGAGCACGTCCTCCACCGTGGTCAGCCCGCCCAGTTCGGCCCGCACCGGACGGCCCAGGGAGGTGACCGCACCGGACGCGCGGGACCGGTCCCGGCAGTGGAAGGCCAGCTCGCAGGTGGACAGGCACTCCGGCGCGTACGTCGCCGGGACGGCCTCCACGGCGGCCGTCAGCTCCTCGGGAGGCAGCTCCGGCGAGAAGCAGATGCCCTCGGGCAGCGCGTCGGCGATGTCCTCGACGCGGGTGAGCCGGGCCAGCTGGCGGGCGGTCACCGCACGCTGCTTGCGCACGTCCACGGCGGACGCGGTGGGCAGGTTGGAGAAGTCCTTGGGGCACACCAGCAGGATCCGGTGCCGCACGCGCGGGGGCGGGTCGAGCCGCGCGGCCACCTCTTCGAGGGCTATCACGTAGACCGCGGCCTGCCGGGTCGCCGCGCCCACCTTCGCGGGGTCGGCGGCGCCGTCCAGCATTGGGAACGACTTGATCTCCACGACCGTCCAGCTGCCGTCCGGGTGCACGATCACCGCGTCCGGCTCCAGGTAGGCCACCGAGCCCGCGACGTCCAGCGCCAGCATCGGGTGGTCGAGCAGCGTCCAGGTGCCCGGCGAGGCGGTGGCCTCGCGCAGCGCCAGTGCAGTGCGCGCCGCGCGGCCCGAGGGGCCGACGGCGCTCAGGTCGGGCACATGGGTCCCGGCGGGAGGTTCGGCGGAGCGGTCCAGTCTCTCGTGGGCCAGGCGCAGCAGTTCCGTGCCGCCGTCGGCCTTGACCTTCGCCTCGAAGGCGTTGCCCCGCACGAGCGCGAACTGCGACTGCCCGAAGGCCGACGGCGCCCCCAGGGCCCGGGCCAGCGCCGCCTTGTCCACCCCGGCGCCGTCGAGGATCGCGCGCCGGCCGCAGCCCGGGTTGGCGGCCAGGGCGGCCAGGGCGCGCGCGTCCAGCGCCTTGGGCTGCGTCTCGGGGCCGCGCAGCTCAGCGAGCCGGTGCCGGAGCGCCCTCTCCCGTGTCCGCGGGGGCGGCACTCGGCTCGGCTCCTGGCCCGTACCGCGGCTCGACGTGCCGCTGCCGTGGAATTCGCTCACCCGCGGAAGTCTGGCATCCGGCACTGACATCCGGGGAACCCGCCGCGGAAGCCACCGCCGCGGGAAGCGCGGGGCGCGGCAGGAAACGGGCCTTGACCCGGTCCGCCCACCGCATCGCGGGCGCGGCCAGCAGCAGTCCGGCGCCCATCACGGCGGCGCCGGCGACCGCGTCCAGGAAGTAGTGGTTGGCGGTGCCCATCACCACGATCGTGGTGACCAGCGGATAGACGACGGCGAACGTCTTCACGGTGCGGGTCCGGCCGTGCCGCCAGAGGATCACGCCGCACCACAGCGCCCAGCCTACGTGCAGGCTCGGCATCGCCGCGTACTGGTTCGTCATGCCGCCCAGCCCGCGCGGGGCGCTGGCCTCGCCGCCCCACCAGCCCCAGGAGCTGTAGTGGGCCATGGTGTCCACGAAGCCGTGGCTCGCGTCGAGCAGCCGGGGCGGGCAGGTCGGCAGCAGCGTGAAGCCGATCAGCCCGATGAAGGTGGACACCATCAGCCAGGTGCGGGCGGCCCGGTAGTGCACGGCACGGGACCGGAACAGCCAGATCAGGACGGCCGGCGTCACCAGGTAGTGCAGGGAGGCGTACCAGAAGTCGGCGGGTATCCCCAGCCACGGCTCGTGGGTGAACCAGCGGTTCAGCGGGCTCTCCGCGTTCAGGTACAGCGCCTTCTCGATACGCAGGATGGCCAGGCCGTGGTCCACGGCGTCCGAGACGTCGCCCCGGACGACCAGGCGTCCCAGCGAGTAGCAGGCGTACACCAGGACGATCAGCGGCAGCTCGGTCCACCAGCGCAGCCGGGTCACCGGGGCCTCCTCGGTGCCCGGTTTCTCGCTGTGCGGCATCCGATCGCCCTCCCCCTTCGTCCTTGCCCGCGCCATCGGCGGTCAGCCACTCTACGGCGTCGGTCCACGCCCCCCGTGAGGCGCCCTCGGCCCTGATAGACGTCGGGATCGGGCCAGGGGTTGCCCCTCATCAGGGTGCGCGATGATGGACGGGTTCCGCTCGGCTTTTGTTCCGGAAGGTCTCCCATGGCACCGCGCATTCTGCTGGCCCGGCACGGACAGACCGCGTGGTCGCTGTCCGGCAAGCACACCGGGCGGACCGACGTGCCGCTTCTGGAGGAGGGCCGCCGGGGCGCCGAGCTGCTCGGCGAGCGGCTGCGGCGCGCCCCGTACGACGCGCTGCCCGGCGTGGAGGTGCGCACCAGCCCGCTGTCCCGCGCGCGGGAGACGTGCGAGCTGGCCGGTTTCGGCGAGCGCGCCGACACCTGGGACACGCTGATGGAGTGGGACTACGGCGCCTACGAGGGGCTGACGCCCGACGAGATACAGGCGCTGCGCCCCGGCTGGCTGATCTGGCGCGACGGGGTGCCCGAGGGCGGGGAGACCCTGGCGGAGGTGACCGCCCGCGCGGACGAGGTGGTCGACTGGGCCCGCTCCGCTGACCGGGACGTTATGGTCTTCGCCCATGGCCACATCCTGCGCTCGATCGGCGCTCGCTGGCTGGGCCTGCCCCTGGAGTTCGCGGCCCGCATCCGCCTCAACCCGACGTCCCTGTCGGTCCTCGGCTGGGCTTACGGGGAACCGGCCATCGAGAGCTGGAACGACCAGGGGCACCTGGCGGCGTGACACCGTCCGCCCGGGGCGTGGGCGTGGGCGTGGGCGTGGGCGTGACGCCGGTCGCCGGGCCGTCGGAGTGACGCCGTCCGCCCGGGGTCGCCGGCGTGACGCCCGCCGGTCCGACGGCGCCCTGTGCCGCCTCGGGCCTCCACCGGCCTGACCCGTCCGCGCCGTCTCGCGAGCCTGCAGCGGCCCTGATCGGTGCGCGCTGTCTCTCGGGCCACCAACCGCCCTGACCCGTCCGCGCCGGGCCTGGGCCTGCAGCGGCCCTGATCGGTCCGCGCCGTCTCGCGGGCCACCAACCGCTCTGACCCGTCCGCGCCGGGCCTGGGCCTGCAGCGGCCCTGATCGGTCCGCGCTGTCTCGCGGGCCACCAACCGCCCTGACCCATCCACGCCGGGCCTGGGCCCCACCCCGTCCGCGCCCGCCCTCACGCGTCGTCCTCCCGCAGTCGGTCCGTCACGCGTGGGACGCGGAACGCGGAGGAGGCGGCTCTGGACGGGCGACGCGTGTGGGGTCGCGGAACGATGTCGGCCGTGGGCGGGGACCGCGTATGGGGGGCGCGGTGGGAGTGGGCGACGCGTGTGAGATGCGCAACGGAGTCGGCCCTGGGGCGGGCGACGCGTGTGAGACGCGCAACGGAGCCGGTCCCGGAGCGGGCGACGCGTGCGAGACGCGCAACGGGGGCGGTCCCGGGGCGGGCAACGCGTGCGAGACGCGCAACGGAGCCGGCCCTGGGGCGGGCCACGCGCGTGGGACGCGGACGGCCCGCCCCTCACACCGCGCGCGGGACGCAGCCGTGGCGGTCCAGGAAGGCGGAGACGCCCGAGGCGCGGCGGTGCGGGAGCAGCACGCGCGCGGTGCCGGCCAGCATGGTCTGGATCCGGGACGACTGCACCTCGCCCAGCAGGTCCAGGACGCGCATGCCGGCCGTCGCCGCCTCGTCGGGACGCCCCCCGCGCGCCAGGTCGTCCGCCAGTTCCGCCGTGTACAGGGCGATGTTGCGGGTGAAGTGCGGGTCCTGGAGCTCGGCCGCCCGGCGGGCGTGCCGGGCGGCGCGCGGCCAGTCGCCCAGCGTCGACCAGCACTGCGCCTCCAGGCCCTCCAGCTCGGCCTCGCCGTAGAAGGTCATCCACTCCGGGTCGGCCTCGGCGGGGCCGCGTTCGAAGTACGCCTGGGCGCGGGCCAGGGCCTGCTCGCAGCCCGCGCGGTCGGCCAGACCGGCCCAGCCGCCCGCTTCCCGGAGCGCGAGCAGCGACATCAGCCGCGGTGAGCCGAGCGGGCGCGCCGCCCGCTGTGCGGCCTGCGCCGCGCGTACCGCCTCCCGGGGCCGGCCGGCGTCCCGGGCGAGGAACGCCGTGTTGCAGAAGGCGTGCGCCTCCAGGCCGGCGTCGCCGGTGACGCGCGCGGTCGCCAGTGCCTCCGCGTAGTGCGAGCGGGCGTCGTCGAAGCGGCCCGAGTCGTGGGCCAGCCAGCCCACCGAGATGGCCAGTTCACCGGCGCCCGAGTACAGCCGGTCCGCGGTCCGCTGCCGGGTCGTGCCGGCGTCGAGCAGGGCGTAGGCGGCGCGCAGCGGTGCCGCGGCCCGCCGGTAGAGCCCGTCGGCCCCGTGCCGGTCGTCGAGCAGGCGGATCCTGCGGACGGCCTCCTCCAGGGCACCCGCGTCACTGGCCCCGGCGCGGCGCACGGAGCGCTGTGCGGCCGAGGCGTCCCGGGCGAACCCGAGGGGGCCCAGCGAGGCGGCGGCCACGGTGGCGCCCCCGCCGGTCATGAATGCGCGACGCAGCACGTCGCTCTCCTCGTAGTTGTCGTACGTGTCGTAGCTGTCGTACGGGTCGTACGGGTCCTGCGGCTCCTCATACGGATCCGGGGGCCCGCTGGTCTCACTCGTGGGGTTCGCCGGCCGTGGTGCGGGCACCGGGGAAAGGTCCCCGGGCCCTCCCGTCCGGGCCCCGCGGCCGCGGACCGACGAGCGGGGCGCGAAGCCCAGATCGGTCAGCGTGCGGCCGGGGAACATGTGCAGGAACACCCGTTCGTAGGCGTAGTTGGGGCAGCGGATCTCGCCCGTCTCGACCCGGTGGACGTAGCGCGCGTCACAGCTGACGCGCTCGCCGATCTCGCGGGCGGCCCGCCGTACCGCGGCGGCGAACTCGCCCGGCGAGCGCGCTCCGCGCAGTTGCCGGAAGACGAGGTTCGGCCGTGCCGGCCGGTCGGGGTTGGACGAGGGCACCGTTGACGACGCCATGGCCGGGTCCTCTCTGCGAACCGTCGAACCATGCCGGACTCGGGGCGAATTGTCGGTGTGCCGCCCTGATTCCGGCGGGCAAGAACGTACCTGCTGTGACGGAGTCGGCACGCAGGGTTTGGCTACAAACCGGATATCTCACCCGCGATCCGCCATGAACTGCCATCCTTTGCGGCCAACTTCCGCCGTTGCCGTTGACGGCCCGGCGCGTTGAACCCTGTGGACCGGGAGCCCCCCGACTCCCGACCCGCTTGTCCAAGCAGGGATTTCGTGTGGTGGAGGCGTGGGATGGAGACCAGCCGGAGCAGCGATCCTCGGAGAGTGCCGGACGCACCGGGTGCCGCGTCCGCTGCGGCGGCGGACACCATGGGTGCCCCGGACACGTCGTGCGACGTGGTGACGGTGCCGGCCCGGCAGGGCCTGGAGGCGGTGGACATCCTGCGCCGCGGGGCCGGGGACGGCGTGGGGCCCGTCCTGCACGACGGCGGCGGCACGCTGGGATTCCTGGTCCCGCCCGGCACGGCCGCGGCGTGGGACGTACCGGGGAGCACCTGCACGGAGACCGACGGCCGCGGGCTGAGGTTCGCGCCGGAACCGCCGGTGGAGGGTTCGGACTGGCTCCTGCCGCCCGGTGAGGACCCGGCGACGGACCCGGCGGTCCTGCGGGCCGCGCTCGACGAGGCCCAGCGCCTGATCGAGGCCGCGGACAGCTGCCGCTAGGGCCGTCCGGCACCATCCGCCGGGCAGGCCCCGGCCCGGGAGCACCCCCCCCGCACCGGCCACCACCGGGCCAGCCGGGACCGGCCCCCACCGAGCCCCGGCAGCGAGAACGCCGGCACCGCACAGCCGGCGGACGCGTCCCGTCCGACCCCGCCGGCAACCGGCCGCGCGGCCGGCGTGCGCGGGCCGGGTCGGTTCCTGGTGCGGGCCGGGTGGGGACGGCACACCGTTGCAGCGCGGCCCGGTGCCGGAGGCGGACCTGCCGGGCGGGCCTCCGGGCGGCTTGGGACAATGCGGGAATGGGAAAGTCCAGGAACCCCGGGCGGCGGCAGGCGGCGGCCGAGGCCGTCACCGAGAGCGTCGACGGCGGGCTCGCCCAGCTCATCCCCGACCGGGAACGGCCCCGGGCCCGGACGCTGCTGATCGACGGCGCCCCCCAGTCGCACGTCGACCCGGACGACCCGCGGCACCTCTCCTTCGAGTACCAGCGCCGCTTCGGCCACGTCGTCGACCTCGTGGCCCCGCCCGGCAAACCCGTGCACGCCGTGCACCTCGGGGGCGGCGCCTTCACCCTCGCCCGGTACGTCGCCGCCACCCGGCCGCGGTCCACCCAGCAGATCGTCGAACGGGACGCCGCCCTGGTGCGGCTGGTGCGCCGGGAACTGCCCCTCGACCCCAAGGCCCGCATCCGGGTGCGCTCGGTGGACGCCCGGGAGGGGCTCGCCAAGGTGCCCGACGGCTGGGCCGGGCTCGTCGTCACCGACGTCTTCAGCGGGACCCGCACACCCGCCCACCTCACCTCCACCGAGTTCCTCGACGACGTCCGCCGCGCCCTCGCCCCCGGCGGGACCTACGCCGTGAACCTCGCCGACGGGCCGCCGCTGGCCCATCTGCGCGGCCAGATCGCCACCGCCGCCGCCCGGTTCGCCGAACTCGCCCTCATCGCGGACCCCGCCGTGCTGCGCGGCAAACGCTTCGGCAACGCCGTCCTGGTCGCCTCCGACGCACCGCTGCCGATCGCCGAACTCACCCGCCGGGCCGCGTCCGACCCGCACCCCGCCCGGGTCCTGCACGGCAGGGAACTCACCGACCTCACCGGCGGGGCGCGCGCCGTGACCGATCTGGCGGCCGTCGCCTCGCCCGCCCCGCCCGCGTCCGTGTTCCGCTGAGCGGCGGACGCGGGCCGGCGGTCAGTAGGTGCCGATCTCCACGCGCGGCGGACCGTCGTGCCAGGTGCAGAACACCGACACCCGGTCCGCGCCCGAGCTGAACTCCACCCTGATCCACGACTCCGTCTTCCACACCTGCATCGACCAGCCCGACCCGGGCGTCGCCGACACCAGGGACGCCGCGGCGGGGCCCAGGTCGAACACCGCCCGGCCGCCCTCGGTGTCGTAGCTCCTGACCCGGCCGGACGTGGCCGGTGCCGGGTCGCCGCCGGACGGCGCGGTGGTGGTGGGGCCGGGGCGCCGCGAGGGCGGCGGGGACGTCCGGCCGGGCGTCGACGACGGTTTCCCGTCGTCCGGTTCGCCCGCGCCGGGCCGCTCGGGGCTCTTCGCGTCGGACGGCCGACGGGTGGAGGACGACACCGGCTTCGACTCCTCGGTGGCGTCGTCCGCCGCCGCCACGGGCAGCGCGCGCGGCGGGTCGTAGACCGTGCCCGTCATCACCGTGTGGACACCCCACCACGACAGCGTGACCGCCGCGCCCGTGGCGAGCAGCCAGGCCAGTACGTGTACGAGTCCTCTGCGCATCGTCGGCCCATACTGCCTCACCCGCCCCACGGGTGTCCCGCCTGTGGACGGTTCCGGAGTTGTCCACAGCCCCCCACCGGGCCCACCCGCATGGCGTACGGTGCCGCCCATGGCAAGTGTTCTCGTGGTCGAGGACGACCAGTTCGTACGCTCGGCGCTGATCCGGCACCTGACCGACGCCGCACACCTCGTGCGCAGTGTCGGGACGGCGCTGGAGGCGCTGCGCGAGGTCGCCCATTTCCGCTTCGACGTGGTCGTCCTGGACCTCGGACTGCCCGATCTGGACGGCTCCGAGGCGCTGAAGATGCTGCGCGGGATCACGGACGTGCCCGTCATCGTCGCCACCGCCCGGGACGACGAGTCGGAGATCGTGCGGCTGTTGAACGCCGGGGCGGACGACTACCTCACCAAACCCTTCTCCGTGGAACACCTCTCCGCCCGGATGGCGGCCGTACTGCGCCGGGCCCGCGCCACCGGCGGCCAGGCCCCGTCGTCCACGGTGATCCGGGTCGGCGGACTGACCGTCGACCCGCTGCGCCGGCAGGCCGAACTGGACGGCGCCCCACTGGATCTGACGCGACGTGAGTTCGACCTGCTCGCCTTCCTCGCCGGACGGCCCGGCGTCGTCGTCCCCCGCAAGGAGCTGCTCGCCGAGGTGTGGCAGCAGTCCTACGGCGACGACCAGACGATCGACGTCCATCTGTCCTGGCTGCGCCGGAAACTGGGGGAGACCGCGGCCCGGCCGCGCTACCTGCACACCCTGCGCGGGGTCGGCGTGAAGCTGGAACCGCCCGCCGCCGCAGGTCCGGTGGGCGGCACCACCCCCGGGGCGGAGCCGCCGCGATGAGATGGGCCCTGGTGAAGGTGTCGCTGGCGGTGACCGCGATGGTCGTCGTCGCCTTCGCCGTACCCCTCGGCCTGGTCATCAGGGAACTGGCCAGCGACCGCGCCTTCTCCCGGGCCGAACGGGAGGCCGCCGCCGTCGCCCCGGCGCTGTCCATCACCACCGACCGCGACCAGCTCGAACGGGTCGTCGCCTCCGCCGGTTCGGACGCCGCCATGGCCGTCCACGTGCCGCTCGGCGACGACGAGGAGGCCCTCCACATCGGGCGGCAGCGCGCCGCCGCGCAGGACATAGCCGCCGTGCGGAAGCTGGGCCGGGCCTCCACCACCACGGTGACCGGCGGGTCCGCGCTGCTCCAGCCGGTCGCCCTCAGCTCCGGCGAGATCGCCGTGGTCGAGGTGTACGTGCCCGAGTCCGAGGTCACCAACGGGGTGGCCACCGCCTGGGCCGTGCTGGCGGCCGTCGGTGTCGCTCTGATCCTCGGCTCGGTGGCCGTCGCCGACCGGCTCGGCGTCCGGATGGTGCGGCCCGCGCAGCGGCTGGTGGAAGGCGCGCACGAACTGGGGGAGGGCAAGCTGGGCGCCCGGGTCCCCGAGGAGGGGCCCACCGAACTACGGCTGGCCGCCGTCGCGTTCAACTCCATGGCCGACCAGGTCGTGCAACTCCTCGCCAACGAGAGGGAGCTGGCCGCCGACCTGTCCCACCGGCTGCGCACCCCGCTGACCGTGCTGCGGCTCAACGCCGCCTCGCTGGGCGAGGGCCCCGCCGCCGAGCAGACCCGTGCCGCGGTCGAGCAGCTGGAGCGCGAGGTGGACACCATCATCCGCACCGCCCGCGACGCCAAACCGCAGACCGCGGCGGCCGGACCGGGCGCGGGCTGCGACGCCGCCGAGGTGGTCCGGGAACGGATGGCCTTCTGGTCCGCCCTCGCCGAGGACGAGGGCCGCAAGTGGCGGGTCGCCGGGGCGGACCGCCCGGTACGCATCCCCGTCGCCCGCGCCGACCTCGCCGCCGCCCTCGACGCGCTGCTCGGCAACGTCTTCCGGCACACCGCGGAGGGCACCGCCTTCGCCGTCGACCTGCACAACGGGGAGGACGCCGTGATCGTGCTGGTCTCCGACGCGGGCCCCGGCATACCCGACCCGCAGGCGGCGATGGCCCGCGGCCGCGGCTCGGGCAGCGACGGCTCGACGGGGCTCGGCCTGGACATCGTGCGCCGCCTCGCGGAGTCGACCGGAGGGGACGTGCGGGTCGGTTCCTCGGTGCTCGGCGGGACCGAGGTGCGCATCTGGATACAGCTCGACGGACGCGAGGCGGCACCCCGGCGGCGCGGTCACCGGGGCGGCGTGCGCCGCCGCGGCCCCGGGCGGCTGCTCCCCTCCCTCAAGCGCGCCCGGACCCTGACCTGAGGGGCAGGGGCCGTTCACCCACGGCCGTCAACGGCCGGCAGGGGACAGAAACGCGGCCCGCCCCCCGGATACCGGGCGCCGCCCCCTGGGTACCGGGCACGGCCCCCCGGGATACCGGGCACGGCCCCCCGGGTACCGGGCGCCGCCCCCTGGGTACCGGGCGCGGCCCCCCGGGATACCGGGCACGGCCCCCCGGGTACCGGCCCCGTCCCCTGGGTACCGGGCGCGGCCCCCCGGGATACCGGGCACGGCCCCTGGGTACCGAGCCCCGCCCCGCGGTATCGCGCCGGCCCGTCGTCGTCGCGCCCGGCCCGCCGTCACCGCGCCCCGCCCGGCCGTCACCGCGCCCCGCCCGGCAGGAAGGCGGGCCGTGGACAGTACGCGGCGGGCCGTGGACAGTACGCGGGGGTGCGGCACTCCCCTAGGGCACCGCACCCCCACGCCCCCCGTCCCGGAAGGGTCAGAACTGCTCCGGGTCCGGCAGCACACCCGTCCGGGCCGCGCGCCCGTACCAGAGCGCGCTGGACTTCGGGGTGCGCTGCTGGGTCGCATAGTCGACGTACACCGCGCCGAAGCGCTTCTCGTAGCCGTACGCCCACTCGAAGTTGTCCAGCAGCGACCACAGGTAGTAGCCCCGCACGTCCGCGCCGTCCGCGAGGGCCCGGTGGACCGCGGTCAGGTGGCCGTGCAGATACGCCACCCGCTCCGGGTCGTGCACCGTGCCGTCCGCCTCGGGCTTGTCGTCGTAGGCGGCGCCGTTCTCGCTGATGTACAGGGGCAGGCCGGGGGCCTCACGCGTGTACCGCATGATCAGCTCGTGCAGCCCGGTCGGGTCGACGGACCAGCCCATCTCCGTGCGCTCGCCCGGCGGCTGGTGGAACGTCACGTCGTCGGTGCCCGGCCAGGGCGAGTGCTCGCTCGCGCCGTGCCCGTCGGCGCGCGGTGCGGGAGCGGACGGGTCCGCCGCCGACACCAGGGTCGGCGTGTAGTAGTTGAGGCACAGGGCGTCCAGCGGCTGGTGGATCGTGTCCAGGTCGCCGTCCTCGATGCACGACCAGTCGGTGAGGGACGACGTCGCCTCCAGCAGCGTCTCCGGATAGGCGCCGTGCAGGATCGGGCCGTGGAAGATACCGCCGGCCAGGTCGTCGATCTTCCGGGCCGCCGCCAGGTCCGCGGGCCGCTGGGTCAGCGGCCGTACGGCGGCTGAATTGAGGCTGATCGCTATCGAGTTGCGGGCCGGCATCACCTCGCGCAGGGCCTTGGTGCCCAAGCCGTGCGCGAGGTTGAGGTGGTGGGCGGCCCGCAGCGAGGCCGCGGGGTCCGTGCGGCCGGGCGCGTGCACCCCGGAGGCGTAGCCGAGGAAGGCGCTGCACCACGGCTCGTTGAGGGTGATCCACTGCTCCACCCGGTCACCGAGCGCCTCGCCGACGATCTGCGCGTACTCGGCGAACCGGTAGGCGGTGTCGCGCGCGGGCCAGCCGCCCGCGTCCTCCAGCTCCTGCGGGAGGTCCCAGTGGTAGAGGGTGACGGCCGGGGCGATGTCGTGCTCCAGCAGCTCGTCGACCAGCCGGCGGTAGAAGTCCAGGCCGCGCTGCACGGCGGGGCCGCGCCCGGTCGGCTGCACCCGGGGCCAGGAGACGGAGAAGCGGTAGGCGGTCAGCCCCAGCTCCGCCATCAGCGCGACGTCCTCGCGGTAGCGGTGGTAGTGGTCGACGGCGATGTCACCGGTGTCCCCGCCGGCCGTCCGGCCCGGGGTGTGGCTGAAGGTGTCCCAGATGGACGGGGTCCGTCCGTCCTCCCGCACCGCACCCTCGATCTGGTACGCGGAGGTCGCCGCGCCCCAGAGGAAGACGGAAGGAAAGGCAACCGGGGTCACCGGCGTGGCGGAGTCAGGCATGGAAGCGCTCCCATAGGGGTCGTGGAGGACCGACGAGTCAGCGGACGAGGAGGAGGAAGGACGGGCAGAGCCGTACAGGAGGGGCGTCGGACGGAGGGACAGGGGAAGGGGTTGGGCGACGCGTCAGCCCTTCACGGCGCCCTGCATGATGCCGCCCACGATCTGCTTGCCGAAGATGGCGAACACGATCAGCAGGGGCAGCGTGCCCAGCAGCGCGCCGGCCATGATCAGGGACTGGTCCGGGGTGTAGCCGCGGCCGAGTGCAGCCACCGCGACCTGCACGGTCGGGTTGCCGTGCTGGGTCAGCACCAGGAACGGCCACAGGAAGTCGTTCCACGTCTGCACGAACATCAGCATGCCCAGCACCGCCATCGCGGGCCGCGCGGCCGGGAACACCACGTGCCACACCACGCGCCAGCTGCTCGCGCCGTCCACCCGGGCCGCCTCGATGATCTCGTCGGGCAGCGCCTGGATCAGGTACTGCCGCATGAAGAACACTCCGAAGGCGCTCACCATCGACGGGAAGATGACCGCCTGCAACTGGTCGGTCCAGTCCAGCTTCGCCACCATCATGTACAGCGGGATGATGCTGAGCTGCGGCGGCACCATCATGGTGCCGATGACGATCAGCATCAGCGCGCCCCGGCCGCGGAAGCGCAGCTTGGCGAAGGCGAACCCGGCGATCGTCGACAGCACGACGATGGTCACCGCCGAGATGCCCGCCACGATCGTGGTGTTGAGGAAGGCCTCACCCAGGTTGGCCTCGGTCCAGGCGATCTCCAGGTTCTTGAACAGGTTGGAGCCGAACCAGAACGGCGGCGGGGTCTGCGCCAGCCGCTGGTTGTCCCGGGAGGCGGCGATCGCGGTCCACACCAGCGGGAACAGCGACACCAGGGTGAACACGACCAGGATCGCGTAGGCGATCGGACCGCCGTGCAGCGTGCCGCCCGCGCGGGCGGACTTCGGCAGGCGCGAGCGCTTCTGCTCCTTGGCGGGTGAGGTCTCGGGGGGCGTCACAGTCGTCGTCACGGCCACACCTCCTTAACTGCTGGCGCGCAGCCGGCGCGAGATGACGTAGTTGATGATGCCGACGACGATCAGGATCGCGAACATCGTCCAGGCGATCGCCGAGGCCCGGCCCAGGTGCTGGTTCACCCAGCCCTGCTCGTACAGGTACAGGCCGAGTGTCTGGAACTGGTGCTCCGCGCCGCCGGACGCGCCCTTGTTGGCGTCGAACAGCAGCGGCTCGCCGAAGACCTGGCTGGCACCGATCGTGGAGACCACGACGGTGAAGAGGATCGTCGGGCGCAGCGAGGGCAGCGTGACGTGGAGGAACTGCTGCCAGCGGTTGGCGCCGTCCAGGGCCGCCGACTCGTACAGGTCCTGCGGGATGGCCTGCATCGCGGCCAGGTAGATCAGCGCGTTGTAGCCGGTCCAGCGCCAGATGATGATCGTGGAGACGGCGAACTGGGAGGGCCACTTGTCGCCCTGCCAGTCGACCGGGTCGATCCCGACGAGGTCGAGCCCCCAGTTGATCATGCCGTAGTCGCGTCCGAAGAGCAGCACGAACACCAGGGAGGCGGCGGCGATCGAGGTGGCGTACGGCGCGAGCATCGCGACCCGGTAGAAGGTCGAGGCGCGCAGCTTGTAGTTGAGGATGTGGGCGATGCCCATGGCCATCATCAGCTGCGGGACGGTGGAGATGATGCCGATGGTCAGCGTGTTCCGCGCCGCGTTCCAGAAGAAGTCGTCGTCGAAGATCCGGGTGTAGTTGCGCAGCCCCACCCAGTTCATGTCGGTGGGGGCGGTCAGCTCCACCTGGTGCAGCGAGGCCCAGCCGGTGTAGATCAGCGGGAACAGGCCGAAGGCGGCGAACAGCAGGAAGAACGGGGCGACGAACGCGTACGGGCTCCAGCGCCGGTCGCGCTGCCAGCGCCGGGAGAGCCGGTCGCGGCGCCGCTGTTCCTTGTCGACGGGCGCGGAGGGCTTGCGCTTGCGCGGACGGCCCGGGGCCGCGCCCCCCTTGACGGGGGACGCGGCGGTGTCGGAGCGGGTGGCCATGCGGGTCACTTGTCCAGGTTGTTGTCGATGGTCTTGGTGGCCGTCTCCCAGGCCTCCTCGGCGGACTTGCCCTTGGTCACGAGGATCACGCCGTTGTCGCCCAGACCCTGGCCGATGATCTGGTCCTTCGGGCCGATGACCTGGACCGGGATCTGCTTCGCGGCCTCGGCGAAGATCTCACCGATGGGGGCGTCACCCGTCATGTCGTTCTTGGCGCCGGTGACCGCGGGGCTGTCGTAGGCGCTCTGCGCGCTCGGGAAGCTGCCCTGCACCTCGAACAGCTTGGCCTGCTGCTCGGGGGCGGTCAGCCAGGCGACCAGCTTCTTGGCCTCGTCGACGTTCTTGCCGCTCTTGGGCACGGTCAGGAAGGAGCCGCCCCAGTTGCCGGACTTGGGCGCCACGGCGACGTCCCACTTGCCGGCGGCGTCGGGCTGCGACTTGCCCTTGATGTAGCCGAGCATCCACGGCGGGCAGGAGATCGCGGCGAACTTGTTGTTGGCGATCGTCTGGTCCCAGGCGGGCTGGAACTGCGTCTGCGCGCCGACCAGTCCGTCCTCGGCGGCCTTCGCGGTCAGGTCGAACGCGTTCTTCACGGCCGGGTTGGTCTTGTAGACGATCTCGCCGGACTTGTCGTAGAAGCGCTCCTCCTCACTGCTGAGGATGGCGTTGAGCAGGCCGCCGGGGGAGTCCATGAAGGTGGTGCCCTTGGGCGCCTTCTTCTTGTAGTCCTCGCCGACCTCGACCAGCTTCGCCCAGTCGCCGGCCCACAGCTTGCCGACCTCCTCGCGGTCGGTGGGCAGGCCCGCCTTCTCGAAGAGGTCCTTGCGGTAGCAGATCGCCATCGGGCCGATGTCGGTGCCGAGGCCGATGGTCGCGCCGTCCTTGGTGGTGGCCTGCTCCCACTTCCACTCGAGCCAGTCGGCCTTCTTCACGCCGGGCGCCTTGGAGAGGTCCTCCAGCTTGTCCGCCTGGGTGGCGACGATCTCCGCGATGTTGCCGACCTCGACGGCCTGGACGTCCTGCAGACCGCTGTTGGTCGTGAGGTGGTTGAGCAGGGCGGGGTAGTAGTTCTCGTTCCGCTCGATCACGTTCTCCGCGATCTTGATGCCGGGGTTCTGCTTCTCGTACTCGGCGTAGAGCCCGGCTTCCTTGAAGCCCATGGTGCCGAACAGGCCCAGGGTGATCGTGGTCTTGCCCTTGCCCGACGAGGAGCCGGAGTCGTCGTCTCCGCCGTCGTCGGCACAGCCGGCCAGCAGCCCGGTGCCGAGCGACACCACGGCCGCGACGGCCACGGCCCGGCGGACCATGGGCCTGCCCCCGCTCGAGCGCAGCCGAGTGTGGGGGAGGGTA
The DNA here is from genome assembly GCF_044767675.1 of Streptomyces sp. NPDC101219. NCBI lineage: Bacteria > Bacillati > Actinomycetota > Actinomycetes > Kitasatosporales > Streptomycetaceae > Streptomyces > Streptomyces sp. NPDC101219. Next base: position 223,496 of record NZ_JBIWOK010000009.1, read on the forward strand.
CGTGCTCGCATTGCGTCCTCCTGTTGCCCTGACGTGCCGACCCCCCGGCCAACGGCGTTGTCGGTCCCGTTGTTGCGTGCTGCGGCTCGGGCGGGGAACGTGCGGGTTGTGTATGTGTCAGGTACTGTGGGAGCGCTCCCACAAGTGATGTGTTGAAGAGTCCCGGCTCGCGACGGGGGTGTCAAGGGAGCAGACACGGCAAAAAGCGTTCAGTTATCGGGCTGTTAACTGAAGCGGTCCGGGGCGCAGTCGGCCGCCCCGCGGCCCGATGGGGGCCCTTCCCACGGCGGTCACGGTGCGCCTGCGGCCGCCTACGGGGCTGTTAGATTCCAGGTCGGGGAGACATTCGACGGAAGGCGGGGCCCGATGGCAAGCCACGGAGTGCGGGGCCGCAGCGGCGGCCGGCCCACCCTCGAAGAGGTGGCGGCGCGCGCCGGTGTCGGCCGGGGCACGGTGTCCCGGGTGATCAACGGCTCGCCCCGGGTCAGCGACGCCACCCGCGCCGCCGTCGAGGCGGCCGTCGCCGAACTGGGGTACGTGCCGAACACCGCGGCCCGGGCACTGGCCGCCAACCGCACGGACGCGATCGCGCTGGTCGTGCCCGAGCCGGAGACGCGTTTCTTCGCCGAGCCGTACTTCTCCGACATGCTGCGTGGGGTGGGCGCGGCCCTCGCGGACACCGAGCTGCAGCTGCTGCTGATCTTCGCGGGCAGCGACCGGGAGCGGCAGCGCCTCGCCCAGTACCTGGCCGCCCACCGGGTCGACGGGGTGCTGCTGGTGTCGGTGCACGCCGACGACCCGCTGCCGGACATGCTGGCCCAGCTGGAGATCCCGGCGGTGATCAGCGGCCCGCGCTCCGCCACCGAGACGCTGACCTCGGTGGACTCGGACAACTACGGCGGCGCCCGGCAGGCCGTGGAGCACCTGATCGGCCGGGGCCGGCGGACCATAGCCCACATCACCGGCCGCCTCGACGTGTACGGCGCCCAGCGCCGCATCGACGGCTACCGCGACGCGCTGCGCGAGGCGGGCCATCCGCTGGACGATCTGCTGGTGGAGCCGGGCGACTTCTCCGAGGACGGCGGCCGGCGCGCGATGGCGGCCCTGCTGGAGCGCCGCCCCGACCTGGACGCGGTGTTCGCGGCGTCCGACGTGACCGCGGCGGGCGCCAGTCAGACCCTGCGCGAGGCGGGCCGCCGGATCCCGGACGACGTGGCCCTGGTCGGCTACGACGACTCCGCCATCGCCCGCCATCTGCACCCGCCGCTCACCAGTGTGCGCCAGCCCATCGAGGAGATGGGGCGCGCCATGATCGATCTTCTGCTGGCCGAGATCGCCGACCGGCGTCCGGCCGTCTCCCGCCGGATGGAGCCGCGCCACGTGGTGCTCGCCACGGAACTGGTGCCGCGGGCTTCCTCCTGAAACGGCTTCAGCCGGTGACTTCGTCGAAGTCACCGGCTGAAGACTCAGGGTGAGTGACGGGACTTGAACCCGCGACATCCTGGACCACAACCAGGTGCTCTACCAGCTGAGCTACACCCACCACGGCTGTCGGTCGGAAGTGGTGTCCTTCCCGACCGGCCGAGAAAGAGTCTACAGGGTCTTCAGGGGTGCTCGCGCCAGGGTTTGTGCCGGGGGCGGGTAACGCCCCTCACACGCTACTGAGCAGGCAGGACGTGCTTCGCCGCGATCTTCCGCGCGGTCTCCGAGTCGGGGCCGGGCTGGGCGACGAACACGGCCTCGCGGTAGTAGCGCAGTTCCGCGATGGACTCGCGGATGTCGGCGAGGGCGCGGTGGTTGCCGTTCTTCTCGGGGCTGTTGAAGTACGCCCTCGGGTACCAGCGCCGGGCCAGCTCCTTGATGCTGGACACGTCGACGATCCGGTAGTGCAGGTAGTCCTCCAGCGTCGGCATGTCGCGCAGCAGGAACCCCCGGTCGGTGCCCACGGAGTTGCCGCACAGCGGCGCCTTGCCGGGTTCCTTGACGTGTTCCCGGATGTACGCGAGGACCTGCTCCTCGGCGTCCTCCAGGGTCGTGCCGCCCGGCAGCTCCTCGAGCAGGCCGGACGCGGTGTGCATGGCGCGCACCACCTCCGGCATCGTCTCCAGGGCCCGGTCCGGCGGGCGGATGACGATGTCGACGCCCTCACCGAGGACGTTCAGTTCGGAGTCGGTGACGAGGGCGGCCACCTCGATGAGCGCGTCGTCCGACAGCGAGAGGCCGGTCATCTCGCAGTCGATCCACACCATGCGATCGTTCATGTGCTCAACCCTACGGGGAGCGGTGGCTGCGGGAACCGTGCGGTTCGGCCTCGCCCGTCGGGAGCGGGCGCCGTCGGCGCGGCCCGGTGGCGCACCGGCGCGTCCCCCTCACCCGTGGTGATCACCGCTCGGCCGGGCCCCCCGTTCCGAACCGGCGGAAGGGGCCGGAGGCATCGCCTCCGGCCCCTTCCGCGTCGGGGCGCCGAACCCCCTACGTCACGTCGCGCTCCGCTGCCCGGGGACGCTCGCCCGGGTGGGCACGTACGCCTCCCGGCCGCCCTCCGCCGAAGCCGCCAGGCCCAGGGCGCCGGCGGCCGCCGTGCGCCGGGACTGGTGCGGGACCGAGCCGTCCGGGTGCAGGCCGGCGGGTGCCGGCTGGCCCGGATGGTGGCCCGGGTGGCCCGCCTGGCCGGGCGGGTAGCCGCCCTGCGTGTGCGGGCCGTCGTCGACGGCCTGGTTCCGCTCGGCCTGCGGACGCCGGGCCCGGTAGGCGGCCCGGTAGGCCGCCGGGGAGGAACCCAGCTGGCGCCGGAAGTGACCGCGCAGCGCCACCGGCGAGCGGAAGCCGCAGCGCCCCGCGACCTCGTCCACCGAGTAGTCCGACGTCTCCAGCAGGCGCTGCGCCTGCAGCACCCGCTGGGTGATCAGCCACTGCAGCGGCGCGCTCCCGGTCAGGGAACGGAAACGGCGGTCGAACGTACGACGGCTCATGTACGCGCGGGCCGCCAGCGTCTCCACGTCGAACTGCTCGTGGAGGTGCTCCAGCGCCCAGGCGACGACCTCGGCGAGCGGGTCGGCGCCGATCTCCTCCGGTAAAGACCTGTCGAGGTAGCGCTCCTGACCGCCGGTCCTGCGCGGCGGGACCACCAGGCGGCGGGCCAGGGCCCCGGCCGCCTCGTTGCCGTGGTCCGTGCGCACGATGTGCAGGCACAGGTCGATGCCGGCCGCGGTGCCCGCCGACGTCAGCACGTCGCCGTCGTCCACGAAGAGTTCCCGCGGATCGACGTGCACGGACGGATAGCGCTTCGCGAGCGTCGGCGCGTACATCCAGTGCGTGGTCGCGGGGCGGCGGTGCACCACGCCCCCCCCCCCGGCGACCAAGGCCCCCCGGCACACCCCCCCCATCCGGGCGCCCCCCACCAGGGCCCCGCCCCCCCCCGCGAGCCCCCCCGGGCGCCGGCCACCCAGTTTGGGCCCCCGGTTGCGGGGGGGGGGGGGGGGGTGCGGGGGGGGGGGGGGGGGGGCGCCCCCCGGGGGGGGGGGGGGGGGCGGGGGCCCCCCCCCCCCCGCCGCCGCGAGGACGAAGGCGCCGGTGCACAGCCCGACGATCCGGGCGCCCTCCTCGTGGGCCCGGCGCAGCGCGTCGAGCGCCGCGTCGGGTGGTGGTGAGGTGATCGAACGCCAGGCCGGCACCACGACGGTGCCCGCCCGGGAGATCGCCTCCAGGCCATGTGGCGCGGTGAGTTCCAGGCCCCCTGTGGTCCGCAGCGGGCCGTCCTCGCCCCCGCACACCAACAGGCGGTAGCGCGGTACGCCGGCGTCCTGGCGGTCAACCCCGAACACCGACAGCGGTATGGAACTCTCGAAGATGGGGCCGCCGCTGAACAGCAGCACCGCGACGATCTCCTTGCGGCGGCGCCCGGCCAGTTTCCGGGCGGTGTCCGGCGTGGCAGTGGAGTCGTGGCTCATACTGCTAAGCCCCCCTCGGTGGTCGCGGCTCCTCGGTTGTGTCGCTCCTGCACGTTTCCCCTCGGTCCTGCACGAGTCCCCCGCCGTAGACAGTCAAGATCGAATCTACTGTGTCCCGTCGTGCACCGGTGGCCAGTTCGGCACCCGGCACATTGTCGACTTGGCAACTTGGCGTGAAGCATTCGATCACGAAGCGTTGCACTCGGGGAGGGTGTCGGGAAGTGCGCCTCGTCGCAGTGGCCAATCCCCGTAGGGTGCGCGCTCCCCCCGAGACCCTTTCCGTGCAGGTCGAACGGGGGTTGGGGGGTGGTCAGGACAGGAGATGCACGGGAACCGGAAGTTGGCTGAAAAGATTCGGGTCCGTGCGCGGAAACCGGTCAGCCGACCGGTGATTCCACGCCGCGCGGACGTCAGCTCCGGTGCGCGCCGCTCTCATGGCGGTGACGCCGGTCGCGGTGCCCGGACGCACCCCCCGCGGCCACCCGCTCGGAGCGGCGGATCAGCAGGGTCCCGGCGGCCGCGACGGCCGCCAGGCCGGCCCCGGCGCCCACCGCGCCCGCCGGGGAGAAGCCGCACACCAGCAGGACGGCCGAGGTCAGTGCGCAGCCGAGGGCCGAGAAGCGGGCCAGTTCCCCGGCCGCGCCGGGGGCGGCTGCGGCCCCGCGCTCCGCGGCGCCGCGGGCGGCGGGTCCGGACATGGTGTGCTCCCTGTGGTGCGGCTCACGGGGATAACGCACCGGGGGGCGGTCGGTCACCCGGAGCCGCCCGACGGGACCCGCGCGGCCCGCCGGACCGGGTGGCCGAACGCAGTTGGTTGAATGCTGCGCAAACCAGCTGTACAACGCAGCAACCGTTGCGTCGCGGGCGCCCCCTCGTGCATGCTCCGGGAAACCCGCCAGCCGGCGGGGGCGGGATCTGGGCCTAGGGTCTTTCGTTCGGATCAGGGCGGATCAGGGGCCGGGGCCCGCGAGCCCGTCCTGATCCGAACGAGAGGCTCTAGGAGGCGTGCCGCCGTACCCTTGGGGGTATGGGGTTGGGAAGATGATTCCCGGACACAGCTCCGCCGCACACTGTCGTCCCCCTCAAAAGGATCACAACGCCGAGACAGCCATGGCCGGTCACGAATTCTTCGAACCCGCGGACCGCAAGCGACCGGTCGCCGACCCGACGGCGGCCGACTCCCTGGCGGCGCAAGAGGCGCGCGAGTCCTGCGACCCCGCCTTCCGGCACGGTGTGGTCGTCGGCTTCGACGGTTCCACGTCCAGTGAGCGTGCCCTCGCCTACGCGATCGGCATGGCCCGGCGGCTGGGCTCCGGCCTGATCATCGTCCACGTCGCCAACCGGCTGCCCACCACGGTGTGGGCGGGCTGCGAGCCGCCGGTCTTCGTGGACGTCCCGGACCACCGCACCGAGGTGCTCGGACTCGAACTGGCCTGCGCGGAGTATCTCGCCGAGGTGCCGTGGATCCTGGTCGAGCGCGGCGGGGACATCTGCCACGAACTCGAAGAAGTGGGGCGGGAGTACGAGGCCGACGCGATCGTCGTGGGTTCCACCCACGGGCTCGTGGGGCGGCTGTTCGGGTCTGTCGCGGGGAGGCTGGCGAAGCGGGCGCAGCGGCCCGTCGTCGTGATTCCGTGAGCCGAGGGGCGGGCCCCCGCGTGGTGCGGCACCACGCGGGGGCCCGTTCCCGTGCGTCGGCCCGTGCGGGCGGGTGGGGCCGGTCGCGCAGAACCCCGCGCCCCTGAGAGCAGGGGCCGGTGTTCGAGGGGACCGTGTCCCGGCGGCCTACTCGACCGTGACCGACTTGGCCAGGTTGCGGGGCTTGTCGATGTCGCGGCCGAGGGCCAGCGCCGTGTGGTAGGCGAGGAGTTGCAGCGGGATGCCCATGAGGATGGGGTCCAGTTCGTCCTCGTTCTTCGGCACCACGATCGTGTGGTCGGCCTTCTCCTGCTCCTGGTGGGCCACCGCGAGGATCTGGCCGCTGCGGGCCTTGATCTCCTCCATGGCGGCGCGGTTCTTCTCCAGCAGGTCGTCGTCCGGCACGATCGCGACGGTGGGCAGGGCCGGCTCGATCAGGGCGAGCGGGCCGTGCTTGAGCTCGGAGGCGGGGTAGGCCTCGGCGTGGATGTACGAGACCTCCTTCAGCTTCAGGGACGCCTCGCGGGCCACCGGGTAGCCCCGCACCCGGCCGATGAAGAGCATCGAGCGGGCCTCGGCGTACTGCTGGGCCAGCTTCTCGATCTCGCCCTCCTGCTCCATGATCGCGTCGATCTGCTCCGGCAGCCTGCGCAGACCCTCGATGATCCGCTTGCCGTCGCGGACCGACAGGTCACGGGTGCGGCCCAGGTGCAGGGCGAGCAGGGCGAAGGCGACCGTGGTGTTGGTGAAGCACTTGGTGGACACCACGCACACCTCGGGGCCGGCGTGCACGTACACGCCGCCGTCGGCCTCCCGGGCGATCGCGGAACCCACGACGTTGACCACGCCGAGCACCCGCGCGCCCTTGCGCTTCAGCTCCTGCACCGCCGCCAGCACGTCGTAGGTCTCACCGGACTGGGAGACGGCGATGTACAGGGTGTCCGGGTCGACGACCGCGTCGCGGTAGCGGAACTCGGAGGCCGGCTCGGCGTCGGCCGGGATGCGGGCCAGCTCCTCGATCATCTGCGCGCCGATCATGCCGGCGTGGTACGAGGTGCCGCAGCCGAGGATCTTCACCCGGCGGATCAGGCGGGCCTCGCGGGCGTCCAGGTTCAGGCCGCCCAGGCGGACGGTGGCGAAGCGGTCCTCGATCCGGCCGCGCAGCACCCGGTCCACGGCCTCGGCCTGCTCGTGGATCTCCTTGTGCATGTAGGTGTCGTGGCCGCCCATGTCGTAGGAGGCGGCCTCCCACTCCACGGTGGTCGGCTCGGCGGTGGTGCTGGTGCCCTCGGTGGTGTACGTGCGGAAGTCGTCCGCGGTGAGGGTGGCCATCTCGCCGTCGTTGAGGGTGACGACCTGCCGGGTGTGGGTGACCAGCGCGGCGATGTCGGAGGCGACGAACATCTCCTTCTCGCCGATGCCGAGCACGACGGGCGAGCCGTTGCGGGCCACCACGATGCGGTCGGGGAAGTCGGCGTGCAGCACGGCGATGCCGTAGGTGCCCTCGACGACGCGCAGCGTCTCGCGGACCCTGTCCTCCAGCTTCTCGGCCTGCGAGCGGGCGATCAGGTGGGTGAGGACCTCGGTGTCGGTCTCCGAGAGGAACTCGACCCCGTCCGCCTCCAGCTTGCGGCGCAGGTCGGCGGCGTTGTCGATGATGCCGTTGTGGACGACGGCGACCTTGCCCTCGGCGTCCAGGTGGGGGTGGGCGTTGACGTCGGACGGGGCGCCGTGGGTGGCCCAGCGGGTGTGGGCGATGCCGGTGGTGCCCTTGAAACGGGCCGGCACCTTCGCCTCCAGGTCGCGCACCCGGCCCTTGGCCTTGACCATCTTCAGGCCGGAGGTCTTGGGGGAGGTGACGACGATGCCCGCCGAGTCGTAGCCCCGGTACTCCAGGCGCTGGAGGCCCTCCAGCAGCAGCGGCGCGACCTCACGCCTGCCGATGTATCCGACGATTCCGCACATATGGGTTATTCCTAGTCGTAGAGGTCAGCCGTAGACGATGCGGCGCAGCTGCCGGAGCGAGAGCTCCGGCGGGGACACCGCCCGGTATCCGAGGTCCGTGGCGATCCGTTCGAAGATCGTCGCGTTGACCAGGCCCTGGGCCTGGAGCTCCCGGTGGCGGCGACGGACGAACTCCTCGGTCGTCTCGTCGAAGTAGGCGAGCACGTCCTGGACCACACGCAGCGCCTCACCCCGGCTGAGGGGCGTGGACCGCGCCAGATGATCAACAAGTTCGTCGTGCACCCGACGATCCTGAAGTACGGGGGCCCTCTGCGCAAGAATTCTGCCCGATATCGGGCAGGAATGCCTGTCGAGGGGCACGGACGGCCTACATGAGCCTGAAGGGGCGGCCTACATGCGTTTGAGGATGGCCTGCTTCGCCAGGGTGAACTCCTCCTCGGTCAGCACCCCGGACCGGTGCAGGTCGCCCAGCTCGCGCAGCCGGCGCAGCAGGGCGTCGTGATCGTCCTCGGCCGGGGCCGCGGGCGCCGGGACGGCGGCAGCGGCCGTTGCCGGGCCGGCCGGGGCCGGCACCTCGCCCCGGTCCGTCCCCGCGCCGTCGGCGCGGGCCGCCGGGTGCGGCAGCCGGGCCTGCACGGCGGCGGCGACCAGCGCCATCAGGGGGTCCTTCTTGAAGCCCCACAGCTCCACCGCGTTCGGGTCGTACTTCGCCGGCGCCTTGGTGGGGGTGTGGCGCACCAGGAAGCGGAGGTGGCCGTTCTCCAGCCCGGCGGCCGGCAGCCACTCCACGGCGGATATGTCCCCCAGGGCGAGCGTGCGGGCACCGGCGGCGGCCTTGGCGTCCTCGGTCTTCCAGTTCCACTCCAGGCGGACCCGTTCGCCGTCGAAGCTCACCGTCCCGTCCCCGGCGGAGACGGACAGCGGCAGCGACGGGCCCGGCAGCAGATACGCGTCGACCGGGTCGGCGGGCACCTGGTCCAGCAGCAGGGCGGTGCGGACCTCCTCGGCGAAGTACTCGGCGACGCCGTACCGGCCCGGTTCGACGACCAGCTGGTACGGGTCGTGCGGCTCGCTCAGACGGCCGCCGGTCACCTGGAGCAGCGGGTCGGCGCCGTCCCGCAGCCGCAGCCTCAGGCGCCCCGCCTTCCTGCCCTGCTCCAGCGAGACGCCCGCCACCGCCTGCAGGGGTACCGGGAGTTCACCCAGCGTCCGGCGCAGCAGTCCGACGTTCTTGTCCCGGCCGGGGGTCAGCCGCAGGGTCTCCCCGTCGAAGGTCCAGGTCCCGTCCTTCTGGATGATTTCCGCCATGGTGCGATTGTTCCACCGCCGCGGCGGGCGGTGGTCCCGTACGGGCGGCGGGCACCCGCGAGGACCGTACGCGCGGGTGTCCGCCGGGCCTTGGGGTCAGCGTCCCGCGAGCGGGTTCTCCAGGGTGCCGACGAGCTGCAGCGCGGCGGACGGGTCCGCGAGGTCCACCATCTGCCGGTTGTTGCGCAGTTGGAGCCGGTTGAGGCAGGACAGCGCGAACTCGGGCGCGAACAGGTCGTACTGGGCGAACTTGTCGGCGAGCTCGGGCACCGACGCCTGGTAGGCGCGGGTGACCTCGGCGACCGTCCGCCAGAAGCCGTCCTCGCTCAGGATGCCCTCGGCGGCCAGGTCGGAGGCCAGGAACCGGAAGAAGCAGTCGAAGACGTCCGTGAAGACGGACAGCAGCTTCTGGTCCTCGGGGACCTCCACGCGGATCCGGGAGACCTCCGGCGGCAGCACCGCGTCCGGGTCCATCACCACGATCTCCTCGGCGATGTCCTTGTAGACCGCCCGCTGCACGACCCCGTCGCGCAGCACCAGGATCACGTTCTCGCCGTGCGGCATGAAGGCCAGGTCGTAGGCGTAGAAGCAGTGCAGCAGCGGGGTGTAGTAGGCGTGCAGGTACCGCCGCAGCCACTCGGCGGGGGCGAGCCCCGACTGCTCGATGAGGGCGCCCGCGAAGGAGGAGCCCTCGTGGTCCACGTGGACCAGGGACGCCATGGTGGCCAGCGACTCGCCCTCGGCCAGGGAGGACACCGGGCTCTCCCGCCACAGCGCGGCCAGCATCTTGCGGTACGGCGAGTAGCGGTCCGTCGCGCGTTCGTACTCCAGGTGCCGGTAGCCGGCCGCGGCCCGCTCCCGGATGATCGACAGGCCCGTCGCCCGCAGCACCGCGTCGCCCTCGATCAGCTGGGCCAGCCAGTCGTTGATGGCCGGGGTGGCCTCCATGTAGGCGGCGGACAGGCCCCGCATGAAGCCCATGTTCAGCACCGACAGGGCCGTCTTCACGTAGTGCTTCTCGGGGTGCGAGGTGTTGAAGAAGGTCCGGATGGACTGCTGCGCCAGGTACTCGTCGTCGCCCTCGCCGAGGCACACGAGGTGGCGGCGGGCGACCTCGGCGGCGAAGGTGACGGTGAGCTTGTTCCACCACTGCCAGGGGTGCACCGGGATGAGCAGGTAGTCGGCCGGGTCCAGGCCCTGCCCGCGCAGCACGCCCTCGAAGCGGGCGACGGTGTCCGCGCCCAGTTCCTGGCGGACGAACGACTCGTAGTCGATGCCGACGCCCGCCGTGAACGCGGCCCGCGAGCGGTGCGCGGCCAGCCACACCAGCTTCACCGGGGCCGCCGCCTCGGGGGCGTACGCCGCGTACTCGTGGATGCCGAAGCCGAGGCGCCCGTTGTTGGCGACGAAGCAGGGGTGGCCCTCGGTCATGCCGGTCTCGATGGCCTGGAAGCCGGCGCGGGCCAGCTCGGCGGAGGTGACGGGCGGCTTGGTCAGCTTGTAGCAGGTCCCGGAGAGGGTGGAGGAGATCTCCTCCAGGTACACCGGCAGCACCTCGTCGCCCAGGCCCAGCGACTTCTGCAACTCGATGACGAAGTCCAGCGCCTCCAGCGGGAGTTCGGCCCCGTCCCGGTGCCGGGATATGGACTCGGCGTCCACCTGCCAGTGGTCGAGGGCCCGGCGGACGGCAGTGAAGCGGTACTCGGTCAGCCCGTCGTCGGAGCGCACGACGTAGCCGCCGTCGCCGGTGGCCTCGGGGGTGATGAGCCGTTCGTGCGCGAACTCGGCGAGCGCCTTGCGGATCAGCAGCCGGTTCGCCCGCGCCCAGGGCTCGGGGGACAGGTGCGCCACGGCGTCGGACGGGGTCATGCGGTCACTCCTCGGGCGGCCTCGAACTGCTCGCGGGTGCAGAAGCTCAGCAGGGCGCGCTTCTCCGGCTTGTCGATCTCACGCGCCGGGACGAAGCCGACGGCCTCGTTCAGCGCGTGCACGGCCTTGTTGCCGACGTCCGGTTCCACGACCACCCGCCGGGTGTCCGGGTCGGCGAACAGCTCCTCCATCACGGCGGTGATGACGGCCTTCGTGAAGCCGTGCACCGGCCGGTCCGTGGGGGCGACCAGGAAGTGCATGCCGACGTCGCCGGGCTCGGGGTCGTACAGGCCGACGAGGTCGACGTACCGGGGGTCGTAGCGCTCCATCAGGAAGGCCGGTTCGCCGTCGTGCAGGCCCAGGTGGGCGTGGTGGTGCTCGTGGGCGGCGATGCGCATGTACTCCCGCTCCACGTCCTGCAGGCGCGCGTCCTGCATCATCCAGAACGCCGCCTTCGGGTGCGTGACCCAGCGGTGCAGCAGCTCCGCGTCCCGCAGCGGGTCCAGCGGGCGGAAGGTGAAGGTGCCGATGGTCATACGGAGAACTCCTGGAACGCGATGGACTTCTCGACCGGGTAGACCTCGCGGCCCAGCAGCTCGCGGATGATGGAGCTGTTGCGGTACGGGCCCATCCCCAGGTCGGGGCTGGTGATGCTGTGCGTGTGCACTCCGGCGTTCTGCAGGAAGACGCCGCGGCCGGTCACGTCGATGGCGTAGTTGCGGGCCACGTCGAAGCGGCCGTGGCCGTCCAGCCGGAGCCGGTCGCGGACCGGTTCCAGGAAGGCGGGCGGCTCGTAGTGGTAGCCGGTGGCCAGCACGAGGCCCTCGGTGCGGATCTCGAAGTCCTTGTCCTGCTCGTCCTGGTGGAAGCCCAGCGTGTAGCCGCCGTCCTCCCAAGAGGCCGCCGTGAGCGTGGAGTTGGTGAGCAGCCGGGTGGCGACGCCCCGGCCGCCGCTCTCCACGTTCTTCTGGTACAGCAGGTCGAAGATCGCGTCGATGAGGTCCGAGTTGATGCCCTTGAACAGGCCCTTCTGCTGCTTCTCCAGCCGGTACCGGGTCTCCTCCGGCAGGGCGCGGAAGTAGTCGATGTAGTCCGGGGAGGTCATCTCCAGGGTCAGCTTGGTGTACTCCAGCGGGAAGAACCGCGGGGAGCGGGTGACCCAGTTGAGCCGGTAGCCGTGGACGTCGATCTCGGAGAGCAGCTCGTAGTAGATCTCGGCGGCACTCTGCCCGCTGCCGACGATCGTGACCGACTCCTTCTCGCGCAGCTCGCCCCGGCGGTGCACGTACTGCGCGTTGTGGAAGAGGCCGCCCTCCAGCCCGCGGCACGGCTCGGGGACGTAGGGGGCGGTGCCGGTGCCCAGGACCAGATGGCGGGCGCGGTAGGTGTCGCCGGCCCGGGTGCGCACCGCGTACAGGCCGTCCGCCTCGTCGTAGTCCACCGCGGTGACCGTCGTGGCGAAGCGGATGCTGGTCAGCTGTGCCGCGGCCCAGCGGCAGTAGTCGTCGTACTCCACGCGCAGCGGGTAGAAGCTCTCGCGGATGTAGAACGAGTACAGCCGGCCCTTCTCCTTGAGGTAGTTGAGGAAGGAGTAGGGGGACGTCGGGTCGGCGAGCGTGACCAGGTCCGACATGAACGGCGTCTGCAGGTGGGCGCCGTCGAGGAACATCCCGGCGTGCCACTCGAAGTCCGGCTTGGACTCCAGGAAGACCCCGTCCAGTTCGGCGATCGGCTCGGTGAGGCAGGCCAGACCGAGGTTGAAGGGGCCCAGCCCGATCCCCACGAAGTCGTGGACGGTGCCGTCGATGGCGTCAGGAAGCGCGGTCAAGGGACTCTCCCAGGTACTGCTCGGCGTGGCCGGCGATCAGGTCGAGGACGGCGGTGATGTCGGCCGTCGTGGTCTCGGGGTTCAGCAGGGTGAACTTCAGGTAGTGCCGCCCGGCGACCTTGGTGCCCGCGACGACGGCGTCCCCGGAGGCGAACAGCGCTTTGCGGGCATAGAGGTTGGCCCGGTCGATCTCGGCCGGGTCGGTGACGGCCGCCGGGATGTAGCGGAAGACGAGGGTGGACAGCGAGGGTTCGACGACCACGTCGTAGCGCGGGTCGGCGGCGAGCAGCTTCCAGCCCTCCGCGGCCAGGTCGCAGACCTCGTCGAAGAGGGCGCCGATGCCGTCGGCGCCCATCACCCGCAGCGTCATCCACAGCTTGAGCGCGTCGAAGCGGCGGGTGGTCTGCAGGGATTTGTCGACCTGGTTGGGGATCCGCTCGATGAGCGTGCGGCGCGGGTTGAGGTACTCGGCGTGGTAGGTGGCGTGCCGCAGGGTGGTGGCGTCGCGCACCAGCACGGCCGACGAACTCACGGGCTGGAAGAAGGACTTGTGGTAGTCGACGGTCACCGAGTCGGCGCGCTCGATGCCCGCGAGGCGGTCCCGGCGCTTCAGCGAGGTGAGCAGTCCGCAGCCGTAGGCGGCGTCCACGTGCATCCAGGCGCCGTGCTGTTCGCACAGTTCGGCGATCTCGGGCAGCGGGTCGATGGAGCCGAAGTCGGTGGTGCCCGCGGTGGCGACGACGGCCATGGGGACGAGTCCCTCCTCGGCGCAGCGCTCCAGTGCGCGGGCGAGGGCGACGGTCTGCAGGCGCTTGTCCTGGTCGACGGGGAGCGGCACCACGGCGTCCGGTCCGAGGCCCAGCAGCTTCGCGGACTTCTGCACGCTGAAGTGGCTGACCTCGGAGGCGAAGACGCGCAGCTTCGCCGTGTCGTCGGTCTTGGCCTCCTCGCGGGCCAGCAGCAGCGCCTGGAGGTTGGACTGGGTGCCGCCCGAGGTGAACACCCCGTCGGCGGCGGGCCCGAGGCCGATGCGGCCGGTCGTCCAGTCGATGAGTTTGCGCTCGATCAGCGTGCCGCCGGCGGACTGGTCCCAGGTGTCCAGGGAGGAGTTGACTGCGGACAGCACGGCCTCGCCGAGCACGGCCGGGATGACGACCGGGCAGTTGAGGTGGGCGAGGTAGCGGGGGTGGTGGAAGTAGACGGCGTCCCGGAGGTAGACGTCCTCCAGCTCGTCCAGGGCGGCCGTGGTGTCCAGCAGGGGCCGGTCGAGGTCGATCCGGTCGATGCGGGGGGAGAGGTCGTCGGCCGTGACGCCGGTGAACGGCCGTTCGGTGGTGGCGAGTCTGGCTGCCACCCGCTCGACTCCTTGGGTGACGGACCGGCGGTACTGCTCCGCGGTGGTGTCGTTGAGCAGGTGCGAGCGCATGTGGGGGTCCTCCGGTGGGGACGGTCCGGTGCGGGTCGGGGAGCGGGGCCGGGCGCTGTGCGGCGCGGGGCCGAAGCGCGACTTAGGTTAGCCTAACCTCATTGCCCAGATGGCCGTGCGGCACCCATCGTGACCGCGATCACGGCCGGTTCATGCGGTTCGTGCGTCAACTACGGCTGGAATCAGCCCTGTTCGCGCAACTGTTCCTCGGACACGCCGTGCCGCCAGTACCCGACGAACGTCACCCGGCGCCGGTCGACGCCGCGTTCGCCGACGAAGTGCCGCCGCAGCTGCTTCACACAGCCGGACTCACCGGCGAGCCACACGTACGGCCGTTCGGCGCGGGGGAGTTCGGCGTCGCGGATGCTGTCCAGCGCGAGCGGCGTGCCGTGGGAGCCGTCCCGGCCCGCGCCCTGGCCCTCGCGCACGAACCAGGTGATCTCGGCGTCGGCCCGGTGGGCGAGGTCCGTGACGTCCCCGGGGTGCGGCACCTCCAGCCAGACGCGGGCCCGGGTGCCGGCCGGCAGGGACTCCAGGACGGCCGCCGTCGCGGGCAGCGCGGTCGCGTCGGCCCACATCAGCACCAGGCCGGTGTCCTGCGGCGGGCGGAAACGGATCGCACGGTTGTCGGCGACGGCGGGCCCGAGCAGCAGGACCCGGTCCCCGGGCGCGGCCCGCGCGGCCCAGCGCGAGGCCGGACCCGCCTCCTGGCCCGTACCGGCGACGGCGGACCCGTCCGGCAGGCCGTCCCGGCTCCCGGGGCCGATGCCGTGCAGCACGAAGTCGATGTCGATGCCGGTGGTGACCCCGAAGGCGTCCGTGTGCCGCTGCCTAAGGGTGTAGGAGCGCATCACCGCCCGGACGTCGTCGGGGAGTTCGCGCCAGGCCTGCCACCAGTCGTCGCCCCGGTCGAGCGGCACCACCGGTTCGCTCCGGCCCGGCGCCGGCAGGAACAGCGACAGGGACTGGTCACGTCCGTCGGAGCGGAACTCCGCCAGATCCGGCCCCGCGAACCGGACCCGGACCAGCGACGGGCCGAGCCGCCACGTCCGTACGACCTGAAGGGCGAAGAAACGGAACGGGGCGGCTACGGCTGTGGTCACGGGACGTCTCCGCGGGTCGGGGCGGGTACGGACGGACGCCGGGTCAGCTGACCTTCTTGGCCTTCTCGATGGCCTCGGCCAGGCGCTCGACGACGGGCGCGCACTTGTCGTAGGAGAGGATCGGCTCGGCGGAACGCGGGATGACCTGGCCGGCCTTGACGGCGGGCAGCTTCTTCCAGGTCGCCTCGCTGATGTCGGCGGGCTGGATGGCCGAGGTGCGGTCGTCCATCATGATGATGTCGGCCGCGTACTTGTCGACGTTCTCCCAGCTCAGGCTCTCGAACCAGCCGCCGCCCTCGGCCTTGGCCTTCTCCGGGGGCTCGACGAAGTCCACGCCGAGGGCCTTGAAGTACTCCAGGTCGATGGACAGGTTGGTGCCGGAGACGTAGAAGATCTCCTGGCTCGCGGAGCCCGCCATCACCTTGATGCCGGGGTTAGCCTTGACGGCCTTGCGCAGCCGCTCGGAGGCCGCCTCGAAGCGCTTCTTGGCGTCGGTGGCCTTCGCGGCCTTCATGTCGCCGCCCAGCGACTCCGCGAGCTCCCACATGCGCTGCAGCGGGCCCGTCAGCTGACGGTCGTAGACGGAGATGCCGACGCTCGGGGCCAGCTTGGCGATCTTGTCCTTGGACGCCTCGGGGACGTACCAGAGGGTGCCCGTGTCGTCGAACATCGTGGAGATGAGGACGTCCGGCGCGAGGGTCGCGTACTTCTCGACGTTGAACTGGTCCCAGACGTTGCCGAGGATGGTCACCTTGCTGATGTCCATGTCGCCGGCCTGGACATCGGCCTTGCCGTCCTTGGTCTCGGTCGGGCCGAACACGCCCTTGACCTGGATGCCGTAGTCGAAGAGCGCCGCGGCGACACCGGTGAACGCGACGATGTTCGCGGGCACCTTGTCCAGCTTCACGGTGGTGCCGCGGTCGTCCTTGAAGCTCCAGGGACCGGACCCGGCGTCCTTCTTCGACCCCGAGCCGCCGCTTTTCGCGTCGTCGTCCCCGCAGGCCGCGAGCGCGGCGCCGAGTCCGAGGACGCCGCCTGCGGCGAGCAGTCCGCGACGGGAGAGGCGGGCGGTTCTGGCATTCGACATGGGTCGGTCTGCTTTCGTGCGTACGGGAGCCGGAGGGTGCGCGATCGCGGGCCCCCGGGCCGGAAACAGCCTTAGGTTAGCCTAACCTCAGAGCTTGTCCAGAGGGCCGTCGGATGCATCCCCCCGCGGGAGCCCGGACATGCCGTCCCGGTACCGTGATCCCGGTCACGCCGAGGGGGAGACGATGGACGCGATACGCCGATGGGGCCCGCCCGTGGCCGTGCACCTGATCCTCGGCATGGTGGCCCTCGTGCCGCTGTGGCTGTCGATGATGTTCCTGCTGAGCCACCCGCTGGCCGCATGGGGCCTCACGTCCCGCGAACCCACCGACAACGACGGCATGTTGCCCTGGCTGGTGCTCCTCGTGCCGGTGTGGGCCGTCTTCCTGGCCCTGTGGCTGCCCCTCGGCTCCCTGGCCCGCCGGACCGTCACGGGGGTCTCCCGAGCCCGCTACTGGGCCGTCGGCGCGGCCCTGGTGTTCACCCCCATGGTGTTCCTGACGACGCTGTTCTACGTCGTCGAGGGCTGAACACGGCGGGGAGCGCGGCTGCGGGCGCGGCTGCGGGCGGGCCGTGGCGGCCCGCCCGCCGGACGGTGGAACGCGACCTGCGGGGATCAGCCCGCCAGGCCCAACTCCCGTGCGATCAGCATCCGCTGCACCTCGCTCGTGCCCTCGCCGATCTCCAGGATCTTCGAGTCGCGCCACATCCGCGCCACCGGGTACTCGTTCATGAAGCCGTACCCGCCGTGGATCTGCGTGGCCTCGCGCGCGTTGTCCACCGCGACCGTCGAGGAGTACAGCTTCGCCAGCGCCGCCTCCTTCTTGAACGGCTCCCCGGCGACCAGCCGGCTCGCCGCGTCCCGCCACGCCAGCCGGGCCGTGTGGGCCTTCATCTCCATGTCCGCGATCTTGAACTGGATCGCCTGGTTGGCGCCGATCGGCCGGCCGAAGGCGTGCCGCTCCTTGGCGTACTTCACCGACTCGTCCACACAGCCCTGCGCCAGGCCCGTGCCCAGCGCCGCGATGGCGATCCGGCCCTCGTCGAGGATCCGCAGGAACTGCGCGTAGCCGCGCCCCTCCTCGCCCAGCAGGTTCGCCGCCGGGACCCGCACGTCCTGGAACGACAGCTCCCGCGTGTCCGAGGCGTTCCAGCCGACCTTCGAGTACGGGGCGGCCACCGTGAACCCCGGGGTGCCCGAGGGGACGATGATCGCCGAGATCAGCGGCTTGCCGTCCGGCTTGCGGCCGGTGACCGCGGTGACCGTCACCAGACCCGTGATGTCCGTGCCCGAGTTGGTGATGAAGCACTTCGTGCCGTTGATCACCCACTCGTCCGTCGCCTCGTCCAGCCGGGCGGTGGTGCGGGTCGCGCCCGCGTCGCTGCCGCCGTCCGGCTCCGTCAGCCCGAACGCGCCCAGGATCTCGCCCGAGCACAGCCGGGGCAGCCACTGGCGCTTCTGCTCCTCGGTGCCGAACAGGTGCAGCGGCATCGCACCCAGCGACACCCCTGCCTCCAGCGTGATGGCCACCGACGAGTCCACCCGGGCCAGTTCCTCCAGGGCCACCCCGAGCGCGAAGTAGTCGCCGCCCATGCCGCCGTACTCCTCCGGGAACGGCAGGCCGAACAGGCCCATGCGGCCCATCTCCCGCACGATCTCGTACGGGAACTCGTGCCGCTCGTAGAAGTCGCCGATCTTCGGCGCCACCACGTCGTGCGCGAACTCCTCCACGGTGCGGCGGAGTTCTTCCAGTTCGGGGGAGAGCTTGTGGTCCATGGTCGTCACTGCTCCTGGTGGGAGAGGGCTCGTACGGTGCGGGACGGGCTGGGTCGGCCCAGGTGTCCGGCCATCCACGCGCTGGTGGCGACGAGGCGGCCGAGGTCGACTCCGGTGTCGATGCCGAGACCGCGCAGCATCCACACCAGGTCTTCGGTGGCGAGGTTTCCGGTGGCGGACTTCGCGTACGGGCAGCCGCCGAGCCCGCCGGCCGAGGCGTCCACGGTGGTGACGCCGTGCCGCAGCGCGGTCAGGGTGTTGGACAGGGCCTGGCCGTAGGTGTCGTGGAAGTGCACGCCCACCACTCCCACCGGCACGCCCTCGGCGGCCAGGGCGTCGAGCAGCGCGCTCACATGACCCGGTGTCGCCACCCCGATGGTGTCGCCGAGGCTGAGTTCGTCGCAGCCCATGTCCAGCAGGGCCCGGCAGACCCGGACCACCTGCCCGACGGGGACCGCGCCCTCCCAGGGGTCGCCGAAGCACATCGAGAGATAGCCCCGCACGTGCACGTCGTCCGCCTTGGCCCGCCGCACCACCGGCTCGAACATGGCGAGCGCCTCGTCCAGCGAGCGGTTGAGGTTGGCCCGGGCGAAGGACTCCGTGGCGCTGGCGAACACCGCCACCCGGCGGGCGCCGAGCGCCAGCGCGCGGTCCAGTCCGCGCTCGTTGGGCACCAGCACCGGCAGGTCCACGGGAAGGCCGGCGACCTGGGGGAACAGCTCCTCGGCGTCCGCCAGTTGGGGCACCCACTTGGGGTGCACGAAGCTGGTCGCCTCGATCGTGGTCAGCCCCGCCCCGGCGAGACGGCGGACGAACTCCGCCTTCACCTCCACCGGGACGACACCCTGCTCGTTCTGCAGGCCGTCGCGCGCCCCCACCTCGTGGATGCGGACCCGGGCGGGCAGACCCTCGGCCGGTACGGCCATGGGCAGCCCCAGCTCGTGTGCGTTCATGCCGTCTCCTCCTCCACGGGGGCGATGACCGCCAGCACCTGGTCCATGGCGACCGTGGTGCCCGGGGCCACGTCCAGCCCGGTGACCGTGCCGGCGTGCGGGGCGGAGATGACGTGCTCCATCTTCATCGCCTCCACCACCAGCAGGCTCTGGCCGGCGTCCACGGTGTCGCCGACGGCGACCTTCACCACCGTCACCGTGCCCGGCATCGGCGCGGTCAGCGAGTCGGCGCCGCCCCGGCCCGCCCGGCTGAGGGACTCCTCGACCGGGTCGTGGTCCCGTACCTGCCAGGCGTCGCCGTCCCGGCCCAGCCAGCTGCCGTCCGGCAGCGCGGCGACGGTGTGGGTCACACCGTCCAGGGCGAAGGTGAACCTGTCGCCCTCCGCGGTGCCCGCGGACGCCCGCACGGGGGCCTCGGCGCCCGGCAGCAGCAGTTCCGTCCCGCCGTCCGCCGTGCCGCGCACCCGCACGGCCACCGGGTCGTGGCCCGGGACCCGCAGGTGATGCGTGGTCCACGCCCGCCGGCCGCCCAGCCGCCAGCCGTCCGCGGCGGCGAACGGATCGGCCCAGCCGGAGCCGTCCGCCGGGGCGGCGAGGGCCCGCCGGCGCAGCAGCGCCGCCGCCGCGTACGTCTCGGCCGGCACCTCGTCCGGTGCCAGTGCTCCCGCCTCCCGCTCCACCAGTCCGGTGTCCAGGTCGCCGGCGACCACCGCCGGGTGGGCGAGCAGCCGCCGCAGGAAGCCGGCATTGGTCTGCACGCCCAGCGTGACCGTCTCCGCCAGCGCCGCCCGCAGCCGGCGCAGCGCGCTCGCCCGGTCCGGGCCGTACGCGATCACCTTGGACAGCATCGGGTCGTACAGGCTGCCGACCTCGGTGCCCGCGCTGAGCCCGGAGTCGGTGCGGACGCCGTCGCCCTGCGGCTCGTGCAGCGAGAGCACCGTGCCGCCGGAGGGGAGGAAGCCGCGGGCCGGGTCCTCGGCGCAGATCCGGGCCTCCACCGCGTGACCGGTGAGGCGGACGTCGTCCTGCGCGAACGTCAGCGGTTCGCCCGCCGCCACCCGCAGCTGCCATTCGACCAGGTCCAGCCCGGTGACCAGCTCGGTGACCGGGTGCTCCACCTGGAGGCGGGTGTTCATCTCCATGAAGTAGTAGGACGCGGGGTCGTCGCCCGGGACGATGAACTCCACCGTGCCCGCGCCCCGGTAGCCGCAGGAGCGGGCCGCCTGCACGGCCGCCTCGCCCATCGCGGCCCGGGTCTCCTCGTCGAGGAGCACACTGGGCGCCTCCTCGATGATCTTCTGGTGCCGGCGCTGGAGTGAGCACTCGCGCTCGCCCAGGTGCACCACGCCCCCGTGGCCGTCGGCCAGGACCTGGATCTCGATGTGCCGGGGGCGGTCGATCCACCGCTCCACCAGCAGCGTGTCGTCACCGAAGGAGGCGCGGGCCTCGCGGCGGGCGGCGGCGATCTCCTCGGCCAGCCGCTCCTCGTCCCGCACCAGGCGCATGCCCTTGCCGCCGCCGCCCGCCGACGGCTTCAGCAGCACCGGCATGCCGATCCCGCGGGCCGCCCCGACGAGCTGCTCGTCGGTCAGACCGCTGCCGCTGGACCCGGGGACGACCGGCACCCCGGCCGCCTTCACGGTCTCCTTGGCGCGGATCTTGTCGCCCATCAGGGAGATCGCCTCGGCCGGCGGGCCGATGAACACCAGCCCGGCCTCGGCGCAGGCGCGTGCGAAGGCGGCGTTCTCGGCGAGGAAGCCGTATCCCGGGTGCACCGCCTGCGCGCCGGTACGGGCGGCGGCGTCCAGCAGCCGCTCCACGGACAGGTAGCTCTCCGCGGCGGGCGCCGGCCCGATCCGCACGGCCGTGTCCGCCTCCCGCACGTGCCGGGCGTCGGCGTCCGCGTCGGAGTACACCGCCACCGCGCGCACGCCCATCGAGCGCAGGGTGCGGATCACGCGGACCGCGATCTCGCCCCGGTTGGCCACCAGGACCGTGTCGAACATCCGCGGCGCCCCGGCCGCCCGGCCTGTCGCCCCGGCCGCCCGGTCCGCCGCCTGTGGTGTCGCCTGTGGTGTCGTCTGAGCTGTCATCGTCAGGGGTCCCCTCACATCCGGAAGACGCCGAACTGAGGGTCACTCAGTGGCGCGTTGGCGCACGCGGTCAGGGCCAGGCCCAGGACCTGCCGGGTCTCCATCGGGTCGATCACACCGTCGTCCCACAGCCGGGCCGTCGCGTAGTAGGCGTTGCCCTGCTCCTCGTACTGGGCGCGGATCGGCGCCTTGAAGGCGTCCTCCTCCTCGGCGGACCACTCCTCGCCGCGGCCCTCCAGCTGGTCCCGCTTGACGGTGGCCAGCACCGAGGCGGCCTGCTCGCCGCCCATGACCGAGATCTTGGCGTTGGGCCACATCCACAGGAAGCGGGGCGAGTACGCCCTGCCGCACATCGAGTAGTTGCCCGCGCCGTAGGAACCGCCGACGACCACCGTCAGTTTCGGCACGCGGGTGCACGCGACCGCGGTGACCATCTTGGCGCCGTGCTTGGCGATGCCGCCCGCCTCGTAGTCCCGCCCGACCATGAAGCCCGAGATGTTCTGCAGGAACACCAGCGGGATCCCGCGCTGGTCGCACAGCTCGATGAAGTGGGCGCCCTTCTGGGCCGACTCGGAGAACAGGATGCCGTTGTTGGCGACGATCCCCACCGGGTGACCGTGGATCCGGGCGAAGCCGGTGACCAGGGTCTGCCCGAACTCCGCCTTGAACTCCGCGAACCGGGACCCGTCGACCACCCGGGCGATGATCTCCCGCACGTCGTAGGGGGTGCGGGAGTCCACCGGCACCACGCCGTACAGGCCCGCCGGGTCCACCTTCGGCTCCACCGGCGCCTCGACGCTCCACGGCAGCGGGCCGCGCGCGGGCAGCGTGGAGACGATGGTGCGCACCGTGCGCAGCGCGTGCGCGTCGTCCTCCGCGAGGTGGTCCGTCACGCCGGACACCCGGGAGTGCACCTCGCCGCCGCCCAGCTCCTCCGCCGTGACGACCTCGCCGGTGGCCGCCTTCACCAGCGGCGGGCCGCCGAGGAAGATCGTGCCCTGGTTGCGCACGATCACCGCCTCGTCGCTCATCGCCGGGACGTACGCCCCGCCCGCCGTGCACGAGCCGAGGACCGCCGCGATCTGCGGGATCCCGGCGCCGGACATGCGGGCCTGGTTGTAGAAGATCCGCCCGAAGTGGTCCCGGTCGGGGAACACCTCGTCCTGCATCGGCAGGAACGCGCCGCCGGAGTCGACCAGGTAGACGCAGGGCAGCCGGTTGTCGAGCGCCACCTCCTGCGCGCGCAGGTGCTTCTTCACCGTCATCGGGTAGTAGGTGCCGCCCTTGACGGTGGCGTCGTTGGCCACCACCACGCACTCGCGGCCGCTGATCCTGCCGATGCCGGCGATCACCCCGGCGGCCGGGGCCTGCCCGTCGTACATCCCGTCGGCGGCCAGCGGGGCCAGCTCCAGGAAGGGCGAGCCGGGGTCGAGGAGCGTGTCCACGCGCTCGCGCGGCAGCAGCTTGCCGCGCGCGGTGTGCCGCGCGCGGGCCCGCTCGCCGCCCCCGAGCTCGGCGGCGGCCAGCTTGGCGCGCAGCTCCGCCACGAGGGCGCGGTGCGCCTCCTCGTTGGCCCGAAAGGCCTCGGACGCGGGATCTTCCCCCACGCTCGAAAGAACTCGCGCGGGGGCACCCCCATCGCTGTGAAGCTCCGGTGCCTCATGCATCCTGCGGGTCCCCTCACCTTGTTAATGAGCGTTAACGCATTTCCCCTCAGGTTAACGACCGCTAACCTCGCTGTCTAGAATCGTCCTCATGGCCACCAGAACCGACGCCCCGACCCGCCGCGAGCAGATCCTCAAGGAGGCCGCGCGGCTGTTCGCCGAGCGCGGTTTCCACGGTGTCGGGGTCGACGAGATAGGCGCCGCGGTCGGCATCAGCGGACCGGGGCTGTACCGGCACTTCGCGGGCAAGGACGCGATGCTCGCCGAACTGCTGGTGGGGATCAGCGGCTCGCTGCTCACCGGCGCCGAGCGGCGCCTCGCGGAGGCCGACGGGGTGCCCCCGGAGGAGGTCCTCGACTCCCTCATCGAGGGGCACATCGACTTCGCGCTCGACGACCGCCCCCTCATCACCCTGCACGACCGCGAGCTGGACCGCCTGCGGGACTCCGACCGCAAGCTGGTCCGCCGGCTGCAGCGGCGGTACGTGGAGCTGTGGGTGGGCGTGGTCCGCGCCCTCTACCCGGACCTGGCCGAGCCCACCGCCCGGTCCGCCGTGCACTCGGTGTTCGGGCTGCTCAACTCCACCCCGCACCTCGGCCGCCCCGGCGCCCTGCCCGGCCGGGCGGTGACCGCCGGACTGCTGCACCGCATGGCCCGCGGCGCCTTCGAGGCCGCGGCGCGCTGAGCCCGCGCGCGTGACGAGCGTTACGTCCGCCCCTCTCTGGACGACGGTGGATACTCGCCGGTATCTTTGAGTCTGAGCAAGCGCTTAGCCATGCGGGTGTGCCCCGGCCGGGGAATCCGCGGCGAGCAACCCCGTACGCGAGAGCGGCGCCGGCAGGGCGCGAGGAAGGGCGGTGGGCGTTCGTGCGCCGTACGCTGTTCAACGAGGACCACGAGGCGTTCCGGGAGACCATCCGCGCCTTCATCGAGGCCGAGGTCGTCCCCGTCTACGACGAATGGTTCGCGGCCGGCCAGGCCCCCCGCGACTTCTACTACAAGCTGGGCGAGCTGGGCGTCTTCGGCATCACCGTGCCCGAGGAGTTCGGCGGCGCGGGCATCGAGTCCTACAAGTTCGAGGCCGTCCTCTACGAGGAGACCGCCCGCGCGGGCGTCCAGTTCGGCGGCTCGGGCGTGCACGTCCTGCTGGCCCTGCCCTACATCAAGATGCTCGCCACCGACGAGCAGAAGAAGCGCTACCTCCCGAAGTTCGCCACCGGCGAGGAGATGTGGGCCATCGCGATGACCGAGCCGGGCACCGGCTCCGACCTCGCGGGCATGAAGACCACCGCCAAGCTGTCCGAGGACGGCACCCACTACGTCCTCAACGGCGCGAAGACCTTCATCACCGGCGGTGTGCACGCCGACAAGGTCATCGTCTGCGCCCGGACCGCCGCGCCGACCGCCGAGGACCGCCGCCACGGCATCTCCCTGTTCGCCGTGGACACCAAGTCCGAGGGCTACTCCGTGGGCCGCAAGCTGGACAAGCTGGGCCTGCGTACCTCCGACACGGCCGAGCTGGCCTTCGTCGACGTCAAGGTGCCCGTCGAGGACCTGCTCGGCGAGGAGAACAAGGGCTTCTACTACCTCGGCCACAACCTGGCCTCCGAGCGCTGGGGCATCGCCTTCGGCGCCTACGCCCAGGCCAAGGCCGCCGTCCGCTTCGCCAAGCAGTACGTGCAGGAGCGCACCGTCTTCGGCAAGCCGGTCGCCCACTTCCAGAACACCAAGTTCGAGCTGGCCGCCTGCCAGGCCGAGGTGGACGCCGCCGAGGCCGTTGCCGACCGCGCGACCGAGGCCCTGGACGCCGGTGAGCTGACCCCCGCCGAGGCCGCCTCCGCGAAGCTGTTCTGCACCGAGGTCGCCCACCGCGTCATCGACCGCTGCCTCCAGCTGCACGGCGGCTACGGGTACATGAACGAGTACCCGATCGCCCGCCTGTACGCGGACAACCGCGTCAACCGCATCTACGGCGGCACCAGCGAGATCATGAAGACGATCATCGCCAAGGACATGGGCCTGTAGGACGGACCCGGGACACCCCTGGCCCCTACACCTACCTGTACAACTGAACCCCATGAGTCAGGCACTCCAGCACCTCCTCGATCTGCTCGACCTCGAGCAGATCGAGGAGAACATCTTCCGCGGCCGGTCCCGCTCCGCCGTCGTCCCCCGCGTCTTCGGCGGGCAAGTCGCCGCGCAGGCCCTCGTCGCCGCCGGCCGGACCGTGCCCGCGGACCGGCCCGCCCACTCCCTGCACGCGTACTTCCTGCGCCCCGGGGACCCGGGCGCGCCGATCGTGTACAACGTGGACCGGATCCGCGACGGCCGGTCCTTCACCACCCGCCGGGTGGTCGCCGTGCAGCACGGCAAGCCGATTTTCCACCTCTCGGCGTCCTTCCAGACGTACGAGGAGGGCCTGGACCACCAGGCGCCGATGCCGCCCTCCCCGGACCCGGCCACCCTGCCCACCGCCGAGGAGCGGCTGCGCGGCTACACCCACCTCGACCCCGAGGTGGTCGAGCGGTCCCTGGAGGCGAGCGCCGCCGTCGACCTGCGCTACGTCGACGAGCCGCCCTACGGCCGGTTCGGCGAGCCCCGCGAGCCGCACTCCCAGGTGTGGTTCCGCACCAACGGCAAGCTGGACCGCGACGTCGACGAGCCGCTGCTGCACGTCGTGCTCGCCACCTACGTCTCCGACATGACGCTGCTGGACTCCGTCCTCCTCGCCCACGGGCGCGGCGGCTGGGCCGTCGGCGACGTCGTCGGGGCCTCACTGGACCACGCCATGTGGTTCCACCGCCCGTTCCGGGCCGACGAGTGGCTCCTGTACGACCAGCAGTCCCCGTCGGCCCACGGCGGCCGGGGACTGGGCCAGGGCCGCATCTACACCCAGGACGGCCGTCTCGCCGTGTCGGTCATCCAGGAGGGCGTGGTCCGCGTCCCCCGGGACGCCTCCTAGCCCGCCCCGTCCCGGTCCGTCCGCCCCGTCCCGGTCCCACCCCGTCCTGTTCAGCTGTCGCGGGCGAGGCCCGCCTCGGCCAGCAGGTACGCCGTCATCGGGTCGTAGTGGCGGGGGCTGACCACGTGGTCGTCGAGGGGGACCGTCACCTGCACGGTGCCCTCCGCCTCCGCCAGGAACAGCGCCGGGTCGTTGCAGTCGGCGTAGCCGACGGAGTCCACGCCGTACTGTCCCGCCGCGCCCGCCCAGCCGTGGTCGGCGACGACCAGGTCGGGCAGCGGGCGGCCCTCACGCTCCAGCGCCGTCAGGATGGCCTTCATCGGCTCCCCGGAGTGTGTGTGCCACAGGGTGGCGCCGTGCTCCAGCATCGCCACGTCGGCGAACTGCATCACGTACCCCTCCTCCGTGGTCAGCCCGTCCGGGATCACCACGATCTCGCAGCCGGCCGCCCGCAGCGCGTCGGCGGTCGCGCGGTGTACGTCGAGCAGCCCGCCCGGGTGGCCGGTGGCCAGCAGCACCCGCTGCCGGCCGTCCGCCGCCTTGCGCAGCCGCGCCGCCATCCGCTCCAGCCCGGCCACCGTCAGCTCCGGGTCGATGGTGTCCTGCCCGTACCGGTACTCGGGGTCGTCGTTGACGCCGACCCGCTCCGCCATCACCGCGAGCACATCCTGCTCGTCGCTCCAGCGCTCGCCGAGCTCCAGCCCGAGCCAGTAGTGGCGGTCACCGTTCGCCAGCTTCCGGTAGTGGGAGAGGTTGTTCTCGCGGGGGGTGGCGACATCGCCCGCGATGCGGGTGGCGGTGAGGTGGCCGAGCAGTTCGGCGCGGCTGGGGGTCCCGGGTATCGGCATGCCCCCCATTGTGGAGCAGCCGCCGGTGGGCGTCTCGGCCGTATCGCGCGCTGGGATGTGCGTCACGTACTCGGACGACTCCGTACAGGTACTCAGGCCGGTACTCAGCCCCAACTGCTCGGGCGCGTACTCGGCTCCGGCTGCTCGGGCCGGTACTCAGCCCCGGCGCAGCGCGAACCACAGCTCCATGCGCACGTCCGGGTCGTCCAGGTCCGCGTCCAGCAGGGCCGCGCAGCGGGCGATGCGCTGGCGGACCGTGTTGCGGTGCACCGACAGGGCCACCGCCGTGCGGTCCCAACTGCCGTGCAGCGACAGCCAGGTGCGCAGGGTCTCCGGGAGGGCGGGCACGGCGGCGAGCGGTGCCAGCAGCGCCCGGGCGTGGGCCTCCGCGTCCGGGTCCGCGACCAGGTCGGTCAGCGCGGGCCGCCCGCCGTGCCGGACCAGGGGTTCGCGGGTGGCGCGGGCCCGGGCCAGCGCGCGGGCCGCCTGGGTGTCGGCGGCGGGCCACTCCCGCGGGCCGACGGCGGCGCTGACGCCGAGGGTCCAGCCGGGCAGCGCCTCCACGGCCCGGTCGCCCGGCACCAGCACCCGGACCGTCCGCCCGTCCGGGTCCACCAGCGCCGAGCCGAGCGCCGCGCCCAGCGCCGAGGCGGCCACATGGTCCGGGGCCGGCCCGTCCGGCCGCGCGTGCACGACCCGCCACTGCTGTCCGCCGAGCAGCCCGGCCACGTCCTCGGGCGTGCTGCCCAGCAGCAGCCGCACGAGCGCGGCCGAGCGGGCCGCGCCCCGCCCGCTCTGGTGCTCGCCGGTGAGCAGCGACAGCAGCACGGCGGCCACGGACGCGATGGTGTGGTCGCCCGGTTCCTGCCGCGGCGCGGCGACCCCGAGCACGAAGCCCCGGCCGGCCCCGAGCGCGTACGTGGTCAGCCGTGTCCCGGCGACCGTGTCGGCGGCCGAGGCGGGCCGGCCCGTCCCGCCGGGGGCGGTGCCCGGCAGGTCGCGTCCGGGGGAGACGTCGGGCCGGACCACGGCCGCCAGTCCGGCCAGCGCGAGGCGGACCTCCTCGCCCGGTTCCCGGCCGGCCGCCGCGAGCCGGGTGCTCTCCGGGCCGTACAGCACCGCCCACCCGTCCAGCCGGCCCGCGAGCCGCCGCAGCACCGACGGCACCGGGTCCGGTCGGCCCGCCGCGGCCGCCAGGCCCTGCTGCGCCTCGGTCACCCGGCGCAGCTCCGCCAGCCGTGCCTGCGCCATCAGCCGCCACACCGCGCGGGCCACCCCGGAGAAGGTGGTCCGGGGCGGCACCTCCAGCAGGGGCAGGCCGTGCAGCGCGCACGCCTCCACCAGCGCGTCCGGCACCGTGTCGTGCACCGGCGCGACGCCGAAGCCGAGCGCCGCACCGCCCGCCGCCACGATCCGCGAGGCGTACGCGTCGAAGTAGCCGGGCCCCGCCCCGTCCGGGATGTGCACACCGGCCGACAGCAGCAGCTCGCCGCCCAGCAGGTACGGATACGGGTCCGCCATCTCCGAGGTGTGCACCCAGTGCACGACCAGGTCCGGGTCGTCAGGCCCGGCGATGCGGCGCAGCCCCAGGTCCTCGCGGGCCAGGAGGGCGTCCAGGGGGACGGGCGGGGTGGGCGGAACCGTGGGGTCCGGCATGGTGGACGTTTCCTCCATCCCGTTCGCTGCGAATGGATGAAACGTACACTTCGCAGTCGCTTTCCGGCCACCTAGGGTCAGGTCAGACCGGCGGCCCGTGGGTACGGGCGGATGTCCCCGCGACGAGCGGCCGGGCCACTCCCCTTGCACGACACGCCACCGAGTACCGCGTGAAGGAGGCCCCCGCATGGCCGTGGACTACCTGGTCATCGTCGTCTATCTGGTCGGCATGCTGGCCATGGGCTGGTGGGGCATGCGCCGCGCCAAGTCCAAGAGCGAGTTCCTGGTCGCGGGCCGCCGGCTCGGCCCCGCCATGTACTCCGGCACCATGGCCGCCATCGTCCTCGGCGGCGCCTCCACGATCGGCGGCGTGGGCCTGGGCTACCAGTACGGGCTGTCCGGCGCCTGGATGGTCTTCACCATCGGCCTGGGCCTGCTCGCCCTGTCGGTCTTCTTCTCCGCCCGCATCGCCCGGCTGAAGGTCTACACCGTCTCCGAGATGCTCGACCTGCGCTACGGCGGCCGGGCGGGCGTCATCTCCGGGCTCGTCATGTGGGCGTACACCCTCATGCTCGCGGTGACCTCGACGATCGCCTACGCCACGATCTTCGACGTCCTCTTCGACCTGAACCGCACCCTCGCCATCGTCCTCGGCGGCTCCATCGTCGTCGCCTACTCCACGCTCGGCGGCATGTGGTCGATCACCCTCACCGACATGGTGCAGTTCGTCGTCAAGACCATCGGCGTGCTGCTCCTGCTGCTGCCCATCGCCGTCGTCAAGGCCGGCGGCTTCGCCGAGATGAAGGCGCAGCTGCCCACCGAGTACTTCGACCCGCTGGGCATCGGCGGCGAGACGATCTTCACCTACGTGCTGATCTACACCTTCGGCATGCTCATCGGCCAGGACATCTGGCAGCGCGTGTTCACCGCCCGCAGCGACCGCACCGCCCGCTGGGGCGGCACCGTCGCGGGTACCTACTGCCTCGCCTACGCCCTCGCCGGCGCCGTCATCGGCACCGCCGCCAAGGTGCTCTACCCCGACCTGGCCAGCGCCGACGACGCCTTCGCCACCGTCGTCAAGGACGAACTCCCCCTCGGGGTGCGCGGGCTGGTGCTGGCCGCAGCCCTCGCCGCCGTGATGTCCACGTCCTCCGGCGCGCTCATCGCCTGCGCCACCGTCGCCAACAACGACATCTGGGCCCGGCTGCGCGGCCTCGCCCGTGCCCCGCAGGGCGACGACCGCGACGAGGTCCGCGGCAACCGCCTGTTCATCCTGCTCATGGGCGTCGCCGTGATCCTCACCGCGATCGCGCTGAACGACGTCGTGCAGGCCCTGACCGTCGCCTACAACCTGCTGGTCGGCGGGCTGCTGGTGCCCATCCTCGGCGGGCTGCTGTGGCGGCGCGGCACCGCCCAGGGCGCCCTCGCCGCCGTCGCCGTCGGCGGGCTCACCGTCGTGGTTCTGATGGCGACGTACGGCGTCCTCGCCAACGAGCCGATCCTCTACGGCCTGCTGTCCTCCCTCGCCGTCTACGTCGTCGTCTCCCTGGCGACCCCGCCGACCGACGCGGCCGTGCTCGCCGCCTGGCGTGAACGCGTCGCCGGACGCGCCCCCGCAACCGGAACCGAATCCGTGTCCGAACGGGTCCCCGCCGGCCAGTAGAGTCGTGCGGGCAGACATCACATACGCGACGAAGCGTAGGAAAGAAGGCAGTTCCATGAGCAGCAACGAGACACCCCGCGGGCCCGTCGACTCGTCCCGCGTCCCGCGGTACGCCGGGCCGGCGACCTTCGCCCGGCTGCCCCGCCTGGACGAGGTCGGCCGCGCCGACGTCGCCGTGGTGGGCATACCGTTCGACTCGGGTGTCTCCTACCGGCCGGGCGCCCGCTTCGGCGGCAACGCCATCCGCGAGGCGTCCCGGCTGCTGCGCCCCTACAACCCGGCCCAGGACGCCTCCCCCTTCGCCCTCGCCCAGGTCGCGGACGGCGGCGACATCGCCGTGAACCCGTTCAACATCAACGAGGCGGTGGAGACCATGGAGGCCGCCGCCGACGACCTGCTCGGCACCGGCGCCCGCCTGATGACCCTGGGCGGCGACCACACCGTCGCGCTGCCGCTGCTGCGCGCGGTCGCCAAGAAGCACGGCCCGGTCGCGCTGCTCCACTTCGACGCGCACCTGGACACCTGGGACACCTACTTCGGCGCCGAGTACACCCACGGCACCCCGTTCCGCCGGGCCGTGGAGGAGGGCATCCTCGACACCTCCGCCCTGTCCCACGTCGGCATCCGCGGCCCGCTCTACGGCAAGCAGGACCTCACCGACGACGAGAAGATGGGCTTCGGCATCGTCACCTCCGCCGACGTCTACCGGCGCGGCGCCGACGAGGTCGCCGACCAGCTCCGCCAGCGCATCGGCGACCGCCCGCTGTACATCTCCATCGACATCGACTGCCTCGACCCGGCGCACGCCCCCGGCACCGGCACACCCGAGGCGGGCGGCATGACCTCCCGCGAGCTGCTGGAGATCCTGCGCGGCCTGGCATCCTGCAACCTGGTCTCGGCGGACGTCGTCGAGGTGGCGCCCGCCTACGACCACGCGGAGATCACCTCGGTCGCCGCGTCGCACACCGCCTACGAGCTGACCACGATCATGTCCCGCCAGATTGCAGAGGCCCGCGCGAAGTGACTCACGACCACGACCTGGTGCTCCGCCCGACCGCCGCGCAGACGGAGGCGGCGCTGAACCCGCCGCCCGGCCGCACGGGCGGAGACCTGGTCGTGGAGACCCTGGCCGGGCTCGGCGCGACCACCGTCTTCGGCCTGCCCGGCCAGCACGCCCTCGGCATGTTCGACGCCCTGCGCCGCTCCGACCTGCGTTACATCGGCCTGCGGGTGGAGAACAACGCCGGCTTCGCCGCCGACGCGTACGGCCGGATCACCGGCGAGGCGGCCCCGCTGCTGCTGTCCACCGGCCCCGGCGCGCTCACCTCGCTGGCCGCGCTCCAGGAGGCGGCGGCCGCCTCCGCCCCCGTCCTGGCCATCAGCAGCCAGGTCCCCACGGCCGGACTCGGCGGCGGCCGCCACGGCTACCTGCACGAACTCCCCGACCAGTCGGCCTCGTTCCGCGGCGTGGTGAAGTCCGTCCACACCGTGCGCACGGCCTCCCAGATCCCGTCGGCGGTCACCGAGGCGTGGAAGTCGGCGCTGACCGTCCCGCACGGCCCCGTCTGGGTGGAGGTCCCGCAGGACGTCCTGCTCGCCGAGACCCTCCTGCCGGCGGTGACGGCGATGGACGCCACCCCCGACGAGCTGCCCCCGCGCCCCGAGCTGACCGCGCTCGCCGCGCACCTGCTCGCCACCGCGGAACGCCCAGCGGTCATCGCGGGCGGCGGGGTGATCCGCTCCGACGCCTCCGGCAAGCTGCGGCAGCTCGCCGAACGCGTCCAGGCGCCCGTCGTCACCACCCCGGGCGGCAAGGGCGCCTTCCCGTGGACCCACCCGCTCTCGCTCCAGTCCTGGATCGAGGACCGGCACACCACGGACTTCCTGGAGGACGCCGACGTCCTCCTCGTCGTCGGCTCCGGCCTCGGCGAACTCTCCTCGAACTACCACACGTTCAAGCCCCGCGGCCGGGTCGTCCAGATCGAGGCCGACCTCGGCAAGCTGGAGTCCAACCACCCCGGCATCGGCATCCACGCCGACGCCCGCCTCGCCCTCCAGGCGCTCCTGGAGACCGTGGAACCCCGCGAGGACGCGACTGCCCCGGAGCGGGTGCGCGCCCTGCTGGAACGGGTCCGCGCCCGCATCGCCGCCCAGGACCTCACCCTGGAGCAGCAGGTCCTCACGGCCGTCCGCCGCGCCCTGCCGCGGCAGTCGCCCTCCTTCTGGGACATGACGATCCTGGCCTACTGGGCCTGGTCCGCCTTCGACGCCATGGGCCCCAACCACCTGCACTCCGCGCAGGGCGCCGGCGGCCTCGGCTACGGCTTCCCCGCCGCCCTCGGCGCGGCCGTCGCCGACCCCACCCGCCCGGTGCTGGCGGTCTCCGGCGACGGCGGCGCCCTCTACTCGATCGCCGAGCTGGCCACGGCACGGCAGTACGACCTGAACGTCACCTGGCTGATCGTCGACGACGGCGGCTACGGCATCCTGCGCGAGTACATGAACGACACCTTCGGCGCGTCCACGGCGACGGAGCTGACCCGCCCCGACTTCGTCGCCCTCGCGGAGTCCTTCGGCGTCCCGGGCGTCCGCACGACGCCCGAATCGCTGGAGCGGGACCTCGCGAAGTCCCTGGCCGCCCCCGGCCCGTCCGTGGTCGTCCTCCCGGCGGTCCTGCGCATGTTCGCGCCGACGCATCTGGACGGAGGGAACGGCGGCGCACCGTAGGCTGCCCGCATGCTGAGGATCGGAATCCCTGTCATCGGTGTCACCGACCTCCACCGGGCCGAGGCCTTCTGGACGCAGGCCCTGGACCTGGTGGTCGCCGACGAGTGGTCGAGCGAGACGTGGCGGACGCTCAACCATGCCGACGGCTCCGGCCAGGCGCTCGGGCTGCTGCGGAGTGCGTCGCCCGCCGAGCCGCACCCTCGCCTTCACCTCGACCTGTTCACCGACACCGCGGAGGAGCAGCAGGCCGAGGTGCGGCGGCTGACCGGTCTCGGCGCCCGCCTGGTCGACTGGGACCTCTACCCGCCGGACCCCGACTTCGTCGTCCTCGCCGACCCGGACGACAACATCTTCTGCGTCGTCGACCTGAGCCGCGGCCCGGGTGGCGGCGACCGCCCTGCCCCCTGAGGCGGCCGGTCCACGGGCGTACCGGGGCGATGAGGTCCCTACGAGATCGCCCGCAGGCGTCCGTGGCCCGTCTGCTCGCGGAGGCGGCTGACCGCCGCAGCCGTCGCCTCGTCGTCGGAGAGGAGGACCAGCAACAGCTGGGCGTCCGACGCGAGTTCGAGGAGTTCGCGGCGCAGGCGGAGGTCGCCGGCGGTGGGATGGCGCAGGCGCAGGACGCCCCGCTCCGGGACCTTGTGGCGGTTCATCCGCTCGGTGAACTCCGGTCCGGCGGCGGGTGCGAGCTCCGCCGCCAGCCCTTCCGCGTTCTCCGCCCTCGGCCCCTGCCACAGGTCGAACGCCTGCTCGTCCGCGACGGTCTCCCAGTCGGCGAAGTACGTCTTCGCGCGGGTGTCGGTGAACACGTACCGGGTGAGGTTCGGGGCATCCCCCTCCAGCAGCCCCGTGCCGTCGGCCAGCGCCTCGTAGGCGGCCGTCCATGCGAGCAGGTCGCCCAGCCGGTTGGTGACCACCGCGATGCCCGGTTCGAGCAGCCGGAGGGTCTCCCGCACGGACGGGCGCACCTCGCGGCGGGCGGGCTCGGGCCCCAGGCGCCCGGTGCACTCGTCACCGGTCACCTTCGCCAGGTAGCGCAGGTGCTCGCGTTCCGCCGTGTTCAGGGCGAGCGCGTCGCCGAGGGCGTGCAGCACCGCCACCGAGGGATTGCGGTCCCGGCCCTGCTCGATCCGGGTCAGGTACTCGACGCTGATCCCGGCGCGCACGGCGACGTCCGACCGGCGCAGGCCCGGCGAGCGGCGGCGGCCGTGGTCCGGCAGACCCAGCTGCGCCGGCTGGATGCTGTCCCGCTTGACCCGGATGAAATCGCCCAAGGGTGTCCCCATGCCCGCGAGCATAGGTCTCCGGAGTGCCCCACCCGAAGTGCTCAGGGTGGCCCTGTCGGGGCCAGCCAGAACGCGGTCTGGCTGCCGCCCGGGGCCGGTTCCAGGGTGGAGGACATGGACATCAACACCAAGCACAGGCTCGTGGTCGTCGTCGGCAGCGTCCGGGAGGGACGCTTCGGTCCCGTGGCGGGCTCGTGGATCGCCGGACAGGCGCGCGAACACGGCGCCTTCGACGTCGAGGTCGTCGACCTCGCCGACTTCGACCTCCCGCCGGCCCTGCCGGACGCCTACCCGAGCGTCGCCGGCGCCTCCTACCCCCGCCCCGCCGCCATGGCCCCGCTCACGGCGGCACTGGACGCCGCGGACGCGTTCATCATGGTCACGCCGGAGTACAACCACAGCTACCCGGCGTCGCTCAAGGCCGCCATCGACTGGCACTACAC
This sequence comes from Streptomyces sp. NPDC101219, assembly GCF_044767675.1. NCBI lineage: Bacteria > Bacillati > Actinomycetota > Actinomycetes > Kitasatosporales > Streptomycetaceae > Streptomyces > Streptomyces sp. NPDC101219. The sequence goes on from NZ_JBIWOK010000009.1 coordinate 257,741, forward strand.
CCAGTGGGCGGCGAAGCCCGTGGCCTTCGTCAGCTACGGCGGCGCGGCGGGCGGACGGCACGCCGTGCTGCACCTGGAGAACGTGATGACCGAGCTGCACGCGGTGACCCTCCGCGACGGTCTCGCCCTCCCCCTGAACCGGGTGCCCTGGGAGGACGGCCGCCCCCTCGACCCGGAGATCCCGGGCTACGCGAAGAAGCTGCTGGACCAGCTGTCCTGGTGGACGTCAGCCCTGCGCTCGGCCCGGGAGGCGGCGCCGTACCCGGGGTGAGGGGCGGATGGGGCCGGGGTGAGCTCAGCGCGTGCGTCTTTGCCCCGGCGGTCCCGCACCGCGGGCCCGGGTCTCAGTTCTTGAGGTGGGTGACGAAGGCCGCCCACGCCCTGCCCGGGAACACCAGCACCGGCCCGTGCGTGACCTTCGAGTCGCGCACGGGTATCCCCTCCGGGGCCCCGTCCAGCACCTCCAGGCAGCTGCCGCCGTTCGGATCGCTGTGGGAGGACTTGCGCCAGCCGCTCGGTGAGGCGGCCCGGGTCATGACGTGATCAGCCATTGTCTCCGTGGTCCTTCGCAACGGCCCCGAGGAGGGCGATGGAGTCCGTCAGCGACAGCGCGTCGCTCAGCGCGAGATCGTAGCGGTGCTGCAACTCGCGTACCACGGATGGCGAATCGTGCAGGCGGCCCATCCGCAGACCCTCGCTGTACGCGACCGGCGGCTGGTCCTCGAACCACATCAGCGTCAGCATGCTGTCCAGCAGGGGGTGGAGGCCCACGCCGAAGGGCACCACGTGGACACGGATGCGCCCGGACTCGGCCAGGCCGACCAGGTGGCTCAGCTGCTCCGCCATGACGGAGGGAACGCCGACCGGAGAACCGCACGCGCGTACGATTCGGTCTGGAGGATGCCGGGAACGTAGGACAGCGCGAACTCGCGGATGGTCACCGCCTGCTGTTCGAGCACCCGCACTGATTCGAAGTAGCCGGCCGCCGCGGCTTCCTGCCGGGGCAGAAAGCTGCTGAGCACGTTCCCCGTGTTCAGCGCCGTGTCCAGCCGTCGCGCGTCCTCCTTCGACGGCACCCGGCGGCCCGCCTCGATGTGCGCGATGTGCGAACGCGTCATGATCGCCATGTCGGCCAGTTGCTGCTGCGTGAGGCCGGCCGTCTCGCGCCGGTCCTTCAGCCAGTCCCCGTACATGCTGCCCATCGCGTCAACCCCCATGTGACAGGTGCTCTGTCACCACGAACCCTCTGGCGAGCCTAGCCGCGCCGCTTCCAGTCTGTGAGTGGATCGCTACGCAAGGCGATCTCCCGCTCGGGGTGTCTCCATGACGGCCCGGGCGTGGTCCTCGACGCATCCAGGGGTACGGACGACATGACCGAAGCCACCGCCTCCCTCCTCGCGCCGCTGCTGCGGCTGCTGTTCCCGGCGCGGGGACGGCACCGACGAGGGGCCGTTCCGCGTCACCGCGCGGTCCCCGCCCCGGGCCGGGAGGCCGCCGGCAGGCCGGCACCGCCTCCGCTGCGGGGCGAGGACAACGCGCTGGTCCGCCCGTACCTCCTGGCGCACGAGCGCAAGGAGGAGGCCCGGCGGCAGCGTGCCCGGCGCCGCGCGCTGTGGCTCGCCGTGCACGGGATCGACGTCGGGCCGCGCGTCCTCCACGGCGTGGAGGTGACGGCGTGAGGAGCGACGGGCGCGACGCGGACGAGGTGCGGCTGCTGCCGTGGACCGGGGAGGAGGGCAAGCCGTGCTATCTGATCACCGACGGTACGGGGAGGGCGTCCCGTCACGCCGACACGGTCGAGGAGACCCTGCTCGCGATGGCCGCGGACCTGCTCGGCCATGCGGCGGACCTGCTGGCGGACCGCCGCACGACCCCGGAGCAGCTGCGGTTCCTGCTCGCCCGGATGCGCGAGGCACTGACCGGCGTGTGCCGGGTCGCGGAGAGCAGGGGCGGGCGGACGGCTACCAGATCGACTCGACCCACTCCGGGTGGTCGATGAACGGGTTGCGGTTGTGCTGGAAGGAGTCGTGGATGACGTCGTTGCGGCGCTTCTCGAAGGAGTCCGGCGGGTCCTGCTGGTGCCAGGCCTTCAGGACGGAGAGCTTGCCCATGTAAGGGGTGCTGCCGTTGTTGACCTGGCCGTTGACCTCCAGGTCGGGCCAGCCGTCGGTGCCCTCGTAGCGGACCGCCATGTAGAAGATCATGCGGGCCACGTCGCCCTTGACGGCGTCGCGGGGTTCGAAGGAGTCGGAGTCGGTGAGGCTGCCGCCGCTGTCGGTGAAGGCGCTGCCGCCGTTGTCGAAGTCCTTGTTGCCCCGCACGCTGTTGACGCGGACGTCGGAGGGGCGCAGGTGGTGGATGTCGGTGCCGGGGCCGGTGGAGGTGCCGAAGCCGCCGTGGGACTTGGCCCACACGTGCTCGCGGTTCCAGTCGCCGGTGTCCCCGCCGTTGAGGGACTTGCTGCGGGAGATACCGGAGTACAGCAGGATCACGTTGCTGCTGTTGCCCGGGTCCTGGTCGGTGACCTTCAGGGCGTCCCAGACCGCCGAGTACGACAGCTTGGTCTGGTCGCTGATGATCGTGTGCAGGGCGTCCTTGAGGGCGTCACCGGTCTTGCCGGCGGCGTCGTCGTAGTACGCGTCGTCGTAGGCGGCGGCGTGGGGGGCGGCCGTCGTGGTGGTGGCCGTGGCGGTGCCGGCCGTCAGGGCGGGGGCGGTCAGACCGGCCAGCACGGCGGCCGTGGCGAGGGCCACCGCCTTCCGGCGGCGGTTGCGTATCGCGAGCATGTGGGGGTCCCATCTACGCGGGTTGCACTGTGGGGATACCCGAGAGAGTGACATGCACATGCGAGACGACGAGTGGAGGGAACGTGGCGATTGCGTGACGGGAAACCGACGCTCCGTCCCGCCGGCCGGCCCCGGACGGTGACCCGTGGGCGCCCGAGTGTCACGGAGGGATGAAATCCGCCGGCGCCCGCGTTGGTGCTGTGCGGAAGATCAGGGACGATCGGAGGGCACCCGCGTGACACCGCAACGGGGATGGGCACGACGACTGACCGGGTACGCCTGGCGTCACCGAAAGGACGTCGTCCTCGCCCTCGGCGCCTCCCTCGGCGGCATGGCCGTGATGGCGCTGGTGCCGCTGATCACCAAAGTGATCATCGACGACGTCATCGGCGACAAGACCAGGGACATGACCACCTGGGCCGGACTGCTCGTCGGCGCCGCGTCCGTCGTCTACGTCCTGACCTACATCCGCCGCTACTACGGCGGCCGGCTCGCCCTCGACGTGCAGCACGACCTGCGCACCGACATGTACGGGACGATCACCCGGCTCGACGGCAGACGCCAGGACGAGCTGTCCACCGGGCAGGTCGTCGGCCGCGCCACCAGCGACCTCCAGCTGATCCAGGGCCTGCTCTTCATGCTGCCGATGACCATCGGCAACCTCCTGCTGTTCGCGATCTCCCTGGTGATCATGGCGGCGCTGTCGCTGCCCCTGACGGCCGTCGCCCTCGCCGTCGCCCCCGCCCTGTGGTGGATCGCCAAACGCAGCCGCACCCGGCTCCACCCCTCCACCTGGTACGCGCAGGCCCAGGCCGGCGCGGTCGCCGGGGTCGTCGACGGCGCCGTCAGCGGCGTCCGCGTGGTGAAGGGCTTCGGGCAGGAGGAGCAGGAGACCGGCAAGCTGCGCCAGGTCGGCCGGCGGCTGTTCGCCGGACGGATGCGCACCGTCCGGCTGAACTCCCTCTACACCCCCGCCCTCCAGGCCGTGCCCGCCCTCGGCCAGGTGGCGATGCTCGCCCTCGGCGGCTGGCTGGCCGTGCGCGGCGACATCACCCTCGGCACCTTCGTCGCCTTCTCCACCTACCTCGCCCAGCTCGTCGGCCCGGTCCGGATGCTCGCCGTGGTGCTCACCGTCGGCCAGCAGGCCCGCGCCGGCACCGAACGCGTCCTGGACCTGATCGACACCGAGCCGTCGCTCACCGACGGCACCAAGGACCTGCCCGCCGACGCGCCCGCCACCGTCGAGTTCGACGACGTCTCCTTCGGCTACGACCCCGACCGGCCGGTCCTGGACGGACTGTCCTTCGAGATCCGCCCCGGCGAGACCCTCGCCGTCGTCGGCGCCTCCGGCTCGGGCAAGTCCACCGTCTCCCTGCTCCTGCCGCGCTTCTACGACGTCACCCGGGGCGCCGTCCTCGTCGGCGGCCACGACGTGCGGGAACTGACCACCGCGTCCCTGCGCGCCGCGATCGGGCTGGTCCCCGAGGACTCCTTCCTCTTCTCCGACACCGTCCGCAACAACATCGCGTACGGCCGGCCCGACGCCACCGACGAACAGATCACCGCCGCCGCCCGCGCCGCCCAGGCCCACGGCTTCATCAGCGAACTGCCCGACGGCTACGACACCACCGTCGGTGAGCACGGACTGACCCTCTCCGGCGGCCAGCGCCAGCGCGTCGCCCTGGCCCGCGCGATCCTCACCGACCCGCGCCTGCTGGTCCTGGACGACGCGACCTCCGCCGTGGACGCCCGCGTCGAGCACGAGATCCACGAGGCGCTGAGCAGCGTCATGGAGGGCCGCACCACCCTGCTCATCGCGCACCGCCGCTCCACCCTCAACCTCGCCGACCGCATCGCCGTCCTGGAGGACGGCCGGCTCGCCGACATCGGCACCCACGACGAACTCCAACGGAGCTCCGCCCTCTACCGCAGGCTCCTCACCGACCCCGACGAACTGGGCGCCGTCTCCCCGGGCCACACCCCGCCCGCGCAGACCCCGGAGGAGGACACCTCCGTCCGCGCCGAGCTGGACGCCGAGTTCGACGCCGAACGCGGGGTCACCCCCCGCCTGTGGACCGGCGACCGCGAACCCCGCGACACCGCCCTGGCTGACGCCCCGGCCACCCCCGAACTCCTCGCCCAGGTGGACGCCCTGCCCCCGGCCGACGACGTCCCCGACATCGACGAGGAACGCGCCGTCCGCCCCGAGGACTCCTACGGCCTGCGCCGGCTGCTGCGCGGCTTCCGCACCCCCCTGCTCATCAGCCTCGGCCTGGTCGCCGTGGACGCCGGGATGGGCCTGCTGCTGCCCGTGCTGATCCGGCACGGCATCGACCAGGGCGTCACCCAGGCCGCCCTCGGCGCGGTGTGGGCGGCGGCGCTGCTGGGCCTGGTCACCGTGCTCGCCCAGTGGGCGGCGCAGACCGGCGAGATCCGGATGACCGGCCGCACCGGCGAACGCGTCCTGTACACGCTGCGCCTGAAGATCTTCGCCCAGCTCCAGCGCCTCGGCCTGGACTACTACGAGCGCGAGCTGACCGGCCGGATCATGACCCGGATGACGACCGACGTGGACGCCCTGTCCACGTTCCTCCAGACGGGCCTGGTCACGGCGTTCGTCTCGGTGGTCACCTTCTTCGGCATCATGGTCGCCCTGCTGGTGATCGACGTCGGGCTCGCCCTGGTCGTCTTCGCCACGCTGCCCCCGCTGATCATCGCCACGTTCTTCTTCCGCCGGGCCAGCGTCAAGGCCTACGAACTGGCCCGCGAGCGGGTGTCGGCGGTCAACGCCGACCTCCAGGAGTCGGTGTCCGGCCTGCGGATCGTGCAGGCGTTCCGCCGCGAGCGGGAGGGCGAGCGCCGCTTCACCGAGCGCAGCGCCGCCTACCGCAGTGCGCGCATCCGCGGCCAGTGGCTGATCTCGGTGTACTTCCCGTTCGTGCAGTTCCTGTCCTCGATCGCCGCCGCGGCCGTCCTCGTCGTGGGCGGCGCGCGGGTCGACGCCGGGACGCTCGCGATCGGCTCCCTGGTGGCGTACCTGCTGTACATCGACCTGTTCTTCGCGCCGGTGCAGCAGCTGTCCCAGGTCTTCGACGGCTACCAGCAGGCGACCGTCTCGCTGGGCCGCATCCAGGAGCTGCTGCGGGAGCCGACCTCGACGCAGCAGACGGACGAGCCGCTCGACGTGCCGTCCCTGCGCGGCGAGATCGCCTTCGAGGACGTGCACTTCGCCTACGGCGACGGCGAGGAGGCGCTGAGCGGCATCGACCTCGTCATCCCCGCCGGACAGACCGTCGCCTTCGTCGGCGAGACCGGCGCGGGCAAGTCCACCCTGGTCAAGCTGGTCGCCCGCTTCTACGACCCGACGAGCGGGCGGGTCACCGCCGACGGCATCGACCTGAGGGACCTCGACCTCACCGCCTACCGGCACCGGCTCGGTGTCGTACCGCAGGAGGCGTACCTGTTCCCGGGCACCGTCCGCGACGCGATCGCCTACGGCCGCCCGGACGCCACCGACGCGGAGGTCGAGGCCGCGGCCCGGGCGGTCGGCGCGCACGAGATGATCGCCACCCTGGAGGGCGGCTACCTCCACGAGGTCGCCGAACGCGGCCGCAACCTCTCCGCGGGGCAGCGTCAGCTGATCGCGCTGGCCCGCGCCGAACTCGTCGACCCAGACGTGCTGCTGCTCGACGAGGCCACGGCCGCGCTCGACCTGGCCACCGAGGCCCAGGTCAACCAGGCCACGGACCGGCTCGCGGGCCGCCGCACCACCCTCGTCGTCGCCCACCGGCTGACCACGGCCGCCCGCGCCGACCGGGTGATCGTGATGGACCACGGGCGCGTCGCCGAGGACGGCACCCACGACGAACTCCTGCGCCTGGACGGCAAGTACGCGGCCCTGTGGCGCACCTTCATAGGAGAGGACCTCCCCGCCGTCGCCTGACCCGCCCGGCCCGCGCGGGCGCACCCGTTCCGGCCCGCGCGGGCGCACCCGTTCCGGCCCGCGCGGGCGCACCCGTTCCGGCCCGCGCGGGCGCGCCTCGCCCACACCGCGCGGGCGCACCCTGGCAACCAAGCGGCGTACGTCAGGCGTCCGTACACCCGTACGCCGTCGGTCGCGGCAGGCGCGGTACGGGGAGGAACGACTGTGGACAGTGGACCGATACGCCGGCGACTCGCGCTCTGCCTCGCCCTGTTGACCGCCGCGGGGCTGCTCGTCGTCGCCGTGCCCGGTGACGCCCTGGCGGCGGCGCCCTGCCCGGGGCGCAAGGCCCGCACCGTGACGTTCTCCACCGGCGCGGTCGTCGTGTACAAGCGCGGCGGCTACCTGTGCGCTGTCACCGTCGCCAAGAAGGCCGGCAAGCGGCGGACGATGTCGGTCAGCATCCGGGCGCGCGGCGGCCGGCCGGTCGTCGACAAGGGGCTCTTCCGCCGGCACGCCGGCCCGGTCACCGTGCACGCCGGGCAGCGCTGCGTGTGGGTGAAGGGCCGGGTCGGCGGCGGCTCGGCCGACTCCGGCTGGATCCTGTGCTGATCCCCGGCCCACGCGGAGGCTGAACCCGCCGCCCGCGCGGACGCGCCCCCCCTCGCGCACGGAGGGTTTTCCCTATGTCCCCTGGTGCTGTGGGGAGTTGGTCCGCTAGCTTCCGGCGCACATCTGTCACACAGGGGAGTGCGCATGCGCAAAGCGCTCAGATGGCTGCTGACGCTCACGATGCTCATAGGCACGGTGAGCGCGGCGAGCGCGGCCACCGCCGCCGAGCCGGAGGCCGACGGCGTCACCGACATCGAGGAACGGCTGCTGTCCATCCCGGGCATGAGCCTGATCGAGGAGAAGCCGTACGCCGGGTACCGCTTCTTCGTCCTGAACTACACCCAGCCGGTCGACCACCGCAGGCCCGGCAAGGGCACCTTCCAGCAGCGCATCACCGTGCTGCACAAGGACACCGCGCGGCCGACCGTCTTCCACACCGGCGGGTACAACGTCTCCACCACGCCCCGCCGCAGCGAGCCGGCCCAGATCGTGGACGGCAACCAGGTCTCCATGGAGTACCGCTTCTTCACCCCGTCCCGGCCCGACCCGGCCGACTGGTCCAAGCTGGACATCTGGCAGGCCGCCAGCGACCAGCACCGCATCTTCACGGCGCTGAAGAAGATCTACCGCAAGAACTGGATCTCCACCGGCGGCTCCAAGGGCGGCATGACCGCCACCTACTACGAGCGCTTCTACCCGAGCGACATGGACGGCGTGGTCGCCTACGTCGCCCCCAACGACGTGGTGAACAAGGAGGATTCGGCCTACGACCGGTTCTTCCGCACGGTGGGCACCAAGGAGTGCCGCGACCGGCTGAACGGCGTGCAGCGCGAGGCGCTGGTCCGCCGGGCCCCGCTGCAGCAGAAGTACCGCGCCCTCGCCGCCGAGAACGGCTACACCTTCGACACCATCGGCAGCCTGGACCGGGCCTACGAGGCCGTCGTCCTCGACTACGTGTGGGGCTTCTGGCAGTACAGCACCGTGAAGGACTGCGAGCAGATCCCCGCGGACGCCAAGAACGCCACCGACGACGAGATCTGGACGTCCGTCGACACGATCTCCGGGTTCTCGTTCTACACCGACCAGGGCCTCAGCCCCTACACGCCGTACTACTACCAGGCCGGCACACAGCTGGGCGCGCCCACCATCCACTTCCCGCACATCGAGAAGAAGTACATCCGCTACGGCTACCAGCCGCCGCGCAACTTCGTGCCCCGCTCCATCCCGATGCGGTTCCAGCCGCAGGCGATGCGCGACATCGACACCTGGGTGCGCCACAACGCCCGCAACATGCTGTTCGTCTACGGCGAGAACGACCCGTGGGGTGCCGAGCCGTTCCGGCTGGGACGCGGCGCACGGGACTCCTACGTGATGACGGCGCCCGGCATGAACCACGGCGCGAACGTGGCCGGGCTGAAGGACAAGGAGCGGGCCCTCGCCACGGCCCGCATCCTCGACTGGGCCGACGTCACGCCGAGCGCGGTGCGCAAGGACCCGGCGGCGGCCGAGCCGCTGGCCGCGTTCCACGCCGGCCTAGACAAGCGGGACATCGAGCAGGAGCGGACCCTGCGTCCGTAGCCGGACCGGCGCGGACCTACACCGGACCGGCGCGGACGTGCACCGGACCGGCGCGGACGTGCACCGGATCGGCGCGGACGTGCACCGGATCGGCGCGGACGTGCACCGGATCGGCGCGGACGTGCACCGGATCGGCGCGGACGTGCACCGGACCGGCGCGGACGTGCACCGGACCGGCACGGACCTACACCGGGCGGGCGCAGCCCACCGGTGAGGTGCCGCCGAGCCGGACGTAGAGGGCCGTGGACGCCGGGCACTTCGACCGGGTGTCCACGGCCTTCGTCACCCTGTACTGCGGGGCGTGCTCGCCCTCGCCGTCGCAGCGGGTCTCGCGGACCTTGCCGTCGCCCAGGTCGTAGACGCAGTCGCCGACGATGGTGCGCGGCCCGCCCCCGCCGCCCGGGTCGCCGGGGTGCGGCGGCTGGAGGTTGCGCATGCAGGCGTAGCCCTGCGGCACGGCCCCGTCGCCGTCCTCGTCGGCGGCGGGCCGCTGCTCGCTGATGTGCAGCACGAAGTCGGTCGTGCCGGGGCAGCGCGGCCCGTCGCGGACGGTGCCGTCGTGGCGGGCGACCACCCGGGCCGCGGCGCGTTCGCCCGTGCAGGGCACCTCGGTGAAGCTGGTGCGCCCGAAGGAGCTGCACTCGTCGACCGCGAGGAACACCGCCCCGTACCCGGACGTGCGGGCCGGCCCCGGCGAGGTCGTCGCGGTGTGCGGCTCGCCGGGACGGTCCGCCTCCCCGCCGCCCGGCGGGTTCTGGCAGCCGGCCAGCAGCGCCGCGCCGAGCGCCGCCAGCGCGCACACCCCGGCCAGAGAACTTCTCACGTGCATCGTCATCCCCCCGAACACCCCGGTCCAGCGTGACCCGCCGCGCCGGGCCACGCCAGACAACTGGGGTGCTTTGCGCATATGGGGGGAAGTGCGCCGCATCGTCGGCGTAGGGGGCCTACGCCCGATGCGCTACTCCGCTGAGCACCCGGCCCGGCGCCGCTCCCCGGGGTGCCGGGCCGGAGCGCGCGTCAGTACCTCAGCCCGTGCCCGACCGGGTACAGCACCGTCGCAGGGTCGTCCGCCCGCTGCACCGGCACGGGCAGCGTCCCGCGGGGTTTCACCCGGCCGGCGACGACCCGGGCCGCGGCCCGCAGTTCGACGTCCGTCCAGGAGTAGGCGGCCAGATACGCCGGCACGTCCGGCAGGTGGGCCACGTCGTAGGGGTTGCGGATCGCGACCGCGACCACCGGCCGCCCGGTGGCCAGCAGCCGCTCCACGAGCGTCCGCTGGCTGCTGCCCGCCGACACGTTGTACGTGCCGACGACCACCGCGTCCGCGTCCCCGGCCGCGGCGACGGCCCGGTCGATGGCGGCCGCCGAGGGTGCCGTCCCGGTGGACAGCGCGGTGGCCGTGAAGCCGAGCTCGGTCAGCGTGTCCGCGAGCACCCCGGTCGGCGGTCCCGTCGTGCCGGACGGGGAGGCCGGGTCGGCGCCGACGACCAGCAACTTCGGGTGCCTGCGCCGGGACAGCGGCAGCAGCCCGCCCTCGTTGACCAGCAGGGTGGTGGTCCGCTCGGCGATCCGGTCGGCGGCGGCGAGGTGCGCCCGCGTGCCGACGGTGCGGTCCACGCCGCTGTGGGAGACGAAGGGGTCCTTGAACAGGCCCAGCTTCGTCTTCAGCCGCAGGATGCGCAGGATCGATTCGTCGAGGCGTTCCTCGGTGAGTTCGCCGTCCCGCACGGCCTGCAGCACGGCGTTCCAGGCGAGGTCCAGGTCCGGCGGGTTGAGCAGCTGGTCCACGCCCGCCTTCAGGGCGAGCACCGGCACCCGGTCGTCGCCGTACTTCGTGCGGACGCCCTCCATGCCGAGGGAGTCGGTCACCACGACCCCGTCGTAGCCCAGTTCCTCCCGCAGGATGCCGGTGAGGATCGGGCGGGAGAGGGTGGCGGGGTCCTCGGCGGGGTCGAGTGCGGGGACGACGATGTGCGCGGTCATGATCGAGTCGATGCCCGCGGCGATCGCGGCCCGGAACGGCGGGGCGTCGAGCCGCTCCCACTCCTCCAGTGTGTGGTGGATGTAGGGCAGCTTGGCGTGGCTGTCGTCGACGGTGTCGCCGTGCCCGGGGAAGTGCTTGGCGGTCGCCGCCACCCCCGAGTGCTGGTACCCGGACACCTCGGCGGCCACCAGCCGCGCCACCGCGTCGGGTGAGGAGCCGAAGGACCGCACGCCGATGACCGGGTTGGCCGGGTTGACGTTCACGTCGGCCACCGGGGCGTAGTCCTGGCGGATGCCCAGGGCGCGCAGCTCGCGTCCGGCGATCCGGCCGAGGGTGCGGGCGTCGGAGCGGGAGCCGCCCGCCCCGACGGCCATCGCCCCCGGGAAGAGGGTGGCCGGCTCGCCCACCCGGGCGACGATGCCGTGCTCCTGGTCGGTGGAGACGAGCACCGGCAGGCCGCGCGGCAGGCCCAGGGACGCCTTCTGGATGCCGTTGGACAGGTCCGCGATCTGGTGCGGGTCGCGGGTGTTGTGCGCCCAGGCGAAGTAGATGATGCCGCCGACCCGGTACCGCTCGAGCAGTTCGGCGGCGGTGCGGACGCCGATCTCCTCGAGGTTGGCGTCGATGTCGGCCTGGTCGGGCTCGGTCGCGGAGTGGCCGTAGACCCGCATCACGAAGAGCTGGCCGACCTTCTCCTGAAGCGTCATGCGCGAGACGAGGGCACGCAGCCTGCGTTCCTCGGCGGCGGAGCGGCCGGGGACCGCGTGTGCGGCACCCCCGGCGGCGAGGGCGGTGCCGACCCCCGCCGTCGCGGCGAGGACGGTGCGTCTGGACGGCCGTGCGGTACTTCCCGTAGTTCCCGTAGTTCCCGTGCTTCCCGTGCTTGCCGTGCTGCTGTCGGGCACGTGCGCTCCTTCCGGAGGTGATCCGCGGGGATCCGCTGAAGGAAACTTCCAGGGGGTCACCAATATCCGGGAAGTTTCTGCCAGTCAAGGGAGAGCACAGTAACCAACGAGGGGCCGCCATCGGCGCAGTCGGAGGGGGCGCGCCGATGACGGCGTGCTGCCGGCCGCGGCACGGCGGAGAGGGTGGGTCAGCGATCGCAGCCAGCAGCGAGGGCCGACACCGTGCCACGCCAGACGTGCCCGGCAGCCTGCCCATGGGACGGACGGCGCGGCCGGCAGGTTCCGAAGCCGGGAGGAATTCCCCGGAATCGGGGCGGGCGGGCCGCGTGGGTTCAGCGGGGCGCGTGCGCCGACACCCTGGGCCAGTGCTCCCGCAGCGCCCGCACCGTCTCCGCGATCGCCGGCCGCCGCGCCGCACCCGAGCGCCACAGGGCGTACAGGCGGCGGGCGGGCAGCGGGTCGAGCGGCACCTCGACCACCTCCTCGGGCAGCGGGCCGCGGCCCAGCCGGGGGATCAGCGCGATGCCGAGCCCGGCCGCCACCAGGGCCACCAGGGTCGGGTTCTCGTCGGCCTGGTGCACGATGTCCGGCTCGTGCCCGTCGGCCCGCAGGGTGCGCACCAGCCACTCGTGGCAGACCCGCCCCGGCGGCGGGCAGATCCACCGCTCCCCGCCCAGCTCCTCCCGCCGCACCGCGCTCCGGGCGGCGAAGGGGTGGCCGCGGGGCACGAGCAGATCGCACAGGTCGTCACCGATCACCGCCTGCTCCACTCCCGCCGGGGCGGGCAGCGGCGCGATGTCCCAGTCGTGTGCCACCACGAGATCCACGGCACCGCGGGCCACCAGGTCCACGGACAGGTGCGGGTCGATCTCCGTGAGCCGGGTGTCGAGCGCGGGGTGCCGCCGGGCCAGGTCCGCCAGCACAGACGGCATCAGCCCGCGCGCCGCCGACGCGAAGGCGGCGATGGTCAGCCGCCCCGACGGCCGCCCCCGCCGTTCCTCCAGCTCGGTCTCCGCCCGCTCCACGATCGCCATCAACTCCTGTGCGGTCGCGACGAGTTGACGTGCCTCGTCGGTGAGCCGCACCCCGCGTCCCTGGCGTTCCAGGAGTACGGTCCGGGTCTCCCGCTCCAGCTTCGCGATCTGCTGCGAGACGGCGGAGGAGGTGTAGCCGAGGGCCACGGCGGCGGCCCCGACGGTGCCGTGGACGGAGACCGCGTGCAGGGCGCGCAGCCGCTGGAGGTCGAGCATCACAGCCCTCCGATCGGTTAGCGATGCTTCATCCAACCATGCAGAAACCTTCGCTGGTGCTGAAGTGTGCGGTGCGGCGATCCTCGATCCATGCGACCCTCCCACCTCCTGCTCGCCGTCCTCGTCGCCGCCGTCTGGGGCGTCAACTTCACCGTCATCGAGGTCGGCCTCGACCACTTCCCGCCCCTGCTGTTCTCCGCCTTGCGCTTCCTCGTGGCGGCGCTCCCCGCGGTGTTCCTGGTGGGACGCCCCACGGTGGCCTGGAGATGGATCGTCGGCGTGGGCCTGACGCTCGGGGTCGCCAAGTTCGGGCTGCTCTTCGTCGGCATGGACGCGGGCATGCCGGGCGGGCTGTCCTCCCTGGTGCTCCAGATCCAGGCGGTGTTCACCGCCCTGTTCGCCTTCGCCCTGCTCGGCGAACGTCCCTCCGCCAGGCGTTTGGCCGGCATGGCGGTGGCCCTCGCGGGCATCGGCGTCGCAGCGGTCGACGAGGGCACCTCCGGGCCGCTCACCGGCTTCGCCCTGGTCGTCGCGGCGGCCGGCTGCTGGGGCGTCTCGAACATCCTCACCCGCAGGGCGGCGCCCCCGGACGCCCTCAACTTCATGGTGTGGGTGAGCACCGTGCCGGTCCTGCCGCTGCTGGCCCTGTCACTCCTCCTGGAGGGCCCCCGGCGGGACCGGGACGCACTGGCCGGCCTCGACTGGCAGGGCGCGGGCACCGTGCTGTTCGTCGCCTGGGTCGCCACCGTGCTCGGCTTCGGCGCCTGGGGCTGGCTGCTGCGCCGTCACCCGGCCTCCACGGTCGCGCCGTTCTCCCTGCTGGTACCGGTCTTCGGGATGTCGTCGGCCGCCCTGTTCCTCGGCGAGTCGATGACCCCGCTGCGGTGGTGCGCGGGCGTGCTGCTGGTGGGCGGCGTCGCACTGGCCACGGTGACCCGGCGCCACCCGCCGACGGCGTCGGCCACCCGGCCCGTGACCCCCGGGGAGGCCCGGGCCGAGGGCTCCCCGGTCGGCGGCTGAGGGCGGGGAGCGCGGGCCTGCTGCCTTGCGGGGGCCGCCCGCCTCGCGGGGACCGCCGCCTCGCGGGGACCGCCCGCCTTGCGGGAGCGGGCGGCCTCACGGGGGCGGGCGGCCGCCGCGGCCCTCACCCCTACGCCTCCAGGGCGGCGCGCCAGACGGGGCTGTCGACGTAGTGGTTGTCGAACCGCTCCGCGGACTCGGCGATCTCCTTGCCGTCCGCCTCACCGCGCATCACCCGGCCGAGCAGCCGCAGGTAGTCGAAGCGGCCCATGCCCGGCGTGAACACGAACAGGACGTCGGCCTCACACCCGGGTGCCGCGGCGAACGCGTGCGGGGTGCGGGGCGGCACCGCCAGGAAGTCGCCCGCATCCAGGACGGTGACCTCCTCGTCCACCAGCACCCGCAGGGATCCGCTGATGACGAAGAACAGTTCGGTCGCCCTGGTGTGGAAGTGCGCCGGCGCCCCCACGGCCCCCTCGGCGAACGTGGACCGGTAGGCGGTGAAGCCGTCGGCCGTGGTGTCCGAGTCGGCGAGCAGCGTCATCACGCTGCTCGGGTCGGCGCAGGTCTCGGCCTGCGCGCCGCGGGTCAGCAGCGGCCGGAACGGCGCAGCGGCGTCCCGGCGGCCGGAGCCGGCGTGCGAGTCGGCGGAAGTGGTCATGTCGGGCCCCTCTTCGTGCGGCTGACGTGGTGTCGGACGTCACCCACTCTGCCGGGGAAAGGACAGGCGACCAACGCCCGTCTGAGCAATGATCGTGAAGCCGGGCTTCACGATGGGGGAACGAGTGATCGAGCGGCACGAGGCGGAGGCGTTCCTGACCCTGGCGGAGGAACTGCACTTCGGCCGCACCGCGGCGGCGTTGCACGTGTCGACCGCCCGCGTCAGTCAGACCATCCGGAAACTGGAGCGCCGCGTGGGGGTGCCGCTGTTCCACCGCACCAGCCGGCACGTCTCCCTCACCGCGGTGGGCAGGCAACTGCACGACGAGCTCCGCCCCGCCTGGGACGCACTGGGAGCCGCGGTGCACCGCGCGACCGAGACGGGACGCGGTCTGACCGGTGTGCTGCGCGTCGACTTCGTCAGCGCCGCCGCCGCGCAGCTCCTGGCCGGCGCCGCACAGCTCTTCCGCGAACAGGCACCCGAATGCGAGGTGCGCATCCAGGAGACGCAGGCCCACCACATGCCGGCGCGCATCCACGCGGGGGAGAGCGACCTCGGACTGACGACCCTGCCCGTCGACGACCCCGGGCTGGCCCACGGCTCGGTCCTGATACGCGAGGCGCAGGTCCTGGCGGTCCCCTCGGACCACCCCTTCACCCGCGGACAGCGCGTCCGGGCCGCCGACCTGGCCCGCGTCCCCCTGGTACGACTCCCGGGCCACACGAGTCTCCTCCCGCGCCACCGGGCCGACGCGTTTTCCGTCGTCGCCGAGGGGCCGTCGGCGGAGACGCTCCAGGAGGCCCTCACCCTCGTCGGCGCAGGCCAGGGCGCCCTTCCCGCGGGCGCCCACACCCGCCGGTACTACCCACGCCCCGACATCGCCTACCTCCCCATCAGCGACGCGCCGGCCCTCGAATGGGCCCTGGTCTGGCCGGCCGCCCGCCACACCGCACGCGTCCGCTCCTTCGTGGCGGCGGCCGACCGCCTGATCCACGGCAACGAGCCGGCACCGCAACGCGCGGAGTGAGGGGCTGATGCGACGGCCCGAAGCGAGGGGCTGATGTGACGGCCTGGAGCCCGGTCCGGCCGCCCCGTCGTCCAGCAGGTCAGACGGCGACCGGCATCCCCCGCACGGTCACGCCGATTCGTTCAGCAGCCGGGCCAGATGCTCCCGCCCGGGAGCAAGCAGACCGCTCAGCTCCGGTACGTCCGGGTACCACCGCTTCTCGTACTCCCAGCACAGCCAGCCGTCCCAGCCGTGCCGGGAGAGGACCTCCACGCAGTCGGCCAGCGGCAGAATGCCCTCGCCCAGTGCCAGCGGGATGGTGTCGTCGGCCGAGGCGATGTCCTTGACCTGCACATAGCCGAGGTGCGGGGACAGGCCGGCGAAGCTGTCCGCGGGCTGCTCACCGCCGAGCCAGGTGTGCATCACGTCCCAGAGCGCCCCGACCCTGCCGTGCCCCACCAGGCCCAGGATCCGCATCGCGTCGGCCGCCGTACGGTGCGAGTCGTGCGTCTCCAGCAGGATCCGCACCCCCAGGTCACCGGCGTACTCGGCGGCCGTGCCGAGCCGGCGGGCGGCCGTCGCGTCGGCGTCCTGCGCGCTCTGCCCGGGCGTGCCGCCGGGGAAGACGCGGACGTAGGGAGCGCCGAGGTCACGGGCCAGTTCGAGCAGGGCACGGATCTCGGCCAGCACGGGGGCGTCGTCACCGGGCGCCGCCACCCGCACGTATCCGGCGGCGCTCAGGACCTCGACACCGGCCGACTTGAACGCGGCGGCGACACCGGCCCGTTCGGCCGGGGAGAGACCCGGGTGGACCGGTTCCTCCGGGTGGGCGCGCAGTTCGACGCCGTGATAGCCGTGCGCGGTCGCCAGCTCCAGCACGTCGGTGACGGGCAGGCCGGGGACGCCGAGGGTGGAGAACGCCAGCTTCATGCCAACGGACCCTACCCGCGGACCCCGCCGGCAACTCCTCCCTGACACCCCGGTGTCGCCCGCGAGCCGCCGCGCCCGGACCGTCAGCCCCCGGCGGGTGCCTGCGCGGGCCGGTACACGCACACCTGGGCGCCGGTCTTCGCGGCCGTGGTGGAGACCAGCTCGAAGGGCCGCTTCGCACCGTCGGTGGGGAAGACCGACTTGCCGCCGCCGAGCATCACCGGCATGACGATCAGCTGGAGCTCGTCCACCAGGTCCTCGCCCAGCAGGGTCCGCACCAGCGTGGGGCTCCCCATCATCGCCAGGTCGCCGCCCTCGGTGGCCCGCAGCTCACGGATCCGGGCGAGGGCCTCACCGGCCGGGATCAGCCGGGAGTTGTTCCACGTGAGGTCGGCCTCGCCGAGGGTGCCCGAGACGACGTACTTGGTCAGGCTGTTCATCCGGTCGGCGAACGGATCACCGGCGCGCTCCGGCCACGCCGCCGCCATCGTCTGCCACGTCCGGCGCCCGAACAGCAACGCGTCCGCCTTCCGCAGCCCCGCGTCGAAGGCCCCGCCGAGCACCTCCGGGTCGAAGTACGGGTGCGACCACCCACCGTGCACGAACCCCCCGTCGGTGTCCTCCTGAGGCCCACCCGGAGCCTGGGACACACCGTCGAGACTGATGAACTCCGTGACGACAATCCGCATGACGCCCACTCCCACAACCGAGAACCAAGACTGACGAACCTACAGACCACACCCAGCCCCCAAACTCATCGCCACACCCCCACGCCCGCCCCGACGGGGCCCACTGGAAGCCGACGGTTCCTGTCAGGGGCGCGGGGAACTGCGCACATCCCACGACGGACCCGCACAGGCCCACTCCGGACCCGGGGGCTCCCCCCAGGGGCGCGGGGAACTGCGCGAGAAACCCCCACCACCCCGCAGACAACACACGACCTCTCAAGGGGCGCGGGGAACTGCGCAAACCCCACGACGATCCCGCACGGCATCTCAGGGGCGCGGGGAACTGCGCACCCCCGACACCCCCACAGGCCGCGGCCGCCCCACAGACCCCCGCACCACCAACTCCCCCCGCACAACCCCCACCCCACCGTCCACCTCTTCCCCCCGCCCCATGGCGATCCGCCCCGCCCAACCCCCCGCCTCCGCCAACGGCAACCGCACCGTCGTCAGCCCCGGCACCGCATCGACGCTGAACGGCAGATCGTCGAACCCGGCGACCGACACGTCCTCCGGGATGCGCCGCCCGGAGGACCGCAGCGCCGCACACGCCCCCAGCGCGACGGAGTCGTTCGCGGCCACGACGGCGGTCAGGGACGGATCCGCCCGCAGCAGTTCCAGCGTCCCCTCGTACCCGGACCGCCGGTCGAACTGCCCGTGCACCGTCCAGCGCGGATCCTCCACCACCCCGTGCGCGGTCAGTGCATCCCGGTGGCCCTCCAGCCGCTCCCGCGTGGTGGTGCGCTCGGGCGGCCCGGCGAGGTACCCGAGGCGGCGGTGGCCGAGACCGAGCAGGTGCGCGGTGAGTTCCCGCGCACCCCCGCGGTTGTCGAAGGGCAGCGCGACCGCCCCCGTGCCGGGCGCGGGCGGACGCCCGCACAGCACCACCCGTGTCCCCGCCGCCACCAGCTTGCTCAGCTTCGTGTTCATCGCCGCCGCGTGGTCCGGGGCCTCGCTCGCGCCGCCGGTCAGGACGACGGCCGCCGCCCGCTGCCGCTGGAGCAGCGTGAGGTAGGTCAGCTCCCGCTCGGGGGAGCCGCCGGTGGTGCAGACGATGGCGAGCCGTTCCCCGCCCGCGCGGCCGCCCGGCCCGCCGATCTCGGCCTGGACGGCGCCGGCCATGATCCCGAAGAACGGGTCGGCGATGTCGTGGACGAGGATGCCGACGAGGTCGGACGTGGCGGCGGCCAGGGCGCTGGCCGGGCCGTTGAGGACGTAATCGAGTTCGTCGACCGCTTCGAGGACGCGTTCCCGGGTGGACGCGGCCACCGGATAGTTGCCGTTCAGTACGCGCGACACCGTCGCGGGGGAGACCTGCGCACGGGCCGCCACGTCCGCCAGGGTCACCGTCATGTCTCGTCCTCCGCCTCGTGCGCCTCGTCGTACGCCGCCGTACGCCGTCGTCCCCACCGGGTCCCCAGGCCCCCCGGGCCCCGGCTGCGACCAGACGATAGGGCCATACGCCGCGTTGTTCGCCCCCTCGAACAAGCCGGGCTCGCGGCGCTCTTGTCCCCGGGGCGGCGAGGCGGCAGGATTCTCCCCGCCCAGAAAGCGCTCGCTGCCACGTCCATCGGCCCACGTCCGTCCCAGTGGTCAGCTGGTCAGCGCGGGAGGGGTGGGGCGCACGCGGCGCGCGGACCGCGTACGAAGGGAACGTCGTGACACGCAGGACCGTGCGTATCGCCATGAACGGTGTGACCGGCCGCATGGGCCACCGCCAGCACCTCGTCCGCTCCCTCCTGGCCCTGCGCGAGCAGGGCGGGCTCGATCTCGGCGACGGCACCGTGCTGCGACGGCACCGTGCTGTGGCCGGAGCCATTCCTCGCGCCGACTGGACCACCCCTCCCCGAGGGCGCCCTCACCGGCCGCGTCCAGCTCGGCGACGGCACGATCGACCTGCGGGCGTGGCAGCGGCACGTGGACGCGGTCGGCTACACGGCCCGTTCGAGGTCGAGCTGTTCAACGGGACCCTGTGGTCCCGCGACGGCCACGAGGACCTGACGGAGACGGCGGCACGGTTCGCGGAACACATGGGGTAGCACGGCGGATCCCCTCAGGTCTCCCCGCCCGCCGCACCGGCCCGCAGATGCGCGGCAAGGCGGTGCAGCGTGCCCAGGGCGCCGGCGTCGACGCCGTCCCCCAGCGAATAGTGCAGGGCCGGTGCGGAGGCGGGCCCGAGAGCGACGGGCGGTTCCCCGACGGGCGGGCGACGGGCATGGGTGAGTCCGATGCCCCGCACGTCGCGCGCGCCCAGGGTGAAGGCGACCGGGACAGACGGTGCCTGGAGCACGGGGGCCGTGGTGAGGTCGCGGGGGGCCCGGCGCACCGACGTCAGCATCGTCGTCAGGCCGTGCTCCTCGACGAGGGTCCCGGCGAGGGACGGAATCGTCTCCAGCGGCGGTTCCTCGTGCTCGCCGTACCCGAGGGTGAGCGTCACGTCCTGTTCGACTCCGGCGGTCGTGCGCGTCACCCGGATCCACGCCAGCGCGGGCCGGTCCGGGTGCCCCGTCACGAGCAGATGGGTGGGCTCGGGGGCCCGGTCCCGGGCCAGTTCGGTCAGCCGGCGCGGCGACCAGGGCAGGTTGACGGGTTCGGCGGTGCCCCAGCCGGCCGGGGCCGAGCCGGTGAGCGCGCGCCAGGCGGCTTCGAGCGCCTCACCCAGGACGATGTCCTGATGCGCGGGAAGCGTCGTTCGGAACGCCACGACGAGCTGACGCTCACTCGAAGGGGACGTCCGGCCGAACGCCTCCGCGACCGAGGCCGTGCCGTCCGCTCCGAGCGCCGGCGTGAACGTGCCGTCCCGCCAGCGCAGCACCGCCCCGGACAGCCCGTCGTAGTAGCCCTGTGCTGGGTCCTGGACGACCCAGCGGCCCGGCACCTGCAGGAGGGTGGCGCGGGCCGGGGCACTGACCCGGACGTGCGGCGGGGTGACGATCTGCAGGGCCCGGCCCGTTTCGGCCGTGCCGCGCAGCACTTCGGAGAGCCAGGTCGTCAGGGCCAGGACGGGCCGGTCGGCCAGCACGACGGACGTGGTGTCGGTGAGGACGTCCACGACGGGCTGCCCGTCGTCCGGCGCGACGGTCGCGCGTACGTCCACGACGTCGGTGCCCGCGACCGGCTCGGGCCAGGTGCTGCCGCCCAGCAGCAGCGTGAGCCGCCCGCACACCGATCCGGCCAGGCGGTCTGCGCCCGGCACGGCGCCGGAGGCCCGGACCTCGGTCCACCAGAACGGCACGGACACGTCCCGCCCGAGGAGCCGTTCGGCTTCCCCGGGGACCTGGACCAGCAGCGGGGCCTCCACCGACACGAGGGGCCTGCCGTCCGGCGTGCACAGCCGCAGTACGGCACCCCCCGACCCGGCGGTGACGGCCGCATCGGGGCCGCCCGCGTACAGGCCGGCCAGCAGGGCCCAGGTGTCCGGCATCTTCGGGGTGAGGGCGATGACGTCCTTGGTCACGACGCTGCTCCCTCCTCTTCCGCTCCGGCCAGCGCGGTCTGGACGACCTGGTGGCGTCGGCCGCGGCGGACCAGGGTGCCGCGGCCGGGTGGCTGCGCGGAGGCGTACAGGCCGGGGAAGAGCTGACCCTCGGTGCGGTCTCCGGTCATCACCAGGGCGGTGGTGCCCGTCTCACGCAGGGTGGTCAGCAGCGGCTCGTACAACGCGCGGGAGGCCCCGGCGACGCGGCGCGCCAGGACGAAGTGCAGTCCGATGTCCTGCGCGGAGGAGACGTACGGCAGGAAGGCCGCGAGGGGCTGCTGTCCGGCGGTGGTCAGGATGTCGTAGTCGTCGACGAGGATGACGATGCGCGGACCCCGGAACGCGGGCTCGCCGGTGTCGGGCGCGTCCGGGTCGGCGGTCTCGGGCAGGCGCTTGTCGAGTTCGGCGGCGATGCCCGTGGAGAGGGCGTCGGCGAGCGTGGCGTTGTGGGCGTAGCCGCCCCGGTAGGGCTCGGGGACGACGCCGCGCAGGCCGCGGCGGGGGTCGAAGACGCCGAAGACCAGCTCGTCGTCGGAGTACCGTTCGACGAGCCCGGCCACGATCAGCTTCAGCAGGTTCGTCTTGCCGCACTCGTTGTCACCGAGGACCAGCAGGTGCTGGTCGGCGCCGAAGAGGTCGAGCAGCACGGGGGCGAGGGCGTCCTGGTCGAGGCCGAGGGGGATCCGCCGCGGCTCGGCGGCCGGTGCGGGCAGCCGGGTCGCCCAGAGCCGGGTCGGCAGCACCCGCACCGGGGCTGCGGGCTCGCCGGGCCAGGTGGCGCGGACGGTCCGGGCCGCCTCGTCCAGGGCCGGGCCCAGGTCGCCGGTCGTGGGTGAGCCGTCGAGGCGGGGAAGGGCAGCCTGCGCGAACAGCTTGCCGTCGGTCAGCACCCGGCCGGGCACGTCGGGCGAGAGCGTCTGGGAGAGCTTGCGGTCGACGGACGAGTCGGCGGGGTCGTTCAGACGCAGTTCGACGCGGGTGCCGAAGAGCGACTGGGTGGCGATGCGGACGTCGTTCCAGCGCAGCATGCCCGCCACCACGTGGATGCCGTAGCCGCCGCCCCGCTTCAGCAGGTCGGCGACCGGCTCGTCGAGGTCGGCGAAGTCGTCGCGCAGCGCGCCGAAACCGTCGATGACGAGCACGACGTCGGTGGAACCGAGCTGCGGCAGCCGGCCCTGGGCGCGGAGCCCTCGGAGTTGGTCGACGGAGTCGATGCCGTGCTCGCGGAAGACCGCCTCGCGCTCGTCGAGCATGGCGCGCACCTCGGCCACCGTACGGGCCGCTCGCTCCCGGTCGGCCCGCCCGGCGATCCCGCCGACGTGGGGCAGGGCGGCCAGCGCGGAGAGGCCGCCGCCGACCAGGTCCAGCCCGTACACGGCGACGTCACGGGGGGTGTGGGTGACCGCCAGGGACAGCACGAGGGTCCGCAGGAGTGTGGTCTTGCCGGACTGGGGGCCACCGATCACGGCCACGTGGCCGCCGGCCGTGGTCAGGTCCAGCTCCCACCGTCCCTGCCACTGCCGGGCCGGGTCGTCGAGCACCCCTAGAGGCACCCGCATCCCGCCGGTGGCGCGCGCCAGGTGCAGCCCGCGCTCGGAGACCCGGACCGGCCCGGCGGCCGCGTCGAGGGTCACCGCGTCCGGCAGCGGGGGCAGCCAGATGCGGCGCACGGCGGGCGCCGCACCCTCGAGCGCCCCGACCATGAGGGACAGGACGGTCGGGCCGGTCTCCCGCCGGGTGGCGGCGGGTTCCTCCTCCGTATCCTCGTCCCGCTCCGCGGAGTTGTACGCCGGGTAGGGCAGGGCGAGCGGCTCCTCGTCCCGCTGCTCTCGCGCCGCCGGACCGCGGTGGGTGCCGGAGACGTAGCCGGCCTTGAACCGCTCGTAGGTGGAGGTGTCGACCTTCAGGTAGCCGAAGCCGGGCAGCGGCGGCAGGTGGAAGGCGTCGGTGGTGTCGAGAACCGTACGGGACTCGTCGGCGGAGAAGGTCCGCAGCCCCAGCCGGTACGACAGGTAGGTGTCCAGGCCCTTGAGCTTGCCGCCCTCGATGCGCTGGCTGGACAGCAGCAGGTGGACGCCGATGGACCGGCCGATGCGCCCGATGGACAGGAACAGGTCGATGAAGTCCGGCTTGACGGTGAGGAGTTCGCCGAACTCGTCGATCACGACGAACAGGTGGGGGAGCGGTTCGAGGTCCGGCCGCTCCGTGGCGCGCAGCACCGCGTAGTGCCCGATGTCGGCGACGTTGCCGGCGTCCTTCAGGACCTGCTGGCGGCGCTTGACCTCACCGGCGAGGCTGGTGTGGACCCGCTCGACGAGCCCTGCCTGGTTCTCCAGGTTGGTGATCATCCCGGCGGTGTGCGGGAGTCCGGAGAAGGGGGCGAAGGTGGCGCCGCCCTTGTAGTCGACCAGCACGAGCGCCAGGTGCTCCGGGGGGTGTGTGGCGGCCAGGGCAAGGACGAGGGTGCGCAGCAGCTCGCTCTTGCCGGAGCCGGTGGCTCCCACGCACAGACCGTGCGGTCCCATGCCGAGCTGGGAGGACTCCTTGAGGTCGAGCAGGACCGGCCCATGACGGTCCGTGAGGCCGATCGGCACGCGGAGGAAGTCGCGTTCGCCACGGGGCTTCCACAGGGTCTGCAGGTCGAGGTCGGCGGGGTCGGCGACACCGAGCAACGCGGGGAAGTCGACCGGCCCGGTGACGGGGCTCCCCTCGGCGGCGGACTCCGGCGACAGCCGCAGCGGGGCCAGCAGCCGGGCCATGCCCTCGGCACCGGCCACCGTGACCGGGTCCACCGTGCCCTCGGCGACGGACACCCGCGCCTCCTCGGCGGCAGCGGCGCGCAGGTCCTCCACGACGACCCGCTCACCCCGGACGGTGAGGCGCACGCTCACCTCGTCCGGCTCGTGCACCTGCTCCTGGAGGAGGTGCACCACGGTGACCCCCATGTCCGCCAGCCCCACCGCCGAGTCCGGGAGGGGGAGTTCCGTGGCCGGTTCGCCGTGGGCGTCGACGACCACCAGCATCCGGCCCGCCAGCCGCAGCGCGGTCCGGTCCGCCAGACCGCGCCGCACCTCCGCCGCGTACGCGGACCGCCGGCCCAGCTCGTGCCGGAGCCCTTCGGCGAGCCGCCGGACATCGGGCGCGATACGGCGGGCGGCCACCGGGCCGTCGTGCGCCCGCGGATCCAGCACGTGCGGCAGCCACTTCGCCCACTCCCAGTCGGCGAGCCGCTCTCCGGGCACGGCCAGGGCGAGCGCGACGTCGTCCGGAGCGTGCGTCACCGCCGTCTGCACCAGCAGGGCCCGTGCGACCCGCAGGACGTCCTCCCGGCCGCCCACGACACTGACATGTCCCACCCGGTCCAACGGCACGGTCAAGGGCACGGCGGCGGCCGTCGCGAACCGGCGCTGCAGAGCCCGCGCCTCGTTGAGCATGAACGGGTCCGGCGGCGTCAGCACCCCGCCCGTGCCGCTCTGCTGGATCACGGGCTCCCGGGCCGGGACGTCACCGAGACCGACCCGCACCCGCAGGAAGTCGGCGTCCCGGCGGCGCCGCTCCCACAGCCGCGCGGGGTCCCGGACCAGGTCGTACAGGGCGTCGGGCGGCGGGTTCAGCTCCCGCTCCGCGTCCCGCAGCCGACGTTCCGCGGCGCCGAGTTCCTCCCGCAGTCCCTCCAGGTACTCCAGATAGCGCTCGCGCTGGGTGCGCCGGGTGCGCTGCGCCTTGCCCCGTTGCGACAGGAACAGCGCCACCGCGCCCAGCAGCGCGAAGACCAGCACGACCGCGCCCACCACCGCGAACCGGCTGTTGCGGATCACGGTCATCATGATCACGGAGCCCATGACGCCGGCCATCGGCAGCAGCGCGGTGGCCGCGTTACCGATCTTGCCCTCGGGCAGGTTCGGCGGCGGTTCGATCGTCCGGGGCCGGACGGGTTCCGGGGGACGTGTGCTGCGGGCGGGCCGGTGGACGATCTGCAGGGTCACGGGCGGACTTCTCCGGGGCGGGTCGTGACGGGAGAGAGGGACGGGGCGTGGGGTGGACGCGAGCCGGGGTGTACCGGCCGGGCGCTCATCGCACCCTCACCGCGCGCCCCATCGCCTCGGCGGCCAACCGCAGGACGGCCTGCCGCGTGGCGTTCGCCAGGAGCTCGGTGTGGATGGGCCCACCACCGGCCAGATGCCGGTCGTACGGCACGGGGACGACGGTGACCCCGGCCTCCTTGAGGTGTCCCGCGGCCGTCCTGCCGTCGAGGAGCATGTCGGGGGCGCCCGACACCAGCGCCACGACCGTGGTGGCCAGGGCGGAGTGCGGCAACCGGCCCAGCCAGTCCAGGACTTGGCGGGTGGCGTTCACCCCCTCCGCGGTGGCCGGGGCCACCACCACCCGGGCGTGCGCGGTGTCCATGGCGGTGCGGGCCACCTCGCCGGGGAGCGTCTCGCAGTCGACCACGGTCACGGCGAAGTAGCGGCGCAGGGCGAGCGTCGCCTTGCGGTACGACGTCATGTCGAGCGGCGGCCCGACCTGACCCCGGCTCGCGGGCAGCAGCCAGCCACCGTCCGGCACCGGCACCAAGTAGCCGGTGATGTCCGTCAATTGCATGGAGGGGTGGACGATCTGCGCGAGGTCGGCGCATGTCCAGCGCACCGCCTCCGCGCCCATGCGCACCGGCAGGGTGCCCAGCGCGGCGTCGGCCTCCAGCGTGAGCACCGGGTCGTGCCGGTAGTGGTTGAGGGTGCGTCCGAGCAACGCGGCGACGGTGGACTTGCCGACGCCGCCGCGGATGGAGGTGACGGCCACGACCCGGCCGGTGGTCACTGGCTGCTGCAACTCCCGGGCGAGCGCCGTCTGTTCGGCGACGTCCTGGGAGACGGAGGAGGTGAGCTTGCGCAGCACCCGCCCCGTGCGCCTGGGCACGGAATCGCCGTGCAGGGGGCGACCCAGCGCCAGGAGGAGACGAGGGTCGAGGGTGGGGGACGACTCCGGGGCGGGGGCGGCGGGGAGGTGCGTGGCACGGGCCGGGGCGGGGCCGGGAACAGCGCGAGCCGCGGGCCGCTGCGGGGCTGGTTCGTCGGTGGCCCGGGCTCGGATGTGGCCGGGGGTGGTGGGTGCCGCGGCCTGCTGCGCCACCGGTTCGTCGGTGGTCCGAGCAGGTGGTAGGGGTAGCGCGGGCTCCGCGCCGGGCTCCATGACCGCGTCCGGCTTGGCACCGCCCTGGGGATCGGCGCCCGAGGGACCGGGTACCCCGCCGCCCAGCTCCCGCAGCACATCCCGCTGCCAGTCACCGCTATCGACGCCTGCACTGTGGTGCGCCGAAGGCTGCTCCCGCCCCTGCTCCCCGTTGGTCATGCCACCGCGCCCCTCAGACCTCACGCGAAGGTGTCGAGCAGTCGCCCGTACACACCGAACACGCCGACGAGCAACGGAAGCAGCGCGATGACCCCCACCGATTCGACCAGGTCACCGGCCCGCCGTAGCCGGATCCGCACGTGCTCGGCCGGCTGTACGGCGAGCACGACGAGCGGCGCGACCGCCAGCGCCACGAGGACCGCCAGGGGCGCCGCAGCCGAGGACGCCTCCGCCCAGACCACCAACAGCCGTACGGCGACGCAGGCCGCGGCGGCCAGCAGCACGACCACTTCGGCGACCAGCGGAAACGCCCGGGCCCGCAGCGCCACTACCACCGCGACGACCGCGGCCAGCGGAACCGTCCATCCCGAGGGCGCCCGCAGCGCCAGTACGGCGGCCACGGAGGCCGACCCCGCGAGAGTGATCGTGGCGAGCACCAGCCCGCGGTGGGCGGCGGACAGGGCGACGGACACCTGGTGGCGGCTGACGGAGACCCCGCCGGCCCGGCGGTCGTCGAGTCCGGAGAGGCCGGACGCCATCAGCGCGAGCCGCGGCAGCACGCCGAGCACCACCACCGACACCACGCCGACCACGGCCCCGACCCGGGCCTGCTGCTCCGCCGTCCCGGCACCGGACTGCACAGCGACGACGACCCCCCAGCCGACCGCGGTCAGCGCCACCGCACCGGCACCGACGAGCCCGCCCCGCCCCAACGGAGTGAACAACCCGAGCAGAGAGAGGACCAGCACCCCCACGGCGGCCACTCCGGCGAATCGCAGCATGCCCGCCGACTCCCCGCCGAAGCCGTCGACCAGGCTCCACACGCCCAGCACCCCGAGCGCGCCACCCGCGCACAGGAGAGTCGTGGCGAGGCCATGCCTGCGCGCCCGCCCGAGAACCGCACCCGCGACCGCGAACGCACCGGCTGCGGAGAGCAGGGCGGCGCCGACGACCGAGTGGTCGTACTGTGCCCGCGCGAACAGCGCGGCGACGACCACCCAGCCCACGCACACGACCCCCGCCGTCACCCGCCGCGTGGCCGGCCCCCATACCCACGTCCGATGACCGAGATCCTCCGCCACCTCGTCGGTGACGTCGTGCACGACAGGGGCGGGCGGGGCGTCCTCCGCGCGCACGAGGCGCAGGACCGCACCGTCGCGGATGCCCGCCGTCTCCAGGGTGCTGTCGTGATCGAGCGCCGAGCCGTCCACCGTGACGAGGTGACGGGAGGCGGGCCGCCCGGCCACACGGTCGTCCAGCAACCGCATGATCTCCGGCAGCAGCAGCCCGACCGGCTCCCGCGCCGGCAGGACGAGGTCGACGCGGCGCCGCTCCCCGACGAGCGTGACCCGGCTCAACACCGTCGGCCCACCGGTCGTTTCCCTGCTCAAGGCCCCCGTAGACATCACGTTTGCGAACCTATCACCGGCTTGTAGGACTGCCGGAGGGTGTGGAAACGCCGGGAGAGTAAGGGCTGTTCTCCCCCATCAACCGATGCGACACGAACGACCACCCCACGCACCCCGCGCACAGCACGGCCGTGATCACCATCCCGGCGATCACCTTCCCCACCCGCTCGTCCAGGGCTCGCCGCTGCCGCTGCGCCCCGAACACCAGGGCGTCCCGCAAACGGCGCCGCCGCACGGAGACGGATTCGAGAAGCTGACTGTCGTAGTCCTGCGCGGACATGCTGATCATTCACCTCGTGCGTCGGGTCAGGTGGGAAACTCACCGAGCCAGCTGCGCTCGAGCAGGTGCTCGGGCAGGTACTCCGATTCGACCTGGATGGGCAGTCCGGCGTCATGAGCGAGGCAGGCGAGGGCGAGAATTGCAAGGGGGATGTCGCCGTCGCCGGTCTCCCGGCGCTCCTCGCTCGCCGTCCAGTACTCCTTGTGCAGTTCCAGCCCCCGCACCAGGGCCTCGTTGAACGCTTCCGCGTCCCGGCCGGCGAAGCGGTAGAAGAGAGTGATCGGCGGATACAGGACCTTGAGCATCATCTCGCGGTCCATGAACCGAAGCCGGTCCGGGTCGGTCGCGTCGAACGTGGCGACGAGTCTGTCCCCGAGGCCGGGCCGCTCCAGCCAGTAGGTCTGGAGGGTGTCGACCCAGTGGTAGATGTACTCCTCGAACACGGCGCCGGAGGCCCGCAGCGTCTCGATCGGTACCTGGCACAGTTGGGTCATCCGCTCCTGGTCGCGGCAGACGACAGCCAGCCAGAAGGCATCCAGCCAGGTCCCGGCATCAACAAAGTGGGTGACCCCGACGGCGGGGATCGTCCGCACCTCATGGCCGAGCACGCACTCGACCGTGGTGCCCTCTGGTGCGGTCGCCGAGGCGAACAAGGCGGACCCGACCTGCATGGCCATGACCCAGGCTTCCCACGTCTCCAGTTTGGCTGCGGTGGGGTTCGCTCAGCGAAAGAGGCTGGCGTTGGACAGAGCACCGCTGAAGGACAGCCGAAGCTCTGCGGATATTCCTAAGACGCTTGATGTGGCCAAGGGTTTCCTCGTTGAGTTCTTGTCGGAGCTCGTCCGGGTTCGGGTGAGCGCCCTCCGGTGCGGGCCGCACAACAATGGCCGACAATTCCTGTTATCCCCGACTTTTCAGTAAACGTACATCGCCGCCGTTCACCGGGACCGCAGCGCCGACCACGGCAGGCAGCCCGCCGCGCACCCGGGGCACGCGCACGCACTCCCGCTGCACACCGAAGAGCAACGGGTCCGCCATCGCCGTCGACGCATGGCTACGGGACCGAGGAGCTGGTTGTCGTAATCCTGAGCTGCTGTCATTATCTGAGACCGCCTGCCGGGACGCGGATCACGTCTCGAACTCGCCGACCCACGAACGCCTCAGCAGGTGCTTGGGCAAGTAATCGGACTCGACCTCGACCGGGAATCCGTTGTCGTAAGCCATACAGGCCAACGCGAGTGGAGCGAGAGCCACCAGGCCGTCACCGCTCAGGGCGCGTGCCGCGTCACCGGCCCAGTACTGCTTGTGCCCGGTGACGGCGTCAACCAGTGCAGTGTTGAAATGATCAATCTCCCGCAACTGGAAGCGATGGAAGAGTTCGAGTGGCGGATAAAGGATCTTCAGCACCATATCCCTGTCGGTGATGCTTTCCCGCTCGGGATCGGTGCCCTTGACCGCTGATACCAAGTTGTCCCACATATCTGTTGCCCGACCGGCCCAATAACTCTGGAGAGCCTCCACCCAGTCATAGACATGGTCGTCGAAGACCGCACCCTCGGGAACGGAAGCGCGAAGGAACGACACAGGTACCTGCATCAGTCGATCGAGGCGATCGTTCTCGCGGCAGATCGTCGCCAGATAGACCGATGTGAGCCACGCCCCCGCATGCGTATAGGGCGCCGGCCCCGTCGCAGGCAGGTTTTTCACCTCGCCCGCGCTGCCGATGCGGCATGGTACGGGCCCCTCGACGGCTGTGGCAGAGTCGAACAGGGCGCAGCCGACCTGCATGGCGGTGACCCAGGCTTCCCACGTCTCAAGCCTGGCCGCTTCGGGGTCCGTCGAGCAGCGCCACTTCGCCATGGTCAGGGTGCTGCTCAGTGCCCGATGGCGGGACATCTTCGACGTTTCCAGTCGGCCGAGAACTCGGCGTGTCCCGTCGATGAGTGGCGCCATGGCCTCGGCTGCGTCGCCCGTACGGAAGTCATGGCGCGGAACACTCGTGACCACTGAACCTCTCCTTTAGTCGATCTTGAAGTATTCCATGACGGCGCCAGTGTAGGATCCCGTGTTCTCCTGCGCCTTCACGAGGACGTACTGTATTTTTCCGCTTTCCAGAGCGTCATCGAGGGTGTTGGCGATCTCGGCGTCTCTTCCGCCGCGTGCCCACATCTTCTCGAGTATTGTATAGAAGTACTCCTTGGTGCCCTGTTTGACCATCATGCCCTCGTAGACGCCCGCTCCCTTGCGCCAACCGAGCTCCGCTGAGGGCGCCTTCGCTTCGACGATCACGTAGCTGCCGTCATCGCCGAGCTTGTACACCTGGTCGAACATGTCGGCGCCGTTGGGTGTCTTCGGAAGTGGCACCCACTCGGCGCCTGGGAACTCATGGGGAACCACGTGCAGTTCAGCGGCCTTCTCGCCCAGCTTCTCGGATATCTTGCTGTTGTTCGGAACATCGCCGAGTTGCTCGGCATACGCTTCCTGCGCCCTCTTCAGAGCCTCGTGCGTATCGCGTGTGGGAGCCGATTCGACTGCCTTTTTCGCCTCGATGAGATCCCCGGCCACCTTTCGGTCCTTCGCCAGCCTGTCAAGTTCAGGACGGTGTGCGGGGGCTGCCGAGTCCGGCCCCAGCGGCGTCCGGCCGAACTTGACGTCCGACGGGCCGCTCGGAAGGTCGTGCTTGGCTACCAGATTTCCGCTCGCATCCCTGGCCAGGATGGGCAATTCGACACCGTCAACGACCCTTGAGGCGTCCTTGCGTCGGTCGAGAGCGTCATAGTGTTGATCCCGCCAAGCCGGGTCGTTGTTGGCCCTCCAGACGTGCTCGTCCCGGATGTGCTTTCGTTCTTCGGCGGTGAGTTCCCGGTCCCCGGGGGGATTGTTTCCTTCGGAACGGTGATCGGAACCACCTGACCTCGGAGAAGATCTCGATGGTTCGTCGCCGGTACCGGACCTGTCGGGATCGCCTGTTGCTCTGTCGGAACCGCCGCCTGAGGCCTGCGGTGCCAGAGACCTTCCGTCACCGTGTGCCAGAGGCGAGTTTCGGCCGTCCCCACTCGCATGACCTCCGCCGGTTCCGCCGTGCTGGGTGGGGATCGGGCCGCTGTCGGGCCCACCGCTGCCGGTGGGCCCGATACCGCCCGCCGTATCCCCTCCGGCGTTGGGCGAGGGCCCCGTGTCCGTCCCAGACGCTCCGGCGTCCTCACCGAGATGTGCGGTCGCCGCCGGGTTCCCACCGGCCCGCCCCGTCGCGCCGTCGCCGACGTGGGCCGCCGTGCCCGCAGCCGCGTGTGCGCCCGCCCGGTCAGCTGCCCCAACCAGTGCGCCGTCCTCCTGCGGCAGGCTCCGCTCCAGCAACTCCCGGTCCGTCGCCGACAGTTCCACCTTCGCCGGTGCCGCCGTCCCGTCCGCGCGGACGACCGAGCCGTCGTCCAGGTTCAGGCGGGTGCCGTCCGGCCACTCCACGACGTTGTCGCGGATGACCGGCGTGTCGTCGGCGACGCGGACCACGCTGCCGTCGGGCTGGGCGCGGGCCGCACCGGAGATGGCGTCGTCGTAGGCGCCCGCGTGCACGCCCCGCAGGCCGGCGAACAGGTCGGTGACCTTGACCGTGTTGAACGTCGCGGCCTTGCCCAGGTAGGTCATCGGGTCGACGAACCGGGCCGTCTTGCCGAGGGCACCGACGGTGCGGCCGATGCCGCCGCTCTTCGCCGCCGCTCCGGCTCCTCCGGTGAACACCGTGGTGAGGACGTTGAAGGTGACCGCGCCGCCCGCACGGGCGGGGTTCTCGCTCCACTGGTCCCAGGCCACCAGCGCCTTGCCTGTCTCCTTGACCGCGTTGCGGGAATCGCGCAGGTAGGAGGGTAGCTTGTCCTCGGGTAGTGCCCAGTAGGCGACGCCGACGACGGGTACCGCGGTGACGAGCACGCCGGTGGCCAGCTTGCCGAGCCCTTTCCACGCCTCGCCCGCCGCGTCCCAGCCGTCGTAGCCGAGCAGGGTGCCGAGGCCCTGGACCGTGGCCCACACACCGTCGACGAAGAAGCCCTTGCCGACCTCCCACACCTGGTGACCCAGCCAGTCGAGCCCGTGCCGCTCCTTCTCCACGATGCTGCCCCAGGGCAGTTCATCGGACTGGTTCAGCAGCTCGGCGGTGAATCCGTAGGTCCTGGTCCCGCGCTTCACCAGACGCTTGTCCGCGCCGTCCTCGAGGATCAGCGTCGAGCCGCCCACCAGTGCGGTGATCGCGTTGTGGCAGTCGACCTCTGCCTGCCAGAACGCCTCCGACGTGGCGTTGACGTCGTACACCAAGTCGTTGTTGAGCTGGACGTTGTCGTCGTCCGCACGCCAGTCGTCGTCGCCTGCTATCTGCTGCCGAAAGGTTTCTGCGCGGCGCTTGAGGCTCTTCAGTCTCGCTACGAGCGGCTGGGTCGCCGTCTCGTAGGAGCTGAGTGCTGCCGCTACCTTCTCCAGATCGTCGGCGAACTCGTCCGCTTTGGCCGCCACCGGGGCAGTCGTGGCGAACAGTTGCTCCGCCTCCGGTGCGGTATAGCACGACGACAGTCCCTGGAAGCGGGTGTGCACGTCGGAACCCGACTGCCGGAAGACGAGCGCCTCGGCCGTCAGGAGTTTGTGGTCGGTGCCCAGTTGCTCCAGGTCGCCGGTGAACTGCGGGATCTTCTGCGGGTCGATCAGCTCCGCGGTCACTTGCCCCCTGCTGTTCGCCCGCACCCGGCAGGTCGATCTTCGGTTCCTTCAGCGCGTTCGCATGGGCCCGCGCGGCCATGGCCAGATCGCCCTCGACGTACGCTTTGGTGGCGGTGTCCGCTCCGTTGAGGGAGTTCGCCGTGCGCACCGCTACATACATCAGCCTTTTCTGGTGGGCGGTGAAGAACTCCTCCAGTGCCGTCCCGACCGGGCCCTGGACCCCGCTCTTCTCCGCACCGCCCGGCTGGATCGTGCCGGCGGACTTCGCCGCGCTCGGCAGACTCTCCTGCAGGGCCTTCCCGGTGTCCGCAAGCCCCTTGGCCGCCTCCGCCGTCTTGGCGAGAACGCGCTGCACGCCGGACGGCGAGATGTCCCACCCCGTCATGTGGATTCCCCGTATCCCCGTAACCCGTGTCTCGTCGGTCGCAGACCGACCGGGTCAGCCGATGTTGTCGACCGCCGCGCGCGCCTTCGCCAGCGTCGTCTGGGCCGTCCCGTCGTTCTCCACGAGGGTGGTGCGCACCAGCCGGATGATGCTGCGTACCTCGTTGGCCGCGCGATTCCAGCGCACCTCTTTGCCGTGGTACTCGTCGGAGACACCGTCGGCCTTGAAGTCGGCCATGGCGGCCTTCACGGCCTTGTCGCGGTCGGTCAGGACGCGTTCCAACTGGCCGACGATCCCCTGCAGGCCGCCCTGCACCTCGCTCGACGCGCCGGTGTCGTAGGAGCGGCGGTCCATGCTCTGACTCATGGTCAGATCCCCCTGTGGTTGTGGTCTCTTGGCGGGCGGTGTCCTAGCGCGCGCCGAAGCGGGCGGCGTCGAAGTTCGCCGCACCCATGTTCTTGCGGGCGTTGTCCTGCTGCTCCACGTCACCGGTGCCGAACGCCGTGTCCATACCGCTCTGGCCTTCCAGGATCGCGGCGAGCGACTGGTTCAGAGCAGCGGTGATCTCGTCCGCCCGCCTCTTGAACGAGTCGAAGGCGACCTTCCCGGATCCATTGAACTTGCCCTCCAGCGGCTCGGCCGCCTGGATGAGCATGCGGATCAGCGTGCCCAGGTCGGTGCTCGAACCGACCGTGTTCTTGCCCAGATCCGACAGGGTCGTGGACCCCATGTCGAACTTCACGTGTGTCAACCCCCGTGCGTCACGTACACCTCACGAACCTTATCGAACATGCTGTCGTGCAACCCGTCGCGGGTGCAACGCCGTTGAGCGCGGTGCGACGTGATCCGGACATGTGAAGGCCAACGCTCTCCGGTTCGTCGGAGCATTCTTTTCGCGAAGGCGTGCAACCCTCCCCCCACCTCGCGGGTCGTACTTGCTGTCAGGACTTCTGGGAGGGGACCCGGGGGGGAATCGAGAGGTTCTGACGGGGGAGGGAAGCGAAGGGGCCCGGTCGACGGACCGGGCCCCTTCGAAGTACGTGCATGCGCCCCGCCGGGTGGGCGTGCGCGGGGAGAAGCCCCCTGCGCTGAACCCCCTCTAGAAGAAGACCCCGCACCGCAGCAGTACGTTCGCGTACGGCCGGGCCTCGCCCGTGCGGACGACGAGACGCGCGCCCGCCGTCAGTTCCTTGAGCCGCTCGTGGGGGACCAGGTGCAGCCCGGGGAAGTGGCCGGTGAGCAGGCCGGCGGCGGCCGGGTTGGCCTCGTGGACCTCGGCGGCGGCCGTCGCGCCCTCGACGACCAGCTCGGCCAGCAGCCCGTCCAGGACCTCCGCGAACGACGGCACCCCGGCCCGGAAGGCGAGGTCGACGACGCGCGGCCCGTCGGGGATCGGCATGCCGACGTCGCACACCAGCACCCCGTCGCCGTGGCCGAGTTCGGCCAGGGCGCCGGAGAGCCGGCGGTTCAGGATTCCGTGCTTCTTCACAGGGCCGCGACCTCCGCCGCGGTCGGGAAGGACACCTGCGCGCCCTGCTTCGTCACCGTCGCCGCGCCCACCCGGGCCGCGTACGCCGCCGCCTCGGCGAGGGACTCGCCCGCGCCGAGCCGCCAGGCGAGCGCGGCGGTGAACGCGTCGCCCGCGCCGGTGGTGTCGACGGCGTGGACCCGGACGGAGGGGACCCGGGCGGTGCCCTCCGCGGAGGCCACCAGTGCGCCTTCGCCGCCCAGGGTGACCACCACCGACCGCGGGCCCGCGGCAAGCAACCCCCGTGCCCAGTCCTCCGGTTCGTCGCCGAGGCCGCCCGCACCGCCGGTGTCGCCCAGGATGACCTTCGCCTCGTGCTCGTTGACGATGAGCGGGTCGCAGGCGGCCAGTACCTCCGCGGGCAGCGGCTGCGGCGGCGACGGGTTGAGGACGAACCGGCTGCCGGGCGCGAGGCAGCGCACCACCTCCACCACCGTCTCCAGCGGGATCTCCAACTGCGCGGACACCACCCGGGAGGCGTGGAACAGGCTGCGGGCGGCCCGTACGTCCTGCGGCGCGAGCCGCCCGTTGGCGCCCGGCGAGACGACGATGCTGTTGTCACCGGACGGGTCCACGGTGATCAGCGCGACCCCGGTCGGGGCGCCGCCGACCAGCACGCCCACCGTGTCGACGCCGGCCGACCGCTGCGAGTCCAGCAGCAGCCGCCCGTGCGCGTCGTCGCCGACCCGGGCCAGCAGGGCCGTGCGGGCCCCGAGCCGGGCGGCCGCGACCGCCTGGTTGGCTCCCTTGCCGCCCGGATGGACGGCGAGGTCGGAGCCGAGCACCGTCTCCCCGGCGGCCGGGCGGCGTTCGACACCGATCACCAGGTCGGCGTTGGCCGACCCCACGACCAGGAGGTCGTAGTCGTTCATGACGTGCTCCCCACGTGCGTGTGCGGGGCGGGCGGCCGTCGTGGCCGCCCGCCCCAGGGTCCTGTCGGCGGTGGTCAGCCGCCGAAGTCGGCCACGTTGTCCTTCGTGACCACCTTCACCGGCACCTTGACCGTCCCGCTCACCTTCTTGCCGTCGACCGCGCGCAGCGCGTTGTCCACCGCGATCCTGCCCAGTTCCTTCGGCTGCTGCGCGACGGACGCGTACAGCGTGCCCGCCTCGACCGCCTTGAGCCCGTCCGGCGTGCCGTCGAAGCCGACGACCTGGACGGACGTGCCGGCCTTCGAGCCGAGCGCCTTGATCGCGCCGAGCGCCATCTCGTCGTTCTCGGCGAACACGCCGTCGATGTCGGGGTGCGCCTGGAGCAGGTTGGTCATCACGTCCAGGCCCTTGGTGCGGTCGAAGTCGGCCGGCTGCTTGGCGACGACCTTGATGCCCGGGTAGTCCTTCAGGCCCTCGGCGAAGCCCGCGCCCCGCTCGCGGCTGGCGGACGTGCCGGCCTGGCCCTGGAGGATCACGATGGTGCCCTCGCCGCCCAGCTTCTCGGCGAGCGCCTTGGCTCCCTGGCGGCCGCCGGCCACGTTGTCGGAGGCGACCAGCGCGTCCGTCTCGGCCTTGTTGACGCCCCGGTCCACGGCGATCACCGGGATGTCGGCCTGGTTGGCGGAGCGCACGGCCGGACCGGCCGCGTCGGAGTCCACCGGGTTGACGATGATCGCCCCGAGGCTGCCGCTGGTGAAGTTCTGCAGCTGGTTGGCCTGCTGGGAGGCGTCGTTCTGGGCGTCGGTGACGGTCAGGTCCACGCCCCGCTTCTTCGCCTCCTCCTTCGCGCCGGCCTGGATCTGCACGAAGAACGGGTTGTTGAGCGTCGACAGGGACAGTCCGACCTTCTCGGTCTTGGCGGTGGAGGAGCCGTTGTGCAGGAAGGACATGGCGCCGACGATCGCCGCCGCGACCACCGCGGCGAGGACGTAGGTCGCCGCCTGCTTCTTCCGGTTGCCGCCGCCGGACGTCCCGGCGGCCACCGGGGTGGCGCCCGCCTTGCGCCGCAGTGTGTCCAGGAGCACAGCCAGCGCGATCACGACACCGATCACGACCTGCTGCCAGAACGCCGACACGGACAGCAGGTTGAGGCCGTTGCGCAGCACCGCCAGGATCAGCGCGCCGATCAGCGTGCCGGACGCCTTGCCGGTGCCGCCGGCCAGCGAGGCGCCGCCGATGACGACCGCGGCGATCGCGTCCAGCTCGTAGCCCTGCGCGGCCTGCGGCTGGGCGGAGGCCAGCCGGGAGGCGAGCACGATGCCCGCAGCCGCGGCGAACAGGCCGGACAGCGCGTAGATGGCCAGCTTCTGCTTCTTCACCCGCAGCCCGGACAGGCGGGCCGCCTCCTCGTTGCCGCCGATCGCGTACATGGAGCGGCCGATGTAGGTGCGGCCGAGGATGAACGCCGTGATCAGTCCCATGCCGATCATCACGAGCACCGGCACCGGCAGCCAGCCGCCGAGGGTGTCGCCGAGGTGGGACACGGAGTCGGGGAAGGCGATCGGGGAGCCCTGGGAGATCACCAGGGACAGGCCGCGGGCCACCGACAGCATGGCCAGCGTGGCGATGAACGACGGGAGTTTCCCGTACGACACGAGGATGCCGTTGACCAGGCCGCACGCGATGCCGGTGGCGATGGCCAGCAGCACCGCGAGGACCACCGGGACGCCCGCGGAGGTGGCGCTCCAGGCGAGCACGGTGGCCGACAGGGCGGCGACCGAGCCGACCGACAGGTCGATGCCCGCGGAGACGATGACGAAGGTGACGCCGAAGGCGAGGATCGCGACGACCGCTGCCTGGACGCCGATGTTGAGCAGGTTGTCGGCGGTCAGGAAGTCACCGGACAGCGCCGACATGGCGATGACCAGGACGATGAGCGCGGTGAGCGCGCCGTTGTCGAGGAGCAGGCGGCGCAGGCCGCCCGGGGCGCCACCCTGCGCGCCCGGCTTGCTCTTGAGCGTGTCAGTGGCCACCGGTGGCCTCCGTTCCGTTGCTGTGGGGGCTGTCGTGCGGGCCGTCGGTGCCGGCGGTGTCCGAGGCGTCGGGCGAGGTGCCGGGCGAGGCGCCGGGGGAGGTGCTGACGGCGAGGGCCATCACGGCGTCCTGGGTGGCGTCCTCGGCGGCCAGTTCGCCGGCGACCCGGCCCTGCGCCATGACGACGACCCGGTCGCTCATGCCGAGCACCTCGGGCAGATCGCTGGAGATCATGAGCACCGCGGCGCCCGCGGCCGTCAGTTCGTTGATCAGCTGGTAGATCTCGACCTTCGCGCCGACGTCGATGCCGCGCGTCGGCTCGTCGAGGATCAGCACCTTGGTGTTCGCCAGCAGCCACTTGCCGATGACGACCTTCTGCTGGTTGCCGCCGGACAGGGTGCGCACGTGCTGCCCGAGGCCCGCCATCCGCACGCCGAGCTGCCGCGCGATGCGGTCGGCCGCCTCGTGCTGTCCCTTGAGGTCGACGAGGCCCGCGCGGGAGGTGGACCGCAGGGTGACCAGGCCGAGGTTCTCCTCGACGGACGCGTCGAGCACCAGGCCCTGCCCCTTGCGGTCCTCGGGCACCAGCCCGACGCCGGCCGCCATCGCGGCGTTCACGTCGTGCCCGCGCAGCGGCGCACCGCCGACGTGCACCGTCCCGGCGTCGTACGGATCCGCGCCGAACACCGCGCGGGCCACCTCGGTGCGCCCGGCGCCGACGAGTCCCGCGATGCCGACGACCTCACCGGCCCGCACCTCGAAGCTCACGTCGTGGAACACACCGTCCCGGGTGAGTCCTTCGACCTTGAGCAGGGCGTCACCGGCGTCGGTGCGCTCGCGCGGGTACTGCTGCTCGATGGACCGCCCGACCATCAGCCGGACCAGTTCCTCCTCGCCGGCCGTGGCGGACACCTGTCCGACGCTGCGGCCGTCCCGGATGACGGTGACCCGGTCGCCCAGGGCGGCGATCTCCTCCAGGTGGTGGGTGATGAAGACGATGCCGACGCCGTCCTCGCGCAGCCGCCGCACGATCGCGAACAGCCTGTCGACCTCCTCGGAGGTCAGTACGGCGGTCGGCTCGTCCATGATGAGCACCCGCGCGTCCAGGCTGAGCGCCTTGGCGATCTCGACCATCTGGAGCCGGGCGATGCCGAGTTCACGCACCCGCGCCCGGGGCGGCACGTCGACGCCGACCCGCTTCAGCAGCACCTCGGCGTCGGCCTCCATCGTCTTCCGGTCGATCATCCCGAAGCGGCGCGGCTGCCTGCCGAGGAAGATGTTCTCGGCGACCGTCAGGTCGGGCACCAGGTTGAACTCCTGGTAGATGGTGGCGATCCCGAGCCGCTCGGAGTCCTGCGCACCGTGGATGCGCACCTCCTCGCCGTCGACCACGATCCGCCCGGCGTCGGGCGTGTAGGCACCGGAGAGCATCTTGATCAGCG
Organism: Streptomyces sp. NPDC101219; assembly: GCF_044767675.1. NCBI lineage: Bacteria > Bacillati > Actinomycetota > Actinomycetes > Kitasatosporales > Streptomycetaceae > Streptomyces > Streptomyces sp. NPDC101219. The sequence goes on from NZ_JBIWOK010000009.1 coordinate 296,601, forward strand.
TGCTCTTGCCGGCGCCGTTCTCGCCGAGGAGCACATGCACCTCGCCCCGGCGCAGGTCGAAGTCGACGCTGTCGAGCGCGACCACGCCCGGGAAGGTCTTGCGGATGCCCTCGATGCGCAGCAACTCGTCCGGACTGCGGCTGCTCACGGCGTACTCCTTCGTACGGGGGAGGGGGACTGGGGGGCCGTCCCGGCCCGTGACGGCGACGGGGACGGGGAGGGTGACCGCGGGGCCGTCGCGGGCGCCGGCTCGCCGCACGAGCGGCGCACGACCAGCCGGGCGGGGAGGGTGACGGACTCGCCGGGCCGCCCCTCGATCCGGTCGACCAGCGCCCGCACGGCCGCGCGGCCCAGCTCGCGGGTCGGCTGGGCGATGGCGGTGACCGGCGGATCGGTGTGCACGAACCAGGGGATGTCGTCGAACGCGGCCAGCGCGATGTCGTCGGGCACGCGCAGTCCACGCTCCCGGATCGCGTCCAGCGCGCCGAGCGCCATCAGGTTGTCGGCGGCGAACAGCACGTCGGGCGGTTCGGCCAGCGCGAGGAAGCCCTCGGTGACCCGGCGTCCGCTCTCGGCCTGGAAGTCGCCCTGGCCGATGTGGGCGTCGGGGAGGTCCAGCCCGTAGGCGCCGAGCGCCTCCCGGAAGGCGTCCACGCGCTCCCGGCCGGTGGTGGTGGCCGCGGGCCCGGCGATGATCGCGAGCCGCCGGTGCCCGAGCCCGTACAGGTGGGCGACGAGGTCGCGGACGGCGTCGCGCCCGTCCGACCGGACGACGGGCACATCGACGCCGGGGATCCAGCGGTCGACGAAGACCATGGGCGTCCCGGCGCGGGCGGCACCGAGCATCCCGGGCGACCCGCCGTCGGTGGGGGAGACGAGCAGCCCGTCGATGCGCCGGTCGAGGAGCGTGGTGACGTGGTGGTCCTGGAGGTCCGGCCGCTCGTCGGCGTTGCCGATGATCACGCTGTAACCGAGCGCGCGGGCCTCCTCCTCGACGGAGCGGGCCAGCTCGGTGAAGTACGGGTTCATCACGTCGCTGATGACCAGGCCGAGGGTGCGGGTCTGGTCGGTGCGCAGCGACCGGGCGACGGCGTTCGGCCGGTAGCCGAGCCGCTCGACGGCGGCCGTCACCCGCGTCCGGGCCTCCGCGCTGACCGAGGGGTGCCCGTTCAGCACCCGCGACACCGTGGCCACGGACACACCGGCCTCGGCGGCAACGTCCTTGATGCTCGCCATCGTCGTTCCACCTCCTTGTGGAATCGATTACACGAGGGATTGGAATCGATTACACGGAGAAGGGCAAGGGGGTGGCCGGTGGCCGAAACTGAATCGTGACCGACGGGGCGGCCCCGGGACGGCCTCAGCCTCTCGCCCCTGCGCGCCGCCTGCGGGTGACGTCCTACCCGACCGCCCGCGGGACCGCGCCCGCCGCGACGAGCACGCCGGCCGTCTCCAGGTGGGGCCCGGCGTCCGCCCACTCCAGCGGGGTCCGCCCCGTGCCGTGGTCCTCGCGCAGGTTCGGGTCGGCGCCGTGCGCCAGCAGCTCGCGAACCGCCTCGGTGTGCCCCCAGCACGCGGCGGCGCACAGCGGCGTGCCCTCCGACCCGGCACCGCGGCTCTCGGTGTCGGGGCGTGCCCCCGCCGCCAGCAGCAGGCGGACCGTCGCGGCGTCCCCGTGCACGGCGGCCACGTAGAGCGGGGTGGTGCCGTCACCGTCCCTGCCCTCCGGGTCGGCACCGGCCCGCAGAGCGGCCCGCGCTCCGTGCACGTCCCCCACGAGAGCCGCCACGAAGAGACGCCGGAAGTGCTTCTTCTGCTGCCGCTGTTTCATGGGTGCCGAGCCTAGGGACCGCCGGGCCGGTCCCGCGAACCACTTTCGCCGCCGCTCCAGGCCGGGCTCCCGGGCTCCCGGCCGGGTCCCCCCAGTACGCTTGGCGGGCTCCGGGTCGGCCACGTGGTGGTTGATCCCGGTGTCGAAGAGGATCAGCGGATCCCGGCGGTCACGCGGCAGCCAGCTCACACCACACGTACTTGCCTCGGCTGCCGTCCCTGGCCAGCGGCTGCCACCCCCACACGTCGGCACAGGCGCGCACCAGCGCCAGCCCTCGCCCGTCCTCCGCTTCGGCCTCCTCGTCGAACGGTCGCGGCGGTTGCGGAGGTTCGGGGTCCGCGTCCCAGGCCCCGATGCGCAACGTGCCCGGCGGCGACCAGTGCACGCGCAGTGCGGCCGAGCCCTTGGTATGGCGCACGGCGTTGGACACCAGCTCCGTGGCCAGCAGTTCGGCGACATCCACCAGGCCGATCAGCCCGTGCATGGTCAGGATCAGGCGCAGGGTGCGGCGGCTGACGGTGACGGCGCGGACGTCGTTGGGGAGGTGGAGGGAGTACTCCCAGGGTGCGTTTTCGGGCATGCGGAACTCCGTCGTGTGCTCGGGAGGAGGGGGAGAGGGCCCGGTGTCATTGCCGCAGCCGTCATGGCAGGACGGGGCGGTGCGCTTCCGGTGGCCGGTGTCGCACGGTGTGCGTCGCGTCACTGAGCGTTTTCAGCGCTGCCTCTCCAGGGTGAGGACGGCTTTGGTGACTGACGTCATGCGGTTGGGGCTGATCCGGGACCTTCGGAAGATCCGCC
>NZ_JBIWOK010000010.1:0-56395 GCF_044767675.1 Streptomyces sp. NPDC101219
GCCCGCACGGACGGCCGGGCCCGCACGGACGGCCGGGCCCGCACGGACGGCCGGGCCCGCACGGACGGCCGGGCCCGCACGGACGGCCGGGCCCGCACGGACGGCCGGGCCCGGGGGCCGCAGGCACCCGTAGCGTTCACCGGCGGCCGTACGGCGCCCTGTGCCCGGCCGCCGCGCCGGGGGTGAACCCCGGCCGGACGCCGGATCCGGCGCGTCCCGGATCCCGGACCCGACGTCCCGGATCCCGGACCAGCGGCTCCAGGGCCCGGCCACGACCCATCCGACACAGCGCACACCAGGCAGCGCACACCAGGCACCGGGCACCAGGCACCGCGCCTGCACACCGCGCACCGCACACCGACGCCCGCCTTCGGGCCCCAGGGGGAGCACCGCATGTCCGACACCGGCACCGACACCGCCGCCACCGCCCGCGCGCGTCTCGCCGACGCCCGCCTGTACCTGTGCACCGACGCCCGGACGCGGCAGGGGGACCTCCCGCAGTTCCTGGACGCCGTACTGGCGGGCGGTGTCGACATCGTGCAGCTGCGCGACAAGGGGATGGAGGCGGCCGAGGAGCTGGACCACCTCGCGGTGTTCGCCGAGGCGTGCGCACGGCACGGCAAGCTGCTCGCGGTCAACGACCGCGCCGACGTGGCCCACGCCGCCGGCACCGACGTCCTCCACCTCGGCCAGGGCGACCTCCCGGTGCCCGCCGCCCGCGCGATCCTGGGGCCGGACGTCCTGATCGGCCGCTCCACCCACGCCGGGCCCGAGGCCGCCGCGGCGGCGGTCCAGGAGGGCGTGGACTACTTCTGCACCGGCCCCTGCTGGCCCACCCCGACCAAGCCCGGCCGCCACGCCCCCGGCCCGGACCTGGTCCGCTACGCGGCCGGCCTCGGCACGGCCCGCCCCTGGTTCGCCATCGGAGGAATCGACCTCGGCAACCTCGACGAGGTCCTGGACGCGGGCGCCCGCCGGGTGGTCGTCGTCCGCGCCCTCACCGAGGCGGACGACCCGGGCGCGGCGGCGGCGGAGTTCGCGAAGCGGCTGCGGCAGGCTGCGGCGGACGGCCCGGACGGGGGAGCCGTGCCCGGCGCGGAATGACCCGCTTTCGTCTCAGCACTGTCCAAAAGGTGGACAGCGAAGCGGCAATTCCGGCAAATCTCCCCCATTTGGTTGGGGGGCCGACGACCCCTGGCTAACCTGCCGGTATGGCCCTCGGAACCGCATCCACCAGGACCGACCGCGCACGCACCGTGCGCGACATGCTCGCCGGTGGCAAGACGACGTACTCCTTCGAGTTCTCGGCGCCGAAGACCCCCAAGGGCCAGCGGAACCTCTGGAGCGCGCTGCGCCGCGTCGAGGCCGTCGCCCCCGACTTCGTGTCCGTGACCTACGGTGCCGGCGGCTCCACCCGCGCGGGCACGGTGCACGAGACCGAGCAGATCGTCGCCGACACCACCCTCACGCCCGTCGCGCACCTGACCGCCGTCAACCACTCCGTCGCCGAACTGCGCAACATCATCGGCCAGTACGCCGACGCCGGGATCCGCAACATGCTCGCGGTGCGCGGCGACCCGCCCGGCGACCCGATGGGCGACTGGGTCGCCCACCCGCAGGGCCTGACCTACGCCGCCGAACTCGTCCGGCTCATCAAGGAGTCGGGCGACTTCTGCGTGGGCGTCGCCGCCTTCCCCGAGATGCACCCGCGGTCGGCCGACTGGGACACCGACGTGGCACACTTCGTCGACAAGTGCCGGGCCGGCGCCGACTACGCCATCACGCAGATGTTCTTCCAGCCGGAGTCCTACCTGCGGCTGCGTGACCGAGTCGACGCTGCGGGCTGCGAAACGCCCGTGATCCCCGAGGTCATGCCCGTGACCAGCGTGAAGATGCTGGAACGATTGCCAAAGCTGAGTAACGCAGTGTTCCCCGACACCTTGAAAGAGCGGATCCTCACAGCCAGGGACGATCCGGCGGCGGTACGCTCCATCGGTATCGAGTTCGCAACGGAGTTCTGCGCGCGGCTGCTGGCAGAGGGAGTGCCCGGACTGCACTTCATCACGCTCAACAACTCCACGGCGACGCTGGAAATCTACGAGAACCTGGGCCTGCACCACCCACCGCGGGCCTAGACCGGTCGCACCGGTGTACGACACACTGCGTAGCGGCCACTGGGAGAGGGGCGTACATGGGCTGGACGGTCCTCTACATCGCGTTCGGCATCGTCGCGCTGTGGTTGCTCGGCGAGGTGCTGCTGCAGTACAAGGCGCGGCTGCGCTGGCGGCTGCTCGCCTTCGTCGGCTTCCTCGGTGTGGTGGTCGGCGTGCTGATCCCGTCCGTGGTCGTCATCGGTCTGGGCGCCGCCGCCTTCGCGGTCGGCCAGACGTACGTCACGCTGTCCTTCCGCCGCGGCTTCGCGGAGGGCTGGGCGGTCAACGCGCCCGGGCTGGCCGCCGTCAAGGGCCGCCGTGACGACCGTGACGAGCCGACCCTGGAGGTCTCCGACCTCGAGGCGTCCGGCGACGGCCACCCGGACGAGTCCGCCGACCGGCGCCACGACGACGCTTACGGCCAGGACGACGACTACGGCCGCGACGACGTGTTCACCCCCCGCCCGGACCGGCCCTCGGCGGCCGAGACCACCGCGGTCTACGAGCCCCAGCCGATGCCGGACGACACCGGCTCCTACGGCACCTACGGCGACACCGGCGGCTACGCCACCCCGTCCCAGGACCCGTACCAGGACCAGTACGCCACCGCGGGCCAGGGCTACTCGTACGACTACTCCGGCTACGGCCAGCAGCAGGGCTACGACACCACCGGGCAGCAGCAGTACGCCGCCTACTCCGACCCGTACATCGGATCCCCGACCTACGGCGGAACCTCCTACGACACCGGGTACACCGACACCCAGGGCTACGGCCAGCAGACCTATGGCCAGGACGCCTACGCGGGCGGCTACGGCGGCGAGACCCCGGCCGGCGGGCTCTGGGTGCCGCAGCAGCGCACCGACGACACCTACGGCGGCGACCTCCCGGCCGAGCAGCCCTACCCGCACCAGGACAACCAGCAGGTCCCCGGCAACAGCCCCACCTACGGCAACGGATACGACGAGCAGTACCGCTACTGACCCGCCCCGCGCCCCGACGGGGGCTGCGGGCGCCGGACGCGCGTCATCCGGGCCCGGCCGTCACTGCGACCCGCGGAAGTCCGGCCCCTCCACGATCAGCCCGGCGACCAGCGCCCCCGACATCCCCGCGTGCGGCAGCCCGCCGCCGGGATGGGACCAGCCGCCGACCGTGAACAGCCCCGGCAGGCGTGTGCTGTTGGCCGCGTGCAGCAGCCGTCCGCCGGCCGCCGCCAGCGCGGGCGGCGGCACCGCCCCGTGCGGCGCCCCGGTCTCCGCCGCGATGTCGGCGGGGGTGCGTACCTCGTGCCACAGCAGCCGGTCGCGCAGGCCGGGCACCGCGCGTTCCGCGACCTCGATCAGCTGCCCGGCGTACGCGGCGAGGGCCTCCGCGTCCGGCCCGTGCCACCCGCCGGGCCGCGCGGGCACCACCGCGGACAGCGTGACCGCCTCGTGGCCCGCGTCGGGGACGAGGGCGGGGTCGTCCGGCCGCAGCACGGTGACCGTCGGACGGGCGGGCAGCGACGGCCGGCCGCCGAACAGCGCCCCCAGCTCCTCCTCGCGGTCCGCCGCGTGCACCACCGTGCGGTGGGCGGTGCCCCCGGGCCGCCCGCCGCGCAGCGCGAGCAGCACGGCCAGCCGGCTCGCCGCCGCCCGCCGGGCCGGGACCTCGCCGTCCCCGCGCACCGGGATGTCCCCGCACAGCCGGTCCAGCTCACCGGGCGCCGCACCCGCCACCACGAACTCCGCGTCCCCGGCACTCCCGTCGGCGAGCTCCACGCCCGCCACCCGGCCGTCCTTCTCCCGCACCCGGACCACCTCGGCGCCGAAGCGGAACTCCACCCCGCGCGCCCGGCACCGGTCGTGGACCGCGCGGGCCAGTTCCCGCAGACCGCCGCGCACGTACCACATGCCGAAGGCGTGCTCCATGTACGGCAGCACCGCCGCGTTGGCCGGGGTGGTCCGCGGATCCATGCCGAGGGCCAGCGCATGGCTCTCCAGCAGGGCGACCAGGCGGGCGTCGCGCAGCTCCCAGGCGCCCACCTCGGCCAGGGTGCCCGCGACGCGGGTGCGCAGCAGCCTGCGGTGCGGGACGGCCGGGTAGGGCTCCCGCTCGGCCAGCACCTGCCAGTTCGGCCACAGCGGCTCCTCCAGCAGCGGCCGGCGCGTCCGGTCCCAGGTCTCGCGGGCCCGCACCAGGAAGTCGCCCCAGCGCCGGCCGGCGGTGGCGCCCAGTGTGCCGTCCAGGGCGGCGACCACACCCGCGCGCGAGGCGTTCGGCAGCGCCACCTGCGTGCCGTCCGCGAACACGTGCCGGGACGACGGGTCGACCTGGACCAGCTCGACGCACTCCTCCAGCGGCTCCCGGCCGGTCTTCAGGAACAGGTCCCGGTAGACCGCGGGCAGCGGCAGCAGACCGGGGCCGGTGTCGAAACGGAACCCGTCCCGCTCCCGGCGGCGCAGCGCGCCCCCGTAGGTCTCCGTCCGCTCGTACACCGTCACCCGGTGGCCCGCGACGGCCAGCCGGGCGGCCGCCCCCATCGCGCCCATCCCGGCGCCGATCACCGCAATCCGTGCCATGCCAGGGACTTTATCCGCCGCCACCGGCCCGGCCCGCGCCGAGTACCGGCGCCCGGGCGCCGGGGCCCGTCCGGCGGCGCGGCCCCCCGGGTGCCGGGGCGCACGGGTGAGTACCCGTACTCAGCGGCGCAGATGAGTAGCTGTGCGGATGGGCGGCGACCTGCGTGAACGGCACAGTGGAGACCACGGAGAGGGGGCGCGGCTCCGGCACCGGCGACACGGGGCGCCGGAACGGAGACGGCCCTCGTTCCGCTCCTTCCGCCGACGGACGTCGGCGGGAGCGAGGCACGGGGGAACCCGTGGGACGACCGCACGGGGGTTCCGACGGGGGAACGCACGGGGGAGCAAGGAAGGCGCCGGACCGACGGTGGCCCGCGGGGGACGCGGCCACCGGCGGACCGGCGCCTTCGCTCATCCGGAGCCGCTCATCCGGAGCCGCTCACCCGGCCCTGGAGCAGCCGGGACAGCGCCGCGTGCACATCGTCCAGGGACCGCTCGGCCTGGAACGACTTCCAGTCCAGCGCGGCCACCAGGACCATCCCGACCAGCGCCGCCGCCGTCAGCGGGACGTCGATCTCCTCGCTCAGCTCGCCGCGCTCCACACCCTCCCGCAGCACCCCCTCGACCACCGCCACGGCCTGCTGGCGCACCACCATCAGCGTGGACTGCCACGCCCGGTTGGTGCGCCACAGCTCCGCCACGTACAGCTGCGTGAAGGCCGGATAGCGGTCGATGAAGACCAACCCCGCGTGGATCATCGCGTCCAGGGCGTCGACCGCGGAGCCGCCCGCCCCGGCCGTCCGGTCGGCCGCCTCCTTCAGCGAGGCGGTGAGGAGACCGACCCCGTGCCGCAGGAGTTCCTCGAAGAGGACCGACTTGCTGGCGAAGTTGTAGTAGACCGTGCCCTTCGCCACCCCCGCCCGTTCGGCGATCTCGTCCACGGTGGTGGCGGAGAACCCCTGTTCGGCGATGAGGGTGACGGCCGCCTCGTAGAGTCTCTGCCGGGTGGCCTCACGGCGGGCGCTGCCGCCCGACACGGCGCTGCTGCTTTCCATGGCCCTGATTGTCACAGCCCCGCCGGGCCGCCCGGTCACAGGCTCAGCTCCGGGTGCAGCCGGTCCAGGGTCCACACCTGGCGGCGCCGGGCCGACAGGGCGGTCAGCGCCAGCGCGCCCGCGGTGAAGACCGCCAGCACCGCGCACGCCTGCCACACCGGACCGAGCCCGCCGCCCGTGATGAGCCGCCGCAGCGCCTCGACCACGTAGCTCATCGGCAGGTACGGGTGCAGCGCCTCGAAGAAGCCGGGACTGGTCTGCACCGGGTACGTGCCGCCCGCCGACGTCAGCTGGAGCATCAGCAGCGCCAGGACCAGGATCCGGCCCGCCGCGCCGAACCGGGCGTTCAGCCACTGCACGATCGCCGCGAAGCACGCGCTCGCCAGGAACAGGAAGCCGACCGTGCCCGCCGCCCGGGCCATCTGCAGCCCGATCGCCCAGTGCAGCACCGCCATCAGCGCCATCGTCTGGAGCACCCCGATCGCCACCACCGGCAGCCAGCCCGCCAGCGCGATCCGCCACGCGGAGGCACCCGCCGCGAGCGCCCGCCGGTTCATCGGCGCGATCAGCATGTACGCCACCATCGCGCCCACCCACAGCGACAGCGGGATGAAGTACGGGGCGAAACCGGTGCCGTAGTTGGGCGCCTTGTGCAGGTCCCGGGAGACCAGCTTCACCGGATCGGCCATCACCTCGGTGCGCCGGTCGCGGTCCTGCGCGTCGTAGTCCGGGATGCGGTCGGCGCCCTCGTGCAGGCCTCCGGCCAGCTTGCCGGAGCCGTCCACCAGCTTGTAGATGCCGCCGTTCAGGTCCACGGCACCGGTCTCCAGCTTGCCGATGCCCTTGTCGAGCCCGGACGCGCCCGACTCGGCCGTGCCCAGCTTCTCGTGCAGCTTCTTCAGGCCGGAGGCGACCTTGCCGGCGCCCTTGTCGAGTTCGTTGATCCGCTTCACCGCGTCGTCCAGGTCCTCGGACAGGTTCGGCGCGCGGCCGGCCAGCGCCTCGGCCTGCTTCTCCAGGGTGCCCAGCCGCGTGTCCAGCTTCTTCAGGTCCTCGCGGTGGTCGGTGACCAGGGCGCCGACCTCCTCGGCGGCACCGGCCGCGTCGGCCGCCGCGTCCTTCGCCTTCCCCAGGTCGGCGCAGGCGGCGTCGGGTTCCTCGGCCTCCTCGCAGCGCGTGCGGTGGACGTCGTTCAGGGCCGTGGAGGCGGTCCGGGCGTCCTCGGCGGCGGACGGGGCGCGTTCCCGCAGCGTGTCGAGGTCGCCGCGGAGACCGCCGGCCGCGTCGGCGACGAGCCGTGCGGTGTCCCCGATGGCCTTCTCGTTCTTCTCCAGGAACGGGCCCACCTCGGTGTCGAGGGCGTTCACCCGGTCCGCCAGGGCGCCCGTCCCGTCGGCCACCTTGCGGGAGCCGTCCTTGAGGCTGCCCGCCCCCTTGTGGAGGTCCACCAGGCCCTTGGACAGCTTGCCGCTGACCTGCTTGGCGTTCGTCAGATGGCCGGCGAGGTCCTTCGAGCCCTTCTCCGCCTTGCCGATCCCGCCCTTGAGCCGGTCGGCGCCCTTCGCCGCCTCCTCGGTCCGGCCGTGGATGTCGGAGAACGACACGAAGATCTTGTCCAGGAAGGACCGCGAGGTCTTGGCCGAGGCGGCCTGGCGCACCTCACCGAACACCGTGCGGGAGATCTGCCCGACGATGTAGTTGTTGGCGTCGTTGGTCCGCACCTTCAGGGCGCCGGTCTCCGGCGCGTCCCCGGAGCTGGACGCGATCCGGCGGCTGAAGTCGGCGGGCATCGTCAGCGACAGGTAGTACGTGCCGTCCTCCACGCCCCGGCGCGCCTCCTCGGCGCTCACCTCGCGCCAGTCGAAGGTGCCGCTCTCGCGCAGCCCCTCCGCGATGTCGTCGCCCGCGGTGATCCTCTTCCCGTCCGCGGTCGCCCCCTTGTCGTCGTTGACCAGCGCCACCGGGATGCGGTCCAGGCGGTCGTACGGGTCCCAGAACGACCACAGGTACAGGGCGCCGTAGAGCAGCGGCAGCACCATCAGCGCGACCAGCGCGGCACGCGGCAGCTTGCCGCGCCCGAACCGCCGGAGCTCAAGAGCGGCCAGTTTCGGCGAGCGCATCGACCGCCGCCTCCTTCGTGTCGTGGTGCGGGTCCTGCGCGTCGCGCGGGGTGTCGGGGCGGTCGTCGGCGAGGTGGTCCGACGGGGCCTCGGGCCGGTCGTCCTGCTCGCCGCGGTCCGGTGCGGTGTCCGGGTCCTCTGCGGCGTCCCGCGTGTCCGTCTGCTCCGACGCGTTCTCCTGCGGGGCGGCGCCCGTACGGACGCGGACGGCGTCGTCGGGGGCCTCGCTGCACACCGCCACCACCGTGGTGCCGGACGCGGCGAGCGACCTCAACAGGTCCCAGACCTCCTCCCGTTCGGCGGACGACAGCTTCAGGTCCGTGTCGTCGACGCCGAGCAGCCGCGGCCCCCCGAGCAGCGCCAGCGCGACGGACAGCCGCAGCGCCTCCACCCGCTCCAGGTCCCGCACCGCCGTCCGGATGCCCTTCGGCAGCGTCTGCGGATCGAGTCCGGCCGCCGCCAGCGCGGTGTCCACCCGCCGCTTCTCCCGCGCGGCCCGCTCGCCGCGCGGCCGCAGCAGCGCCGACAGGGTGTCGCCGAAACGGCGCTGGAGCAGCGCCCGTTCGTGCAGGTGCTCCCCGACGGTGAGCGCCGGGTCGAGGTCGGTCACCCCCGTGACGTGCGCGAGTGCGCTGATCCTGCGGACCGCGGCCATCCGTCCGGGCAGCTCGTGCCCGCCGACGGCGGCCCGGCCCTCCGTGGGCCGCATCCGCCCGGTGAGCGCGAGCAGCAGACAGGTGCGCCCCGAGCCGGACGGTCCCTCCACCGCGATCAGCGAGCCGGGCTCCGCGTCGGCCGAGACCCCGCGGAACGCCCAGCCCCGCGGTCCCTTCAGGCCGAAGTCGCGGGCCGCGACATCGGCTCCGCCCTGACCGTCCACACGTTCCCCCATGTTTGAACTGACTGGTCAGTGCAAAAGTTAGCCCGAACGCTCGATCGAGGCAACGTCGCAGGTCAGAACGGATTGTCAGTGCCATACCTCACGATGTGTCATACGGCATCCCGTCTCGGGCGTGCCGTCACGAAGACGACAGGAGGTTCGTCATGGCCCACTCGTCCGCAGCCGCCGCCCGTCGGCGCCGCGCAGCCGGCCCTGCCCCCTCACTGACCGGCCCGGCGAGCGACGTCCACCCCGTGCTGCGCCGCGCCGCGGCCCCGCCCGCCGCCCTCGACCTGCTCGCCCAGGCCCGTGCCGGACTGGACGAGGCCACCGTCCTCGACACCCCCAACGAGCGCTACGCGACGGCCCACCTGGCCGCCCTGCGCACCGCCGCCGCCGTGCTCGCCGCCCGCGGCCGGCCGGAGACCTCGCCCCGGGCCCGGGCGAAGATACGGAGCGCCTGGGAAGTGCTCCCCGAGATCGCGCCCGAACTGACCGAGTGGAGCGCGCTGTTCGCCTCCGGGGCCCGGCGCCGCGCCCGGGCCGAGGCCGGCATCCAGGGCGCGGCGACCGGCCGGGACGCCGACGACCTGATACGGGACGTGGCGGTGTTCCTGCGCCTGGTGGAGCGGATGCTCGTCCTCCAGCCGGTCCTCCCGCAGCCCCGACCGGACACCGGCCGTCCGGGCGCGGAGCGTCCGGGCGCCGGCCGTCCCCAGGGGCCCGGCCCGGGCGGTGCCGCGGACCGGGACATGCCGGACGCGGGCTGACCCGGACCGGGGGCGCGGACGGCCCGGGCGGCGGGCCGCGCCGTCCGTCCGCCCGCGCCCCGACGGCGCAGGCAGGTGACCGGATCCGGCGGTGGAGGCAATAGGGTGGAAGGCGCCTGAAGCCCGCCCGTCCCGATGCCCGGGACCGGGCGGACACGTCCGATCGCCCCGCCCGAGGATGAAGGCGGTGCCGCGCCGAGGAGCAACTGCCGTGCCGGACCCGATGCGCCCGTCCGCCCCCGACCACCCGCAGACGGCGTCGCCGCGCCCGGAACCCGCCCGGTCCCGGGCCGCCCTGCGCACCGCCGTGGTCTGGGAGATCCTCCAGGACGCCCTGGAGAAGCGGGTGAAGGCGACGGGACGCCAGGCGCTGGACGTCCTCGACGCCGGCGGCGGCAGCGGCAACTTCGCCGTCCCCCTGGCCCGTCTCGGCCACCGTGTCACCGTCGTCGATCCCAGCCCCAACGCGCTGTTCGCCCTCGAACGCCGGGTCGCCGAGGCCGACGTCGCCGACCGGGTCCAGGGCCGCCAGGGCGACGCGCACGGCCTCTTCGACGTGGCCGAGCGCGGCGGCTACGACGTCGTGCTGTGCCACGGCGTCCTCGAATACGTCGACGACCCCGCCGACGGTCTGCGCAACGCGGTGGCCGCCCTGCGGCCCGGAGGCGTCCTCAGCCTGCTCGCCGCCGGTCTCGGCGGCGCGGTCATCGCCCGCGCCCTGGCCGGGCACTTCACCGAGGCCCACCAGGCGCTCGGCGACCCGGACGGCCGATGGGGCAGCGGCGACCCCATGCCCCGCCGCTTCACCGCCGGCCAGCTGACCGGCCTCGCCGAGGGGGCCGGCCTCAGGATCGCCGCCGTGCACGGCGTACGCGTCTTCGCCGACCTGGTGCCCGGCGCGCTCGTGGACACCGAGCCCGGCGCGCTGGACGCCCTGCTGAAGCTGGAGGCCGCGGCGGCGGAACTCGCCGCCTTCCACTCCGTGGCCACGCAGCTCCATGTGCTGGGCGAGGCAGGCGGGGCCCCCGGGACCGCCGGGGACTGAGTTGTCTCGTGTGACGAGCCGCTGATCAGGGGCTCGTACGAAACCCCGCGCGCGCATGGAGTGCGCCACAGGCCCCCCGAATGGCGGCTGGGCGCCGTATGATCGAGGGAGACCGCCCCGGCATGACGGGACGGCCGCCGGGGAATGAGAGCCTCAGCGGGCCGGCACGTCCATGACGGGTTCCGGTTGGCCCATTGGCGTAGAGGGGCGGGTTTCACGGGGGCGATTCCCTGCCTATCCTGTAGGGACCCCCGGGTCGCCCCCGGCGACTGCACGATGAGGAGGACTCCGTGCCGCTCTCGGAGCACGAGCAGCGCATGCTCGAGCAAATGGAGCGAGCGCTGTACGCCGAAGATCCCAAGTTCGCGTCGGCGCTCGAGGGAAGCGGGCTGCGTACGTACACCCGGCGGCGGGTCTACCAGGCGGTCGTGGGCTTCCTCGTAGGTATTGCGCTCCTCATGGCCGGTATGGTCGCCCAGCAGGTCTGGCTCAGCGTGGTGGGATTCCTCGTCATGCTGGGCTGCGCGGTTCTCGCCGTGACCGGCTGGCGCAAAGCGCCCAAGCCCGGTGAGCAGCCGGCCGCCGGTGCCCCGGGCGTCCCGCAGGCGGGACGACAGGGCCGACAGCGACGGTCGATGATGCACCGGATCGAGGAACGCTGGCAGCGTCGCCGAGACGAACAGGGTGGCCATTAGGCCCGGATGTTCCACCGGTTCCGCGCAGCCGTCGGACAGGTGAAGACGTGGTGCAGGGGGTGACCGCCCGCTCGGCGGTCGCCCCCTCACGCATGCCCGGGGACCCCGGACGCCCGCCCGCCGCGGGCGTCCAGCCCCCACGGCGCCCCTGCACCGCTCCACCGGCCCGTGCCCCCGCCCCCGCCCCGTCCGCATCCGGGACGCCACGGCACGCCACCGCACAGCGGCCACCGGACGCCGAACGACCGGACGGGGGGCCGGGCGCAGAAGAGTCCTCGAACAGCCGTGAGGGGCGGTACGGCCGTAGCCGTACCGCCCCTCACGTCCGCTCCTGTCCGGCGCCCGCTTCAGCCCTGCTGCCGCGAGGGCCGGCGCCACGTCGGCCGCAGCGCCAGGGCGCGCCGTCGCACCCCGGCCCACCACGCCGACGCCTGCCACACCACCCGCACGGTGGAGCGCGGGGCGAACACGGCCCGCAGGCGCGCGCCCCGGCCGGAGGACGCCCGCAGACCGGTGATCACCCGGCGGACGTCGTCCGCGAGACCGGCCACGGGACGTGGACGCGGGGCGTAGAGGACCTGCTCCACCGCGTCCGCCACCCGGTGCACCGAGGCCGCCGCCTCACCGTCCAGCCGGCCGAGCCGGACGACCCGTGCCGCCGCCTTGCGCGGTGTCAGGGACTCGTCGGGGGAGACCCCGTGATCCCACGCCGTGTCCGTCACCTCGTCCCAGACGGCCAGGACATGCGGCGCCGCATCGGCCTCGGAGCGTCCGTGGGCGCCCAGACGCACCGCACGGGTCCGCAGCCGCCACAGCATCGGTGTCAGGGGCACCAGCAGGACCGCGAGCCCGCCCAGCGCCCACAGCAGCACCGTGTACCACCTCGGGCCGTCGCCACCGGCCGCGATCACCGCCTCGGCCGACTCGGTCGGGCACCCGCCGTCCAGCCGGATCCGCTCCAGCGTGCAGCCGTCGCTCGCGGACGGTGCCGCGGACGGCGCCGCCGAGGCCGCCTCCGAGGGCCGGGCCGGGTCCGGCAGCGCGTTCTCCTCCGTGTCCGGCTGCGTGTACGAGGGGATCGAGCCCCGGGTGGGCGTCGGCTCGAAACGGGTCCAGCCGATGCCCTCGAAGTACAGCTCCGGCCAGGCGTGCGCGTCCCGCAGCCCGACCGCCACCGTGCCGTCCGCCTGCGGGGTGCCGGGCGCGAAGCCCACCGCCACCCGCGCCGGGATCCCGAGGGACCGGGCCATCGAGGCCATGGCGAAGGAGTAGTGCACGCAGAAGCCCTGCTTGTCGCGCAGGAAGCGGGCGATCGCCCGCGAGCCGCTGCCGACGTCCACCTGGGTGTCGTACTCGAAGCCGCCGCTCACCGCGAACCAGTCCTGCAGCTTCACCGCGCGGTCGTAGTCGCTCGCCGCGCCCTCGGTGACCTCGCGGGCGGTGCGGTGGACCACGTCCGGCAGCGAGTCGGGCAGCTGGGTGAACTCCCGCTTCAGGACGGCCAGCGGTTCCGGCGCACCGGCCAGCTGCTCCGCCGTGGGCCGGACGTCGAGGCTGCGCACCTCGTAGGTCATCCCGCGGGTGTCCTGCCCGTGGTCGCCGACCAGCGTCATCCCGACCGGCTCGTAGCGCCAGTTGCCCCGGATGCTCACCCCGCTCGGCGGATACGGCATCGGCAGCCAGTCCTGGCCGTACCAGTCGGCGGTCGAGATCGTCGTGCCGACCTCGGCCCGCTCGATCTCGGGGCCCAGGCCCGCCGGGGTCGGGAAGGTGCCGTCGGGCACCGTGGTGATGGACCGCTTCGACGGCTTCCAGGTGGTGCCGTCGAAGTCGTCCAGGGAGACGATCCGCAGGTACAGGTCGGAGGTGTCCTCCAGCTCGGTGCGCACCGACATCACCTGGCGGTCCTCGTTCACGTTCAGTGAGTCGCGCAGCGAGACCAGCGGGTTCACCGCCGAGATCGTGCCGCCCCCGCCGCCGCCGCGTCCGACGCCCGAACCGGCCGGGTCCAGCAGGCCGCCGTCCATCGCCGGCAGGGCCAGCGGCACCACCAGGGCGATGCCGAGCGCCACCATGCCGATCCGCCGGCCGGTGCGCACCGGGGCGGTCGCGCCCGGTTCACCGCCCGGGCCGCGCGTCGCCCCGCTGAAGACCCGCCCCCACTGGGACAGCCGGTCGCGGCCCTCGGCGAGCAGCAGCATCAGATAGCCCGCGGCCGCCAGCAGGAACCACAGCCAGTCGCTGCCGCCGTCGGCGAGTCCCGCTGCCACCGAGTACAGGGCGAGCAGCGGCAGCCCGGCCGGGGCCGCGCTGCGGAAGGTGACCGCCAGCGTGTCCACCAGCAGCCCGATGACCAGGACCCCGCCGACCAGCATCAGCCGGATGCCGTCGGACAGAGGCGCCGGTATCGCGTACCGGCTGACGTCGTTCCCGCCGCTCTCCAGGAGCTCGGCGAAGTAGCGGATCGCCTCCGGGCCCGGGATCAGCCCGGCGAAGGCGTGCTCGCGGGCGAAGACCAGGGTCAGCAGGAACAGGGTGACGAGCAGCTGGGCCGCCACCGTCACGAACCGGGAGAGCGGCACCCTGCGGGCCGCCGCCCCCACGCCCGCCTGCACGGCCAGCAGGAACGCCGCCTGCATCAGCCAGGTGGCCGGCCTGACCAGGGGCAGCAGGGCGCTCGCCGCGAGCAGCGTGGCCCCCCACGCCGCCAGGGTCAGCCGTATCCGCCCGCTCATCACGGTCCCTCCCCGCCGTTCGCCGCGGCCAGTCCGGAGCGCTCCCGCTCCGCCAGCCGCCACAGCCCTTCCAGGGCGGCACCGCGCGGCACGCCCACCGCCGTCCAGCCCGCCTCACGCAGCAGGCGCAGGGTGTCCCCGTGGCCTTCCGCCGGGCCGGGCCCGCCGGCCGGGTCCCGCCGCCAGCTCTCCCGGTCCATGACGAAGGCCAGGGCGCCGCCGCTGCGCTGCCGCATCCGCGCGCACACGGCGGCCTGTTCCTCGTCGAGGCCGCCGAGAAACGCCACCAGCAGGCCCTCGTTGCCGCCGCGCAGCACGTCGTACGCGCGGGACAGGCCCGCTCCGTCGGAGTGGTCGACCACGGCGAGGGTGTCCATCATCAGCCCGGCCGCGTCCGCCGACTCCTGGCCGGCGCCCGCGAACCCGTCGGAGCCCTCGCCCGGCACCGCGTTGCCCGTGTCGGTCAGCAGCCGTACCGAGAAGCCCCGCTCCAGCATGTGCACCAGCACCGAGGCGGCGCCCGACACCGCCCACTCGAAGGCCGAGTCGGGCCCGGCGCCCTCGTAGGCGATGGCCCGGGTGTCCAGCAGCACCGTGCAGCGGGCGCGCTGCGGCTGCTCCTCGCGGCGCACCATCAGCTCGCCGTAGCGGGCCGTGGAGCGCCAGTGCACCCGGCGCAGGTCGTCGCCGTAGCGGTAGCCGCGCGGGATCACGTCGTCCTCCCCCGCCAGGGCCAGGGCCCGCAGCCGGCCGTCGCCGTACCCCCTCGCCTCGCCGCTCAGCCGCACCGGCGGCAGCGGCTCCACGCGCGGGACGACCGTGAGCGTGTCGTAGGTGGAGAACGAGCGGGTCAGCTCGCACATCCCGAACGGGTCCGACAGCCGCAGCTGCAGCGGGCCCAGCGGGTACCGGCCGCGCAGGTCGGAGCGGACCCGGTAGGACACCTCGCGGCGCCCGCCCGCCTCCACCCGGTCCAGGACGAACCGCGGGCGGGGGCCCAGGACGTAGGGCACCCGGTCCTGGAGCATCAGCAGGCCGGTGGGCAGCCGGGAGACGTTGTCCATCCGCAGGTGCACCCGGGCCTCCGACCCGGCCGGGACGCGAGCGGGGGAGA
Organism: Streptomyces sp. NPDC101219; assembly: GCF_044767675.1. Classification (NCBI taxonomy): domain Bacteria; kingdom Bacillati; phylum Actinomycetota; class Actinomycetes; order Kitasatosporales; family Streptomycetaceae; genus Streptomyces; species Streptomyces sp. NPDC101219. Next base: position 15,126 of record NZ_JBIWOK010000010.1, read on the forward strand.
GCCGGCGGCTGCCCGCGACCCGGTAGCGGGTGCGGTAGAGCACGCCCGCGCACACCAGCGGCAGCACCGACAGCAGCAGCCCGACCCGGAGCAGATCGCTCTGGCCGAGCACGTACGCGCAGATCGCGGCGGCCACCCCGGCGGCCAGGAAGGAACGTCCGCGGGTGGTCAGCCCGGCCAGGGCCGTGCGTACGCCGCCCCGGTCACCGCCGGTCCCCTCGGCCCGGGCCGCCCCCGCGGAGGCCATCACAGCCTCCGCGGCGGGTGCTGGCCGTAACCCGGCACGCCCTGGCCCGGGCCGAAGCCGGACTGCTGGGGTGCCGCCGCCGGGACCGGGGTGCTCTGCAGGATCTCCTGGACGACCTGCTCGGCGGTGCGGCGGTTGAGCTGTGCCTGCGCGGTGGGCAGCAGCCGGTGGGCGAGCACGGCCACGGCGAGGGCCTGTACGTCGTCCGGCAGCGCGTACTCCCTGCCGCTCAGGGCCGCGGCCGCCTTCGCCGCGCGCAGCAGGTGCAGCGTGGCGCGCGGTGACGCGCCGAGTCTGAGGTCCGGGTGCGTACGGGTGGCCCCGACCAGGTCGACCGCGTACCGGCGGACCGGCTCGGCGACGTGGACGCCGCGGACCGCCTCGATCAGCTTCACGATGTCGTGCGCGTGCGCCACCGGCTGGAGGTCCTCCAGGGGGGAGACGCCGCCGTGCACGTCCAGCATCTGCAGTTCGGCCTCGGCGCTCGGATAGCCGACCGAGACGCGGGCCATGAAACGGTCGCGCTGGGCCTCCGGCAGCGGATAGGTGCCCTCCATCTCGACCGGGTTCTGCGTCGCCACCACCATGAAGGGGCTGGGCAGCTCGTAGGTCTTGCCGTCGATGGTGACCTGGCGCTCCTCCATCGACTCAAGCAGCGCGGACTGCGTCTTGGGCGAGGCGCGGTTGATCTCGTCGCCGATCACCACCTGCGCGAAGATGGCACCCGGCTTGAACTCGAAGTCACGGCGCTGCTGGTCCCAGATCGAGACCCCCGTGATGTCCGACGGCAGCAGGTCCGGCGTGAACTGGATCCGCCGCACCGAACAGTCGATGGACCGCGCCAGCGCCTTGGCCAGCATCGTCTTGCCGACTCCCGGGACGTCCTCGATGAGCAGGTGTCCCTCGGCGAGCAGCACGGTCAGCGAGAGCCGTACGACCTCGGGCTTGCCCTCGATCACGCCTTCCACCGACCCCCGCACGCGCTCCGCGACGGCGGTCAGATCATCTCCCACCCTCGAATACGCTCGGTCGGGGGCGCCCCCATGGCTCGCTCGATCGTCAAAGGTCGGCACCCGGCCCTCCTCGGCCTTTGCCCACGCTCCCGGGGAGCGTGGGCACATATGTTCCGGGCCGACGCCTTGCTGTGCGGACCGGCCCACCCCGAATCACGGACACCACGCGGGAAAAGTTCCGCGTGACACCACTCCCGCATTCTTGCCGCCGTTACCGATTCGTGTCACTCGCCTGTGGACAACTGGCGGCGATATGTCAGGTCGTACGACCTTCGTGCCTCCCGGGGAACCAGGGGCGCGATCGGGACGGGCGGCAGGTCAGGCGGGGTCGATCTCCCGAAGCAGACCGCTCTTGACGTCGAAGACGAAACCACGCACGTCGCCGGTGTGCAGCAGGAACGGCGAGGTCCGCACCCGCTGCATCGACTGCCGCACGTCCTGGTCGACGTCGCGGAAGGCCTCGACGGCCCAGGCCGGCCGCTGGCCGACCTCCATCTCCAGGTCGTGCCGGAACTCCTCGGTGATGGACTCCAGACCGCAGTTGGTGTGGTGGATCAGCACCACGCTGCGCGTACCCAGAGCGCGCTGGCTGATGGTCAGCGAGCGGATCACGTCGTCGGTGACGACCCCGCCGGCGTTGCGGATGGTGTGGCAGTCGCCGAGTTCGAGGCCGAGCGCCGCGTGCAGGTCCAGACGGGCGTCCATGCAGGCCACGACCGCGACCCGGAGGACCGGGCGGGCGTCCATGCCGGGGTCGCTGAACGCCGCGGCGTACTGATGGTTGGCGTCGACCAGACGGTCGGTGACCGTCTCCTCGCCGAGCGTCGCCCGTCCTGAGCCTGCGGGAACCGATGCAGAAGTCGTCATACTCATGACGGTAATGCTCACCTCCCGCCGCGGCGCGTCATGAGACGGGACAAAGAACCGCATCGGGATTTGTTGTGAGGTAATCCACAGAGGCGATGTGATCTGCCTCTTGTGGGTGAATTGTCCCGTGCCGGGGCGTACCCCGCGCCCCCCGCCCACGACGCGCAGGCCGGTTGATTGACCGGGCGACACCGTGGACTAAAGTGACGCGAAGCGGGAGGCGAGGCCCTCCCGCCGGACTGTTTTCCAGGGAGACCCGGGCCCCGCCCGGAGATCTCCTCGCGTGCGCGGCGCGTACGCACGGCTCGGCCTCCTCCCGCTCCCGGCCTCCTCCCGCTTCCGGCGCCGACAGGCCGCCCCGTCACCGGGGGAGGGGCGGGGACCCGGCGGTGCGACACGGCCGGGCCGGATGTGAGAGGGCCCATCAGTGACAGGGCGCGAAGCGCGTGAGAACACCGGTGACGGCGAGCGAGGGGCAGGCCCGGCGCGGCACGTCCCGGTCATGCTCGGCCGCTGCCTGGACCTGCTCGCCCCCGCCCTGGAGCGGCCCGGAGCGGTGGTCGTCGACTGCACCCTCGGCCTCGGCGGCCACAGCGAGGCCCTGCTGCGCCGCTTCCCCGAGGCCCGCCTGGTCGCCCTCGACCGGGACAAGGAGGCCCTGCGCCTGTCCGGCGAACGGCTGGCCCCCTTCGGCGAGCGGGCCACCCTGGTGCACGCCGTCTACGACGAGCTGCCCGACGTCCTCGACCGGCTCGGCCTGCCGCGCGTGCAGGGCGTGCTGTTCGACCTCGGCGTGTCCTCCATGCAGCTCGACGAGGCCGACCGGGGCTTCGCCTACGCCCAGGACGCCCCCCTCGACATGCGCATGGACCAGACGGCCGGCATGAGCGCCGCCGAGGTCCTCAACACCTATCCGCCCGGCGACCTCGTGCGCATCCTGCGGACCTACGGCGAGGAGAAGCAGGCCAAGCGGATCGTCGCGGCCGTCGTCCGCGAGCGCGAGAAGGAGCCGTTCGACCGCAGCGCACGGCTGGTGGAGCTGATCCGCGACGCCCTGCCCCAGGCGGCCAAGCGCACCGGCGGCAACCCGGCCAAGCGCACCTTCCAGGCCCTGCGGATCGAGGTCAACGGCGAGCTGGCCGTGCTGGAGCGGGCGATCCCGGCCGCCGTGCGGGCCCTCGAAGTGGGCGGACGCATCGCCGTGCTGTCGTACCACTCCCTGGAGGACCGGCTGGTCAAGCAGGTCCTCGCGGCCGGCGCCGCCACCACCGCCCCGCCCGGACTGCCGGTGGTCCCCGAGCGCTACCAGCCCCGGCTCAAGCTGCTCACCCGAGGTGCCGAACTCCCCACCGAGGAGGAGATCGCCGAGAACCGGCGCGCGGCCCCCGCACGGCTGCGCGGCGCCCAGCGCATCAGGGAGGACGTCGCATAGCGGCGCCGGACGGGGGGACGTGCACGGGCAGAAGAACGAACCCAGGGGAGCGTGAGTGAACAGGAAACCCGAACTGAGGGGGAGGGCGGCCCGTCTCGCGCAGCTCCTCCCCGCCGGGCGGGCCCGGGCGGCCCGCACCCCCTTCGTCCTCCTCGTCGTCCTCCTCCTCGGCGGCGGGCTGATCGGACTGCTGGTACTGAACTCCGCGCTCAGCGAGGGCGCCTTCGAACTCGACGACCTCAAGCGGGACACCAAGAACCTCACCGACGAGGAGCAGGCCCTCCAGCGGGACATCGACGCCCACTCCGCGCCCGACGCCCTCCAGCGCCGCGCCCGCGACCTCGGCATGGTCCCCGGCGGCGACCCCGCCTTCCTCGGCCCCGACGGCAAGGTCAAGGGCGTCCCCGGCCCCGCCGCCGCGGCCGGCGCCCCCCGCGTCCCGGCACCCGAGGCGATGGCCACCGCGACGGTCCCGCTGCCCAGCGCCGCCGCTTCGGTCCCCACGGGCGCCCCCGCCCCCGCTCCCTCCTCGACCCCCGGCAGGTGACGGAAGTGTCCGACAGGGAACCGCCGCGCCGCCGGGTGCCCGGCCCCGCCAGGTCCGCCGGCCGGGGAGCCGCCCGCCGCCCCGCGCCCGGCGCCCGCCCCGCCCGCCGCCCTGCGCCCGGCGCCCGCCCCGCCCGTCGGCCCGGCCCGGCCCGCCCGGCCCCCAAGACGATCAAGCTGGGCAGCCCCCGCCCCCGGCTGCGCCTGGTCGGCGTCGCACTGACCCTGGTCCTCCTGGCCTTCGTGGTGCGCCTGGTGCAGGTGCAGGCCGTCGACGCCGGCACCTACGCGTCCAAGGCCGAACAGAACCGCTACGTCGGCCAGGTGCTGGCCGCCGAGCGCGGCGAGATCACCGACCGCCACGGCGTCGCCCTCGCCACCAGCGAGGACGCCTACGACATCACCGCCGACCCGACGATGTTCGCGCCCGCCGAGCTGGAGATCACCGACGGACCGGAACAGGCGGCGGCGCTCCTCGCGCCGATCCTCGGCCAGTCCCAGGACAAGCTGGTCGGGAAGCTGCGGCCGGAGAACAAGAAGCAGCGCTACGTGAAGCTGGCCGGCCGCCAGACCCCGCAGGTCTGGAAGCAGATCAAGGACCTGAAGTCCACGCTGGCGAAGAAGACGGAGACCGACAAGTCGGCCGTCAACGTCCTCGCCGGAGTCTTCTCCGTGCCCACCAGCAAGCGGGTGTACCCGAACAACGAGCTGGCCGCCGGGATACTGGGCTGGGTCAACGCCTCCGGCAAGGGCGGCGGCGGCATCGAGCTCCAGCTGGACAAGCAGCTGGCCGGCAAGGACGGCGAGATCCGCTACGCCCAGTCCGGCGGCCGGCTGGTCCCGACCGCCGGCTCCACCGAGACCCCGGCCGTGCCCGGCAGCGACATCGAGCTCACCATCGACCGCGACATCCAGTGGGCCGCGCAGAACGCCATCAGCAAGCAGGTGGAGAAGTCCAAGGCGGACCGCGGCTACGTCATCGTCCAGGACACCCGCACCGGCGAGGTCCTCGCGATGGCCAACGCCCCCGGGTTCGACCCCAACGACCTCTCCGAGGCGAACCCCGACACGCTCGGCAACGCCGCGCTCCAGGACGCCTTCGAGCCCGGCTCCACCGCCAAGGTGCTGTCGATGGCGGCCGTGCTGGAGGAGAACGCCGCCACCCCGCAGACGCACGTCGTGGTGCCCAACCGGCTGCACCGCGGCGACCGGCTGTTCAAGGACGACATCGACCACCCCACCTGGTACCTGACGCTCAACGGCGTCCTCGCCAAGTCCAGCAACATCGGGACCATCCTGGCCACCGGACAGCTCGGCAAGACCCAGTCCGCCGCCAACAAGGTGCTGTACGACTACCTGCGCGCCTTCGGCCTGGGCAGCCACACCGGACTCGGCTTCCCGGGCGAGACCAAGGGCATCCTCGCGCCGCCCGGCCAGTGGTCGACCTCCCAGCAGTACACGATTCCTTTCGGCCAGGGCGTGTCCGTCAACGCGATGCAGGCCGCCTCGGTCTACTCCACGATCGCCAACGGCGGCGTACGCGTCGAACCCCGGCTGGTGCGCGGCAGCAAGGGGCCCGACGGCCGCTTCACGCCCGCCCCGAAGCCCGAGAAGAAGCGGGTGGTCAGCGAGAAGACCGCCACGACCCTGTCCCGAATGCTGGAGTCGGTGGTCGACGACGAGGAGGGCACCGGCACCAAGGCCCGGATCCCCGGCTACCGCGTCGCGGGCAAGACGGGCACGGCCAACCGCGTGGATCCGGCCACCGGCAAGTACCACGGCTACACCTCGTCGTTCGCCGGGTTCGCGCCCGCCGACAAGCCCCGGGTCACCGTCTACTGCGTCATCCAGAACGCCACCCGGGGCAGCTACTTCGGCGGCCAGATCTGCGGACCCGTCTACAAGCAGGTCATGGAGTTCGCCCTGAAGTCCCTCCAGGTCCCGCCGACCGGCGCCGAACCCGCCAGACTGCCGGTCACCTTCAGCCCCTGACCGGCACCGCGTCCCCGCCCGGCCGCCCCGGGCCGGGGCACCGGCCCGCCCGCCGGGCCGCACGCCGACCGTCCCCCGTCCGCCCCGTGCCGGCCCCCGAGTCCCGCACGACCGAGCCACCAGGAACCACCCCGTGACCACGAACCACCCGGACCCCGGGACACCGCACCTCCCCTCCTCCTCGCCCGGCCCCACGACGCCCCGGCCCGCCCGGGACGGCGGACCGCACGGGCCCCGCTTTGGCTCCGACGCGGTCGCGCCCGGTACGCTCACCGCCGTGCCACACCCTGATCAGTCCCAAACCACCCAGAAGGGCCACCCCGTGACATATCCGGGACCGCCCCGGCCGGTGCAGCTCTCCGCCACACCCCTGACGGAACTCGCCGATCAGCTGGGTGCCCCCGCGCCCGAACACGCACCCGAGGTCACGGGCATCACCCACGACTCGCGTGCCGTCCGGCCCGGCGACCTGTACGCCGCCCTCCCGGGAGCCCGGGCGCACGGCGCCGACTTCGTCAGCCAGGCCGCGAGCCTCGGCGCGGTCGCCGTGCTCACCGACCCCGCCGGGGCCGAGCGCGTCGCCGCGACCGGACTCCCCGCGCTGGTGGTCGACGACCCGCGGGCGCGGATGGGCGAACTGGCCGCCACCATCTACGGCCACCCGGGCCGCGACCTGCTGCAGATCGGCATCACCGGCACCTCCGGCAAGACCACCACCGCCTACCTCGTCGAGGGCGGCCTGCGGACCGTCCGCAGCACCGGGCTCATCGGCACCGTCGAGATGCGCATCGGCGACGAGCGCATCAAGTCCGAACGCACCACGCCCGAGGCCACCGACCTGCAGGCGCTGTTCGCCGTCATGCGCGAACGCGGCACCGACGCGGTCGCCATGGAGGTCTCCAGCCACGCCCTGGTGCTCGGCCGGGTGGACGGCTGCGTCTTCGACATCGCGGTCTTCACCAACCTCAGCCCGGAGCACATGGAGTTCCACTCCGGGATGGAGGACTACTTCCAGGCCAAGGCGCAGTTGTTCACCCCGGCCCGCAGCCGGTTCGGCGTGGTCAACGTGGACGACGAGTACGGCCGCCGGCTGGCCAAGGAGTCCGGGGTCCCCGTGGTCACCTACTCCGCCGAGGGCCACCCGGACGCCGACTGGCGGGCCGAGGACGTCAAGGTCGGCCCGCTGGACTCGACGTTCACCGTGGTCGGCCCGAAGGACGAGCGGATCTCGGCCACCTCGCCGCTGCCCGGACCCTTCAACGTGGCCAACACGCTGGCCGCGATCGTCGCGCTGGCCGCCGCCGGGCTCGACCCGCAGTCCGCCGCCGACGGCATCGCCGCCGTGCCGGGTGTGCCCGGCCGCCTGGAGCGGGTGGACGAGGGGCAGCCGTACCTCGCGGTGGTGGACTACGCCCACAAGACCGACGCGGTCGAGTCGGTGCTGCGCGCCCTGCGCCGCATCACCGAGGGCAAGGTGCACGTCGTGCTCGGCTGCGGCGGCGACCGCGACCGCAGCAAACGGGAGCCGATGGGCGCCGCGGCCGCCCGGCTCGCCGACACCGCCGTGCTGACCTCCGACAACCCCCGCTCCGAGGACCCCCTCGCGATCCTCGCGGCCATGCTCCAGGGCGCCGCCTCCGTGCCCGCCCACGAGCGCGGCGAGGTGCAGGTCTTCGAGGACCGGGCCGCCGCGATCGCCGCCGCCGTCGCCCGCGCGGAGCCCGGCGACACCGTGCTGGTCGCCGGCAAGGGCCACGAGCAGGGACAGGACATCGCCGGGGTGGTGCGTCCGTTCGACGACCGCCAGGTGCTTCGCGAAGCCATCAAGAAGACCCAGGGATGAACTTGTGATCGCCCTCTCCCTCGCCGAGATCGCAGAAGTCGTCGGCGGGCAGACGCACGACATACCGGATCCGTCCGTCCAGGTCACCGGACCGGTCGTCCGGGACTCACGGGAGGCGGGCCCCGGCAGCCTCTTCGTCGCCTTCGTCGGGGAACGCGTCGACGGCCACGACTTCGCCGCGGCGGTCGTCGGGGCGGGTGCGGCGGCCGTGCTCGCCTCCCGCCCCGTCGGCGTGCCGGCGATCGTCGTCGACGACGTTCAGGCGGCCCTCGGCGCCCTCGCCCGGCACGTGGTCCGAAGGCTGGGCGCCACCCTCGTCGCCCTGACCGGCTCGGCCGGCAAGACCAGCACCAAGGACCTCATCGCCCAGGTGCTCCGGCAGAAGGCACCGACCGTCTTCACCCCCGGTTCGCTCAACAACGAGATCGGGCTGCCGCTGACCGCGCTGACCGCCACCGAGGACACCCGGTTCCTCGTCCTGGAGATGGGCGCCCGCGGCATCGGGCACATCCGCTACCTCACCGGACTGACGCCCCCGAGGATCGGGCTCGTCCTGAACGTCGGCTCCGCCCACATCGGGGAGTTCGGCGGCCGCGAGCAGATCGCCGAGGCCAAGGGCGAACTCGTCGAGGCCCTCCCCGAGGACGGGACGGCCGTCCTCAACGCGGACGACCCCCTCGTACGGGCCATGGCGTCCCGTACGAAGGCGAAGGTGCTCCTTTTCGGAGAGTCCGGCGAAGCGGACGTCCGTGCCGAGAACGTGCGACTCACGGACAGCGGACAGCCCTCCTTCAGGCTTCACACACCCTCCGGTGCAAGTGATGTGACCATGCGCCTGTACGGTGAGCACCACGTGTCGAACGCGCTCGCCGCGGCCGCCGTCGCCCACGAGTTGGGCATGTCCGCAGACGAGATCGCCCGTGCGCTCTCCGAGGCGGGCTCCCTCTCCCGCTGGCGCATGGAGGTCACCGAGCGACCGGACGGCGTGACGGTCGTCAACGACGCCTACAACGCGAACCCCGAGTCCATGAGGGCCGCCCTGCGCGCCCTGGCAGCGATGGGCAGGGCCTCCCGGGCCGCAGGGGGACGCACGTGGGCGGTGCTCGGCAAGATGGCCGAGCTCGGGGACGAGGCGCTCGCCGAGCACGACGCGGTCGGACGGCTCGCCGTCCGGCTCAACGTCAGCAAGCTCGTCGCGGTCGGGGGCAGGGAAGCCGCCTGGCTGCAACTGGGCGCATATAACGAGGGTTCGTGGGGTGAGGAGTCGGTGCACGTGTCCGACGCACAGGCGGCGGTCGACCTGTTGCGCAGCCAATTGCGCCCGGGAGACGTCGTACTCGTGAAGGCGTCCCGTTCGGTCGGGCTCGAGAGCGTGGCGCAGGCGCTGCTCGGGACCGGTGCCGAGGGTGAGGTTGCCGCCCGATGATGAAGCAGATCCTGTTCGCGGGAGTCATTGGCCTCTTCCTGACGCTGGTCGGCACCCCGCTGCTGATCAAGCTGCTGGCCCGCAAGGGATACGGCCAGTACATCCGTGACGACGGCCCGCGCGAGCACGCCAGCAAGCGCGGTACGCCGACCATGGGTGGCATCGCCTTCATCCTGGCGACGGTCGTCGCCTACTTCCTGGCCAAGGTGATCACCGGCTATCTGGACGAGGAGGCCGACGCCGGGCCGACGTTCTCCGGTCTGCTGGTGCTGGGCCTCATGGTCGGCATGGGACTGGTCGGCTTCCTCGACGACTACATCAAGATCGTCAAACGGCGGTCGCTGGGCCTGCGGGCCAAAGCCAAGATGGCCGGCCAGCTGATCGTCGGTATCGCCTTCGCGGTCCTGGCCCTGCAGTTCGCCGACAACCGCGGCAACACCCCGGCGTCCACCAAGCTGTCGTTCATCACCGACTTCGGCTGGACCATCGGCCCGGTGCTGTTCGTGGTCTGGGCGCTGTTCATGATCCTCGCCATGTCCAACGGCGTGAACTTGACCGACGGTCTGGACGGCCTCGCCACCGGCGCCTCCGTGCTGGTCTTCGGCGCCTACACCTTCATCGGCGTCTGGCAGTTCCAGGAGTCCTGCGCCAACGCGCAGACCCTCACCAACCCGGGCGCCTGCTACGAGGTGCGCGACCCCCTCGACCTCGCGGTCGTCGCCTCCGCCCTGATGGGTTCCTGCCTCGGCTTCCTGTGGTGGAACACCTCACCGGCCAAGATCTTCATGGGCGACACCGGTTCGCTGGCGCTCGGCGGCGTGCTCGCGGGTCTCGCGATCTGCTCCCGTACCGAGCTGCTGCTCGCCATCCTCGGCGGCCTGTTCGTCCTCATCACCATGTCGGTGGTCATCCAGGTCGGTTCGTTCAAGCTCACCGGCAAGCGGGTCTTCCGCATGGCGCCACTCCAGCACCACTTCGAACTCAAGGGCTGGTCCGAGGTCCTCGTGGTGGTCCGCTTCTGGATCATTCAGGGCATCTGTGTGATCGTCGGACTGGGCCTCTTCTACGCGGGATGGGCAGCGGACAAGTGACCTCCTCCGGTCCCACGGACTTCACCGGACGCCGGATCACCGTCGCCGGGCTCGGCGTCTCCGGCGTCCCGGCGGCCAAGGTGCTGCACGGCCTCGGCGCCCACGTCACCGTCGTCAACGACGGCGACGACGAACGCGCCCGCGCCCAGGCGGCGGAGCTGGAGGCACTCGGCATCACCGTCCGCCTCGGCGACGGCGACACCCTGCCCGAGGACACCGACCTGGTCGTCACGGCGCCCGGCTGGCAGCCGGACAAGCCGCTGTTCGCCGCCGCCGAGCGGGCCGGTGTGCCCGTGTGGGGCGACGTCGAACTGGCCTGGCGGCTGCGCGGCCCGGACGCCGCCCCCTGGCTCGCGGTCACCGGCACCAACGGCAAGACCACCACCGTCCGCATGCTCGCCGCCATCCTCCAGGCGGCGGGCCTGCGCACGGCCGCCGTCGGCAACATCGGCGTCTCGCTGCTGGACGCGGTGACCGGCGAGGAGAAGTACGACGTCCTGGCGGTGGAGCTGTCCAGCTACCAGCTCCACTGGGCGCCCTCGCTGCGCGCCCACTCCGCCGCCGTGCTCAACCTCGCCCCCGACCACCTCGACTGGCACGGCTCCATGGCGGCCTACGCCGCCGACAAGGGCCGCGTCTACGAGGGCAACCGGGTCGCCTGCGTCTACAACGCGGCCGACCCGGCCACCGAAAACCTGGTCCGCGAGGCCGACGTCGAGGAGGGCTGCCGCGCCGTCGGCTTCACCCTCGGCACGCCCGCCCCCTCCCAACTCGGCGTCGTCGAGGGCATCCTCGTCGACCGCGCCTTCGTCGAGGACCGGCACCGCAACGCCCAGGAACTCGCCGAGGTCTCCGACGTCCGCCCGCCCGCCCCGCACAACATCGCCAACGCCCTGGCGGCCGCCGCCCTCGCGCGGGCCTTCGGCGTCCCGGCGAGCGCGGTGCGCGACGGACTGCGCGCGTTCACGCCGGACGCCCACCGCATCGCGCACGTGGCCGACGTGGACGGCGTCGCCTACGTCGACGACTCCAAGGCCACCAACACCCACGCCGCCGAAGCCTCGTTGGCGTCCTACGACCCGATCGTGTGGATCGCCGGCGGGCTGGCCAAGGGCGCCACCTTCGACGACCTGGTCGCCGGCGCCGCCGGACGGCTGCGCGGCGTCGTCCTGATCGGCCGCGACCGCGCCCTCATCCGGGAAGCCCTCGCGCGACACGCCCCCGAGGTGCCCGTGGTCGACCTCGACCGGGCCGACACTGGGGCCATGCTCCAGGCTGTCCAGGAGGCACAGCGGCTCGCCCGGCCCGGTGACACGGTGCTGCTGGCCCCGGCCTGTGCCTCGATGGACATGTTCACCAACTACATCCGGCGCGGTGAGGCGTTCGCCCAGGCGGTGCGCGAGCTCGGCGCCTGACCCGGCCGCCTGCGCCGGGCGACCCTGGGAGGGACGCGTGGGACCGTCGAGGGCCCGTCTTGCCGATCCGGCCGGCTCCGGCCGGCGCCGCGCCGCCACCGGGCCGGGCGGCGCGGGCCGGGTGCGCCCGCGGGGCGAACGGGCGCCCGGCGCCCGCCGCCCGGCGCACCGCGGAGGGCGCCGCGATGCCCGGTAGCCGCACCGGCCGGCCGCCGGTGGCCCGCGCCTCCCGTCCGGCCACGGGCGCCCGCCCCCGCCGCGAGAACTCCGTCCTCGCCTTCTACCGGCGCGCGCACCGGGCCTGGGACCGCCCGCTGACCGCCTACTACCTGATCCTCGGCGGCAGCGCGCTGATCACCGTGCTCGGTCTGGTGATGGTCTACTCGGCCTCCCAGATCACCGCGCTGCAGATGTCGCTGCCCGGCTCCTACTTCTTCCGCAAGCAGCTCCTCGCCGCCGTGATCGGCTCCGTGCTGCTGCTGGCGGCCTCCCGCATGCCGGTCCGGCTGCACCGGGCGCTGGCCTACCCCATTCTCGCGGGCGCGGTCTTCCTGATGGTGCTGGTCCAGGTGCCCGGGATAGGGGTCGCGGTCAAGGGCAACCAGAACTGGATCGCCCTGGGCGGCTCCTTCCAGATCCAGCCCAGCGAGTTCGGCAAGCTGGCGCTGGTGCTGTGGGGCGCGGACCTGCTGGCCCGCAAGCAGGACAAGCGGCTGCTGACCCAGTGGAAGCACATGCTGGTGCCGCTGGTCCCGGCCGCGTTCATGCTCCTCGGCCTGATCATGATCGGCGGCGACATGGGCACCGCGATCATCCTCACCGCCATCCTGTTCGGCCTGCTCTGGCTGGCCGGCGCCCCCACCCGGCTGTTCGTCGGCGTCCTGTCGGTGGCCGCGCTGATCGGCGCGGTCCTCATCCGGACCAGCCCCAACCGCATGGCCCGCCTCGCCTGCCTCGGAGCCACCGAACCCCAGTCGGGCCCGGTGGACTGCTGGCAGGCAGTGCACGGGATCTACGCCCTGGCCTCCGGCGGGATCTTCGGATCCGGACTCGGGGCGAGTGTGGAGAAATGGGGGCAACTGCCCGAAGCCCACACCGACTTCATCTTCGCCGTCACCGGTGAGGAACTGGGCCTGGTGGGGACGCTGTCGGTGCTCGCCCTGTTCGCCGCTCTAGGCTATGCGGGTATCCGCGTGGCCGGACGCACGGAGGACCCCTTCGTCAGGTATGCCGCGGGAGGCGTGACCACCTGGATCACGGCCCAGGCCGTGATCAATCTCGGTGCGGTCCTCGGACTGCTGCCGATCGCCGGCGTCCCGCTCCCGCTGTTCTCCTACGGGGGATCCGCCCTGCTGCCGACCATGTTCGCCATCGGGCTGCTGATCGCCTTCGCACGCGACGAGCCCGCTGCGCGGGCGGCGCTTGCGATGCGGCAACCCCGCTTTGGTAGAAAGCGGGCCAGGGGTTCTCAGCGGCCCCGGAGATGGAACACGATGCGACGGCGTGCCCCGGGGGCGCGTCCGTCCGGAGAGCGGTGAATTTCGGTGCATGTCGTACTCGCCGGCGGAGGAACCGCGGGCCACATCGAGCCCGCGCTCGCCCTCGCGGACGCCCTGCGCAGGCAGGATCCGACCGTGGGCATCACGGCCCTGGGCACGGAACGCGGCCTGGAGACCCGCCTGGTACCCGAGCGCGGGTACGAACTGGCGCTCATCCCGGCCGTTCCGCTGCCGCGCAAGCCCACGCCCGAACTGATCACCGTCCCGGGCAGGCTGCGCGGCACCATCAAGGCGACCGAGCAGATCCTGGAGCGCACGAAGGCGGACGCCGTGGTCGGCTTCGGCGGCTACGTGGCCCTGCCCGGCTACCTCGCCGCCAAGCGGCTCGGCGTGCCGATCATCGTCCACGAGGCCAACGCCCGCCCGGGCCTGGCCAACAAGATCGGCTCGCGGTACGCCGCCCAGGTCGCCGTCTCCACGCCGGACAGCAAGCTGCGCAACGCCCGCTACATCGGCATCCCGCTGCGCCGCGCCGTCGCCACGCTGGACCGGGCGGCCATGCGCCCCGAGGCCCGGGCCGCCTTCGGACTGGACCCCAACCTGCCCACGCTGCTGGTCTCCGGCGGCTCGCAGGGCGCCCGCCGGCTCAACGAAGTCGTGCAGCAGGTCGCCCCCTGGCTCCAGCAGGCCGGGATCCAGATCCTGCACGCGGTCGGCCCGAAGAACGAACTGCCGCAGGTGCAGCAGATGCCGGGGATGCCCCCCTACATCCCGGTAAGTTACCTGGACCGGATGGACCTCGCGTACGCCGCGGCCGACATGATGCTCTGCCGCGCGGGCGCGATGACCGTCGCCGAGCTCTCCGCCGTCGGGCTCCCGGCCGCCTACGTCCCGCTGCCCATCGGCAACGGCGAACAGCGGCTCAACGCCCAGCCGGTGGTCAAGGCGGGCGGCGGACTGCTGGTCGACGACGCGGAACTCTCCCCCGAGTGGGTACGGCAGAACGTGCTGCCCGTGCTGGCCGATCCGCACCGGCTGTACGAGATGTCCCGCGCCGCCGCCGAGTTCGGCCGCCGGGACGCCGACGATCTGCTCGTCGGCATGGTGTACGAGGCGATCGCCGCCCGTGCGCACCGCTAGAGGCGTATGACGGAAGGCAGGGAGCGTGGCCGGATCGACGACCGCCAAGCGCGGTGCACGACAGCGGGAGTCGTCCGGCCCGCCGCCCGCCCGGCGCCTGGGCCGGCGGCACCTGCGCCTGCTCGTCCTCCTCGGCATCGCCGCGGTGTTCCTCGGCAGCGGCAGCTTCTGGCTGCTGTACGGATCGGACCTGGTGCGGGTGGAGCGCGTGTCCGTGTCGGGCACCGAGGTCCTGACGCCGCAGCAGGTCCGCGAGGCGGCCGACGTCCCCCTCGGCGGGCCGCTGATCTCCGTGGACACGGAGGCGATCGAGGCGCGGCTCGCCCGGGAACTGCCCCGGATCGACACGGTCGACGTGGTCCGGTCCTGGCCGCACGAAATCGCCCTGAAGGTGACCGAACGCTCCCCGGTCCTGCTGATCCACAAAGGCGGCAAGTTCGTCGAAGTGGACGACGACGGCGTCCGGTTCGCCACCGTGTCCAAGGCCCCCCGAGGAGTGCCGGAGCTGGAACTGGCGGTCTCCCGCAGCGGCTCCGGGGCCGCGAGTCTGCGCCGGTTCGGCGAGAACCGGCTGGTGCGGGAGGCGGTCCGGGTGGCCCGCGACCTCCCCGCGCCGGTGGCCGGCGCCACCCGGACCGTCAAGGTCCGTTCCTACGACGCCATCTCGCTGGAGCTGAGGGACGGGCGGACGGTGGACTGGGGGAGCAGCGAGAAGGGCGACCGGAAGGGCCGCACGCTCACCGCTCTCATGAAAGCCGTCCCGGACGCGCGGCACTTCGACGTCAGTGTCCCCACCGCTCCGGCGTCATCAGGGAGTTGACGCGCATCCGTGCAGGCCAGCACCCTGGTTGGGCAGCGCTACGCCTGATCACATAGGGTGAAAAGAAAAACGGGAGGTTCGGCGTGTTCGTTGAACGTGCGCCACTTGTCGACTTAGTGTCCTGTTCAGAAGACTCCAGGGAACAGACACACTGGTAACCCTAAACTTCAACGTTAGGGTTCGGGTCGGCGATACGGACCGTCCCAATCGGCATCAGTCGTCGGATCGCGGCAAGGCCGTGAGGCGGCGACACGTAACTCGAGGCGAGAGGCCTTCGACGTGGCAGCACCGCAGAACTACCTCGCAGTCATCAAAGTCATCGGTGTCGGCGGCGGTGGTGTCAATGCCATCAACCGGATGATCGAGGTCGGTCTCAAGGGCGTCGAGTTCATCGCCATCAACACCGACGCGCAAGCTCTGTTGATGAGCGACGCCGACGTCAAGCTGGACGTCGGCCGCGAACTCACCCGCGGACTCGGCGCCGGCGCCAACCCGGCTGTCGGCCGCAAGGCCGCCGAGGACCACCGCGAGGAGATCGAGGAGGTCCTCAAGGGGGCCGACATGGTCTTCGTGACAGCCGGTGAAGGCGGCGGCACCGGCACCGGCGGCGCACCCGTCGTCGCCAACATCGCCCGCTCGCTCGGCGCCCTCACCATCGGCGTGGTCACGCGCCCGTTCACCTTTGAGGGGCGGCGGCGCGCGAACCAGGCCGAGGACGGCATCGCCGAACTCCGCGAAGAGGTCGACACCCTCATCGTCATCCCCAACGACCGGCTGCTGTCCATCTCGGACCGCCAGGTCTCGGTGCTCGACGCGTTCAAGTCGGCGGACCAGGTCCTGCTCTCCGGCGTCCAGGGCATCACCGACCTCATCACCACCCCCGGCCTGATCAACCTCGACTTCGCCGACGTCAAGTCGGTCATGTCCGAGGCCGGTTCGGCCCTCATGGGTATCGGCTCGGCCCGCGGCGACGACCGCGCGGTGGCCGCGGCCGAGATGGCGATCTCCTCCCCGCTCCTGGAGGCGTCCATCGACGGCGCCCGGGGTGTCCTGCTCTCCATCTCCGGCGGATCCGACCTCGGCCTGTTCGAGATCAACGAGGCCGCCCAGCTGGTGAGCGAGGCCGCCCACCCGGAGGCCAACATCATCTTCGGCGCCGTGATCGACGACGCCCTCGGCGACGAGGTCCGCGTCACCGTGATCGCGGCCGGCTTCGACGGCGGCCAGCCGCCGGCGAAGCGGGACAACGTCCTCGGCTCGTCCTCGGCCAAGCGCGAGGAGCCCGCCCCGGCCGGCCGGCCCGAGAGCCGCCCGTCCTTCGGCTCGCTCGGCAGCGTCACGCCCAAGGAGGAAGCGGAGCCGGTCGCTCCGGAGCCGGTCACCGACCTCCCGATCGCCCAGCCGCCGGTCCCCCCGTCCCGGACCTACGCCGACAGCGCGGCCGAGGAACTGGACGTGCCGGATTTCCTGAAGTGATAGCACTGCCCGAGAGCGTGAGCGGCGCGCACTTCGCCTTCACCGACCGGTGGGGCGGGGTGAGCGCCGCTCCGTATGAGGAGCTCAATCTCGGCGGAGCGGTCGGTGACGACCCCGGCGCCGTCCGCGCCAACCGGGAAGCGGCGGCGAAGCACCTGGGTCTGGACCCGGCCCGCGTGGTGTGGATGAACCAGGTGCACGGGGCCGACGCGGCCGTGGTCGACGAGCCGTGGGGCGACCGCCCGGTGCCCGAGGTCGACGCGATCGTGACCGCCCGGCGGGGTCTGCCTCTCGCCGTGCTCACCGCCGACTGCGTGCCGGTGCTGCTCGCCGACCCGGTGGCCGGTGTCGTCGCGGCGGCCCACGCGGGCCGGCCGGGCCTGGTCGCCGGGGTGGTCCCGGAGGCCGTACGGGCCATGACCCGGCTCGGCGCCGACCCGGCCCGGATCGTCGCCCGCACCGGCCCGGCCGTGTGCGGCCGGTGCTACGAGGTGCCCGGGCCGATGCGCGCCGAGGTGGTCGCGGCCGAGCCCGCGGCGTACGCCGAGACGAGCTGGGGCACGCCGGCGGTCGACGTGGGCGCGGGCGTGCACGCGCAGCTCGAACGACTCGGGGTGCGCGACCGGGAGCAGTCGCCGGTGTGCACACTGGAGTCCGATGATCACTTCTCGTACCGCCGCGACCGCACCACGGGTCGGCTCGCCGGCTATGTGTGGCTGGACTGATGGGGCATGACGGACCGTAAGCAGGAAATCGCCGCAAACCTGGCGGAAGTGGAACAGCGGATCGCCGCCGCGTGCGCCGCCGTCGGACGTGCGCGCGACGAGGTCACCCTCATCGTGGTCACCAAGACCTTCCCCGCGAGCGATGTGCGGATCCTGTCGGAACTCGGTGTGCGTCATGTGGCCGAGAACCGGGACCAGGACGCCGCCCCCAAGGCCGCGGCGTGCGCGGATCTGCCGCTGACATGGCACTTCGTCGGTCAGTTGCAGACCAACAAGGTGCGCTCGGTGGTCGGTTACGCGCAGATGGTGCAGTCCGTCGACCGGGCCCGGCTGGTCACCGCCCTCTCCAGGGAGGCGGTGCGCGCCGGGCGCGAGGTCGGGTGCCTGATCCAGGTCGCGCTGGACGCGGGCGAGGCGGCCCGCGGTGAGCGCGGCGGCGTCGCCCCCGGCGGGATCGCGGAGCTGGCCCGCCTCGTCGCGGGGGCCGAGGGGCTGCGGCTGGACGGCCTGATGACCGTCGCGCCGCTCACCGGCGAGTACGCCGGGCGTCAACAGGCCGCGTTCGATCGGTTGATGGATTTGTCGACCGACCTGCGCAGGGCCCATCCGGCTGCGAACATGGTTTCCGCGGGGATGAGTACGGACCTCGAGCAGGCCGTGGCCGCCGGAGCGACACATGTACGCGTCGGCAGTGCGGTACTCGGAGTCCGCCCCGCGCTCGGGTAACGTCGCCAAGAAGTCGGACCACAGCAGAAAATATGGTCAATGCCGCCGGACAGCGGGGGTAAAGGACCTCGTGGATCGCGGGCACTTGGCGGTCGTCAGCGGATCCACCACAGAGCGGAGGACTCGAAGCATGGCCGGCGCGATGCGCAAGATGGCGGTCTACCTCGGCCTCGTGGAGGACGATGGGTACGACGGCCGCGGATTCGACCCAGACGACGACTTTGAACCCGAACTCGACCCGGAACCCGAGCGGGACCACCGGCGGCACGAGCCGTCGCACGCGTCACACGGCTCACTTCAGTCCCAAAGGGACGAAGAGGTACGAGTCGTACAGCCGCCCGCTCCGCGCGAACCGGTCGCCCGTTCCGCTTCGCTCCCCGCGGAATCGGCCCGCCCGGCGCGCATCGCGCCCGTGGCATCCATCACACAAGAACGCGCAAGCCTGGAGAAGAACGCACCGGTGATCATGCCCAAGGTCGTGTCCGAACGAGAGCCTTACCGGATCACCACACTTCACCCCCGGACCTACAACGAGGCCCGTACCATCGGGGAACACTTCCGTGAGGGTACGCCGGTGATCATGAATCTCACTGAGATGGATGACACAGACGCGAAGCGACTTGTCGACTTTGCGGCCGGTTTGGTGTTTGGTCTTCACGGCAGCATCGAGCGGGTGACGCAGAAGGTGTTCCTGTTGTCGCCTGCTAACGTCGATGTCACGGCGGAGGACAAGGCCCGCATCGCAGAGGGCGGGTTCTTCAACCAGAGCTGAGACGTGAGACCGGACAAGCGGGACACAGGGGAGAGGGAACAGACAGGCCATGAGCGTGTTCTTGCAGGTGATCTACATCGCGCTGATGGTGTTCCTGATCGTCCTCATCTTCCGTCTGGTCATGGACTACGTCTTCCAGTTCGCCCGCTCATGGCAACCCGGCAAGGCGATGGTGGTCGTCCTGGAGGCCACCTACACTGTCACCGATCCACCGCTGAAGCTGTTGCGGCGGTTCATCCCGCCGCTGCGTCTCGGGGGCGTGGCGCTCGACCTGTCCTTCTTCGTATTGATGATCATCGTCTACATCCTGATCACCATCGTGGGCAATGCACTGAGGTGACTGTGGACGACATGGGCCTGCCGACTGCCGATGACTACGTTGAGGTGAAGAGATGCCGTTGACCCCCGAGGACGTGCGGAACAAGCAGTTCACGACCGTCCGCCTCCGAGAAGGCTATGACGAGGACGAGGTCGATGCCTTCCTCGATGAGGTCGAAGCCGAACTGACGCGCCTGCTCCGCGAGAACGAGGACCTGCGCGCCAAGCTGGCCGCGGCCACCCGCGCCGCTGCGCAGAACCAGCAGAACATGCGCAAGCCACCGGAACAGCAGGACCAGCAGGGGCCGCCACAGGGCATGCCCCAGCAGGGCATGCGAGGTCCCGGGGCACCGGTGCCCGCCGGCATATCGGGCCCGCCGCAGCAGATGGGCGGCCCCATGGGGGGCCCGCCGCAGCTGCCCAGCGGCGCTCCGCAGCTGCCCGCCGGCCCCGGCGGTCAGGGCGGTCCGCAGGGTCCCGGCCCGATGGGTCAGGGTCCCGGACCGATGGGCCAGGGCGGCCCGATGCAGGGGCAGATGGGCCACGGCGGCCCGATGGGCGGCCCCATGGGCGGTCCTCCCGGTCTCCCGCAGCAGGGCGGCCCCGGCGGCGACAGCGCCGCGCGCGTGCTGTCGCTGGCCCAGCAGACCGCCGACCAGGCGATCGCGGAGGCCCGCAGCGAGGCCAACAAGATCGTGGGCGAGGCGCGTTCGCGCGCCGAGGGTCTCGAGCGGGACGCCCGTGCCAAGGCGGACGCCCTGGAGCGGGACGCGCAGGAGAAGCACCGCGTCGCGATGGGCTCCCTGGAGTCCGCCCGCGCCACGCTGGAGCGCAAGGTCGAGGACCTGCGCGGCTTCGAGCGCGAGTACCGCACGCGGCTGAAGTCCTACCTGGAGTCGCAGCTGCGCCAGTTGGAGACCCAGGCGGACGACTCGCTCGCCCCGCCGCGTCAGCCCGCGAGCGCCGCTCCGTCGCTGCCGCCGTCCCCGGCGCCCTCCATGGCTCCGGCCGGTGCCGGTGCGCCGTCCTACGGCGGCAACCAGCCCATGGGCGGTCCCGGCCAGTCCGGCGGCCCGTCCTACGGCGGCGGCCAGCAGCAGATGCAGCCGGCGATGACCCAGCCGATGGCGCCGGTGCGTCCGCAGGGTCCGGGCCCCATGGGCCAGGCTCCCTCGCCGATGCGCGGCTTCCTCATCGACGAGGACGACAACTGACGGCCCCCGTGGCCATGAGTACGGCGTAGCGCTCGGCAGCGTTCAGGGCGGGGCCCCGGTCTTCACCGACCGGGGCCCCGCCCTCGTGCTGAGCGGTCCACGGGGCCGTGTGACGTGTGTTCGGGTGTGGACTCTCCGTCCGACGCACGCAACGCCGAAGGGCGGGCCCCGGGTGATTCCGGGGCCCGCCCTTCGGCGTTCGTGTGCCGCGGTGCCGTGCCGTGCGTGCCGGGGCGGCGGGGGGCTCGTGAGGTGCCCGTCGGTCCGGTGGTGCGCTCCGGCCCGATGGTGCCCGTCGGTCCGGCCGAACCCCACGGGTCCGGCGTTGCCGGCGGCCCGGCGGCGCGCGCACCGGCCGTCGGCCGGTCCGGCCCGCACACACCGGACGCGTCCCGCACCCTCGGCGCGGGACGCGTCCGGTGCGTCACACCCGGCGCAGGCGGAACGTCAGCGACAGCCCCTCGTCGGTGAACGGCGTGCCGTACGTGTCGTCCGCCTCACCCCGGGCGAAGTCCGTCGCGAGGACCTCGTCGGCGATGAGACCCGCGTGCTCCTCCAGCGCGGCGGCCGTCGACGCGTCGGTGGCCGTCCAGCGGAGCGCGATGCGGTCGGCGACGTCCAGGCCGCTGTTCTTGCGGGCCTCCTGGATCAGCCGGATCGCGTCCCGGGCCAGGCCGGCCCGGCGCAGCTCCTCGGTGATCTCCAGGTCCAGGGCGACCGTGGCACCGGCGTCGGAGGCCACCGACCAGCCCTCGCGCGGGGTCTCGGTGATGATCACCTCGTCCGGGGCGAGGTCGACCTTCTCCCCGTCGACCTCCACCGAGGCCGTGCCCTCGCGCAGCGCGAGGGACAGCGCGGCGGCGTCGGTCTGCGCGATCGCCCTGGCCACGTCCTGGACGCGCTTGCCGAACCGCTTGCCCAGCGCGCGGAAGTTGGCCTTGGCCGTGGTGTCCACCAGGGAGCCGCCCACCTCGGACAGCGACGCCAGCGACTCGACGTTCAGCTCCTCGGTGATCTGCGCGTGCAGCTCGGGGGAGAGCGCGGCGAAGCCGGACGCCGCCACCAGGGCGCGGCTGAGCGGCTGACGCGTCTTCACCCCCGACTCGGCACGCGTCGCCCGTCCCAGCTCCACCAGGCGGCGCACCAGCACCATCTGCTGCGACAGTTCGGGGTCCACCGCGCCGAGGTCCGCCTCCGGCCAGGAGGACAGGTGCACCGACTCCGGGGCACCCGGGGTGACCGGGACCACCAGGTCCTGCCAGACCCGCTCGGTGATGAACGGGGTGAGCGGCGCCATCAGCTTGGTGACCGTCTCCACCACCTCGTGGAGCGTGCGCAGCGCGGCCTTGTCGCCCTGCCAGAAGCGGCGGCGCGAGCGGCGCACGTACCAGTTGGACAGGTCGTCGACGAACGCGGACAGCAGCTTGCCCGCCCGCTGGGTGTCGTAGCCCTCCAGCGCCTTGGTCACCTGGTCGGTGAGGGCGTGCAGTTCGGACAGCAGCCAGCGGTCCAGCAGCGGGCGGTCGGCCGGGGCCGGGTCGGCCTCGGACGGCGCCCAGCCGGACGTACGGGCGTACAGGGCCTGGAAGGCGACCGTGTTCCAGTACGTGAGGAGCGTCTTGCGGACGACCTCCTGGATGGTGCCGTGGCCCACCCGGCGGGCCGCCCAGGGGGAGCCGCCGGCCGCCATGAACCAGCGCACCGCGTCCGCGCCGTGCTGGTCCATCAACGGGATCGGCTGCAGGATGTTGCCCAGGTGCTTGGACATCTTGCGGCCGTCCTCGGCGAGGATGTGCCCGAGGCAGACGACGTTCTCGTAGGAGGACTTGTCGAAGACCAGCGTGCCGACCGCCATCAGCGTGTAGAACCAGCCGCGGGTCTGGTCGATGGCCTCGCAGATGAACTGCGCCGGGTAGCGGGACTCGAACAGTTCCTTGTTCTTGTACGGGTAGCCCCACTGCGCGAACGGCATCGAGCCCGAGTCGTACCAGGCGTCGATGACCTCCGGCACGCGGGTGGCCGTGCCGCCGCAGCCGTCCTCGGGGCAGGCGAAGGTCACCTCGTCGATGAACGGGCGGTGCGGGTCGAGGCCCGACTGGTCCTGCCCGGTCAGCTCGGTCAGCTCGGCGAGCGAGCCGACGCAGGTGAGGTGGTCCTCCGCGCAGCGCCAGATGGGCAGCGGGGTGCCCCAGTAGCGGTTGCGGGACAGCGCCCAGTCGATGTTGTTGGTCAGCCAGTCGCCGTACCGGCCGTGCTTGACGGAGTCCGGGAACCAGTTGGTGCGCTCGTTCTCCTCCAGCAGGCGGTCCTTGATCGCCGTGGTGCGGATGTACCAGGACGGCTGCGCGTAGTAGAGCAGCGCGGTGTGGCAGCGCCAGCAGTGCGGGTAGCTGTGCTCGTACGGGGTGTGCCGGAAGAGCAGGCCGCGGGCGTCGAGGTCCTCGGTCAGCTTCTCGTCGGCCTTCTTGAAGAAGACGCCGCCGACCAGCGGGACGTCCTCCTCGAAGGTGCCGTCGGGGCGGACCGGGTTCACCACGGGCAGGCCGTAGGCGCGGCAGACCTTGAGGTCGTCCTCACCGAAGGCGGGGGACTGGTGGACCAGACCGGTGCCGTCCTCGGTGGTGACGTAGTCGGCGTTGACGACGTAGTGCGCGGGCCCGGGGCTCTGCCCGTCGGTTCCCTCGCTGCCGCTCGGGAACTCCACGAGCTCGAAGGGGCGCCGGTAGGTCCAGCGCTCCATGTCGGCGCCGGTGAAGGTCTCGCCGGTGGTCTCCCAGCCCTCGCCGAGCGCCTTGGCGAGCAGCGGCTCGGCGACGACCAGCTTCTCCTCGCCGTTCGTCGCCACGACGTAGCTGACTTCGGGGTGCGCGGCGACGGCGGTGTTCGACACCAGTGTCCAGGGCGTGGTCGTCCACACCAGCAGGGCCGCCTCGCCGGCCAGCGGGCCGGAGGTGAGCGGGAAGCGGACGTAGACGGACGGGTCGACGACCGTCTCGTAGCCCTGGGCCAGCTCGTGGTCGGACAGGCCGGTGCCGCAGCGCGGGCACCAGGGGGCGACGCGGTGGTCCTGGACCAGCAGGCCCTTGCCGAAGATCTCCTTCAGCGACCACCAGACGGACTCGATGTACTCGGGGTCCATCGTGCGGTACGCGTCGTCGAGGTCGACCCAGTAGCCCATGCGGTTGGTCAGCTCGGTGAAGGCGTCCGTGTGCCGGGTCACCGACTCGCGGCACTTGGCGTTGAACTCGGCGATGCCGAACGCCTCGATGTCCTGCTTGCCGGAGAAGCCCATCTCCTTCTCCACGGCCAGCTCGACCGGGAGGCCGTGGCAGTCCCAGCCCGCCTTGCGGCCGACGTGGTAGCCGCGCATGGTGCGGAAGCGCGGGAAGACGTCCTTGAAGACGCGGGCCTCGATGTGGTGGGCGCCGGGCATGCCGTTGGCGGTGGGCGGGCCCTCGTAGAACACCCACTCGGGGCGGCCCTGGGACTGCTCCAGGCTCTTGGCGAAGATCTTCTGCTCGCGCCAGAAGTCCAGCACCGCGTGCTCGAGCGCGGGCAGGTCGACCTGGGCGGGTACCGGTCGGTACGTCGGCGTTGTCATCAGCGGGCTTCCTCCGGCGGACTTGCTGCCTTCCGTCCGGAGGGACGAGAGCTGTGTCTGTGCGCCGCCGTCGGCGCGCTCCCGCGGTACCACCCTCCTTGGCCCCCCGGTGCGTCGTGTGCGCCGGTGAGCCCCCTCATTGGGGTCGCGATGCCGGGTCTACTCGCCGCGGCTGCTCGCTGCGGCTTTCTTCCGGCGGCTCCGGGGTGATCTTCACGTCGCGCTCGCCCCCGGGCTCACACCGTCCCCGGGTCGCTCTGGGCTGCCTACGCCGCTACTCGTCCCCATCCACGCTTTTCGCTTCGCCCAGTGTACGGCGCGCGGCGGACGGCGGCCGACCGGATTTCCGGTGACCGTCCCGTCCGGCATGCCCCGAATGGCCACCCGCGCCCATTCCGGTCCCGGCGGGCCCGCCCGGCCTGCATACCCGGCGGGGAGCTGGGCACAACGCATGCAGGCCCGCCGCGCGGTGTCCGCGGGGCGGGGGAATCGGGCGGTGCGCCCCGTTGCCGCGGGACTCGAGTCGATTTATCGTCCCAGCACGATTCGCGCGCAAGATCACAATATGTGAAGGGGCCGCGGCCATGGTGGCGAAGAAGACCGCCGTACAGCAGTCGGCGTCCGGCGATGCCGGGCCCGCTGCCGACGGTGGAGCCGAGCGGAAACGGGCGGCGGCACAGGAGACGGCTCCGGCGGGGAAGGCGGCGACGAGGACCGCGCGCAAGGCGGCCACCGGCGGGTCGTCCGGGAGGAAGGGCACGGCCCGGAAGACGGCCACGGAGCAGGAGCAGGAGAAGGAGAAGGAGAAGGGCACGGAGACGGGGACCGGGGCGGGGACGGGGACAAGGGCGAGGACGGCCGCCGGCGCGGGGGCGACCGCGGGCGGGAAGGCGTCCGCGGGGAAGAAGGCGGCCGGGGGTGAGAAGAAGGCGGCCGGCGGCAAGGCGTCCGCCGGGAAGAAGGCGACGGCGCGGGGGAGGGCGTCCGCCGCGGGCGGCACATCGGCCGCGGGCGGGAAGAAGACCGCGGACGAGAAGGCGGGCACAGGCATGAAGGCGACAGCGGGCACGAAGACCGGCGCGGGCTCCACCGAGGCCGCGGGCACCGGCACACCGGCGAGCACGGGCAGGAGGGCCGCGGCCGCCGGGAAGGCGGCCACCGGTGGCAGGGCCGCGACCGCCAGGAAGACCGCCGCGGACGAGCGGGCGGCCGAAGACGGCGCGACGGCCCCCTCCGCGAAGCCCCGGGGCGGCGGCAAGGGGCGGCGGACCGGAGGCAAGGGCACCACCGCGGACGGCGGGGGCGCACACGACACGGCCGGGCGTGGCACGGCCACTGGCGCGGACGCGGCCGGGGCCGCGCCGCAGACGGGAGCGACGACGGTGGGCGCGAAGAAGACCCCTGGCACGGCCACGGCGGCGACGACCGCCGTACCCAAGGCGCGGCCCGCCGCGGCGGAGCCCGGCGACCTCGCGGTGCGTCCGGGCGAGGAGCCCTGGACGCCGGAGGAGGTCGAGGAGGCACGGGCCGGGCTGATGTCCGAGGTGCTGCGGCTGCGCGAGGAGATCTCCTCCTCGGAGCGGTCCCTGGCCGGCCTGATGCGGGACTCCGGGGACGGCGCGGGCGACGACCAGGCCGACACCGGCACCAAGAACATCACGCGGGAGCACGAGCTGGCGCTCGCCGCCAACGCGCGCGAGATGCTCACCCAGTCCGAGCACGCCCTGCAGCGGCTGGACACCGGCACCTACGGCCTGTGCGAGAACTGCGGCAACCCCATCGGCAAGGCCCGCATGCAGGCGTTCCCCCGGGCCACGCTGTGCGTGGAGTGCAAGCAGAAGCAGGAGCGCCGGTACTGACCGGAGCGGGACTCCTCCTGGGCACGTGGGGCGCGCACGGCGTGTCGTACCCTCGTCCTCAGTCAGGTACCTAGGTTGAGGGACTCACGTGGCAGAGGCGGAGCGCATCATCGGTACGCCGGAATCCCCGGACGCCGGCCGGGACGGGCAGGAGCGGGCCGATGCCCAGGACGCCGGGATGCGGGAGGAGACCGGGCGTCCCCGCGGCAGGCGGCGGGTGCTGGTGCTGTTCGCCGTCGCCGCGTTCGCCTACGCCCTCGATCTGATCAGCAAGATGATCGTGGTCGCGAAGCTGGAGCACCACGAGCCGATCGAGGTGATCGGGGACTGGCTGCGGTTCGAGGCGATCCGCAACGCGGGCGCCGCCTTCGGCTTCGGCGAGGCGTTCACCGTGATCTTCACGGTGATCGCGGCCGCGGTGATCGTGGTGATCATCCGGCTGGCCCGGAAGCTGTACAGCCTGCCCTGGGCGATCGCGCTCGGCCTGCTGCTCGGCGGTGCCCTCGGCAACCTCACGGACCGGATCTTCCGGTCCCCGGGGGTCTTCGAGGGCGCCGTGGTCGACTTCATCGCGCCGAAGCACTTCGCCGTGTTCAACCTGGCCGACTCGGCGATCGTGTGCGGCGGCATCCTGATCGTGCTGCTGTCCTTCCGGGGCCTCGATCCGGACGGCACCGTCCACAAGGACTGAACGCGCGTACGGCGCCCTCCCGGCGGTCCGGCATACTCGACGGGGTGAGCACGCTTCCCGAGATCCGTACCCTGCCCGTGCCCGACGGCCTGGAGGGCGAGCGCGTCGACGCCGCCATCTCCCGCATGTTCGGCTTCTCCCGGACCAAGGCGGCCGAACTCGCCGCCGCGGGGAAGGTCACGGTCGACGGGTCGGTGGTCGGCAAGTCGGAGCGGGTCAGCGGCGGCGCCTGGCTCGAGGTGGAGATGCCGCAGGCGCCCGCGCCGGTGCGGGTCGTCGCCGAGCCGGTCGAGGGCATGCGGATCGTGCACGACGACGACGAAGTCGTGGTGATCGCCAAGCCCGTCGGCGTCGCCGCGCACCCCTCACCGGGCTGGAGCGGCCCCACCGTGATCGGAGGCCTCGCCGCCGCCGGGTACCGCATCTCGACCTCCGGCGCCGCCGAGCGCCAGGGCATCGTGCACCGCCTCGACGTCGGCACGTCCGGGCTGATGGTCGTCGCGAAGTCCGAGTACGCGTACACCTCGCTGAAGCGCCAGTTCAAGGAGCGCACGGTCGACAAGCGCTACCACACACTCGTCCAGGGCCACCCCGACCCGACCAGCGGCACCATCGACGCGCCCATCGGCCGGCACCCCCACCACGACTACAAGTGGGCGGTCATCGCCGAGGGCAAGGCGTCCGTCACGCACTACGACCTGATCGAGGCGTTCCGGGCCGCCTCCCTGCTCGACGTGAAGCTGGAGACGGGGCGCACCCATCAGATCCGCGTCCACATGGCGGCGCACCGTCACCCCTGCGTCGGTGACCTGACGTACGGCGCCGACCCCACGCTCGCCAAGCGGCTCGGCCTCACCCGCCAGTGGCTGCACGCCGTGCGGCTCGGCTTCGAGCACCCCGGCGACGGGCAGTGGGTGGAGTACGCCAGCGACTACCCGGACGACCTCCAGCAGGCGCTGGACCGGGTCCGGGAGGAGACCTACGCATGACCGTCCCCGCCCCCGTGGTCCGCGAGGCGGTGGACGCCGCCGACCGGGAGGCGTGCTTCGCCGTGCGCAAGGACGTCTTCGTCGCCGAACAGGGCGTGCCCGAGGACATCGAGTACGACGCGTACGACGCCGGTGCCGTGCACGTGCTGGCCGTCGGCGACGACGGGCGCCCGCTCGGCACCGGCCGGCTGCTGCACGGTGCCGCCGCTGCCGGGAAGACCGGCGGCGACCCGGCCGTCGGCTCCCTCGGCCGGCTGGCGGTGCTCCGGGAAGCCCGCGGCCGGGGGGTGGGGGCCGCCCTGGTGCGGGCCCTGGAGGACGCGGCGCGCGCCCGCGGCCTCACCGCCGTCGACCTGCACGCACAGACGCACGCCCTGCGTTTCTACGAGCGGCTGGGGTACGAGGCGTACGGACCGGAGTTCCCCGACGCGGGAATGCCGCACCGGGCCATGCGGCGCGCCCTGTAGCGGGGCCGGCGCAGCTCCGGCCGGGGGCGGTGGCGTGGCAGGCTGGTGACCTGCTCGCGCGCGTGTGCCGGACAGCCCCCGACCGTCGATTCGTCCCGGAGCAGTGACCGTGGATCAGCTGGCCCTGTTGTTCGCCCTGTTGCTCGCGGCCGTGGTCAGCGTGCCGGTCGCGGACCGGCTGGGGCTTCCGTCGCCGGTGCTGATGACGGTCTTCGGGATCGCCCTGGCCCTGCTGCCGTTCGTGCCGAACGTCGACGTGCCGCCCGACCTGATTCTTCCGCTGCTGCTGCCGCCCCTGCTGTACGCGGCGGTGCGCCGCACCTCCTGGCGCCAGTTCGCGGCCAACGTCCGGCCGATCCTGCTGCTCGCGGTGGCGCTCGTCTTCGTCACCACCTTCTGTGTGGCCGCCGTCGCGCACATGATCGTGCCGGGGCTGCCGATCGCCGCCGCGGTCGCCCTCGGCGCGCTGATCGCGCCGCCCGACCCGATCGCGGCGACGGCCGTCGCCGGCAAGCTGGGCCTGCCCCGCCGCCTGGTGTCGATCCTGGAGGGCGAGGGCCTGTTCAACGACGTGACGGCCATCGTGCTGTACCACGTGGCGATCGCCGCCGCCGTCACCGGCTCCTTCTCCGTCTGGGAGGCCGGACTCGACCTGGTGCTGTCGGCCGTGGTGGCGGTGGCGGTCGGGCTGGCCCTCGGCTGGTCCGCCAACCGGCTGATGGACCTGCTGGGCGACGCCACCCTGCAGATCGCGCTGAGCCTGCTGGTGCCCTTCGCCGCGTACGTCCTGGCCGAGGAACTGCACGGCTCCGGGGTGCTCGCGGTGCTCACCGCCGCGCTGTTCCTGGTGGAGTACGCCACCGACGCCGACGCCGTGATGACCCGGCTCGCCGGGCACGCCTTCTGGGACATCGTCGACACCCTCGTCACCGGCGTCGCCTTCGGTCTGGTCGGCCTCGAACTGCACAACGCCGTCAACAGCGCGGCGGGCCACTGGGGCGAACTGCTCGGCTGGGCGGGGGCGGTCGTGGCCGTGGTCGTCCTGGTCCGCCTTGCGTGGCTGCTGCCGGCCACCTGGCTGACGAAACGCCTGCACGCCGCCCGGGACACCGGCGAGGAGATCCCCCTCGGCTGGCGCGAGACCGTGGTGATGTGGTGGTCGGGGATGCGCGGAGTGGCCTCCGTCGCCCTGGCGCTCGCCGTACCGCTGGAGACGGACTCGGGGGAGCCCTTCCCCGGTCGCGGCGAGATCATCTTCATCGCGTTCGGCGTGATCATGACGACGCTGCTGCTCCAGGGGGTGACGCTGCCCTGGATGGTCAAGCGGCTGGGCGTCAAGGCGGACACCGCACGCGAGCAGGCCTACGAGCGCGACCTCGCGGCGCGGGCGGCGAAGGCGGCGAAGCTGCGGCTGCGGGAGCTGGAGCAGTCCGAGGAGCTGACGGAGGAGATGCTCGAGCAGATGCAGCGCACCGCCTTCGACATCGGGGTGCGGATCAGCCCGGACATGGCGGACGAGGAACGGCGCGAGGCGCACCGTCAGCGCGCCCGCCGGGCCAAGCGGGTCCGCCGCATCCAGCAGGACCTGCTCAGCGCGGCCCGGCACGAGGTGCTCGCGGCGCGCAGCGAGCCGGGAGCGAATCCGGAGGTCGTGGACCGGGTGCTGCGCCACCTGGACGTGCGCAGCCTGCGGTGAGCCGCCGGCCGCCCGGGTTCCGGGTGCGGCGCGCCGCCGTCCGGGCCCGTTCGGTTCGTAGGGTCGGGGCATGACACGAAACGTGGTGATCAGCGGGGGCGGTACGGGCATCGGGCTGGCGGCGGCGCGGACCTTCGCCGCGGACGGGGACCGGGTGCTGCTGCTCGGTCGGCGCGGCGACGTGCTGGAGCGGGCGGCGGTGCCGGGGGCGCTGACGTACGCCGCCGACCTGGCCGACCCGGCCGACGTGCGGGGTGTGGCGGGCTTCGTGGGCCGCGAGTTCGGCGCCGTGGACGTGCTGATCCACAGCGCCGGGGGGAACGGGCTCCTGGAACCCCCGGCCGGCGGGGACGACCCGCTGGACGCGGTCGCCCGCCACTGGACGGTCAACTTCCGCCTCAACGTGCTCACCGCGGTCCTGCTCACCGAGGCGTTGCGGGACCGGCTCGCCGAGCCCGGCGGGCGGGTGCTGTTCCTCAGCTCCATCGCCGCCTACCGGGGCTCCGGGCAGGTCGCCTACGCGGCGGCCAAGGCGGGGCTGCACCCGTACGCCCACGACCTGGCCCGGCGGCTCGGCCCGCACGGCATCACGGTGAACGTGGTCGCGCCCGGCTACGTCGAGGACACCGCCTTCTTCGGGGCCGACGGCGTCGACGAGGAGCACCGGGCCCGGCTGGCCGCCGAGACGTCCACCGGACGGGTCGGGACGCCCGGGGACGTGGCCGCGACCCTGCACTGGCTCGCCTCCCCGGGCGCCGCCCACATCACCTCGCAGATCATTCAGGTCAACGGGGGCGCCGAGCGCGGCCACTGAGCGAGCCCGTCACCGCTCCTTGGACAGGCGGGGCCGCCGGGCGGACGGCACCGCCGCCGTGGGGCGGTGGCCGTCGCCGGACCGGGGAAGCGGCGGCGCGCCCGCCGTGGTGACCCTCGGCAGCGCGTACGGGTGCTCGGCGGCCAGCCAGCGGATCATCCCCTCGCGGACCGTGACGCGCACCGTCCATATGTCGTCCGCGTCCTTCGCGGTGACCAGGGCCCGCACCTCCATGGTGGTGGGGGTGGTGTCGGTCACGGTCAGGTTGAAGGCGCGGCCGTCCCAGGCCGGGCACTCCCGCAGGATGTCGCGCAGCTTCTCGCGCATCGCGTCCAGCGGGGCCGAGTGGTCGAAGTGCCAGAAGACGGTGCCGGTCATCTGCGGTGTGCCGCGTGACCAGTTCTCGAACGGCTTCGAGGTGAAGTACGACACCGGCATGGTGATGCGGCGCTCGTCCCAGGTGCGCACGGTCAGGAAGGTCAGGGTGATCTCCTCGACCGTGCCCCACTCGCCGTCCACCACCACCGTGTCGCCGATGCGCACCATGTCGCCGAACGCGATCTGCAGCCCGGCGAACATGTTGCCCAGGGTGGACTGCGCGGCGACACCGGCGACGATGCCGAGGATGCCGGCCGAGGCCAGCAGCGAGGCGCCGGCGGCCCGCATCGCGGGGAAGGTCAGCAGCATCGCCGCCGCGGCGACGACCGCGACGACCGCGGACACCACCCGCCGGATCAGCGTGACCTGGGTGCGCACCCGGCGCACCCGCGCCGGGTCGCGGTGGTAGCGGGCGTTGGCGTAGCGGGTGTAGGTGGTCTCCACCACGGCCGCCGCGATCCGGATCACCAGATAGGCGGTGGACCCGATCAGCACCAGGGTCAGGAGCCGGCCGATGCTCTCCCGGTGGTCCGGGAACACCCGGGCCTCCACGTAGGAGGCTCTGAGCAGGGCGGCGCACAGCACCAGTTGCCAGGGCACGCGGGCACGGCGGAGCAGCCCCCACAACGGAGTGTCGTGGTGGCGTTCGTCGGCCTTGCGCAGCAGACGGTCGGTCGCCCAGCCGAGCAGCAGCGTCAGCAGGACCGAACCGCCGACCACGATCAGCGGGCGGAGCACGTCATCCATGTCTGCGAACCTAACCGGCCCGCGCCCGGCTGAACCTGTGACATGTGTCCGGTTCCGGGTACGGCCGGGCCGCGCCGCGGTCGCACCGGCTGGCACCATGGGCCCATGAACATCATGCTTTTCCACTCGACCTACGGCCTCAGGCCGGCGGTGCGGCAGGCCGCGGACCGGCTGCGGGCGGCGGGACACGAGGTGTGGACGCCCGACCTGTTCGAGGGCCGCACCTTCGAGTCGGTCGAGGAGGGCATGGCCCACAAGGAGGAGACGGGCAAGGACGAACTGCTGAAGCGGGCGGTCCTGGCCGCCGCGCCGTACTCCGAGCGCGGGCTGGTCTACGCGGGGTTCTCCTTCGGCGCCTCCGTGGCGCAGACGCTCGCGCTGGGCGACGAGCGGGCGCGGGGGCTGCTGCTCCTGCACGGCACCTCGGACATCGCCGCGAACGCCTCGGTGGACGAGCTGCCCGTGCAGCTGCACGTCGCCGAGCCCGACCCGTTCGAGACTGACGACTGGCTCAGCGCCTGGTACCTCCAGCTGGGCCGGGCCGGTGCCGACATCGAGGTGTACCGGTACGCCGGTGCCGGCCACCTCTACACCGACCCGGACCTGCCGGACTACGACGAGGAGGCCGCCGAGGCCACCTGGCGGGTGGCGCTCGGCTTCCTCGGCTCGCTCCAGGACTGAACCCGGCCGGGTACCCCGGCCGGGACCGGTCAGACCGGGGTGTGGACGCGTTCCACCTTCTGCGTGCCGGTCAGGGTCCGGTACGAGCGGGCCCACGCCGAGGTGGTGTTCCGGTCGGTGCGGTCGGCCAGCACGTAGTAGTCCATCTGCGCCCGCTGGGCGGTGATGTCCAGGACGCCGTAGCCGTGGCGGTCGGTGTCGACCCACCGGACGTGCCGGTTGGCGGCGCGGATCAGCGGGGAGGCGACGGCGGACACCGTGCCCTCGGACACCTTGACGATGTCGTCGAGGTTGTCGGAGGTGACCGAGGTCACCACGAACTCCGTGGCGGCGGACGGGGACGCCGGGTACGTGCCCGCGTTCACCGGCACGTCGTTGGCCCACGCCATGTGGATGTCGCCGGTGAGGAACACGGTGTTGCGGATGCCGTTCGTCCGCAGGTGGGAGAGCAGCTCGCGCCGGTCGTCCGTGTAGCCGTCCCACTGGTCGGTGTTGAGGGCGATGCCCTCCTGCGGCAGGCCCAGCAGCTTGGCGAGCGGCTTCAGCAGGCTCGCGGGCAGCGCCCCGACCGCGAACGGGGAGATCATGACCGAGGTGCCGACCAGCCGCCAGGTGGTGTCCGAGGCGCTCAGGCCCGCCTTCAGCCAGTCCAGCTGGGCCCGGCCGGTGAGGGTGCGGTCCGGGTCGTCGACCTCGCCCTTGCCGATGCCGGCCTGCTGGTCGCGGAACGAGCGCAGGTCCAGCAGCGACAGGTCGGCCAGCTTGCCGAAGCGCAGGCGCCGGTAGGTGGTGCCGGCGAGCGCGGGACGCACCGGCATCCACTCGAAGTAGGCCTGCTTGGCGGCGGCCTGACGCGCGGCCCAGGCACCCTCGGGTCCCTCGGTGTGGTTCTCGGCGCCGCCGGACCAGGTGTCGTTGGCGAACTCGTGGTCGTCCCAGATCGCCACGACCGGAGCCTTGGCGTGCAGCGCCTGGAGGTCGGGGTCGGTCTTGTAGTGGGCGTGCCGCACGCGGTAGTCGGCGAGGGTGACGATCTCGTGGGCGGGGGCCTGCGTGCGCACCGCCCGGCCGCGGCTGCCGTACTCGCCGGTGCCGTACTCGTAGATGTAGTCGCCCAGGTGCAGCCAGGCGTCGAGGTCGCCGCGGGCCGCGAGGTGGCGGTAGGCCGAGAAGTGGCCCGCCTCGTAGTTGGAGCAGGACACCACGCCGAAGCGCAGCCCGGTCACGGCGGCGTCGGCGGCCGGCGCGGTACGGGTGCGGGCGACGGGGGAGTCGGTGCCGCCGGCGGAGAAGCGGAACCAGTAGTCGGTGGCGGGCCGCAGGCCGCGGATGTCGGCCTTCACGGTGTGGTCGGACGCGGCGGTGGCGCGGGTGGATCCCCGCGCGACGACGTCGGTGAACGCGCTGTCGCGGGCGACGGTCCAGATGACCTCGGTGTCCGGCCCGACGCCGGAGCCGGGTATCGCCTCGGGCGTCGGCGTCACGCGCGTCCACAGCAGGACGCCGTCCGGCAGCGGGTCGCCGGAGGCCACGCCGTGCAGGAAGGCCGGTGCTGCGGTGGTGACGGCCCTGGCCGGCAGGGCCCCGGCGAGCGGCGCGGCGAGCACCGCGGTGGCGGCGGCCGCCTTCACCACCGTACGTCTGCGCGGGGACGGGAAGTTGGCGTCGGCGGTGGCCGGGACGCCGTTCTCGGATGATCTGTATCGACTGGTCACAGCCGATCAGGTTACTGACAGGTACACGCCGGAGTGGGCGAACTCGCCAAAGTTCGCCCACTCTTCGCCCACCGGCCCGCAGGAGGACCGCACCGCCTCCCGGGCGGCCCTCCGGGGAGGCGGCGGCCGGCGTCAGCCCTTGAGGGCCTTGTCGACGGCCGTGCGGAAGTCCTCGGGGCTCATCGGGGTGTTCTTGCCGTCGGCGCCCGTCAGCTTCTTGCCGTCCATGACCAGGCTCGGCGTGCCCTTCACGTCGTCCTTGTTGGTGTTGAACGCGTAGGACATCGCCAGGGCCCAGGCGTCGAACGTGCCGTTCTTGACCGCGTCCTGGAACTTCTTGTTGTTCTTCAGAGCCTCGGTCGAGTCGGCGATCTCGATGAGGTAGTCGTCGTCCTTGAACTTGTCCTGGGACTCCTCGGGGTGGAATTCCGCGGAGTACAGGGCCTCCTTGAACTCCAGGAAGGCCTCCGGGCTCACGTTCAGGGCCGCGCCCAGGGCGCTCATCGCGTTCTTGGAGCCCTCACCGTAGGAGCCGACCTCCATGCGGTCGCCCTTGCGGCCGTCGCCGTCCAGGAAGGTGCCGCCGATGAACTGGATCTTGTACTTGCCCGCCTCGTAGTCCTCCAGGAGGGTCGGGCCCACCGACTGCTCGAAGGTGGCGCAGATCGGGCAGCGCGGGTCCTCGTACAGCTTCAGGGTCTTCTTCGCGCTGTCCTTGCCGATGACGACGGTCGTGCCGTTCTTGCCCGTGGTGTTCGCCGGGGCGACGACCTTCGCCTCCGACGCCGCCTCCCACGCGCCCGGCTTGTTGGCCTGGACGATGGCGTACCCGACGCCGCCGGCTATCGCCAGGACGCCGACCACCGAGCAGGCGACGATGATCTGCCGCCTGACCTTCGCCCGCTTCGCCTCGCGCTCGCGCTCCGCGCGCAGGCGCTCCCGGGCCGCCGTCTTCGCCGCCTGGCTGTTCCGCTTGCTCATGCTGATGTTCTCCATGGGGGGTCGCACACGAGGCCCGTGTGCGGATGGGTAGGGGGACTGCTGGTGCCCGGTGGGCCGCCGTCCTCAGACGAGGACGAGGCCCGCGCTGGAGCACGGCGGTCCGCGCCGTCCCAGGGAGTGCACGAGGAGCAGGTGACGGCCGGTGGCGGTGCGCACCGCCGGACGGCCCGGGCGGCGGGCCTCGGGCGCGCGGCGCGCGGACACCGCCGCGACCGCCACCAGCAGCGGCCGGAAGGTGGTCGCCGCCACCGCGCGCAGCACCTGAGCCAGCGCCCGCTCGCCGCGCCGCAGCCAGGCCGCCGCGAACAGGCCGACCCCGATGTGCGCGCCGAGCAGCAGCCAGGCGGTGCCCGGGTCGGCGTGGGCCAGCAGGGCCGCCAGCCGGTCGCCGCCGTCGGCGGCCGTGCCGGTGACCCGGGCCAGCGGCGCGCCCACACTCGTGCCGTCGCCGCACAGCACGTCGAAGCCGACGGAGCGCAGCGGGCCCGCGACCGGGCCGCCCATCCGCCCGTAACAGACGTGCTGGCCCGTGGTGAAGACCGTGTCCGCCGCCAGTTCCAGCGGGATCAGCAGGGCGGCTATCCGGCCGAAGGACCGCTCCCGGCCGGCCAGCGCATAGGCCAGCACGAACACGGCGGCCGCGATCGCGGCCACCGTGTTCAACGGCAGCGGGGCCCCGGACAGCAGCACGTGCGACGCGGTGCTGAGGGTCACGGCGACGGCCGTGAACAGCGCCGCGCGAACGGCTCTGAGCGGGGTTCCGGAGAGGTCCATGGCGGTCACGAGTCTGTCATGCGTCCCCGTAAGGGGTTCCTAAAGGGTTCCTGTGCGTCCGGGCCGTTACAGCCCCGGAATCCTGCCGTTGCGGAACAGGTCCAGGAAGGTCTGGTGATCGGCCCGCGCGCGGGCGCCGTAGGAGTGCGCGAAGTCGACCAGCAGCGGCGCCAGTCCCTCCTCGTCGGCGGCGATCGCCGCGTCGATGGCGCGCTCGGTGGAGAACGGCACCAGGGACTCGCCGGAGGTGTCGTCGGCCGCCGCGTGCATGGCCGCCGTGGCCCGGCCGAGGTCGGCGACGACCTGGGCCATCTCCTCCGGGTCGTCGAGGTCGCTCCAGTCCAGGTCCACGGCGTACGGCGAGACCTCGGCGACCAGCTGCCCCGAGCCGTCCAGCTCGGTCCAGCCGAGCCACGGGTCGGCGTGCGCCTGGAGGGCGCGCTGGGAGATCACCGTGCGGTGGCCCTCGTGCTGGAAGTAGTCCCGGATCCCGGAGTCCGTGATGTGCCGGGAGACCGCCGGGGTCTGGGCCTGCTTGATGTAGATCACGACGTCGTTCTCCAGGGCGTCGCTGTGCCCCTCCAGCAGGATGTTGTAGGACGGCAGCCCGGCCGAGCCGATGCCGATGCCGCGCCGGCCCACGACGTCCTTCACGCGGTAGGAGTCCGGCCGGGCCAGCGAGGCGTCCGGCAGCGTCTCCAGATAGCCGTCGAAGGCGGCGAGCACCTTGTACCGGGTGGCCGCGTCCAGTTCGACCGCGCCGCCGCCCGGCGCGAAGCGGCGCTCGAAGTCACGGATCTCGGTCATCGAGTCCAGCAGCCCGAACCGGGTCAGCGACCGCGCGTCGCGCAGCGCGTCCAGCAGCGGGCCCTGGGCGGTGTCCAGGGTGAAGGGCGGCACCTCGTCGCTCTTGGCGCCGGTCGCCAGCGCGTGGATCCGCTCCCGGTAGGAGGCCGCGTAGATCTGCACCAGCTCGGTGATCTGCTCGTCGCTGAGCGCCTTCGCGTAGCCGATCAGCGCCATGGAGGCGGCGAAGCGCTTGAGGTCCCAGGTGAAGGGGCCGACGTACGCCTCGTCGAAGTCGTTGACGTTGAAGACCAGGCGGCCGTTGGAGTCCATGTACGTGCCGAAGTTCTCCGCGTGCAGGTCGCCGTGGATCCAGACGCGCGAGGTGCGGTCGTCGAGGTACGGGCCGCCGCGCTTCTCGCTGTCCAGGTCGTGGTAGAAGAGGCAGGCCGTCCCCCGGTAGAAGGCGAAGGCGGACGCCGCCATCTTGCGGAACTTCACGCGGAACGCGGCCGGGTCGGCGGCCAGGAGCTCGCCGAAGGCGGTGTCGAGGACGGCGAGGATCTCCTCGCCGCGGTGCTCGTCATTGAGCTGCGGGACCGACATCGCTGGGTGCCTCCAGGTACGGGACGTCGAGGGACGGCTGATCCGTCCCCTGCCTAACGTGTGAGGGGGCACCGGAGTGCCCGGGAACCCCCCGCCCGAAGGTACGCGGGGAAGGGGCCGGGGTGTCAGTGCCGAGGCATAGACTTCGACGCTGACCACCCCACCGTCCGCCTGTCCGTCACCGCACGTCCCCCCAGGAGGCCGCACCGTGTCGAAGCCGCCGTTCACGCACCTGCACGTCCACACCCAGTACTCGCTGCTGGACGGTGCCGCGCGGCTCAAGGACATGTTCGACGCCTGCAACGAGATGGGCATGACGCACATCGCCATGTCCGACCACGGCAACCTGCACGGCGCGTACGACTTCTTCCACTCCGCCGAGAAGGCCGGGGTCACCCCGATCATCGGGATCGAGGCGTACGTCGCCCCCGAGTCCCGGCGCAACAAGCGCAAGATCCAGTGGGGCCAGCCGCACCAGAAGCGCGACGACGTCTCCGGTTCCGGCGGTTACACCCACAAGACGATGTGGGCGGTCAACAGCACCGGTCTGCACAACCTCTTCCGGCTGTCCTCCGACGCGTACGCCGAGGGATGGCTGCAGAAGTGGCCCCGGATGGACAAGGAGACCATCGCACAGTGGTCCGAGGGGATCGTGGCCTCCACCGGCTGCCCCTCCGGCGAGGTGCAGACCCGGCTGCGCCTCGGCCACTTCGACGAGGCGCTCAAGGCGGCCGCCGACTACCAGGACATCTTCGGCAAGGACCGGTACTTCCTGGAGCTGATGGACCACGGCATCGACATCGAACACCGGGTCCGCGACGGCCTGCTGGAAATCGGCCGCAAGCTGGGCATCCCGCCGCTGGTCACCAACGACTCGCACTACACCTACGCCCACGAGGCGACCGCGCACGACGCGCTGCTGTGCATCCAGACCGGCAAGAACCTCTCCGACCCCGACCGCTTCCGGTTCGACGGCACCGGCTACTACCTGAAGTCGACCGAGGAGATGTACGCCATCGACTCCTCTGACGCCTGGCAGCAGGGCTGCGCCAACACCCGGCTGATCGCCGAGATGGTCGACACCACGGACATGTTCGTCAAGCGCGACCTGATGCCGAAGTTCGACATCCCGGAGGGCTACACCGAGGTCACCTGGTTCCGCGAGGAGACCCTGCGCGGCATGCACCGCCGCTTCCCCGACGGCATCCCGGACGACCGCATGAAGCAGGTCGAGTACGAGATGGACACCATCATCTCGATGGGCTTCCCGGGCTACTTCCTCGTGGTCGCCGACTTCATCATGTGGGCCAAGAAGCAGGGCATCGCGGTCGGCCCCGGCCGCGGCTCCGCGGCCGGCTCGATCGTCGCCTACGCCCTCGGCATCACCGACCTCGACCCGATCCCGCACGGCCTGATCTTCGAGCGGTTCCTCAACCCCGAGCGCATCTCCATGCCCGACGTCGACATCGACTTCGACGAGCGCCGGCGCGTCGAGGTGATCCGCTACGTGACGGAGAAGTACGGCGCCGACAAGGTCGCCATGATCGGCACCTACGGCACCATCAAGGCCAAGAACGCGATCAAGGACTCCGCGCGCGTGCTGGGCTACCCGTACGCGATGGGCGACCGCATCACCAAGGCCATGCCCGCCGACGTCCTGGGCAAGGGCATCCCGCTGTCCGGCATCACCGACCCCGACCACCCCCGCTACTCGGAGGCGGGCGAGGTCCGGGCGATGTACGAGAACGAGCCCGACGTGAAGAAGGTCATCGACACCGCCAAGGGCGTCGAGGGCCTGGTCCGGCAGATGGGTGTGCACGCCGCCGGCGTGATCATGTCCAGCGAGACCATCACCGACCACGTCCCCGTCTGGGTGCGGCACACCGACAACGTGACCATCACGCAGTGGGACTACCCGAGCTGCGAGTCGCTCGGCCTGCTCAAGATGGACTTCCTGGGCCTGCGCAACCTGACCATCATGGACGACGCCGTCAAGATGGTGAAGGCCAACAAGGGCATCGACATCGACCTGCTGTCACTGCCCCTGGACGACCCGACGACCTTCAGTCTCCTCCAGCGCGGCGACACCCTCGGCGTGTTCCAGTTCGACGGCGGGCCGATGCGCTCCCTGCTCCGGCTGATGAAGCCGGACAACTTCGAGGACATCTCCGCCGTCTCGGCCCTCTACCGGCCGGGCCCGATGGGCATGAACTCGCACACCAACTACGCCCTGCGCAAGAACGGCCAGCAGGAGATCACCCCGATCCACCCGGAGCTGGAGGCCCCGCTCAAGGAGGTCCTGGACGTCACCTACGGCCTGATCGTCTACCAGGAGCAGGTGCAGAAGGCCGCCCAGATCATCGCCGGTTACTCGCTCGGCGAGGCCGACATCCTCCGCCGCGTGATGGGCAAGAAGAAGCCCGAGGAACTGGCGAAGAACTTCACCATCTTCCAGGCCGGCGCCCGCAAGAACGGCTACAGCGACGAAGCCATCCAGGCGCTGTGGGACGTGCTGGTGCCCTTCGCCGGCTACGCGTTCAACAAGGCGCACTCCGCCGCGTACGGCCTGGTGTCGTACTGGACCGCCTACCTCAAGGCGAACCACCCCGCCGAGTACATGGCCGCGCTGCTCACCTCGGTGAAGGACGACAAGGACAAGTCGGCCGTCTACCTCAACGAGTGCCGCCGCATGGGCATCCGGGTCCTCCCGCCGAACGTCAACGAGTCGGAGTCCAACTTCGCCGCCCAGGGCGACGACGTGATCCTCTTCGGCCTCTCCGCGGTGCGCAACGTCGGCACCAACGTGGTGGAGTCGATCATCAAGTGCCGCAAGGCCAAGGGGAAGTACGCGTCCTTCCCGGACTACCTCGACAAGGTCGACGCGGTCGTCTGCAACAAGCGCACCACCGAGTCGCTGATCAAGGCGGGCGCCTTCGACTCCATGGGGCACACCCGCAAGGGCCTCACCGCCCAGTACGAGCCGATGATCGACAACGTGGTGGCGGTCAAGCGCAAGGAGGCCGAGGGACAGTTCGACCTGTTCGGCGGCATGGGCGAGGCGGAGACCAGCGAGCCCGGCTTCGGTCTCGACGTCACCTTCACCGACGACGAGTGGGACAAGACGTATCTGCTCGCCCAGGAGCGCGAGATGCTCGGTCTCTACGTCTCCGACCACCCGCTGTTCGGCCTGGAGCACGTGCTCTCCGACAAGGCGGACGCGGGCATCTCCCAGCTGACCGGCGGCGACTTCGGCGACGGCGCGGTGGTCACCATCGGCGGCATCATCTCCGGACTCCAGCGCAAGATGACCAAGCAGGGCAACGCCTGGGCGATCGCCACGGTGGAGGACCTGGCGGGGTCCATCGAGTGCATGTTCTTCCCCGCGACCTACCAGCTGGTGTCGACGCAACTGGTCGAGGACGCCGTGGTGTTCGTCAAGGGGCGGCTGGACAAGCGCGAGGACGTGCCGCGCCTGGTGGCGATGGAGCTGATGATCCCCGACCTGTCCAACGCGGGCACCAACGCGCCCGTCGTGCTCACCATCCCGGCGACGCGCGTGACCCCGCCGATGGTCAGCCGGCTCGGCGAGATCCTCTCCCACCACAAGGGCGACAGCGAGGTCCGGATCAAGCTCCAGGGGCCGACGAGGACGACGGTGCTGCGGCTGGACCGGCACCGCGTCAAGCCGGACCCGGCGCTGTTCGGCGACCTCAAGGTGCTGTTGGGCCCGTCCTGCCTGGCGGGCTGACCACACCGGGGCTCCGGGGCGGAGGTCGACGACAGGAGGGGCGCACCCCCCGGCGGGGGCGCCCCCCTCCCAGCCGCGGGGCGGGTCTCCACCACCCCGCCCGCAGGGCGCAGTTGTGGGGGGAAAGCGTATGGCCGCCCGCGCCCGAGCGGAC
>NZ_JBIWOK010000010.1:56405-298217 GCF_044767675.1 Streptomyces sp. NPDC101219
AAGCCCGGCCCGGGCGTTGTCGGGCTAAGACTGGTGTTGGTGGGGCCGTTCGTGCGTGCGGGGGGCCCCACCGGGGGGCGCGGGGGGGCCGGCCCCCCCCGGGGGGGCCCCCCCCGCGGGGGGGGCCCCCCCTCTCCCTGCCTCGTGGCGGGTCTCCACGACCCGGCACGAAGGGATCAGTTGTGGCCGAAACGCTTCTGCCGGCCCTTGCCCCGGCCCATGTCGCCGGGGGTCACCTCCGTGGTGCGCTGCTCGTCGGGCGTCTCCATCGCGGTGGGCTGCGCCGCCCGC
Organism: Streptomyces sp. NPDC101219; assembly: GCF_044767675.1. NCBI lineage: Bacteria > Bacillati > Actinomycetota > Actinomycetes > Kitasatosporales > Streptomycetaceae > Streptomyces > Streptomyces sp. NPDC101219. Next base: position 56,697 of record NZ_JBIWOK010000010.1, read on the forward strand.
TGGGCGCGCTCGGCCTGCGGCTGCTTACGGTCACGGTTCTTGTTCTTGGCCATGGTGATGCCTCCTGTGGGGATCTAGGGGCCAGGGCCGGGACCAGATTCACATACCCTGATAAGCAGTGCATGTTGGACAATTACCGTGCGTGACAGGGGCGGTCGGCGAAGGAAGTGTGGAAACGCCACGCCGAAGATCGAGTTCGGGCCGTTAACCCCGGCCAGGTCGGGCAGACTCGAATCGAGCCCAGCCCGAAGCAAGCCTCCCGGAAAGAGGGTGGAACGCGTGGACCGCTGCATCGTCCTGGTGGACGCCGGGTATCTGCTGGGTGCCGCCGCCAGCCTCCTCGCCGGGGAGCCCTCCCGGTCCCGCATCACCGTCGACCACACCGCCCTGATCCAGGGGCTGCGCGAGCGCGCCGAGTCGGACACCGAGCAGCCGCTGCTGCGCATCTACTGGTTCGACGGCGCCCCCGACCGCGTCCCGCAGCCCGAACACCGCCGGCTGCGCGTGATGCCCCGGGTCACCGTCCGGCTGGGCGCCCTGACCCGCAGCGACGGACGCTGGGCGCAGAAGGGCGTGGACGCCGCCATGCACGCCGAGCTGACCGAGCTGGCCCGCAACCGCGCCTGCTCCGACATCGTCCTCGTCACCGGCGACGGCGACCTGCTGCCGGGCATGATGGCGGCCAAGGAGCACGGCGTCGCCGTCCACCTGTGGGCCGTGCAGGCCGCCGACGGCGACTACAACCAGTCCGAGGACCTCGTCGCCGAGGCCGACGAGCGCCGGGTGCTGGACCGGGCCTGGATCACCCGCGCGGTGCGGCCCAAGGAGTATCCCGGGACGTGCGCCCCGCCGCCCGCGCCCCGGCCCGAGATCGCCGCGATCCTGTCCGCGCCGCTGCCGGACTCCGCGCTCGCCGCGGCCGCCGAGCGGACCGCCCAGGAGCCCCGCGGCCCGGCCGCCCCCGGACGCAACGGCACGACGGAGCGCCCCCCGGCCACCAAGGGCGTCCCCACCCCGAAGGACCTGGCGGCCCTGCGGGGCCCGGGCACCCCGCACCCCCAGCAGCCCGCCTCGGCGACCCTGCGCTGGTCCTCCGACAAGGGCTGGGTCGACCGCCCCGCCGCCGAGCCCGCCGAGGCCGCGTCCATGCCGACCCTCGCCCAGCTGACCACGGCCGAGCAGCGCTGGGCCGACCGCGAGGAGGACATCACCACCGTCGGCGGCGACCCCTACGAGGTGGGGCAGGTCTTCGCCCGGCGCTGGGTGGAGCGCCTGGGCGACCAGACCCACATCCAGAAGCTGTCCGCCATGTACCCGCGCATCCCGCACCGCATCGACGGGGAGCTGCTGCGCTACGCCGCCCGCTTCGGCCTGCTCGCCCACAAGGACGACCAGATCGACGAACGCGACCGTTACGCCATCCGGGCGGGCTTCTGGCGCGAGCTCGACGTCCGGACCGGCACGGAACGCACGGCCGCCCCCGGGGAGTGACCCGGGCCGGCCCGCTGCCCCGCGTCCCCGCTCCCGAGGTCCGGCGGGCGCCGCCGGGTTGGTCGGGGTTGCGGCCGGTTCGACGCGCCGCGGGCGAAATGCGGGCCCGGGGGCGACCCGAGGGCGGGCCGGGGCCCACGACCCCGTAGTCTCGTCCCTTGTGAGTACGCGCGTGGCACAGGGAACCGGGCACGACGGCGAGGTCGTGTGTGCGGTGCGCGGGCTGACCAAGACCTATCCCGCGGTCCGCGGACGGCGCGGGGTGCCCGCGACACCCGAGGTCCGGGCCACCGACGACGTACGGCTCGACATCCGGCGCGGCGAGATCTTCGGGCTACTCGGCCCCAACGGCGCCGGCAAGTCCACCCTGGTGCGTCAGCTCACCGGGCTGATGCGCCCCGACCGCGGCAGCGTGGAGATCCTCGGCCACGACATCGTGCGCCACCCCGAGCGGGCCTCGCGCATCCTCGCCTACCTCGGCCAGGAGTCCACCGCCCTCGACGACCTCACCGTGTCGCTCGCCGCCGAGACCACGGGACGGCTGCGCGGCCTGGACGTCCGGCGCGCGCGGGCCGAACGCGACGCCGTCCTGGAGGAGCTGGGGCTCACCCCGCTCGCCGGCCGCCCGCTGCGCAAACTGTCCGGCGGGCAGCGCCGGCTGGCCTGCTTCGCCGCCGCGCTGGTGGGTCAGCGGCCGCTGCTCGTGCTCGACGAGCCGACCACCGGCATGGACCCGGTCGCGCGCCGCGCGGTGTGGTCCGCCGTCGACCGGCGCCGGGCCGAACACGGCACGACCGTGCTGCTGGTCACCCACAACGTCATCGAGGCCGAGACCGTCCTCGACCGGGTCGCCGTCCTCGACCGGGGCCGCGTCATCGCCTGCGACTCCCCGGCCGGACTGAAGGAGCAGGTCGCCGGAGAGGTCCGGGTCGACCTGGTGTGGCGCGAGACGGCACCGCTGCAGGTGCCCGAGGTGGCCGCGCTGCGGGACCGGGCCGTCGAGTCGGGCCGCCGGTGGACCCTGCGGCTCGCCCCCGAGGAGGCCCGCACCGTCGTCGCCACCGTCACCGGCGGGGCCGCCTTCGCCGCCCTCGACGACTTCACGCTGGCCACGCCCAGCCTGGAGGACGTGTACCTCGCGCTGGGCGGCGCCGTACGACAGGGACTGGTGAAGGCGTGAGCACACGGGCCGCGGCATCCGTACGGAACGGGGCGACCACGTCCGCCGGACCGGGCGACCCCCCGGAGCGGCGGCCGGGCCGACTTCCGGGCGAAGGGCCCAGGGTCTTCCGTCCGGATCGGGCCGGATCAGGGAGCGGGGCCGGCGAGCCCGGCACGATCCATACGAGAGGCCCTAGCGAAGGGGAGCAGCGCGACGTGAGTGTCGTACCCGCCGATGTCCTGCCGGGCGGTGCCCGGGGCGTGGAGGAGACCGCGCCGGCGCCGGCCGAGCTCGGCCCCCGGGCCCGGCTGTGGCCCTCCCTGGCGGCGGTGTACCGGGCGCAGCTGTCCCGGGCGAGGGTGGCGCGCATCCCCCTGCTGTTCGTGGCGACCTTCCAGTCCGTCGGGATCATGATCCTGATGCGCGGGGTCGTCGACGGCGGCGGCGAGGCCCGGGCCGTGGTCGCCGGATCGTCGGTCCTGGTCGTCGCCTTCGTCGCGCTGAACCTCCTGGCCCAGTACTTCGGCCAGCTGCGTTCCAGCGGCGGCCTCGACCACTACGCGACGCTGCCCGTCCCGCCGGCCGCCGTGGTGCTGGGCGCGGCCGGGGCGTACGCCTCCTTCACCGTGCCGGGGACGGTGGTCACCGCCGTGTTCGGGTGCGTGCTCTTCGGGCTCCCGCTGACCCACCTGTGGGTGCTGGCCGCGGTGATCCCGCTGGCGGGCGCCGCGCTCGCCGGGCTCGGTGCGGCCCTGGGCCTGCTGGCTCCCCGGCCGGAGCTCGCCACCCTGCTCGGCCAGCTCGGCATGTCGGCGGCGCTGCTGCTGGGCGTGCTGCCCGCGGAGCGGATGCCGGAGGCGGTGCGCCTGGCGCGTGACCTGCTGCCCTCGACGTACGGCGTGGAGGCCTACGCACGCACCTTCGCGCCGGACCCCGACTGGGCCTTCGTGCTCGGCGACCTGGCGGTCTGCGGGGTCGTCGGCGTCCTCTCGCTGGCCGTCGCCACCTGGGCGTACCGCAGGGCCGCCGTCCGATGACGCGCCGCACAGCGGCGCCTGGCACGATGTCAGGGTGAGCGCACCTCTGACACCACCACCGCCTCCGCACGAGCACTCCGCGCCCGGTGCGGGCCGGCCGCCGGCCGCCGGCCACGCGACCGCCCCGGCCGGGGACGCGACGAAGCCCGCGCACACCGGGCACACCGGGGACGGCTGGTACGGACAGGACGGCCCCGGGATGAAGACGGAACTGCGCGAGGCCGCCGTGGCCGCCGTGGCGGTGGCCCTCGGCGGCGTGCTCCTCGGTGTGCTGTGGTGGTGGCTGGCACCGCGCGTCCCGCTGGTCGGCGACGCGGTCGAGGGCAACTGGGTCGTCTACGTCAAGGAGACCGAGGGCGAGCAGGCCATCGGCGTGGACGGCACCTTCACGCTGCTGGCGCTGGCGCTGGGCGCGGTGAGCGCGCTCGCGGTGTTCCTGGTCCGGCGGCAGGGCGGCGTGCCGCTGGTGGTGGCGCTGGCCGTCGGGGGACTGCTCGGCTCGGTGCTGGCCTGGCGGCTCGGGGTGTGGCTGGGTCCCACCGAGGACGTCATCGCCGAGGCCCGGAGGGTGGGGGAGGGCGCCACCTTCGACGCCCCGATGAAGCTGGGCGCCAAAGGCGCCCTGCTGGCCTGGCCGCTGGCCGCCCTGGTCGTCCACCTGGGCCTGACCGCCCTGTTCGGACCCCGCGATCCCGAGCCCTACCCGCCGGCCGACCCGCACCTCCCACAGGGGCCGTACGGAGCGCCGGGGGCCTGACGCACGACCCGGGGCGGGATCCGCGGGCCGCGGAGGTGAGGCCCGTAACGGCTGACGTCGCGCCGGGCGCTCAACGGTCGCCGCCCGCCCTCCGGCGGGCTCAGCCGCGCCCGATGGGGGCGAGGACCGCGCCGGTCAGCGCCGCCAGGTCGTCCGGGGAGAGTTCCACCTCCAGACCGCGGCGGCCGGCCGAGACGCAGACGGTCCGGTGCCCGGCCGCCGACTCGTCCAGCACCGTGGGGAGCCGCTTGCGTTGGCCGAGGGGCGAGATGCCCCCGCGGACGTAGCCCGTGGTGCGCTCCGCCAGGGCCGGGTCGGCCATCGCCGCCCGCTTGCCGCCGACCGCCGCGGCCAGGGCCTTCAGGTCCAGCTGTCCTGCCACCGGCACCACCGCCACCGTCAGCGCGCCGTCGACGTCCGCCACCAGCGTCTTGAACACCCGGTCCGGGGAGACGCCCATCGCCTCGGCCGCCTCCTGACCGTAGGAGGAGTGCGCGGGGTCGTGCTCGTAGGCGTGCACCGTGTACTCGACCCCGGCCGACGTCAGCGCCACCGTCGCGGGCGTGCCGCCCGGCTGCTGCTTCCTGGACTTCTTCGCCATCGCGCTGCGTCCCTCCCCGCCCCGTACGGCTTCCGTGCCGCGGGTCTTCGCCTACGTCTCGTGCGTCTTCTGCGTCTCGTGCTTCTTCGTGCGTCCCCGCGCGTCCGGCGGCCCCGTATCGCGCGGGGCGGCGGGCCGGGCGCGGCCGGTCAGTTCAGGCTCGTCGGGGCCTGGGTCAGGTCGGCCGCGGGCAGCGACGGCAGGTTGCGGATGATGGCCGTCTCCGCCCGCAGCAGGGTGAGCTCGTCCCGCAGCCGGGACGCGGTGTCCGGGGCCTGGAGCAGGCGCTGCTTGGTCGGCGTGTCCAGCATCATCGCGGCGGCGACCAGGTAGGACACGACGCTCGGCTCGTCCGGCAGCTCCGTGCCCGTGGACAGGGACCGCTCACGCGCCCCGGCGAGCCGCTTCTGGTACTGCTGGAACGCCCGCAGCACACCCTCCGCCAGCGCCCCCGCCTCCTCGCCGGGTTCCTCGGCCAGCGGCTCCAGCTCCGCCGTCAGGTACGGCCCGGAGGCGTCGACCGACAGCAGCCGCACCCGGGTGGTGCCCGTCGCCAGCACCTCGAAGGTGCCGTCGGCCCGCTCCCGGATCGTCGCCGCGTCGGCCACACAGCCGATCCTGTGCAGGGCGCGCGCCGGGTCGGTGCCGAAACCGGCCGCCGGGCCGCGTTCGGGCACCGCCGTCGGGTCCGGCATGCCGGGGGCGCTGGGCGCTACCTCGTGGCCGTCGCGGATCGCCACGACGGCGAACCGGCGCGGCTCGTCCTCCGTGGTCTTCAGCAGCTCGCGCATCATGGCGCGATATCGCTCCTCGAAGACGTTCAGCGGGAGCACGAGCCCCGGGAACAGCACCGAGTTCAGGGGGAAGAGCGGGAGCCGGGCGGTGGTCACGACGCAAAAGCCTAATGGTCGCCGTGGCCGAGTCGTCCGCCCTGTGCACTCCGCGGATGGCCGGGGCGCCTGTGGAGGCGCTCGTGGCCGGGCGCCGGAACGCCGGACACCACCGCCTCGCGCACCGCCCGGCGCACCTGGAGGAACCGGCCCAGCGGATCCTCCGCGTCGCGGTCCCAGGGGAAGGACGTGGCGTACGGGCCGGTGCGCCGCAGCTGCTCCAGGGCGTCCGGCCAGCGCTCCAGGCGGACCAGGACGTCGACCAGCAGATTGCGCGGCCCCGCCGCCCAGGGCAGGTCCGCCGGGAGCCGGGCGGACAGGGCGACGGCGCGGTCGGCCGCCGCGTCGAGCCGGGCGCGCGGCACCTCGGGGCCGCAGCCGTCCGTCAGGTAGCCGTACGCCGCCCGCAGGGGGAGCGCCTGGACCAGCGAGTCCGGCGGGGCGTCCTGCGCCGCCCGGTCGGCGAAGTCGAGACACTCGTGGTGGGCGCCGTGCCAGGCGGACGCCAGATAGCGCAGGGCCGCCACATGGCAGCCGTAGTGGTGCGGGGAGCGGCGGACCGCCGCCGCCCACACCTCCTCGAAGTACCGGTGCCCGGCGCGGGCGCCGCGCGCGTGGTCCAGGGCCACCCGCCAGGGCACCGGATCGCGGTGCTCGGCCCGGGCGGCGGCGGTGATCAGCGGGCTGACCTCGCGCAGCAGTTCCGCGCGGGCGGGCGAGTCCCAGGCGCGGTCCACCGCCAGCTGGGCCCGGACCAGCAGCAGGTCCGGGGCGGCCGGGTCCAGGGCCTGCCAGGTGTCGAGCCATTCGGGCCGGGAGCGGGCGAAGGCGGCGAGACGGCGCACATACCGGTCGCGGCGCTCCCAGGCACCCGTGTGCCGGGTGGCGGCGAGCAGTGCGGCGGCCAGCGCGTGGTCCCCGGCCGCCGCACCGACCAGCGCAGGACCCGACACGTCGTCGGGCGCGTCGAGCAGCACCTCGTCGTCGTCCGGCAGCGCGACGGCACCGGCGGAGGGGGGCGCGGGACGCCGGAACCCCCTGAGCCCGCGGATCCGGGACGAACGGGTGAAGCCGTGCAGCGAGGTCATGGTGTCGACCATTGAAAGACCGCAGGTCACAGAGGCGCCACCCCCTGCGCCGAAGTCGCGGAAGGTTGTACGCCACACAGTCAAGGGACGGCAAAATGGCAGCCCTCCGGCACCATGCGTTCCCCGGGGGACCCGACTGGTCCGGAACCAGGAGCCCGCCTGGCCGGGAACCGGAAGCCCGCCTGATCGGGAACCAGGAGCCCGCCTGATCGGGAACCAGGAGCCCGCCTGGCCGGGAACCGGAAGCCCGCCTGGCCGGGAACCGGGAGCCCGCCCGGTCCGGAACCGGAAGCCCGCCTGGCCGGGAACCAGGAGCCCGCCCGGTCCGGGACGGCAGGCCCGCACCGGTGCCGGGCCGCGACGGCGCTTGCGGCGCGCGCGGGGCGCCGGTCAGTGACGCCGCAGTGTGCGGGTGGCGCCCGCCGCGACCGTGGTGGCCAGGATCCAGCCCAGCAGGATGAACGCCGCCGCCAGCCACTGCCAGCCGCCCCGCAGCTGCCAGAACCCCACCTGGCCCAGGTCGATGACCGGCAGCAGCAGGTCGAGGGCGAACAGGGACGGGTTCCAGGCCGGGTGCTCCCCGCTCTTGATCGGCGGGTGGTGGGCGTGGGCGAAGGCCAGGGTCCCGCCCGCCCACAGCACGGCCATCCACACGGCGGCCCGGCCCGGCCGGTACCCGTAGGCGACGGTCCAGTCCTGGGCGTACCCCCAGAGTTTGGCCGCCACCGGCAGGCTCTCGCGGCGGCGGCGCTGCTTGGCGAGCAGCACCTCGCGGGCGTCCTCGTCCTCGCCGCCCTCCCGCAGGACCGCGGCCAGCCGCTCGTAGGGCTCCGGGTTGTACTCGGCGCTCGCGGCGGCCACCCACCGCAGCCTCATCCGCAGCGGGAACGGCCCGCGCGGGACCAGGTTCTCGTAGACGAAGCCGCCCATGTGCAGCCGGCCGGGGCCGGGCCAGCTGTCGGCGCGGTCCATCAGGTTGACCACCCGCGCCCCGGACAGCACCACCCTGCCGCGGGCCGGACGCTCGCCGAGGAAGCGCAGCTCGGACGTCTGCACCCGGCGCAGCGACAGCTCCTGGTCGTCGGTGAGGACGAACCGGGCCCGCTCGAAGTCCACCGCGTCCCCGAACCGGCCGTCGTCCAGGCGTATCCCGCCCCGGCAGTCGAAGCGCTGGATGCGCGTGCCGCGCGCCGGGGTCATCCCGCTGCGCGCCTGGGAACCGAGCCCCGCGGGGGTGAGGTACAGCGAGCGCTCGACGGTCAGCTGCGGTGCGTTCAGCGCGAGCCGGGCGTGCGGGTTGTTCAGGCGGGCGCCGCGCAGGCTCAGCGAGACGCCTATCTGCGCGCTGCGCAGGCTCAGCTCGCCGTGCGACTCCAGCATCTCCGCCGTCAGGTCCTGGCCCACCGTCATGCCGTCCCCGGCGATCGACCGGCCGCTGCGGTCCCGGTGCACGACGGCCTGGTTGAGCAGCAGGTCCGTGCCGATCCGGGCGTCGGTCAGCCGTATGCCGCCCAGGAACCGGCAGCGCGGCAGGTGCAGGTCGCCCTCGGTGTGCAGCCGGGCCGCCTCCAGCCGGGGGACCGAGCAGTCCACCAGCCGCACCGTGGTGAAGCGGGCCTCCGGCAGCAGCACGTCCCGCTCGAAGCGGCAGCCGCGCATCTCCAGGTACGGCGTCACGACACCGCCCGCCAGGTCCAGCGTGCCGCTGATCCGCACCCCCACCAGCTTCAGTGAGGACACCCGGCCGGTCAGCGCGGGCGGGCCGTCCAGCAGCAGCCAGCACACGACCCGCGCGCGGACGGTCCGCTCCGGTCCCCAGGGGTGCACCCCGTGCGGGTCGTCGACGCCCGGGTCGCCGCTGCTCAGGTCGTAGACACTGCCGTTGCGGAAGGCCTGCCACATGCCCGCCTCCACGGGTGTCAGGTCCTCCGGCGGCTCTCCGCTGCGCGGCCCCGCCCCCTCGGTCACGGCTTCCCCCTCCCTCCCGCATACTCGCCGGTTCGGTCCTTCGTACAACCGGTGATGCCCGATACCGTGACGGGTTGAACACGGAACGTGAGGTGAATGTGGTTCGCGTGTGCGGACGGTCACCGGAAGCGACCCGTATCAGCCATTGGAACGGGCGCACGGCCCCGGACGCGGGTCTGAGAGAATTGGTCCCGTGCTGCAACATTCCTTCCTGGCCCGACTCGATCTGCGCGGTGACGCCCTCCCCGAGGGCCCCGCGCTGCGCGACCTGCTGCCGCGCGCCGACTTCGACGTGGCGACCGCCCTGGACAAGGTGCGGCCGATCGCCGAGGCTGTGCATCATCGGGGCGACGCCGCGCTGATCGACTTCGCCGAGAAGTTCGACGGGGTGCGTCTGGAGTCCGTCCGGGTCCCGGCCCGGGCGCTCACCGACGCCCTGGAGGGGCTCGACCCCGCCGTCCGCGCGGCCCTGGAGGAGTCCATCCGCCGCGCCCGGACCGTCCACCGCGAGCAGCGCCGCACCACCCGCACCACCCAGGTCGTGCCCGGCGGCACGGTCACCGAGAAGTGGGTCCCGGTCGACCGCGTGGGGCTCTACGCGCCCGGCGGCCGGTCCGTCTACCCGTCCTCCGTGATCATGAACGCGGTCCCGGCCCAGGAGGCGGGCGTCCCGTCGATCGCCCTCGCCTCCCCGGCGCAGGCCGACTTCGGCGGGCTGCCGCACCCGACGATCCTCGCCGCCTGCGCCCTCCTCGGCGTCGACGAGGTGTACGCGGCGGGCGGCGCAACCGCCGTCGCGATGTTCGCGCACGGCACCGAGTCCTGCCCGCCGGCCACCATGGTCACCGGCCCCGGCAACATCTGGGTCGCCGCCGCCAAGCGTTACTTCACCGGGAAGATCGGCATCGACGCCGAGGCCGGTCCCACCGAGATCGCGATCCTCGCCGACGCCACCGCCGACCCGGTGCACGTCGCCGCCGACCTGATCAGCCAGGCCGAGCACGACCCGCTGGCCGCCGCCGTCCTGGTCACCGACTCCGTCGAGCTCGCCGACGCCGTCGACGAGGAGCTCACCCGGCAGGTCGCCGCCACCAAGCACATCGACGACCGGATCGTGCCGGCCCTGTCCGGCAAGCAGTCCGCCACCGTCCTCGTCGACGGCATCGACGAGGGCCTGCGCGTGGTCGACGCCTACGCCGCCGAGCACCTGGAGATCCAGACCGCCGACGCCGCCGCGGTCGCCGAACGCGTGCGCAACGCGGGCGCGGTCTTCGTCGGCCCCTGGGCCCCCGTCTCCCTCGGCGACTACGCGGCCGGCTCCAACCACGTCCTGCCCACCGGCGGCTGCGCCTGCCACTCCTCGGGCCTGTCCGTGCAGTCCTTCCTGCGGGGCATCCACATCGTCGACTACGGCCGGGACGCGCTGGCCGACGTCGCCCACCACGTGGTGACCCTGGCGGAGGCGGAGGACCTGCCCGCGCACGGCGCGGCGGTCAAGGCGAGGTTCGGCTGGAAGGTACCGACGAGCAAGTGACCACCACCATCGACGATCTCCCCGTACGGGACGAGCTGCGCGGCAAGTCGCCCTACGGCGCGCCCCAGCTGGACGTGCCGGTACGGCTGAACACCAACGAGAACCCCTACCCGCTGCCCGAGCCGCTCGTCGAGAGCATCGCCGAGCGGGTCCGCGAGGCCGCCCGGAACCTCAACCGCTACCCGGACCGGGACGCCGTCGAGCTGCGCACCCGGCTCGCCGCCTACCTCACGGACACCTCCGGACACCCCGTCGGCGTGGGCAACGTCTGGGCGGCCAACGGTTCCAACGAGGTCATCCAGCAGCTGCTGCAGACCTTCGGCGGGCCCGGCCGCACCGCGATCGGCTTCGAGCCGTCCTACTCGATGCACGCCCTGATCGCCCGGGGCACCGGCACCGGCTGGATCTCCGGCCCGCGGGGCGCCGACTTCTCCGTCGACCTCGCCGCCGCCGAGCGGGCGATCGCCGAGCACCGCCCCGACGTCGTCTTCGTCACCACGCCCAACAACCCCACCGGCAACGCCGTCCCGGCCGACACGGTCCGCGCGCTGTACGACGCGGCGCAGGCCGCCAGGCCGTCGATGGTGGTCGTGGACGAGGCGTACGTCGAGTTCAGCCACGGCGACTCGCTGCTGCCGCTGCTCGACGGCCGGCCGCACCTGGTCGTCTCCCGCACCATGTCCAAGGCGTTCGGCGCGGCCGGACTGCGCCTCGGCTACCTCGCCGCGCACCCCGCGGTCGTGGACGCCGTCCAGCTCGTCCGGCTGCCGTACCACCTGTCGGCGGTCACCCAGGCGACCGCCCTGGCCGCCCTGGACCACACCGACCTGCTGCTGAAGTACGTCGAGCAGCTGAAGGCGGAACGGGACCGGCTGGTCACCGAGCTGCGCGCCCTCGGGTACGAGGTGACCGAATCGGACGCGAACTTCGTCCAGTTCGGCCGGTTCCCCGACGCGCACGCCGCCTGGCGCAGGATCCTCGACCGGGGCGTCCTGGTCCGGGACAACGGAGTACCGGGGCACCTGCGGGTCACCGCGGGCACCCCGGCGGAGAACGACGCGTTCCTCGACGCGGTCCGTGACAAACAGTTGTTGACGGGGGACACCCCCACGTCCTCCCCGAAGGAGCAGAGCGCATGACCCGCGTAGGACGCGTGGAACGCACCACCAAGGAAACGACCGTCCTCGTCGAGATCGACCTCGACGGCACCGGGAAGACCGAGATCTCCACCGGTGTCGGCTTCTACGACCACATGCTCGACCAGATCGGCCGGCACGGTCTGTTCGACCTGACCGTGAAGACCGAGGGCGACCTCCACATCGACTCGCACCACACCATCGAGGACACCGCTCTCGCGCTGGGCGCCGCCTTCAAGCAGGCCCTCGGCGACAAGAAGGGCATCTACCGCTTCGGCAACTGCACGGTGCCCCTCGACGAGTCCCTCGCCCAGGTCACCGTCGACCTCTCCGGCCGCCCCTACCTCGTGCACACCGAGCCCGAGAAGATGGCGCCGATGATCGGCGAGTACGACACCACGATGACCCGGCACATCCTGGAGTCCTTCGTGGCCCAGGCCCAGGTCGCGCTGCACGTCCACGTGCCCTACGGGCGCAACGCGCACCACATCGTCGAATGTCAGTTCAAGGCCCTCGCCCGCGCCCTGCGCTACGCCAGCGAGCGCGACCCGCGGTCCGCGGGCATCGTGCCCTCCACGAAGGGCGCCCTGTGAACGGCCTGTCCACCCTCCTGATCGTCGTCGGCCTGTTCTTCGTCGGCGGCGTCATCTCCTTCATCAAGCAGGGGCTGCCCAAAGGCGTGACCGCGGTGCTCGGCATCGGCGCCGCGCTGTGTCTCCTCGCGGGCATCCTCAGGCTGGAGGTGTGACGTGAGCACCACCAAGAAGGTGGTGGTCTTCGACTACGGCTTCGGCAACGTGCGCTCGGCCGAACGGGCCCTCGCCCGCGCCGGGGCCGACGTCGAGATCACCGGCGACTACGACCGGGCGATGAACGCCGACGGGCTGCTGGTCCCCGGCGTCGGCGCCTTCGCCGCCTGTATGAAGGGCCTCAAGGAGGCCCGCGGCGACTGGATCGTCGACCGCCGGCTGGCCGGCGGGCGCCCCGTCATGGGCATCTGCGTCGGTATGCAGATCCTGTTCGCCCGCGGCATCGAGCACGGCGTGCGCACCGAGGGCCTCGACGAGTGGCCCGGCTCCGTCGAGCCGCTGCAGGCCGACGTCGTGCCCCACATGGGCTGGAACACCGTGGACGCGCCGGAGGGCTCCGAACTGTTCGCCGGCCTGGACGCGGACGCCCGGTTCTACTTCGTGCACTCCTACGCCGTGCACGACTGGTCCTTCGAGGCGCAGAACCCGGCGATGCGCCCGCCCGCGGTCACCTGGGCCACCCACGGCGAGCGCTTCGTGGCCGCCGTGGAGAACGGCGCCCTGTGGGCCACCCAGTTCCACCCCGAGAAGTCCGGCGACGCCGGTGCCCAGCTCCTCACCAACTGGATCGGAACCCTGTAGCGACATGGCCAAGCTCGAACTCCTCCCCGCCGTCGACGTCCGGGACGGCCAGGCCGTCCGCCTCGTGCACGGCGAGTCCGGCACCGAGACCTCCTACGGCTCCCCGCTCGACGCCGCCCTCGCCTGGCAGCGGGCCGGCGCCGAGTGGCTGCACCTGGTCGACCTGGACGCCGCGTTCGGAACCGGGGACAACCGGGAGCTGATCGCCGAGGTCACCGCCGCCATGGACCTCAAGGTGGAGCTGTCCGGCGGCATCCGCGACGACGACACCCTGGCCGCCGCGCTCGCCACCGGCTGCACCCGCGTCAACCTCGGCACGGCCGCCCTGGAGACGCCCGAGTGGGTCGCCCGCGTCATCGCCGAGCACGGCGACCGGATCGCCGTCGGCCTGGACGTGCGCGGCACCACCCTGCGCGGCCGCGGCTGGACCCGCGACGGCGGCGACCTGTACGAGACGCTGGAGCGCCTCGACAAGGAGGGCTGCGCCCGCTACGTCGTCACCGACATCGCCAAGGACGGCACCCTCCAGGGTCCCAACCTGGAGCTGCTGAAGAACGTCTGCGCCGCCACCGACCGCCCGGTCGTCGCCTCCGGCGGTGTCTCCTCGCTCGACGACCTGCGCGCCATCGCCGGCCTCGTCCCGCTCGGCGTCGAGGGGGCCATCGTCGGCAAGGCCCTGTACGCCAAGGCGTTCACCCTGGAAGAGGCGCTGGAGGCCGTGGCCCGATGACATCCGATGCCGTGCGGCGCGTGCAGAGCCAGAACCCCTACGAGGACACCTTCGGCTTCGCACGGGCCGTCGCGGCGGGGGACCGCGTCCTCGTCGGGGGCACCACCGCCTTCCGGGGCGACGTGCTGCACGGCGAGGGCGACCCCTACGAACAGGCCAAGGCGGCCTTCACCCTCGCCCTGGAGGCGATCGGTGAGTTCGGGCTCGGCCCCGAGGCGGTGATCCGCACCCGGGTGCACCTCGCGCACTCCCGGGACATCGACGCCGCGGGCCGCGCCCACAAGGAGCTGTTCGACCCGGTGCGCCCGGTCACGACCTTCCTCGTGGTGGAGGGTTTCGTCGACTCGCGCGTGCTGGTGTCGGTGGAGATCGAAGCATTCAGAGGAGCCGTGGATTCATGACCCTGGCGGTCCGAGTCATCCCCTGCCTGGACGTGGACAACGGCCGGGTCGTCAAGGGCGTGAACTTCCAGAACCTGCGGGACGCGGGCGACCCCGTCGAGATGGCCAAGGTGTACGACACCGAGGGCGCCGACGAGCTGACGTTCCTGGACATCACCGCCTCGTCGGGCAACCGCGAGACCACCTACGACGTGGTCCGGCGCACCGCGGAGCAGGTGTTCATCCCGCTCACGGTGGGCGGCGGCGTCCGCACCGCCGAGGACGTGGACCGGCTGTTGCGGGCGGGCGCCGACAAGGTCGGCGTCAACACCGCGGCGATCGCCCGCCCGGACCTCATCCGGGAGATCGCCGAGCGCTTCGGCCGCCAGGTCCTGGTGCTGTCGGTGGACGCCCGCCGCACCCCGGCCGGCTCGGACGGCCCCGCCTACGAGGTGACCACGCACGGCGGCCGTCGCGGCACCGGCATCGACGCCGTCGAGTGGGCCCACCGGGCGGCCGAACTGGGCGCCGGCGAGATCCTGCTCAACTCCATGGACGCCGACGGCACCAAGGACGGCTACGACCTGGAGATGATCACCGCGGTCCGGGGGCACGTCACGGTCCCGGTGATCGCCTCCGGCGGCGCGGGCCGGCTCGACCACTTCGCGCCCGCCGTCGACGCCGGGGCGGACGCGGTCCTGGCCGCCTCCGTCTTCCACTTCGGCGACCTGCGCATCGGCGAGGTCAAGGACAGCCTGCGCCGGGCGGGCCACCCGGTCCGCTGACGCCGGGCCGGGCTCAGATGCCGAGCTGCTTGGTCTCCCGCAGCCGGGTGATCGCGTCGTCGTCGCCGTCCAGGTCCACCTTGGCGGCGCTCTGCCGGCCGTAGGCGAACAGCACCAGCTCGGACGGCTCGCCGGTCACCGTGACCACCGGGGTGCCCCGGTGGGCGACGACCGTCTGGCCGTCCGGGCGGCGCAGCACCAGGCCCGTCGGCACCGAGCGGCCCATCAGCCGGGCGGTGCGCTCCAGCCGCGACCACAGGGCGTTCTGGAACACCGGGTCGAGCTCCCGCGGCGACCAGTCCGGCTGCGCCCGGCGGACGTCCTCGGTGTGCACGTAGAACTCGACGATGTTCGACATCTCGTCGACCTGTTTGAGGTTGAAGGGCGAGAAGCGGGGCGGGCCGGTACGGATGAGCTGGATCAGCTCCTCGTACGGCTTGGCGGTGAATTCCGCCATCACCCGCTCCAGACGGGGCGCGAGCTGTTTGACCAGCATCCCCCCGGCGGCGTCGGGGCGGCGCTCGCGCACCACCACATGGGCGGCCAGGTCCCGGGTCCGCCATCCCTCGCACAGGGTGGGCGCCTCGGGCCCGGCGGTCTCCAACAGATCGGCCATGAGAAGTCGTTCACGCTTGGCATGGGTCGACATGCCGGCCAGCCTACGGCCGCCCGCGCGCCGCGCCCACCCGTCGCCCTCCGTCCCGGCCGGGTCCGGCGGCCGCCGCGGGCCGCGTCCCGCGCGTGTGTCCTCCCTGTGGACGCATGCCGTGCCGGCCCGCCCGGCGCGGCACAATGGCCCCCATGACCAGCACGTCCCGGCCCAGCCCGCTCGCCCCCGAGATCGCCGCGCGCCTCAAGCGGACCCCCGACGGCCTCCTGCCCGCCATCGCCCAGCAGTACGACACCGGAGAGGTGCTCATGCTGGGCTGGATGGACGACGAGGCGCTGCACCGCACCCTCACCACCGGCCGCTGCACCTACTGGTCCCGCAGCCGCGGCGAGTACTGGGTCAAGGGCGACACCTCCGGCCACGTCCAGTGGGTGAGGTCGGTCGCCCTGGACTGCGACGCCGACACCGTGCTGGTCAAGGTCGACCAGGTCGGCGCCGCCTGCCACACCGGGGCCCGCACCTGCTTCGACGCCGACGTGCTGCTGCGGGACGGCGATCACGGCGTCCCCGGCTCCGGTCAGTAGGGTCAGCCGTCATGGACCTCGAGACGTTCCGCAAGCTGGCCACCGACCGCCGCGTCATCCCGGTCACCCGCAAGCTGCTCGCCGACGGCGACACACCGGTGGCGCTCTACCGCAAGCTGGCCGCCGAACGGCCCGGCACCTTCCTGCTGGAGTCGGCGGAGCAAGGGCGCTCCTGGTCCCGGTACTCCTTCGTCGGGGTCCGCAGCGCCGCCACCCTCACCGAGCGGGACGGCCGCGCCCACTGGGAGGGCACCCCGCCGGTCGGCGTCCCCGTCGAAGGGGACCCGCTGGCCGCCCTGCGCGCCACCCTCGAAGCCCTGCACACCCCGCGCGACCTCGCCCACGACCTGGGCCTGCCGCCCTTCACCGGCGGCATGGTCGGCTACCTCGGCTACGACGTGGTGCGCCGCCTGGAGAAGGTCGGCGCCGGCGAGCGCGACGGCACCGACCCGACCAGCGTGCCCGAGCTGACCATGCTCCTCACCAGCGACCTCGCCGTCATGGACCACTGGGAGGGCGCCGTCTGGCTGATCGCCAACGCGATCAACCACAACGACCTGGAGACCGGCGTCGACGAGGCGTACGCCGACGCCGTGGCCCGCCTGGACGCCATGCAGGCCGACCTCACCCGGGCGGTCGCCCAGCCCCCGGCGCTCCTGCCGCCCTCGGAACTGCCCCCCTACACCGCCCGGTGGGGCGGCGAGGAGTTCCAGACGGCCGTCGAGGACATCAAGGAGCGCATCCGGGCCGGCGAGGCCTTCCAGGTGGTCCCCTCGCAGCGCTTCGAGGCCCCGTGCACGGCGACCGCCCTGGACGTCTACCGGGTCCTGCGGGCCACCAACCCGTCGCCGTACATGTACCTGTTCCGCTTCGACGGCTTCGACGTGGTCGGTTCCTCCCCCGAGGCGCTGGTGAAGGTCGAGGACGGCCGCGCCATGGTCCACCCCATCGCCGGCACCCGGTGGCGGGGGGCGACCCCGCAGGAGGACCAGGCCCTCGCCGACGAGCTGCTCGCCGACCCCAAGGAGCGGGCCGAGCACCTGATGCTGGTCGACCTGGGCCGCAACGACCTCGGACGGGTCTGCGAGCCCGGCTCGGTCGAGGTCGTCGACTTCATGTCGGTCGAGCGGTACTCCCACGTCATGCACATCGTGTCGACGGTGACCGGGCAGGTCGCGTCCGGCCGCACCGCCTTCGACGTGCTCACCGCCTGCTTCCCCGCGGGCACCCTGTCGGGCGCGCCCAAGCCCCGGGCGCTGCAGATCATCGACGAGCTGGAGCCGTCCCGGCGCGGCCTGTACGGCGGCGCCGTCGGCTACCTCGACTTCGCCGGCGACTCCGACACGGCCATCGCCATCCGCACCGCCCTGCTCCGCGAGGGCACGGCCTACGTGCAGGCGGGTGCGGGAATCGTCGCCGACTCCGACCCCGTCGCCGAGGACACCGAGTGCCGCAACAAGGCGGCGGCGGTGCTGCGCGCCGTGTACACCGCGAACCGGCTGGGAACGGCCTGAGCCGAACCCCGGGTGACACATCGCCCGGGGTTCGCGCGATAGTGGAGGGCGTGACTGCTGTACCTCACCCCCGTTCCGAAGCCGCCGGCCCCTCCCGGGCCGGCCGCCGCAGCCTCGCCCTCGCCCTGCTGAGCGGCGCCGCGGGCGCGGCCGTGGCCCTGCTCGCCACCCGGCAGCAGTGGTCGGAGGGCACCGCGACGGTGGCCGGCGGCGCCTTTCCCCTGACCGCCCGGGGCAGCGACGTCACCGGCGTCCCCGCCGCCCTGGCCGTGGTGGGCCTGGCCGCCCTGGTCGCCGTGTTCGCGGTGCGCCGAGCGGGCCGCCTCGCCGTGTCCGCGCTGCTCGCCCTGTCCGGCGCGGGCACCGTCGCGGCGGCCCTGCTGGGCGCCTCCGACCGCGGCGCGCTGGAGCAGAAGGCCGCCGAGGCCTCCGGCGACACCTCCGCGACCGTCGCCGCCCTCAGCCACACGGCATGGCCGTACGTGGCCGCCGCGGGCGGCCTGCTGATCCTGCTGGCCGGGGTGCTCGCCCTGCGCTACGGCCGGCTGTGGCCCGCCATGTCCGGCCGCTACGAGCGCGACGGCACCCCGCGCCCGCGCCGCAGGCCCGCCGCGGTCGACCCCGACCGCCCCGAGGACCTGTGGAAGGCCCTGGACCGCGGCGAGGACCCCACCGGCGCCTGACCCCGCGCCCTTCCCGCCCGGCCTTCCCGCCCGGCCTCCTCGCGGCCGGACGGGGCACCCGGCGACGGGCGTCCGGCGCGCTGGGAACACCCCCGCTGACGCCGGACGCGCGCGTGCGGGACAATGAGGGCGAGCATCCTGCTCAGACACGTACACAGCAACGAGGAGCAAGCAATGGCGGGCAGCAGCCACGGTCACACCCCGGCCGCCTGGACCGGTGTCATCATCGCCTTCATCGGTTTCTGCGTCGCGGGGACGTTCATGGTGATGGACCAGCCGGCGGGCTTCTGGGCCGGTATGGGCATCGTGCTCCTCGGTGCCCTGGTCGGCGGGATCATGAGCGTGATGGGCATGGGCCAGCCGAAGCACGTCCACCCCGTGCACAAGGTCACCGGCGAGGGCGCGCCGGCCCGCGCCCAGAGCTGAGACACCGCACCACCGCACCACCGCGCCGCCGGGGGCGGGCCGGCACACGCGTGCCGACCCGCCCCCGGCGCGCGTGCCGGGCACAATGCACAGGGTGAACGCCGTCAGCCCGCCCGCGTCCCGCGGCACCGCCGCCCGCCTGGCCGTCCCCGCCGGAGTGCTGGCCGCCGTCGTGGCGGCCTTCGCCTACGTCGGCGCCGTGGACCCCAACGAACCCGGCCACTACCCGGCCTGCCCGCTGCTGCGCCTCACCGGCCTGTACTGCCCCGGCTGCGGCGGACTGCGCAGCGCGCACGCCGTCGTCCACGGCGACCTCCTGACGGCGCTGCAGGCCAACGCGCCCGCCGTCCTCGGCTACGCCGGCTTCGCCGTGCTGTGGACCGTCTGGGTGGTCCACGCCGCCCGCGGGAAGCCCCTGCGGATCGACCCCGGGCCGGCGCTCCTGTGGTCGCTCGGGGCTTTGCTGCTGGTCTTCACGGTTGTCCGGAACCTGCCGTTCGGTGGCTGGCTGCATCCTTGATCGACCGGGGGATGTCCAGCTAGTGGGACCGGCGTCAACCGGATGCGGGGCATACGCCCGGCTGCGGATACCATCGCAGTGACCACCGGTTCCGTCCGGCGGCCCGACCACCGAGGCGGGCACCCCGGCACCCGGAACCAACGCACCGAAGACCACCCGTCAGGAAGGGGGCCGCTCGCGTGAGTGTGCTCGACGAGATCATCGACGGAGTGCGGGCCGACCTCGCGGAGCGGCAGGCGCGCGTCAGCCTCGACGAGCTCAAGGAGCGCGCCGCGAAGGCCCCCGCCGCCAAGGACGGCGCCGCCGCGCTGCGCGGCGACGGCGTCAAGGTGATCTGCGAGGTCAAGCGCTCCAGCCCCTCCAAGGGCGCGCTCGCCGCGATCGCCGACCCGGCCGGCCTCGCTGCCGACTACGAGGCGGGCGGCGCGTCCGTGATCTCCGTGCTCACCGAGGAGCGCCGCTTCGGCGGCTCGCTGGCCGACCTGGAGGCGGTCCGCGCCCGGGTGGACATCCCGGTTCTGCGCAAGGACTTCATCGTCACCTCCTACCAGCTCTGGGAGGCCCGCGCGCACGGCGCCGACCTCGCGCTGCTGATCGTCGCCGCCCTCGACCAGGCGGCCCTGGAGTCCCTCATCGAGCGCGCCGAGTCCATCGGCCTCACCCCGCTCGTCGAGGTCCACGACGAGGACGAGGTCGAGCGCGCGGTCGACGCCGGTGCCAAGGTCATCGGTGTCAACGCCCGCAACCTCAAGACCCTCGAGGTCGACCGCGGCACCTTCGAGCGGGTCGCCCCGGAGATCCCCGCCCACCTGGTCAAGGTCGCCGAGTCCGGCGTCCGCGGACCGCACGACCTCATCGCCTACGCCAACGCCGGCGCCGACGCCGTCCTGGTCGGCGAGTCGCTGGTCACCGGCAAGGATCCCAAGACGGCCGTCTCCGACCTGGTGGCGGCGGGGGAGCACCCCGCGCTGCGCCACGGGCGGAGCTGACCCCACCGCCAGGCTGCCCCCGATGACCACTGCGCCGACCCCCGCCCGGGACCCGTACGCCCGCCTCGCGCGCGGCTGCCGGCCCCGCGGCTGCCGGGCTCCCGCCCGCCGGGTGCACGGCCGCAGGGTCCGCTACGTCATCGGCGACGAACCCGGGCAGGTCAACGGCATGCGATGGCAGCACCCTGCTCCCCGGGGGAGCGGGGCCGCGCCGCACCAGCGGCCGACGGCCCCGCCCCCACGGCGCAAGCTGCCCCACCGACACTCACCGTGAGGTTCCGCATGCCCAGCACCTTCTTCATCCCCGACCCCGAGGGCCGGGTCCCCAGCGCCGAGGGTTACTTCGGCGCCTTCGGCGGCAAGTTCATCCCCGAAGCCCTCGTGGCGGCGGTCGACGAGGTCGCCGTCGAGTACGACAAGGCCAAGTCCGACCCCGAGTTCGCCCGCGAGCTCGACGACCTCCTGGTCCACTACACGGGCCGCCCGAGTGCCCTGACCGAGGTCCCCCGGTTCGCCGAGGAGGCGGGCGGAGCCCGGGTCTTCCTCAAGCGCGAGGACCTGAACCACACCGGCTCCCACAAGATCAACAACGTGCTCGGCCAGGCCCTGCTGACCAGGCGCATGGGCAAGACCCGCGTCATCGCCGAGACCGGCGCCGGGCAGCACGGCGTGGCCACCGCCACCGCCTGCGCCCTGTTCGGCCTCGACTGCACGATCTACATGGGCGAGATCGACACGCAGCGCCAGGCCCTCAACGTGGCCCGGATGCGGATGCTCGGCGCCGAGGTCGTCGCCGTGAAGTCCGGCAGCCGCACCCTGAAGGACGCCATCAACGAGGCGTTCCGCGACTGGGTCGCCAACGTCGACAGCACCCACTACCTGTTCGGCACCGTCGCCGGCCCGCACCCCTTCCCGGCCATGGTGCGCGACTTCCACCGGGTCATCGGCGTCGAGACCCGCCGCCAGCTCCTGGAGCGCGCCGGCCGGCTGCCCGACGCGGCCGTCGCCTGCGTCGGCGGCGGCTCCAACGCCATCGGCCTGTTCCACGCCTTCATCCCCGACGAGGGCGTCCGGCTGATCGGCTGCGAGCCCGCCGGCCGCGGCATCGACACCGGCGAGCACGCGGCCACCCTCACCGCGGGTGAGCCCGGCATCCTGCATGGCTCCCGCTCCTACGTCCTCCAGGACGACGAGGGCCAGATCACCGAGCCGTACTCCATCTCGGCCGGGCTGGACTACCCGGGCATCGGCCCCGAGCACTCCTACCTCAAGGACTCCGGCCGCGGGGAGTACCGGGCGGTGACCGACGACGCCGCCATGCAGGCGCTGCGGCTGCTGTCCCGCACCGAGGGCATCATCCCGGCCATCGAGAGCGCCCACGCCCTCGCCGGGGCCCTGGAGGTCGGGCGGGAGCTGGGCCCGGACGGGCTGATCGTGGTCAACCTGTCGGGCCGCGGCGACAAGGACATGGACACCGCCGCGCGCTACTTCGGCCTGTACGACACCGACGCCGAGGTCGCCGCCGACGAGGCCGGCGGCACCGCCGAGATCGAGGGGGACGCCAAGTGAGCGGGAACCTGCGGCTGCTGAACGACACCCTCGCCGCGGCGAAGGCCGAGGGCCGTGCCGCCCTCATCGCCTACCTCCCGGCCGGGTTCCCGACCGTGGACGGCGGCATCGACGCGGTCCGGGCCGCCCTCGACGGCGGCGCGGACGTCGTGGAGGTGGGCCTGCCGCACAGCGACCCGGTGCTCGACGGCCCGGTCATCCAGACCGCCGACGACATCGCCCTGCGCGGCGGCGTGCGGATCGCCGACGTGATGCGCACCGTCCGCGAGGCGCACGCCGCCACCGGCAAGCCGATCCTCGTCATGACCTACTGGAACCCCATCGACCGCTACGGCGTCGAGCGGTTCACCGCCGAACTCGCCGAGGCGGGCGGTGCCGGGTGCATCCTGCCCGACCTGCCCGTCCAGGAGTCGGCGCTGTGGAAGGAGCACGCCGACAAGCACGGTCTCGCCACCGTCTTCGTCGTCGCGCCCAGCAGCAGGGACGCCCGCCTGGCCGAGATCACCGCGGCCGGCAGCGGCTTCGTCTACGCCGCCTCCCTGATGGGGGTCACCGGCACGCGTGAGTCGGTCGGCGCCCAGGCCGAGGACCTGGTGCGGCGCACCCGGGCCACCACCGACCTGCCGGTGTGCGTCGGGCTCGGGGTCTCCAACGCGGCGCAGGCCGCCGAGGTGGCCGCCTTCGCCGACGGCGTCATCGTCGGTTCGGCCTTCGTCAAGCTGATGCTGGACGCTCCCGACGCCGCCGCCGGCGTGGCGGCCGTCCGCTCGCTCGCCGGTGACCTGGCCGCGGGGGTCCGCCGCCGGGTCTGACCCCCGGGAGGGACCCGGGGCCGGCCCGGCCGGTCATACGGATCCCTCGTACGGGTGGACCTGGGACCGGGGAGGCGCGGTGCGCCTCCCCGGTTCGTTCTGCGGGGTGTGAGCGAGAAGAACCGTGACGCGAAGAGGCGCACCGCCCGGGAGCGGCTGGCGGCCGAGCGAGAGAAGCAGAAGGCCGCGGAGAAGCGGCGCCGCACCCTGATCGTGGCCGCGAGCGTGGTCTGTGTCCTGGGGCTGGCGGCGGTGATCGGCGTCGTCGCCGCGAACGCCGGCAAGGACGACGGCAGCGAGTCGGCGGGCCCGGTCGTCGCGCCCTCCGGCGCGCTGGGCAAGGACGGCCTCGCCATCCCGGTCGGCAAGGAGAGCGCCGGTTCCACGCTCACGGTGTGGGAGGACTTCCGCTGCCCGGCCTGCAAGTCCTTCGAGACGGCCTACGGCCCCACCATCCACGAACTGACCGACGCCGGCGAGCTGAAGGTGGAGTACCACCTGGTCACGCTCATCGACGGCAACATGGGCGGCACCGGCTCCCGCGCCTCCGCCAACGCCGCGGCCTGCGCCCAGGACGCGGGGAAGTTCACCCCGTACCACGACGTTCTGTTCGCCAACCAGCCGCCGGAGACCGACGACGCCTTCGCCGACGACGGCAAGCTGATCGAGCTGGCCGGCAAGGTGGAGGGCCTGGACACGCCCGCGTTCCGCAGCTGCGTCGAGGACGGCACGCACAACAGCTGGGTCGTGAAGTCCAACGAGGCTTTCCAGAAGGGCGACTTCTCGGGGACGCCGACCGTCCTGCTCGACGGGAAGAACATCTACCAGGACCAGTCGATGACCCCGGCCAAGCTGAAGCAGCTGGTCCAGGAGGCCAACCAGGGATGACGGCGGCGCGCGGCCCGCCCGGCGGCGCCCTGGGAGGCGGTCCCTGTTATGGAGAGGTAGTTATGGAGACGTAGCCGGGCCACCCGGCGCGCGGCCGGTCGGGCAGGGTAGCGTCGACCCTGCCATGGAACTTGCCTACATTCCCAGCCCGTCGAGCGGGGTGCTGTACCTCGGCCCCGTCCCGCTGCGCGGCTACGCGTTCTGCATCATCATCGGCGTCTTCGTCGCCGTCTGGCTCGGCAACAAGCGCTGGATCGCCCGGGGCGGGCGGCCCGGGACGGTGGCCGACATCGCCGTCTGGGCCGTCCCGTTCGGCCTCGTGGGCGGCAGGCTCTACCACGTGATCACGGACTACCAGCTGTACTTCAGCGAGGGCCGTGACTGGGTGGACGCCTTCAAGATCTGGGAGGGCGGCCTCGGGATCTGGGGCGCGATCGCGTTCGGCGCGCTCGGCGCCTGGATCGGCTGCCGGCGCCGGGGCATCCCGTTGCCGGCCTACGCCGACGCCGTCGCGCCGGGCATCGCCTTCGCCCAGGCCATCGGCCGCTGGGGCAACTGGTTCAACCAGGAGCTGTACGGGCGGCCGACGGACCTGCCGTGGGCGGTGGAGATCACCTCCTCGGCCGACGGGCGGGTGCCGGGCACCTACCACCCGACGTTCCTGTACGAGTCCCTCTGGTGCATCGGGGTGGCCCTGCTGGTCATCTGGGCCGACCGCCGCTTCCGGCTCGGGCACGGCAGGGCGTTCGCCCTGTACGTCGCCGCGTACTGCGTGGGCCGGTTCTGGATCGAGTACCTGCGCGTCGACGAGGCCCACGAGATCCTTGGCCTGCGGCTCAACAACTGGACCTCGGTCCTGGTGTTCCTGCTGGCGGTGCTCTACATCGTCCTGTCGGCGCGGAAGCGGCCGGGCCGCGAGCCCGTGGTCGAGCCGGGCGCGGAGGGCGACGGCACGGGCGAGGACACCGGCGACGAGGACACCCCGGGGAGCGAGAAGGCCGCCGAGGACGCGGAGAAGCCGTCCACCGCCGACGCGGGCGGGAACGGGCCGGAGGCCGAGGACGACGGCTCCGGCGAGCGCGCCGCGTCCGCGGACGAGGCCGACGGCGGTGCCAAGGACGGGGCGGGTTCGGCCAGGAAGAGCTGACCCCCAGCCGTACGAGACCGAGGGCGCCCGGAGGGATCCGGGCGCCCTCGGCGTGTGTGCGGGGGGAGGCCCCGGGGAGTGGCCCGGGAGGCCGGAAATCGGCAAAACCGCAGGTTAGCCCAGCCTTTCCTTGCTGGCAGCGGAGCGCGGACCGGCGTACATTGGGCAATGTCAAAGACTGGAACATGTCTAAGGTAAGCCTGAGTTAACTCCCTGGGGGACAGCATGGCGATCATCGAGACCGAGGCTGCGCTGCACGAGGCGCACCGCGACAACCACACGCACCGGGACGTGAACGGCGGCTGGCTGCGCCCGGCCGTGTTCGGGGCGATGGACGGTCTCGTCTCCAACCTGGCGCTGATGACCGGTGTCGCGGGCGGTGCGGCCGGACAGCAGACGATCGTGCTCAGCGGCCTCGCGGGACTCGCCGCCGGCGCCTTCTCCATGGCGGCCGGTGAGTACACCTCCGTGGCCTCCCAGCGCGAACTGGTCGAGGCCGAGCTGGACGTCGAGCGGCGCGAGCTGCGCAAGCACCCCCAGGACGAGGAGGCCGAACTGGCCGCCCTCTACACGGCCCGCGGCGTCGAGCCGGAGCTGGCCCGTGAGGTGGCCCGGCAGCTGTCGAAGGACCCCGAGCAGGCCCTGGAGATCCACGCCCGTGAGGAACTGGGCATCGACCCCGGTGACCTGCCCTCCCCGACCGTCGCCGCGGTGTCCAGCTTCGGTTCCTTCGCGCTGGGCGCCCTGCTCCCTGTGCTGCCCTACCTGCTGGGCGCGAGCAGCCTCTGGCCGGCCGTCGTGGTCGCCCTGCTGGGCCTGTTCCTGTGCGGTGCGGTGGTGGCCAAGGTGACGGCACGCAGCTGGTGGTACAGCGGTCTGCGCCAGCTCGCGCTGGGCGGTGCGGCGGCCGGTGTGACGTACGCCCTGGGCACACTGATCGGTACGGCCATAGGATGACCCGGCTCTCACCTGTGCGCCGAGCCGCACAGGTGAGGTTGTCCGTGGCGGTAGAAGTCGTATTATGCGCGGGCCGCATCAGTCGTTACTCGCTGGTTTCGGCGACGTGACCGCTGGGCATGAGCCGTACGCGTTGTGGGCAATGAGGCCCGCGGCGTGCCTGCGGGGCGGACGAGGACGCCCGCCCCCACAGCGGGCCGACGCGGACATCGACCTGTCCGGCCCGGCCCGCCGCCCCCTCCCACAGCCCCACCGCCGGACGCGGGACCCCGCCGCGGATCCGCGCGACCCTTCCGGGACCCCCTGGGTGTCCGCATGCTGAAACGGAATATCCCGGTAGGCGAGAACCGCTCCATCATGTAATCTGCCTGACATTTCCCACCCCACGCAGAGGGCCAACGTCGTCCCTCGGCACCTGACACATGCCAACAGACGACGACGGGAGAGCCGATGCGTACGCCGCGCCAGCCGTCCCAGCATTCCGGGAACGACCGATCCAGCTGGTCGTTCATGGATGCTCGCCCTGCCCCGCAGGGCATGTACGACCCCCGTGACGAGCATGACGCCTGCGGTGTCGGCTTCGTCGCCACCCTTACCGGCGAGGCGTCCCACACCCTGGTCGAGCAGGCCCTGACCGTCCTGCGCAACCTCGAGCACCGCGGTGCCACCGGGTCCGAGCCGGACTCGGGCGACGGTGCCGGCATCCTCTCCCAGGTCCCCGACGCCTTCTTCCGCGAGGTCGCCGGGTTCGAGCTGCCCGAGGCCGGCGGCTACGCCGTCGGCATCGCCTTCCTGCCGGGCGACGGCACCGAGGACGCCGTCGCCCGCATCGAGCGGATCGCCGCCGACGAGGACCTGACCGTCCTCGGCTGGCGGGAGGTGCCGGTCGCGCCCCAACTGCTCGGCGCCACCGCCCGGTCCACGATGCCGGTCTTCCGCCAGATCTTCGTCACCGACGGCGCGTCCACGGGCATCGCCCTGGACCGCAGGGCCTTCGCGCTGCGCAAGCGCGCCGAGCGCGAGGCCGGTGTCTACTTCCCGTCGCTGTCCGCGCGGACCATCGTCTACAAGGGCATGCTGACCACCGGCCAGCTGGAGCCCTTCTTCCCGGACCTGTCCGACCGCCGCTTCGGCTCCGCGATCGCGCTCGTGCACTCCCGGTTCTCCACGAACACCTTCCCCTCGTGGCCGCTCGCCCACCCCTACCGGTTCGTCGCGCACAACGGTGAGATCAACACCGTCAAGGGCAACCGCAACTGGATGCGCGCCCGCGAGTCGCAGCTGATGTCCGACCTGTTCGGCACCGGCAGGGAGCTGGAGCGCGTCTTCCCGGTCTGCACGCCCGACGCCTCCGACTCCGCCTCCTTCGACGAGGTCCTGGAACTGCTGCACCTCGGCGGCCGGTCGCTGCCGCACTCCGTGCTGATGATGATCCCGGAGGCGTGGGAGAACCACGACTCCATGGACCCCGCGCGACGCGCCTTCTACCAGTACCACTCCACGATGATGGAGCCCTGGGACGGACCGGCCTGCGTCACCTTCACCGACGGCACCCAGGTCGGCGCGGTCCTCGACCGCAACGGCCTGCGCCCCGGCCGCTACTGGGTCACCGACGACGGCCTGGTCGTCCTCGGCTCCGAGGTCGGCGTCCTCGACATCGACCCCGCCAAGGTCGTCCGCAAGGGCCGCCTCCAGCCCGGCCGCATGTTCCTCGTCGACACCGCCGAGCACCGCATCATCGAGGACGACGAGATCAAGGCCGCCCTCGCCGCCGAGCACCCCTACGCGGAGTGGCTGGAAGCCGGCGAGATCGAGCTGTCCGACCTGCCCGAGCGCGAGCACATCGTCCACACCCACGCCTCGGTCACCCGCCGCCAGCAGACCTTCGGCTACACCGAGGAGGAGCTGCGCGTCATCCTCGCGCCGATGGCCAAGGCCGGTGCCGAGCCGATCGGTTCGATGGGCACCGACTCGCCGATCGCCGCCCTCAGCGACCGGCCGCGGCTGCTGTTCGACTACTTCACCCAGCTGTTCGCGCAGGTCACCAACCCGCCGCTGGACGCCATCCGGGAAGAGCTCGTCACCTCCCTGCGCTCCTCCCTCGGCCCGCAGGGCAACCTGCTGGAGCCGACCGCGGCCTCCTGCCGCAGCGTCGTCCTGCCCTTCCCGGTCATCGACAACGACGAGCTCGCCAAGCTGATCCACGTCAACGCCGACGGCGACATGCCCGGCTTCAAGGCCGCGACTCTGTCCGGCCTGTACCGGGTCTCCGGCGGCGGCGAGGCGCTCGCCGCGCGCATCGAGGCGATCTGCGCCGAGGCCGACGCGGCCATCGGCAACGGCGCCCGCCTGATCGTGCTGTCCGACCGGCACTCCGACGCCGAGCACGCGCCGATCCCGTCGCTGCTGCTCACCTCGGCGGTCCACCACCACCTCATCCGCACCAAGCAGCGCACCCAGGTGGGCCTGCTGGTCGAGGCCGGCGACGTCCGCGAGGTCCACCACGTGGCCCTGCTCATCGGCTACGGCGCGGCGGCGGTCAACCCCTACCTGGCGATGGAGTCCGTCGAGGACCTGGTCCGCGCCGGCACCTTCCTGCCCGGCATGGAGCCCGAGACGGCGATCCGCAACCTGATCCGCGCCCTCGGCAAGGGGGTGCTGAAGGTGATGTCCAAGATGGGCATCTCCACGGTCGCCTCCTACCGGGGCGCCCAGGTCTTCGAGGCCGTCGGCCTCGACCAGGGCTTCGTGGACCAGTTCTTCAACGGCACCGCCACCAAGATCGGCGGCGTCGGCATCGACGTGGTCGCCCAGGAGGTCGCCGCCCGCCACGCCAAGGCGTACCCCGTCTCCGGCATTGCCCCGGCGCACCGCGCGCTGGACATCGGCGGCGAGTACCAGTGGCGCCGCGAGGGCGAACCGCACCTGTTCGACCCCGAGACGGTCTTCCGCCTCCAGCACTCCACGCGCTCCGGCCGCTACGACATCTTCAAGAAGTACACGGAGCGGGTGAACGAGCAGTCCGAGCGGCTCATGACGCTGCGCGGCCTCTTCGGCTTCACGTCCGGGCGGGGACCGATCCCGCTCGACGAGGTCGAGCCGGTCTCCGAGATCGTCAAGCGGTTCTCCACCGGCGCCATGTCGTACGGCTCCATCTCCCAGGAGGCGCACGAGACGCTCGCCGTCGCCATGAACCAGCTGGGCGGCAAGTCCAACACCGGTGAAGGCGGCGAGGACCCCGAGCGCCTGTACGACCCGGCCCGCCGTTCGGCGATCAAGCAGGTCGCCTCCGGCCGCTTCGGCGTGACCTCCGAGTACCTGGTCAATGCCGACGACATCCAGATCAAGATGGCCCAGGGCGCCAAGCCCGGCGAGGGCGGCCAGCTGCCCGGCCACAAGGTCTACCCGTGGGTCGCCAGGACGCGTCACTCGACGCCGGGCGTGGGCCTCATCTCCCCGCCCCCGCACCACGACATCTACTCCATCGAGGACCTGGCCCAGCTGATCCACGACCTGAAGAACGCCAACCCCCGGGCGCGCATTCACGTCAAGCTGGTCTCCGAGGTCGGTGTCGGCACCGTCGCCGCGGGCGTCTCCAAGGCCCACGCCGACGTGGTGCTCATCTCCGGTCACGACGGCGGCACCGGCGCCTCCCCGCTGACCTCGCTGAAGCACGCGGGCGGCCCCTGGGAGCTCGGGCTGGCCGAGACCCAGCAGACCCTGCTGCTCAACGGCCTGCGGGACCGGATCGTCGTGCAGACCGACGGCCAGCTCAAGACCGGCCGCGACGTCGTCATCGCCGCCCTGCTCGGCGCCGAGGAGTTCGGCTTCGCGACCGCCCCGCTGGTGGTCTCCGGCTGCGTCATGATGCGCGTCTGCCACCTCGACACCTGCCCGGTCGGCATCGCCACCCAGAACCCGGTGCTGCGCGACCGCTACGCCGGCAAGGCCGAGCACGTGGTGAACTTCTTCCGGTTCATCGCCGAGGAGGTCCGTGAACTGCTGGCCGAGCTGGGCTTCCGCTCCATCGAGGAGGCCGTCGGCCACGCCGAGGTGCTCGACGTGACCCGCGCCGTCGACCACTGGAAGGCCCAGGGCCTCGACCTCGCGCCGCTGTTCCATGTGCCGGAGCTGCCCGAGGGCGCCGTCCGCCACCAGCTGACCGCCCAGGACCACGGCCTGGAGAAGGCCCTCGACAACGAGCTGATCAGGCTTTCCGCCGACGCCCTGGCCGCGTCCGACGCCGCCGGTGCCCAGCCGGTGCGCGCCCGGGTCGCCATCCGCAACATCAACCGCACGGTCGGCACCATGCTCGGCCACGAGGTGACCAGGAAGTTCGGCGGTGCGGGCCTGCCCGACGACACCATCGACATCACTTTCACCGGCTCCGCCGGCCAGTCCTTCGGCGCCTTCGTCCCGCGCGGTGTCACCCTCCGTCTGGAGGGCGACGCCAACGACTACGTCGGCAAGGGCCTGTCCGGCGGCCGCATCGTGGTCCGCCCCGACCGCGGCGCCGACCACCTCGCCGAGTACAGCGTCATCGCGGGCAACACCCTCGCCTACGGCGCCACCGGCGGCGAGATGTTCCTGCGCGGCAGGGTCGGCGAGCGGTTCTGCGTCCGCAACTCCGGGGCGCTCGTCGTCTCCGAGGGCGTGGGCGACCACGGCTGCGAGTACATGACCGGCGGCCACGCCGTCGTCCTCGGCGAGACCGGCCGGAACTTCGCGGCCGGCATGTCCGGCGGTGTCGCCTACGTCATCGACCTGGACCGCGACCACGTCAACGCCGGCAACCTCGACGCCGTCCGGCCGCTCGACGACGCCGACCGGACCTGGCTGCACGACGTGGTGCGCCGGCACCAGGAGGAGACGGGCTCCACCGTCGCCGGGAAGCTGCTCGCCGAGTGGGACACGGCCGTGGAGCGCTTCAGCAAGATCATCCCCAGCACGTACCAGGCAGTGCTCGCCGCCAAGGACGCCGCCGAGCGAGCCGGGCTCTCCGAGTCCGAGACCCACGAGAAGATGATGGAGGCGGCGATCAATGGCTGACCCGAAGGGCTTTCTGAACCACGGCCGCGAACTCGCCGCGACCCGCCCGGTCGAGGAGCGCGTCAGGGACTGGAACGAGGTCTACGTCCCCGGCTCGCTGCTCCCCGTCATCAGCAAGCAGGCGAGCCGGTGCATGGACTGCGGCATCCCGTTCTGCCACAACGGCTGCCCGCTGGGGAACCTCATCCCCGAGTGGAACGACTACGCCTACCGCGGGGACTGGGCGGCGGCGAGCGAGCGCCTGCACGCGACGAACAACTTCCCCGAGTTCACCGGGCGCCTGTGCCCGGCCCCGTGCGAGGCGGCGTGCGTGCTCGGCATCAACCAGCCGCCGGTCACCATCAAGAACGTCGAGGTCTCCATCATCGACAAGGCGTGGGAGGCCGGTGACGTCGCCCCGCAGATCCCGGAGCGGCTGTCCGGCAAGACCGTCGCCGTCGTCGGCTCCGGCCCGGCCGGCCTGGCCGCCGCCCAGCAGCTGACCCGGGCCGGCCACACCGTCGCCGTCTACGAGCGGGCCGACCGCATCGGCGGCCTGCTGCGGTACGGCATCCCCGAGTTCAAGATGGAGAAGCGGCACATCAACCGCCGCATCGAGCAGATGCGCGCGGAGGGCACCAAGTTCCGCACCGGCATCGAGATCGGCCGCGACATGCCGGCCACCGCGCTGCGCAAGCGCTACGACGCCGTCGTCCTGGCGGTCGGCGCGACCACCCCGCGCGACCTTCCGGTGCCCGGCCGCGAGCTCAAGGGCATCCACCAGGCCATGGAGTACCTGCCGCTGGCCAACAAGGTGCAGGAGGGCGACTACGTCGCCCCGCCGATCACCGCCGAGGGCAAGCACGTCGTCGTGATCGGCGGCGGTGACACCGGCGCCGACTGCGTGGGCACCGCCCACCGCCAGGGCGCCGCCTCCGTCACCCAGCTGGAGATCATGCCCCGCCCCGGCGAGGAGCGGGACCCGGCGGCCCAGCCGTGGCCGACCTTCCCTATGCTGTACAAGGTGACGTCCGCGCACGAGGAGGGCGGCGAGCGGGTCTACTCCGTCTCCACCACCCACTTCGAGGGCGACGCGGACGGCAACGTCCAGTGGCTGCACCTGAGCGAGGTCGAGTTCGTCGACGGACGCCCGGTCGGCAGGCCGGGCACCGAGCGCAAGATCCCCGCCCAGCTGGTCACCCTCGCCATGGGCTTCACCGGCACCGACCGGGACAACGGATTGGTCGAGCAGTTCGGCCTGGAGCTCGACGCGCGGGGTAACATCGCCCGGGACGCCGACTTCCAGACGAACGTGCCCGGCGTGTTCGTGGCCGGTGACGCCGGACGCGGGCAGTCGCTCATCGTGTGGGCGATCGCCGAGGGCCGCTCGGCCGCGCGGGGCTGCGACCGCCTCCTCACGGGGGCGAGCGACCTGCCGGCACCGATCCGTCCGACGGACCGCGCACTGGCGGTCTGACGGCCCGCACCGGGACCTGACGGTCCCTCACCGACGTGACGTACAAAGGCGTACGGACACAGACGGCGCCCGCCCGCGTCCCCGACCGGACACCTGGGCGGGCGCCGTCGCACTTCCCGGGCCGGGCCCGGCTCAGGCCACCTTGTAGGGCGTCCCGTACATCTCCCATTCCAGCGGGGTGTCGAGGCCGAGGTTGCCCTCGTCGAGGAAGTGGCGCTGGGCGGTGACCCGGCTGGTGTCGTGGGCGGGGTGCAGCCGGTTCATGGCCGTGCGGCGCACCTCCAGGAACACGGCCAGGTACTCCTCCTCGTCACCGCCCCGGGCCGGCGGGTCCGCCCGCTCCATCGCCGCCGCGCGGATGCCGCCGAAGCTGGTGGGGCCGTCCCCGGGGCCGTGGTAGACGATCGCGTCGTAGTACACGAACTGGCCCAGTGCGGACAGCCCGTCCCGCTCGGCCCTGCGCACCGCCGGGCCGAAGTACTCGGCATCGCGCTTGGCGTCCTGCGCGGCGCGGAACGCCGGCCGTTTCGCCTCCGCCTTCCACGCCGCCGTGAAGCCGGGGTCCAGCCCCTCGTGCGAGTCCGTGCCGTCGACCGCGCGCAGGGCGGGCAGGTAGCGGGCGAGGCCGTTGCCGGGGTGGCCGGCCGTGTAGTCCTCGACCAGGGTCAGCAGGTCGTGGGTGCCGGTGCAGAAACCGATGATGCCCGCCGTGTATCCCTGGCCGTCGCCTATGTCCTCGATGTAGCCGTAGGCGCTGCGCCAGTCCAGCGTCCCGTTCTCGGCGCTCGCGACGATCTGCTGGGCCAGCTCCTTCTTCGCCGGGCTCGCCAGCCCCGCCCCGTCCGGCTCTCTCGCGGAGGCACCGGTTCCGGAGGAGGAGCAGCCGGACACCGCGACAACGACGACGCACAGGGCCGTGAGCAGGGCACGTTTCATGCGCCAAGACTACGGAGCGACCGTGCCCGCGGCGCCGCGGATCCCCCGGAAACGGACCCGCCGCCCGGCCGGCCTTCAGCCGCCTACGTGTCGCACTCCAGCACCGTCCGGCACAGCCCGCACCGGGCCCGGACCCGCCCCCGCACCGGCACCCTGATGCGCTGCCGGCAGGTCGGGCAGGGGAAGGACACCTTCAGCGGGCCGTGGCCCTCCGGCGCGAAGCGGTACGGGACGTCCGTCCGGGCGGGCGCGGCACCGGCGTGCGGCTCCTGCGCCTGCCGGCGGTCGCGGGCGTACCGGCGGCGGCCCGTCCAGCCGGCCGCCGTCAGCGGCGGCTGCTGCTCGTCGCGCCGGGCCAGCGCCATGCCCTTGCCGTACGCCGTGTACGCCTGCGGGCTGGTGAACCACACCGACGGGTCCTCGCCGAAGAACAGCGACCGCTTCGCCAGGACGTACCCGAACTCCTCCGGTGTGAGGTACCCCAGTTTCTGCGAGGACGCCCCGTCCTCCCGGAACGCGTCCAGCAGCAGCCAGCCCGCCCCCAGGTACGTCGCCGCCGTGTCGGTGAGGATCTCGTTCTCCCGCGTCCCCGGGAAGGACAGGCCGAGCCGGTGCAGGTAGACGTGCATCACCTCGTGCGCCAGCGCCGCCCCGATGTCCCGCCGGTGCGCGCGGAAACGGTCGTTCAGCTCGACGAAGTACTCCGGTCCCGCCGCCAGTTCGACGTTCGCCGCGTGCGTCATCGCCCGGAAACCGATGATCAGCCGCGCGTCCGGCAGCCGGTAGTGCCGCACCATCTCCCGGGCCACCCGCTGCGCGCCCAGATGCAGGTCGTCCGTGTCGCAGAACGCCACGTCGGCCGGCGCGACACTCGTCGAGAAGGTCCGGACCGTGTCGTAGGTCAGCCGCCGGTACAGCGCCGTGATGGACTCCCGCACCGTCTCCAGGTGCGGGAAGCCGTGTTCGACCGGTCCGCCGTTCGCCACGCCTCACCCCCACAGACGTCCTGAACCCGGTTCCACTGTACGGTCCGGCCCGCCCGGACACCGCCTGCCCGCGGCGTGTCCGGGCGCCCCGACCACGGTGCGGACCGTTCCGGCCCCGCCCGGCCCCGGCCCGTAGGCTGACGCCCCATGACCACCAGCTCCACCGGCACCCCGGACGTCGACCCCGCCGTGCGCGAGGAACTCACCCGGCTGCGCGACAGCATCGACAACATCGACGCCGCCGTCGTCCACATGCTCGCCGAACGCTTCAAGTGCACCCAGCAGGTCGGCCGCCTCAAGGCGCAGCACCGGCTGCCGCCCGCCGACTCGGCCCGCGAGGCCCGCCAGATCGCCCGGCTGCGTGACCTCGCCGAGAACGCCCGGCTCGACCCGGCCTTCGCCGAGAAGTTCCTGAACTTCATCGTCGCCGAGGTGATCCGCCACCACGAACGCATCGCCGAGGACACCGCGGGAGACGCGGACCGCACCACCGGCTGACCGCGAGCCTGCTCCCCGGGGAGTGACAGGGGGGCGTGCGCGGGGCATTCTATGGGCACTCCTTGTCAGCCGACGGACACCGCCCGTCAGCACCCGGACGAGACTCCGGTCCCCTACGAGGAGGGACGTCCGCCATGCCCCGGGATGCCAGGATCCTCATCGTCGACGGCCACGACGACACCCTCTACGCGCTGGAGAGCGCCCTCGCCCCGCTGGGCCACCTGCTGGGCCGCGCCACCACCAGCGAGGAGGCCCTCAAACAGCTGCTGCGCGGCACCGTCGGCCTGGTGCTGCTCAACATCCGCACCCCCGGCACCGGCGGCCTGGACGTGGTCCGCTACATGCGGCGCCTGGAACAGACCCAGCACATCCCGGCCGTCCTGCTCACCGCCTTCGGCCGGGACCGCGAACTCGGCGCCGCCGCCTACGCCCTCGGCGTCGCCGACGTCGTGCCCAAGCCGGTCGACCCGTGGGCCCTGCGCATCAAGATCCGGCACCTCTACGACGCGCACCAGCGGCGCCTCGCCCTCGAACGCGAGATCCGCGAGCTGCGCGCCCGCCTCGCCCCCGCCCCGGCCGGCGCGCCGCCACGCGCCGCCCTTCCCCACCCCACGCCCCACCCGCCCCCCGGGCACCCCGCGGGGGCGTACGCCGAGGAGCTCGAACCCGACCGGACATAGGCCGCGTACCGAACCGCCCCTGTGCCGTGCGGACGGCATCGGGCAGCATGGCCTGCATGTCCGTACTCACGCGCGACGAAGCGCAGAACCGAGCACAGCTCCTCGACGTCCACCGCTACACGATCGAACTCGATCTGACCGTCGGGGACGAGGTCTTCGACTCCCGCACCGCGATCCGGTTCACCGTGCTCGCGGACCAGGAGGCCACGGACACCTTCGTCGAGGTCAAGCCCGCCGCACTGCGCTCCGTCACCCTCGACGGACACCCCCTGGACCCCGGGACCCTCGACGGCAACCGCCTGCCGCTGAAGGGCCTCACCCCCGGCGAGCACGAGCTGCGCGTCGACGCGAGCATGCGCTACTCCCGCACCGGCGAGGGCATGCACCGCTTCACCGACCCCACCGACGGCGAGACCTACGTCTACACCCAGCTCTTCCTGGACGACGTGCAGCGCGTGTTCGCCGCGTTCGACCAGCCCGACCTCAAGGCCGTCTTCGAGGTGAGCGTCACCGCCCCGCCCGCCTGGACCGTCCTCGCCAACGGCATCACCGAACACCTCGGCGACGGCCGCTGGCGGGCCGCCCCCACCCCGCTCATCCCCACCTACCTCGTCGCCGTCGCCGCGGGACCCTGGCACAGCGTGCGCACCGAGCACCGCGGACTGCCCTTCGGCCTGCACTGCCGCCGCTCCCTGGCCCCCCACCTCGACGCCGACGCCGACGAACTCCTCGACATCACCCGCGCCTGCTTCGACCGCTACCACGAGAAGTTCGAGGAGCCCTACCCCTTCGACTCCTACGACCAGGCGTTCGTCCCCGAGTTCAACGCCGGGGCCATGGAGAACCCGGGGCTGGTCACCTTCCGCGACGAGTTCGTCTACCGCTCCGCCGTCACCGACACCGAGCGCCAGACCCGTGCCATGGTCGTCGCCCACGAGATGGCCCACATGTGGTTCGGCGACCTCGTCACCCTCACCTGGTGGGACGACATCTGGCTCAACGAGTCCTTCGCCGAGTACATGGGCTACCAGATCACCTCCGAGGCCACCCGCTTCACCGACACCTGGACGGACTTCGGCGTCGCCCGCAAGACCTGGGGCTACGACGCCGACCAGCGCCCCTCCACCCATCCCGTCGCCCCCGAGCACGTCGAGGACACCGCCTCCGCGCTGCTCAACTTCGACGGCATCTCCTACGCCAAGGGCGCCTCCGCCCTGCGCCAGCTCGTCGCCTGGCTCGGCGAGAAGGACTTCCTGGCCGGGATCAACATCCACTTCGCCCGGCACCGCTTCGCCAACGCCACCCTCGCCGACTTCATCGACTCCCTTGCCGCCGCCACCGACCGCGACGTCCACGCCTGGGCCGACGCCTGGCTGCGCACCACCGGCGTCGACCGGCTCACCGCGGCGGTCGACTCCCGCCCCGGGCAGTGGAGTCTCGCCCTCGACCGCGACGGCCACCGCCCGCACCGCGTCACCGTCGGCGTCTACGACCGCGACCTCAGCGACGGCCGCGCCCTGGTCCTGCGGGAACGCTTCGAGACCGACGTGCCGGGGGACGCCGCCCCCACACCCCGCCCGGGCACCCACCCCGCCCTCGTCGTGCCCAACGACCTGGACCTCACCTACGCCAAGATCCGCCTCGACGACACCTCCCTCGAAACGGTCCTGCGCGGCCTGTCCGGCATCCCCGACGCCCTCACCCGGGCCGTCGTCTGGAACGCCCTGCGCGACATGGTCCGCGACGGCGAACTCGCCCCCGGCGACTACCTCGCCACCGCCTGCGCCCACCTCCCCGAGGAGACCGACCTCGCCCTCGTCCAGGGCGTCCTGGCCTTCGCCGCGACCCAGATCGCCGACCGCTACCTCGCCCCCGGGCAGCGGCCCGCCGCGCTCGGCGCGCTGACCCGCCTGTGCCGCGACCTGGTGCGCCGCACCGAGGACGGCGACAACCCCGGCCTGCGCCTGATCGCCGTCCGCCACTTCATCGACGCCGCCGCCCACCCCGAGACCATCGCCAGCTGGCTCGACGACGGCACCGTCCCCGGCGGCCCCGAACTCGACCCCGAGCTGCGCTGGCGGATCCTCGCCCGCCTCGCCGTCCTCGGAGCCACCGACGAGGCGGCCATCGCCGCCGAACTCGAACACGACCCGAGCGCCACCGGGCAGGAGGGCGCCGCCCGCTGCCGCGCCGCGCTGCCCGACGAGGACGCCAAGGCCCGTGCCTGGTCCGCCCTGTTCGACTCCGACGACCTGTCGAACTACCTGTTCACCGCCACCGCCCGGGGCTTCTGGCAGCCCGAACAGGCCGACCTGCTCCGCCCGTACGTGGCCCGCTACTACCAGGACGCCGTGCGGCTCGCCGCCCGCCGCGGCCCCGCCATCGCCGAGGCCGCCGGACGCTGGGCCTTCCCCGCCCACGCCGTCGACGCCGAACACCTGCGGCTGGGCGAGAAGTGTCTGCGCAAGGGCGACCCGACCCCCGCCCTGCGCCGCAGGCTGGTCGACCAGCTCGACGACCTGGCCCGCGCCCTGCGCGTCCAGGAGGCCTGACCGGCCGGCGCCCGGCCCCCGGGACACCCCTCGCGCGGGGTGCCGGGGCCGGGCCGCCCGCAGGGTCAGAACACCGGCGTGCCGTCCCGGGTCAGCCGCCAGTCCACGGACGCGAAGTCCCGCGGGTCCAGCAGTCCCTTCGCGGTGACCCACTCCGCGATCCGGGTCCGGATCTCCGTCGACTCCGACCACAGCTCCGGCGCCGACGCCACGTGCGGGAACGCCCCGCCGCCGTTCGCCCGGTAGTTGTTCACGGCGAACACGAACTGCCGCGCGTCGTCCAGCGGTGCGCCCTCGAAGCGCAGATCACGGATCCGCGACCCCGCAGGGCGGGCGATGTCGATCTCGTACTGCAGGCCCGACACGTAGTCGTAGTTGTAGTCCGGACGGCCGCCCGCGTTCGTCAGCCGGTCCACGTCCACCGGCGCGCCGGCCGCCGTCTGCA
Organism: Streptomyces sp. NPDC101219; assembly: GCF_044767675.1. NCBI lineage: Bacteria > Bacillati > Actinomycetota > Actinomycetes > Kitasatosporales > Streptomycetaceae > Streptomyces > Streptomyces sp. NPDC101219. The sequence goes on from NZ_JBIWOK010000010.1 coordinate 94,948, forward strand.
CGAAGTACTCCGCCGAGTACTCCAGGTACGCCCGGACCTGCGCGCCCGTCATCAGCTTCGCCACCAGCGTGTTGTCGTACACGTACAGGCTCGACAGGTCCCGGACGGTCACGTCGCCCGCCGGGATCTCGGAGGTCCGCGAGAACGGCGACGCCTGCGACAGCACCGGCAGTCCGGCGTACTCCGTGCCCGCCAGCGCCTGACGCACCACGTCCTCCTGCACCCGGCTGATCAGATCGATGATCGGGGCGTCCTTGTAGCGCGCCTCCACCGTGGTCAGCGTGTCGGTGGCACGGCCCACCACCTGGTTGACGTACGCCACCACCTTCTCGTGCTCGTCCGTCAGCAGCCGCGTGATGCGCGGGTCGTCCGCGACCGTCGCCGAGTCCCGCAGCGACGCGGACACCGACTCCACCCGCCACCGGCCGCGTTCGAAGGCCAGCTCGATGTCGAACAGCGTCAGCCGCTCCGCGTAGCACAGCGGCTCCGACAGCACGACCTCCCGGCCCGTCTCCTCGTTGGTGACCCGCAGTTCGGCGATCTCCTGGTGCGCGTGCCCCACCAGGATCGCGTCGATGCCCGGCACCTGCCGCGCCACGTTCGCCGCCGCGTTCTCCACGTACGGCAGCTGGTCCCCGTACGACGACGTCCCCGACGAACCCGAGTGCGCCGACACCACGACCACGTCCGCGCCCATCGACCGCAGCTTCGGCACCCACTTCGCCGCCTGCTCCTCCAGGCCGGGGAAGGCCAGCCGGCCCTGCACGTACGCCTTGTCCCAGATCGCGATGCCCGGGTTCGTCAGGCCCAGCACCGCCACCTTCACCGGCGGCGCGCCCTTCACCCGGAACGTCTTCATGAAGTACGGCGGGAAGGCGGGCCGCAGGGTCTTCGCGTCGACCGCGTTCGCGCCGAGCAGCGGGAACCGGCACTGCCGCTCGAACGCGCGCAGCGTCTCGATGCCGTAGTTGAACTCGTGGTTGCCGAGGGCCACCGCGTCGTACCCGATGGCGTTCATCGCCTGCGCCATCGGGTGGACCGGGCCGCCCTCCGCGGTGATGGGGTCCACCTTGGCGTAGTAGTACGTCAGGGGCGTCCCCTGGATGGTGTCGCCCGCGTCGATCAGCAGGGTGTTGTGCCGGCCCTTCTCCGCGCGGACCTGGTCCACGAGCGTGGACACGCGGGCCAGGCCCTGTGCGTTGCCCGCCGGGTCGGTGTACTCCGCATCCTTGAAGTAGTCCCAGTTGAAGACGTGCCCGTGCAGGTCGGTCGTGCCCATCACGGTGAGCGCGTACCGCTTCTGACGCTTCCTTCCCCGGTCCCCGGCGCTCTCCGCGGCCCGGGCCGCCGGAGCCGCCGCCGCACCCGCCAGCGCCACCCCCGCCCCCGTCACGGCGGACTGCGTCAGGAACTTCCGGCGGTCGAACGGCATATCGGATCTCCTCGTACCAACGACGAACAACGCGCGTAGATTTCAGGCGATGATTCTGACCTGAACACGTCGTGCGGGAACACCCCCCGCGCGTTGCGATCCGGTGTCCGGCCCGGTGTCGAAACGGAGGCGGGCTGACAGAGTGGGACGTATGGCACCCACCCCCGACGGACTCCCCGCGGCGGACCGGCCCGGCCCCCGCCCCGCCCCCGACGCGCCCCGCCTCACCGTGCGTGGCGAGGCCCACCTCGACGTCGCGCCCGAGCTGGCCCGCCTCGACATCACCCTCACCGCCCGCGGCCGCGACCGGCGCACCACCCTCGACGACCTCACCCGCCGCAACGCCACCGTCCTGGACCTCGTGAGGTCCTACGGCGACGGTGTCGACCACCTGGAGACCGGCAGCGTCACCGTCGCCCCGGAACTGAGCTCCCGGGGCCGGGGCGAACGGGTGCGTACCCACCACGGCACCCTGCGCCTCACGGCCGAGCTGGGCGACTTCGCCGTCCTGGGCGAGCTCGCCACGCGCCTCGCCGACCTCGAACTCACCCGCGTCGACGGCCCCTGGTGGTCCCTGCGGCCCGGCTCACCCGCCCACCGCACCGTCCGGCAGCAGGCGGTCCACGACGCCGTCCGGCGCGCCCACGAGTACGCCGCGGCCCTGGACACCACCGTCGCCGCCCTCGTCGAGCTCACCGACACCGGCGCCCCCGACGCCCTCCCGGAGACCTTCGCCGGCGTCCCGCGGGGCTTCGCCCGTGCCGCCGACGACCAGGCGCCGCCCCCGCCGCTGAACCTGGAGCCGCAGCGCCGGCACCTGCACGCCGAGGTCACCGCCCGCTTCACCCTGGTGCCGCCACGCCTCTAGGCGGCCCTTGCACAGCACCGCCGCTCACCTCCGGAGCCCTTTCGGGAAAGGCCGCGGCACGCCGCCGAAGGTGATCGTCCGAGCATTCCCGCGCACCCTTCAAAAGGTGTCGCCAAGGCTTTACCCGCGGGCTTGTCGGCCGTCACCGGACGCCACGTGCCTACTCGGCGGTAAGCCATAGGCTCGTATCATGCGCCGAGCGAAAATCGTCTGCACACTGGGCCCCGCCACCGATACCTACGACCGGATCAAATCCCTGGTCGACGCCGGAATGGACGTGGCCCGATTCAACCTCAGCCACGGCAGCCACGCCGAGCACGAGGAGCGGTACCGACGGGTGCGCAAGGCCGCCGACGAGACCGGTCGCAGCGTGGGGATCCTGGCCGATCTGCAGGGCCCGAAAATCCGCCTCGGCCACTTCACCGAGGGGCCTGTACTTCTCGAACGCGGCGACACCTTCACCATCACCGTCGAGGAGGGCGCCGAGGGCGACCGCCACCGGTGCGGCACCACCTACGCCGGCCTCGCCGACGACGTCACCCCGGGCGAACGCATCCTCGTCGACGACGGCAAGGTCACCCTCGAAGTCACCGCCGTGGACGGCCCCGAGGTGCGCACCGCGGTCGTCGAGGGCGGGGTGGTCTCCGACCACAAGGGCCTCAACCTGCCCGGTGTCGCCGTGTCCGTGCCCGCCCTGTCCAAGAAGGACGAGGACGACCTCCGCTGGGCCCTGCGCACCGGCTTCGACATCATCGCCCTCTCCTTCGTGCGCAGCGGGCGGGACATCAGGGAAGTCCACCGGATCATGGACGAGGAAGGCCGCCGCCTTCCCGTCGTCGCGAAAATCGAAAAGCCCCAGGCGGTCGAGAACATCGACGACATCGTGGCCGCCTTCGACGCCCTCATGGTGGCCCGCGGGGACCTCGGTGTCGAAATGCCCCTCGAACAGGTTCCCATCGTTCAGAAGCGCGCCATCAAACTCGCCACACGGAATGCCAAGCCGGTCATCGTCGCCACCCAGATGCTCGATTCCATGATCGACAACGCCCGGCCCACCCGCGCCGAGGCGTCCGACGTCGCCAATGCCGTCATCGACGGCACGGACGCCGTGATGCTGTCCGGCGAGACCAGCGTCGGCAGGCACGCCGTCGAGACGGTGCGCACCATGGCCCGCATCATCGAGGCCGTCGAGGAGGACGTCCTCGCCAAGGGGCTGCCGCCGCTCACCGAACGCAACAAGCCGCGGACCCAGGGCGGGGCGGTGGCCCGCGCGGCGGCCGAGATCGGCGACTTCCTCGGCGCCCGCTTCCTCGTCGCCTTCACCCAGTCCGGCGACACCGCCCGCCGCCTGTCCCGCTACCGCTCGCCGATCCCGCTGCTCGCCTTCACTCCGGACCCGGCCACCCGGTCCCAACTGAGCCTGTCCTGGGGGGTGGAGACCTTCCTCGGTCCCCATGTCGAGTCGACGGACGCCATGGTCGACCAGGTGGACGAGCTGCTGCTGAAGTACGCGCGGTGCGGGAAGGGGGAGACGGTCGTCATCACGGCCGGTTCCCCGCCGGGGGTCTCCGGCTCCACCAACCTGGTCCGGGTGCACCACGTGGGTGAGGACGACAGTCCGAAGTGAGGTCGGAAGGGCGCTCCCGCCCACTCCCGGTAGGGGACCTTGCAATCGGAGGAAAAGTACCCCGGGTCGGATTCGAACCGACGCTGGATGGTGTTTGAGACCATTGCCTCTACCGCTGGGCTACCGGGGCGCCCTTCGAAACGAAGGTCGGCGGTCACCCGCCGTCCACCCACCTTACCGCAGCTCGGTACGCTCTTGTCAGCAGTACCGGCCTGCCCCGCACCAAGGAGCCCACGTGAGTGCCCCCGAGTCGCCCCAGCCCGTCGACGTGCCAGAAGACGACCAGTCGCACGTGCCCCCGATGACCACGCGCGTCGTCATCGCCGAGGACGAGGCGCTGATCCGGCTCGATCTGAAAGAGATGCTCGAGGAGGAGGGCTACACGGTCGTCGGCGAGGCCGGGGACGGCGAGCGGGCGGTCGAACTGGCCCGGGAGCACCACCCCGACCTGGTGATCCTCGACGTGAAGATGCCGAAGCTGGACGGCATCTCGGCCGCCGAGAAGATCGCCGAGGAGCGGATCGCGCCGGTGCTGATGCTGACCGCGTTCTCGCAGCGCGAGCTGGTGGAGCGGGCGCGGGACGCCGGGGCCATGGCGTACCTGGTGAAGCCGTTCTCCAAGAGCGACGTCGTGCCGGCGATCGAGATGGCGGTGTCCCGCTTCACCGAGCTGAAGGAGCTCGAGCGCGAGGTCGCCGACCTCAGCCAGCGGCTGGAGACGCGCAAGCTGGTGGAGCGCGCGAAGTCGGTGCTGCAGACGGAGTACGGGCTGTCGGAGCCGGCGGCGTTCCGCTGGATCCAGAAGACGTCGATGGACCGCCGGATGTCCATGCAGCAGGTGGCCCAGGCGGTCATCGACGACGCCGAGGAGAAGAAGGCGTCCAAGGGCTAGAATCCGTCGTCCGGCGAGCGGATGCCGCACGACGGCGCGAGGCCCGCGTCCCCCGAAGGGGGCGCGGGCCTCGTTCCGTTTCCTGCGCGGTGCCGTCAGTCCTCGCCGAGGTAGGCCTTGCGGACGGACTCGTCGTGCAGCAGGTCGCGTCCGGTGCCGGACAGGACGATGTTGCCGGTCTCCATCACATGACCCTGGTCGGCCAGGGACAGCGCCGCCTGGGCGTTCTGCTCGACCAGCAGGATCGTGGTGCCCTGCGCCTTCAGCTCCGCGATGGTCGCCATGATCTTCTGCATCATGATCGGCGAGAGACCCATGGAGGGCTCGTCGAGCATCAGCAGCTTGGGCTGGGACATGAGGGCCCGGCCCATGGCGAGCATCTGCTGCTCACCGCCGGAGAGGGTTCCGGCGGCCTGCTTGCGGCGCTCCCCGAGGATGGGGAACAGGTCGTAGGCGCGCTTGATGTCCTTCTCGATGCCCGCCTTGTCACTGCGCAGGAAGGCACCGAGGCGGAGGTTGTCCTCGATGGTCATGCGCGGGAAGATGTGCCGCCCCTCGGGGGAGTGGGCGAGCCCGTGGGACACGATGTCGTGGGCCGGGATCTTCTTCAGCGACTTGCCGTTGAACCTGATCTGACCGCCGACCGGCTTCAGCAGGCCGGACAGGGTCCGCAGGGTGGTGGTCTTCCCGGCGCCGTTGGTGCCGATGAGAGTGACCACTTCGCCGGCCTCGACCTTGAAGGAGATGCCCTTGACGGCCTGGATCTTGCCGTAGGCGACCTTGAGGTCTTCGACTTCGAGGAGTGCGGTCATCGGTCGTTCTCCTTGCCGGGCGCTGCGTCGGTGGTGGCCTCGGCGGCTGCTTCCGCCGCTTCGACCTCGGCCGCCTCCTCGGCGCCGGGGTCGTCCGCGATGGGCTCTCCGATGTAGGCGGCGATGACGCGTTCGTCGCCCTGGACGGTGGCGGGGTCGCCCTCCACCAGCTTCTGACCCTGGACCAGGACGGCCACACGGTCGCAGAGGTTGAAGATGAACCGCATGTCGTGCTCGATCACCAGGACGGCGATGCCCATGTCCCGGATGGCGAACACGAGCTCTTCCGTCTCGCGGGTCTCCTGCGGGTTCATGCCGGCGGTCGGCTCGTCCAGGAGGAGCAGACCCGGCTCGCTGGCGAGGGCACGGGAGATCTCCAGCCGCCGCTGCTCACCGTAGGGCAGGTTGCGCGCGAGGTGGTCGGCCTTGTCGGCGAGGCCGACGAACTCCAGCAGCTCCATGGCCCGCGCGCGGGAGGCGGCCTCGGCGCGGTGGAAGCCCGGACCGCGCAGGAGGGCGGACCAGAGCCCTTCCTTGGTGCGGGTATGCCGGCCGACGAGGACGTTCTCCAGCACCGTCATGTTGCCGAACAGGCGGATGTTCTGGAACGTCCGGGCGATGCCGGCGGCGGTCACCTTGAAGGACTTGGGCGGAAGGATCTTGTCCTTGTAGCGGACCTCGCCCTCGGTGGGGATGTACAGCCCCGTCAGGCAGTTGAAGAAGGTGGTCTTCCCCGCGCCGTTGGGCCCGATGAGTCCGACGATCTCCCCGCTGTGGACGGTGAGGTCGACCTCGCGGACGGCGGTGAGGCCGCCGAAGCGCATGGTCACGCCGCGGGCGTCGAGGATCGTCTCGCCCTTGGCGGCACCGGCGGACGCGCTCTTGGTGGTGGTGTCGGTTGTCATGGTGGTCAGGCCCCTGCCTTGCTGAGGACTGTCGGCGCTTCGGCATCGTCGTGGAACTCGAGCTGCCGCCGCCGGTTGGGGATGAGGCCCTCGGGCCGGAAGCGCATGAGCAGGACGAGCGCGAGACCGAAGGCGAGGAGCTGGTAGTCGCCGAGGAACTGGAGCTTGGCGGGGATCAGGTAGAGCAGCGCGGCGCCGACCAGCGGACCGCTGATGGTGCCCATGCCGCCGAGGACGACGGCCGCCAGCAGGAAGGCACTGTTGGGCGGCACCACGTGGGCGAACATGTACTGCTCGGGCGTCACCGTGTAGGTGACGTGTGCCTGCACCGTACCGGCCAGACCGGCGAGGGTGGCGCCGAGGGCGAAGGCGATCAGCTTCACGCGGAAGCCGTTGATGCCCATGGCGCGGGCCGCGGTCTCGTCCTCGCGGATGGCGACCCAGGCCCGGCCGATCCGGGAGTCGCTGCTGCGCCGGAAGACCACCACGACGACCAGCGTGATGAGCAGCATCAGCAGGAAGTAGTTGGCGAACCGGGCGATGGTGAACCCGAAGATGGTGTGCTCCTGGCCGAAGTCGAAGCCCAGGATGTTGAGGTTCGGGATCGAGGAGATGCCGTTGGAGCCGTTGGTGACGTCGGGTCCGGAGGTGCCGTCGGTGTTGAGGACGGCGATGCGGAAGATCTCACCGAAGCCGAGGGTGACGATGGCGAGGTAGTCGCCGCGCAGCCGGAGCGTCGGGGCGCCGATGAGGACACCGAAGATCATGGCGACGAAGGCGCCCAGGAGGGCGCTGGCCCAGAACGGCAGGTGGATGTTGAACGGGCTGGAGGGGCTTCCGGAGACCATGGCGGCGGTGTAGGCGCCGACGCCGAGGAAGGCGACGTATCCGAGGTCGAGGAGGCCGGCCAGGCCGACGACGATGTTGAGGCCCAGGGCGACGGTGGCGAAGATCAGGATGTAGACGCCGATGGTGGCGTACTGGTCGTCGGACTGGGTGAAGGGGAACGCCGCCGCCGCGACGAACGCGCCGATCATCGTGACGTTGCGGTGCTTGGACGTGATCCCGGAGATGCGGTTGATCAGGCCGGCCTTGATGAAGGCGGCGAAACCGAACCCGGCGGTGATCAGGAAGCCGATGAACAGCTCGTCGTACTCGGTGCCGATGCCGTAGGTGAAGACCAGCAGACCGACGGCGAGGGCGCCGACGATGACGAGGATCTCGGCGTAGGCCGGCATCGGGCGCGGAGCCCGGGTGCGGCCGGTGGCGATGGCCGCGCGCAGGGTGCCGAAGGCGTCCCGGGCGTCGTGGCGGAACTTCTCCCAGCCGGTGTCGTCCGGGTCGTGCGGGTCGGGCTCGGGCCGCTCGAACGGCAGGGACAGCGCGCCGAGGACGGCGAGCAGGCTGGCGACCGCGGCGACCCAGGCGCCCGGTTCGAGGTGGACCAGTCCGCCGAGGGTCGCGCTGATGGCGAGGACCGTGTACCAGGTCGTGCCGAGGGCGGCGAGCGCCGACAGCTTGATGGCGCTGTCCGCGCCGGCGGGCGTCAGCCACTGCAGGCCCTTGACGCCGTAGGAGGCGAGGCCGAACAGCGCGGTGAGGGCGCCGCCGATGAGCACCAGGACCTGGAGGCCGCCCGGGTAGCCGTAGACGGTGAGGTCACCGGGGAACGCGGACGTCCAGGTCCAGGCGAGGAACGTGGACAGGACGGTGAGGACGCCGCCGCCGGTGGCGAGGGCGCGGGCGAGGTGCTCCGGCAGGCCGATCAGACCCCTGGGGGTGTCGACGGCGGGGGAGTCGGGGGTCTTTGCGGTGGTGGTCTGTGTCGTCATCGGTGTCACGCCCTGTCCGCGACGCGCTCGCCGAGCAGACCCTGCGGCCTGAAGAGGAGCACGAGGATGAGGAGTACGAAGGCCCAGACGTCGGCCCAGGACTGGCTGCCGAACTGCTGCATGCCGGGGATGTCGGAGATGTAGGCGGTGGACAGGGCTTCGGCGACGCCGAGGACCAGTCCGCCGAGCATGGCTCCGTAGATGTTGCCGATGCCCCCGAGGACGGCTGCGGTGAAGGCCTTGAGACCGAGGATGAAGCCCATGCGGAAGTCGATCTGGCCGTACTTCAGGCCGTAGGCGACTCCGCCGACGGCGGCGAAGACGGCGCCGAGCGCGAACGCGATGACGATGATGCGGTCGGTGTTGACGCCCATGAGCTTGGCGGTGTCCGGGTCCTGGGCCGTCGCCTGCATGCCGCGCCCGGTGCGGGTGCGCATGACGAAGTAGCCGAGGATGGCCATGCTCAGCGGGGCGGCGCAGAACACGAAGATGTCACCGGTCTGGATGGTGACGGAGCCGATCTCGAAGGGCCCGCCGGGGATGTTCGGGAAGGTGCGGGCGGACTTGGCCTCGGGGTACCAGGCCCAGACGGCCTGCTGCAGGGCCAGGGACAGGCCGATCGCGGTGATGAGCGGTGCGAGGCGTGGAGCGCCGCGCAGGGGACGGTAGGCGAACCGTTCCGCCCCCACGGCCACGGTGGTGGCCACGATCATGGCTCCGATGAGCATGAGGGGCAGGGCGATCAGCATGGAGGTGCCGTCGGGCAGGATGTACACGTAGACCGTGAGCGCGCCGAAGGCGCCGGTCATGAAGATCTCGCCGTGGGCGAAGTTGATGAGCTGGACAATGCCGTAGACCATTGTGTAGCCGAGGGCGACCAGCCCGTACATGGATCCCAGTAGCAGGCCGTTGACCAGCTGCTGCGGCAGTTCGTTCACCGCATGTCCTCCGAGACGTTCGGAAAGTTCGACGGATGGGGCCGGATGCGAGACCGCGCGGGGCGCCAGTGGTGCGGCGCCCCGCGCGGCTCGTGTGGTGCGGGCTGGGTCAGCCGGTGAAGGTGCCGGACTTGACGTCCTTCCAGTCGCCGTTCTCGACGGCGTAGACGGTCAGCTGCTTGTTGGTGGCGTCGCCGTACTCGTCGAACGAGACCTTGCCGGTCACTCCGTCGAAGGAGACGTTCTGCATGGCCGCGGTGACCTTCTCGCGGGCGTCGTCGGGCAGCTTGCCGTCGTTGTCCTCGACGACCTTCTTGACGGCCTCGATCACGGCCCAGGCCGAGTCGTAGGAGTAACCGCCGTAGGCCTCGTAGGCCTCCTTGTAGCCCGCGGCCTTGTAGTTGGCCACGAACTCCTTGGCCGAGGGCAGCTCCTCGACCGGCGCGCCGACCGAGGTGGCCAGGTCGCCGGTGCCGCTGGCGCCGGCCAGCTTGATGAAGTCGGCGCTGTAGATGCCGTCACCGCCGACCAGCGGGATCTTGGCTCCGGCGGCCTTGATCTGCTTGCTGAGCGGGCCGGCCTGCGGGTACTCGCCGCCGTAGTAGACCACGTCGGCGCCGGAGTTCTTCACCTTGGTGGCGACCGCGGAGAAGTCCTTGGTGTCGGGGTTGATGTGCTCGGTGCCGACGACCTTGCCGCCGAGCTTCTTGAACTCCGTGGTGAAGGTGGCGGCGAGGCCCGCACCGTAGGTCTTCTTGTCGTCGATGACGAAGACCTTGCGCTTCTTGGAGTCGTTGTACAGGTACTGCGCGGCGAACGGGCCCTGGATGGCGTCCGTGGTCGACGTGCGGAAGTACGACTTGTACGGACGGGTCTGGCTCTTCTGCCAGTCCTGGCCCTGGGAGAGGGCCGGGTTGGTGTTGGCCGGCGAGACCTGGACCAGCTTGGCGTCGTCGAAGACCTTCTGCATGGACTCGGCGACGGAGGAGTTCAGCGGGCCGACGACGCCCAGGACGTCGTCGTTGGCGACCAGCTTGGTGGCGTTCTGCTGGCCGGAGGAGGGCTGGGCCTGGTCGTCCAGAGCCTCGATCTTGAAGGTGACGCCCTCGACGAACTTCTCCTTGTTGGCGGTCTTGGCGGCGAGGTCGGCGGAGTTCTTGATGCCGAGACCCAGTGCCGACAGGTCGCCGGTCAGCGGCGCGTCGACGCCGATGACGACGGTGGTGCCACCGTTCCCGGAGTCCGAGCCGCCGCCGTTGTCGTCGCGCGAGCCGCAGGCGGTGAGGGTGAGTGCTCCCGCTGCCAGCGCGGCGGTGATGGCGATGAGCGAACGTTGACGCACGATCCAGTCCTTTCCCCTGACAACCGCCTCCCGGTGGAAACGGCCGAGTCGAGCGCTGGGCCGAAGTGACAATCGGGCGGCGCGGTGACTGGCCGTGACTCTAAGCGGGTGTGGGGAACGTGGAGGAGGGTCTGGCCAAGGCTGTGACTCTCTTGTTATGACACGACGTATTGCAGAGCGGTACTGAGTGGGGGGAACGGAGGAATTCTCGCCGTTTTGCCCTGTCCGCATCCTGAGAAACCGCAGGACCGGCGCGGGTCCGTTCAGGCGTCTCGACCCTTTTGGTGATTACCTAAAATCGTTGCCACAGGCTACCTGCAGGGCCTGGGAGAGGTCCCGTGCGTAGCGTGGGCCGAGGATGAAGCTGTGGTCCTGTATTGCGCGCGTATTACGTAGAGTCACGTCCAGAAAGGGGAGCCCAGCGTTCCGCGGGACATTTCCACAATCCGTCACGCGGAGCGTGATCATGATCTTGCGCGGGGAGCCTGCTTTTGTCCGGAAAGGCGCGCGTGGGGCAGAGATCACCGAAACTCCCGCGTAGGGCTGGGATATCCGCGTCACGGTGACCGGAGGGCCGGAATCCACTTGTATCTCCACGCCGAACGTGAAGCGGCGGACGTCCGATTCCGGGGCGCCGGCCTGCGGTTCCAGATAGGCGAGCCGGGTCACTTGGGACGGGAACGGCGGCGCCGCCGGCGGCACCGGCACCGGCCGGGTCGCCCACAGGTAGCCCCCGCCCGCGAGGACGGCCGCGGTCGCGAACACGCCGATCAGCGGCCTGCGGTGCCTCCTCAACGTCCTTGCCGGGAGGGCGCGTCGGGCGGTCCGGGGGAGTGGTGCGGCCTCCCGGGCCCGGGTTCCCTCGCCCGGTTCGACGGGGCCGACCCCGCTCATCGCCAGGGGCCTTCGCCGGGTCCGGCGCCCCGATGGCGCTCGGCGCACGCCGCACGGACCCGACGGTCCATCAACCGGTGTGCCGCCTCGGTGCCTTGGCGTTCCCTGACGGGGCGTGCGGCGGCCACGGCCGCCCGCAGGATCTCGTACTGACCGTTGGACAGGCCCATGGACTGGTAGTCGCCGTAGGCGGTGCCGCCCAGCACCTCCCGCGACCAGTGGGTCACCAGCCGCACGCACACGTCCTCGGCGGAGGTCGCTCGCGGTGACGGGGCCGGCGCGGACGCCGTGCGGGTGCCGGTGCCTTCGTCCGCACCGGGCGAGCCGCAACCGGTCACCGGGACGCCCGCCAGCAGCACCGCCGCGAGCACGGCGGACGGCGCCCTCATGCCGGGCCGCGCGCCGCCTCCCCGCTCCATGACGGGAACGCTAGAACGCCCGCCGCGCCCCGGCAATGGGGACGCACGGTGGGGGTTCCGGGGCGGGGCCGGGCGGGCGGGGGGCGGTCGGCGCGCGGGGTGCGGGGCGGAGCCGGGGCTGGACGGGTGCGGGGGGCGCGGCGGGGTGCGGCGGGGGGCGGCGGACGGGGTGCGGGAGTGCGGGGCGGAGCCGGCGCTGGACGGACGCGCGGGGGTGCGGCGCGGGGCGGTCGGCGCGCGGGGATGCGGGGGTGCGGGGCGTGGCGGGGGACGAACGGCGCGCGGGGGTGCGGGGCGGATCGTGTGCCCCGCACCCCCGCGGGAGTGCGCCGTATACGGTGGTCGCGGCGGTGAGTTCGCCGTCGCCCGGTCAGCCGGCCGTTCCGGCCTGCTCCTTGTCGCCGGGGTTCACGTCCCGCAGCAGGCAGGTCAGGCGTGCCGTGCACACCCGCTTGTCCGCCTCGTCGGTGATCACGATCTCGTACGTCGCCGTGGTCCGGCCGCGGTGCACGGGAGTGGCCACACCGGTCACCAGACCCGACCGCACCCCGCGGTGGTGCGTGCAGTTGAGGTCCACGCCCACGGCGATCTTGGAGACCCCGCCGTGCAGCATCGAGCCGACCGATCCCAGTGTCTCGGCCAGGACGGCCGAGGCCCCGCCGTGCAGCAGCCCGTACGGCTGGGTGTTGCCCTCCACCGGCATCGTCCCCACGACCCGCTCGGCCGACGCCTCGACGATCCGCACGCCCATCCGGTTGCCCAGGTGGCCCGCGGAGAAGAGCGCCTGCAGGTCCACGCCCAGGGCGGCGTACTCGTCGATGACCTCACTCGGGAACTTCACGCTCTGCTGCTCGCCCATGGGCCGTGCTCCGTTCGTCGTCGTCAACTGCGGCCACCGCGCGGCAGGCCGGCGCCGGTCCGGCCGCCATCGCACCGCGCGGTCGCTGAGCAAACGCTCAGTCGGTCGCCGATTGTTCCAGACGGACCACCACGGACTTGCTGGCCGGGGTGTTGCTGGTGTCCGCGGTGGCGTCCAGCGGCACCAGGACATTGGTCTCCGGGTAATACGCGGCGGCGCAGCCCCGGGCCGTCGGGTAGTGCACGACACGGAAGCCGGGCGCCCGGCGTTCCACCCCGTCCTTCCACTCGCCCACCAGGTCGACGTACGAGCCGTCCGCGTGCCCCAGCGCCCGCGCGTCCTCCGGGTTCACCAGCACCACCCGGCGGCCGTTCTTGATGCCCCGGTAGCGGTCGTCCAGGCCGTAGATCGTGGTGTTGTACTGGTCGTGCGAGCGCAGCGTCTGGAGCAGCAGCCGCCCCTCGGGCACCTTCGGGTACTCGACCGGCGCGGCCGTGAAGTTGGCCCGGCCGGTGGCCGTCGGGAAGCGGCGCTCGTCGCGCGGGGCGTGCGGGAGGGCGAAGCCGCCCGGGCGGGCGACGCGCGCGTTGAAGTCCTCGAAGCCGGGGACCACACGGGCGATGCGGTCGCGGATGGTCGCGTAGTCCTTCTCGAACTCCTCCCACGGCACCACGCTGTCCGCGCCGAGCACCCGGCGGGCCAGCCGGCACACGATGGACGGCTCCGACAGCAGCCGCGGGCCGGCCGGTTCCAGCCGTCCGCGCGAGGCGTGCACCATGCCCATGGAGTCCTCGACGGTGACGAACTGCTCGCCGCCGTCCTGGACGTCGCGCTCCGTGCGGCCGAGGGTCGGCAGGATCAGCGCCCGCGCCCCGGTCACGGTGTGCGAGCGGTTCAGCTTCGTCGACACGTGCACGGTCAGCCGGGCCCGGCGCATCGCCGCCTCGGTGACCTCCGTGTCGGGGGAGGCGGAGACGAAGTTGCCGCCCATGGCGAAGAACACCTTGGCCCGTCCGTCGCGCAGGGCGCGGATGGCCCGCACGACGTCGTAGCCGTGCTCGCGGGGCGGCGCGAAGCCGAACTCCTTCTCCAGGGCGTCCAGGAAGGCCGGCGCGGGCCGCTCGAAGATGCCCATGGTGCGGTCGCCCTGCACGTTGGAGTGGCCGCGCACGGGGCACACGCCCGCGCCCGGACGGCCGATGTTGCCGCGCAGCAGCAGGAAGTTGACGATCTCCCGGATCATCGGCACGGAGTGCTTGTGCTGGGTCAGGCCCATCGCCCAGCACACGATGATCCGCTCCGACTCCAGGACCATCCGCAGACACCGCTCGATGTCCTCGCGCGTCAGACCGGTCGCCGTCAGCGCCTCGTCCCAGCCGGCGGCGCGCGCGGTCTCGGCGAACTCCTCGAAACCGTGCGTGTGCTCCCGCACGAAGTCCTCGTCCACCGCGCCCGGCGTCTCGAGGATCAGCTTGTTCAGCACCCGGAACAGGGCCTGGTCGCCGCCCAGGCGGATCTGCAGGAACAGGTCGTTCAGGGCGGCGCCGGTGGTCAGGCCCTTGGCGGTCTGCGGGTTCTTGAACCGTTCCAGCCCGGCCTCGGGCAGCGGATTGACGCTGATGATCCGCGCGCCGTTCGCCTTCGCCTTCTCCAGGGCGGACAGCATGCGCGGGTGGTTGGTCCCCGGATTCTGTCCCGCCACGATGATCAGATCGGCCTGGTACAGGTCCTCCAGCAGGACGCTGCCCTTGCCGACCCCGATCGTCTCGGACAGGGCCGAGCCGGACGACTCGTGGCACAGGTTGGAACAGTCCGGCAGGTTGTTGGTGCCGAGCTCGCGCGCGAAGAGCTGGTAGAGGAAGGCCGCCTCGTTGCTGGTGCGGCCGGAGGTGTAGAAGACGGCCTCGTCCGGGGAGGACAGGGCGTCGATCTCCTCGGCGACGATGTCGAAGGCGCGCTCCCAGGTGACCGGCTCGTAGCGGTCGCCGCCGTCGGGCAGGTACACCGGGTGCGTCAGCCGCCCCTGCTGCCCCAGCCAGTAGCCGCTGCGGCCGGCCAGGTCGGACACCGGGTGCCGGGCGAAGAACTCCGGCGTGACCCGGCGCAGCGTGGCCTCCTCGGCCACGGCCTTCGCACCGTTCTCGCAGAACTCCGCCCGGTGCGGGTGCTCCGGCTCCGGCCAGGCACAGCCCGGGCAGTCGAAGCCGTTCTTCTGGTTGACGCTGAGCAGCGTCAGCGCCGTGCGCCGCACGCCCATCTGCTGGTGTGCCATGCGCAGGGTGTGCCCGATCGCGGGGAGCCCGGCCGCCGCTCGCTTCGGCTCGCCGACCTGCGGCGCGTCCTGAACCGGATCACTCTTGGGCGGTTTCGTGGCCATCGCGCACTCCCCTTCGCGTACCCGTGTGACGTACCTCTGTCGATCCTCGCACGTCGCGGACGGGGGCGGCGGGGCCCACGCCCCGGCAGCGGGGGCGGCGGGCGCGGACCGCGGGGGCGGGGTGGCGCGGAGCGGGGCGTGGACGGGGAGCGGAGTGCCGCCGGAATCGCCGGGGCGGGGGCGGGGGTGGGCGAGGGACGGCAGGAGCGGGGCGCCGTCGGGTCGTCGGGGGCGGGGCGGAGCCGGGTGTCAGTGGGGCGTGGCAGGATCGGGGGCGTGGCAGAGACAGCATCGAAGAAGACCGACAAGACCTCCGGCGCCGGCCGGCCGCGACTGATGCTCATGGACGGGCATTCGCTGGCCTATCGCGCGTTCTTCGCGCTGCCCGCGGAGAATTTCACCACCGCGACCGGCCAGCCGACGAACGCGATCTACGGTTTCGCCTCGATGCTGGCCAACACCCTGCGTGACGAGGCGCCCACCCACTTCGCGGTGGCCTTCGACGTCTCCCGCAAGACCTGGCGCTCCGAGGAGTTCACCGAGTACAAGGCGAACCGCTCCAAGACCCCCGACGAGTTCCGTGGCCAGGTCGAGCTGATCGGCGAGCTGCTCGACGCGATGCACGCCCAGCGTTTCGCCGTCGAGGGCTACGAGGCCGACGACGTCATCGCCACGCTCGCCACCCAGGCCGAGGCCGAGGGCTTCGAGGTCCTCATCGTCACCGGCGACCGGGACTCCTTCCAGCTGGTGTCCGAGCACACCACGGTGCTGTACCCCACGAAGGGGGTCTCCGAGCTGACCCGGTTCACCCCGGAGAAGGTCGTCGAGAAGTACGGATTGACGCCCGCCCAGTACCCCGACTTCGCGGCCCTGCGCGGCGACCCCTCCGACAACCTGCCCGGCATCCCCGGCGTCGGCGAGAAGACGGCCGCGAAGTGGATCAATCAGTTCGGTTCCTTCGCACAGCTCGTGGAGCGGGTCGACGAGGTCAAGGGCAAGGCCGGGCAGAATCTGCGCGACCACCTGGAGGCGGTCAAGCTGAACCGCCGCCTGACCGAGCTGGAGCGGCGGGTCGAGCTGCCCAAGGGCGTCTCCGACCTGGAGCGGACCCCCTACGACCGCAAGGCCGTGGCGATGATCCTCGACACCCTGGAGATCAGGAACCCCTCGCTGCGCGAGCGGCTGTTCGCCGTCGACCCGGGCGCCGAGGAGGCCGAGGCCACCCCGGTCGTCCAGGAGGGCGTGGAGCTGGACGGCAGTGTGCTGGGCGCCGGCGAGCTGGCCGGCTGGCTCACCGAGCACGCCACCGGGCCGCTCGGCGTCGCCACGCTCGACACCTGGGCGCTCGGCACCGGCTCGGTCGCCGAGGTCGCGCTGGCCTCGGCCGACGGACCGGCCGCCTGGTTCGACCCGGCCGAGCTGGACGAGGGCGACGAGCGCGCCTTCGCCGCCTGGCTCGCCGACGCGGAGCGGCCCAAGGTGTTCCACAACGCCAAGGGCGCCATGCGGGTCTTCGCCGAGCACGGCTGGACCATCGAGGGCGTCACCATGGACACCGCCCTGGCCGCCTACCTCGTCAAGCCCGGCCGCCGCTCGTTCGACCTGGACGCGCTGTCCCTGGAGTACCTCCACCGCGAGCTGGCGCCCGCCGCGGCGGCCGACGGCCAGCTGGCGTTCGGCGCGGACGACAGCGCCGAGGCCGAGGCGCTCATGGTGCAGGCCCGCGCGGTCGTGGACCTCGGCGAGGCGTTCCGCACCCGCCTCGACGAGGTGGGCGCGGCCGACCTGCTCCGGGACATGGAGCTGCCCACGTCGGCCCTGCTCGCCCGCATGGAGCGGCACGGCATCGCTGCCGACCGCGCCCACCTGGAGGCCATGGAGCAGATGTTCGCGGGCGCCGTGCAGCAGGCCGTGAAGGAGGCCCACGCGGCGGCGGGACACGAGTTCAACCTGGGCTCGCCCAAGCAGCTCCAGGAGGTCCTCTTCGGCGAGCTGGCCCTGCCGAAGACCAAGAGAACCAAGACCGGCTACACCACCGACGCCGACGCCCTCGCCTGGCTCGCCACCCAGACGGACAACGAACTCCCGGTGATCATGCTCCGGCACCGCGAGCAGGCGAAGCTGCGGGTGACGGTCGAGGGGCTGATCAAGACGATCGCCGCGGACGGCCGCATCCACACCACCTTCAACCAGACCGTCGCCGCCACCGGCCGGCTCTCGTCCACCGACCCGAACCTGCAGAACATCCCCGTCCGCACCGACGAAGGGCGCGCCATCCGCCGCGGCTTCGTCGTCGGCGAGGGCTTCGAGTCGCTGATGACGGCCGACTACAGCCAGATCGAGCTGCGCGTGATGGCCCACCTCTCCGAGGACGCGGGGCTGATCGAGGCGTTCACCTCCGGCGAGGACCTGCACACCACCGCCGCCGCGCAGGTCTTCTCCGTCGAGCCCACCGCGGTCGACGCGGAGATGCGCCGCAAGATCAAGGCCATGTCCTACGGCCTCGCGTACGGCCTGTCGGCCTTCGGGCTCTCCCAGCAGCTGAACATCGAGGCGGCCGAGGCGCGCGCCCTGATGGACGCCTACTTCGAGCGCTTCGGCGGGGTGCGGGACTACCTGCGCCGGGTCGTGGACGAGGCGCGGGCGACGGGCTACACGGCGACCCTCTTCGGCCGCCGCCGGTACCTGCCCGACCTCAACAGCGACAACCGCCAGCGGCGGGAGGCCGCCGAGCGCATGGCGCTCAACGCGCCCATCCAGGGCACCGCCGCGGACATCGTCAAGATCGCCATGCTCAACCTGGACCGCGCCCTGCGCGAGGCCGGGCTGACCTCCCGCATGCTCCTCCAGGTCCACGACGAAATCGTCCTGGAGATCGCCCCGGGCGAGCGGTCCCAGGTGGAGGAACTGGTCCGCCGCGAGATGGGAGCCGCCGTCCAGCTCCGCGTCCCCCTGGGCGTCTCGGTCGGCGCGGGCCCGGACTGGGAGTCGGCGGCGCACTGATCCGTCCGCGGGGGCGGACGTCGTCCGGGGTCTTGCGGTGGGGGCCGCTGACCGGGCTCGGCATCGGGGGCCGCTGGCCGTGCGCGGGGCCATGCCTGGGCTCGCCTCCGGGTCCGGCCCGGCCTTCGGGTCCGGCCCGGCCTTCGGGTCGGATCTCGCCTTCGGGTCGGGTCCTGCCTTCGGGGCTCGGCTTCGGGGGTCGCTGGCCGTGCGGGGGGCCATGCCCGGGCTCGCCTCCGGGTCCGGCCCGGCCTTCGGATCCGGTCTCGCCTTCGGGTCGGGTCTTGCCTTCGAGGCTCGGCGTCGGGGGTCGCTGGCCGTGCGGGGGCCATGCCGGGGCTCGCATCCGGGTCCGGCCCCGCCTCCGGGTCGGGTCCTGCCTTCGGGGCCCGTCCCGCGTCCGGCCCGGCCCAAGTCCTGGGCCCACGGACGTCCCCGGCTCGCCCGCTCCGCCCTCCAGCCCGCAGCGGCGCCCGGGACGGGGCGGACCGGTGTGTCGGGGCCTCCGCGTCCGGTCGGGGGCGGCGTGCGCCGGGCCATGGGCCCATTGGCCGCCCGGTACGCCCGTACCCGGTGCGGGTGCGGGTGCGGGTGCGGGTGCCGGGCGGTGACCCCCGTCCGCGCCTGCCGCCGGACCGGACGCCAGGCGCCGGGGCGCGCCACAGGAGCCCCGCGCCGTGGCGACCCCGCCATGGGCCCCCAGCGCCGCACACCCCCGCGTCATGACCCCGTGTCGCACACCCCCGTGCCGCACACCCCGTGTCGCACACCGCGTGTCGCACACCGCGTGTCGCACACCCCCGTGCCGCACACCCGCGTGCCGCACACCGCGTGCCGCACGCCCCACGGCGCTCTCGCCCCGTCCCAGCCGTCCCATGCCGTTTCACTCGCGTGGCCCTCGCGGAACGGCCGGGGGCGGGTGCGGCGGTCAGGATGCGGGGCATGGGTATACGCATGCTTCACCGCACAGCGGGACCCCCGCCCCGGGCCGGCACCGATGGACCCGGACCCGAGGCGCATCCGTCGGTTCCCGTGTTCGCGACCACCGCGAGTACCGCCCGCATCCCCGTCACCCTCGCGACCGCACTGCGGCGCGCCACCACCGGCCTCGGCCGCCGGATCGCCGGCACCGTACGGCCCGCCACCGCCGCCCTGCCCGACGGCCCGCTGCCCTGGCGGCAGTGGGCGGAGGCGGCCCGCGGCTGTCTCACGCTGGTCCTCACCCTGCTGCCCCGGCCCCGTCCCGTCCGCACCATCACGGTGTTCGTGGCGGCCGGTGACCCCGTCAGTGTGCGGCGGTACGGCTCGGGGCCTCAGTACCGGGGGTTCCAGGGGCCTGGATGGCCGGAGCCGGGCGGCGCCACACCCTGACCGCCACCGCGAACAGCGGCAGTGCGACGACGATCGCCGCCCCCGCCCCGAAGCACACCGTCGGGATGATCTCCCAGGGTTTCGCGGACGCCCCCCAGTAGGCCCACCACCGCGACGCCCGCTGCACCGCCCCCGCCAGGGCGCAGCCGCCGAGCAGGGCGACGGCCGCCCACCGGTCGGGGGCGGACAGCAGCGGAACCCCGGCCGCCGGGCCGCCGGGCGGCATCCGGCGCAGCGCCCGTGCCACGAAGAGGGCGATCACCACCGCGGCCACCGCCGAACCCCCGTACTGCAGGTACCAGTACAGCGGCGACCCCGCGATCTCCTCCCCGAGGACGGGGAACATCCGCATCCCCCACCGGTCGAGGTGCGTGAACGCGTCCCAGACCACGTGCGTCAGCGCGCCGAGCGCCGCCGACACGTACCAGCGCGCCACCAGCGACGGCCGCACGCGGGCGCGGGGCGTCCCGCACCGCAGCAGAGCGGCCGGCCGGCCCTGGAGGGCCCGCGGCAGCAGGCCCACCAGCGGCTCGCGGACCAGCAGCCACAGGCCCACCAGCGCCCACGCGAGGAGCACGTCCACGGTGAACACGCCGGGGAACGAGTGCGTGACGTCCCCGAACTCCATGGCCCCGGTCACCGCACTGGCCGCGTAGTAGGTCAGGTCGGGAGCGAAGGTGCCCGCGACGAGCACCGCCGGCACCAGCGGTCCGCGGCCGCGTCCTTCGGCGCGGAGGGCGGGCAGGACCGCCGCCGCGTGGCTCAGCGTGAACGGCAACTCGGCTCCTCGGGTGGGGCAATGACCGGGATCGGCCCGGGCCGGTGATCGTCCGGCCCGGCCGGAGCCCAAGTATGCGGCAACGCCGGCCCGCCGGTCCGTGACCGGCGAACATGGTGAACCGGTGAATATCGGGCAGGAACAGGTGTCCGGGCCAAGGAAGTTGTCGTAGGGTCGCGAGCGTCGCCGTGCCGGAAGCACGCCGAGCGGGTGTGGACGGGGAACGACCGGGCATCTCCACGCCGTCGTGGGCAACCGGTGGGGCGGGCCGATCGTCACACACAGGGCGGGCACGACACACACGTCGACGGACGTCCCGGCGTCCACGGGAGGGGTTCACTGTATGGCGGCGCATTTCGGCAGGAGGCTGCGCAAGGGGGCGACCACCACCGCCGTGGCGGCGGCAGCGGTCGCGGCCCTGTCCGCGTCGCAGGCGCCGGGGGTGACGGTCGACCAGCACGGCCGGCAGAGCACCGCGGACGCCGCGCCCACCCCCGACGCGGCCGACGGAGCCGACAGCGCCACCGGCAACTCCCCCTACTACACCGACCTTCCGCCCTTGAACAGCCCGAACCCGGCGCCCTCCGCGAGCAACGGCCCGGCCGCGGGCAGCAGCGAGGCCGGCATCCCGGCGACCGTCCTGGACGCCTACAAGAAGGCCGAGGCAGCGCTGCGCGAGACGAAGCCCGGCTGCAACCTGCCCTGGCAACTGCTCGCCGCCATCGGCAAGGTGGAGTCCGGGCAGGCCCGCGGCGGCAAGGTCACCGCCGACGGCACCACGCTCTCCCCGATCCTCGGCCCGCAGCTCGACGGCAACGGCTTCGCCCTCATCAAGGACACCGACAACGGCGCCTATGACGGCAACAGCCGCTACGACCAGGCCGTCGGCCCCATGCAGTTCATCCCCTCCACCTGGGCGTGGGCCGGCCGCGACGGCAACGACGACGGCGTCGAGGATCCCAACAACATCTACGACGCCGCCCTGGCGGCCGGCCACTACCTGTGCCGCTTCGGCTGGGACCTGTCCGACCGGACGGACCTGAAACGGGCGATCCTCAGCTACAACCAGTCGACGGCCTACTACCACACCGTCCTGTCGTGGCTGGACTACTACCGCAAGGGCACCCACGAGATCCCCGACGGCACCGGGCCCCTGCCCGGGAACCGCAGCGACGCCCGCACCCCGCGCCCCGGCAGCACGACTCCCGGCACCTCCACACCGAAGCCGCCGCGGACCGACCGGCCCTCCGACAGCCGGCCCGGCCCCCGCCCCACCAAGCCGGGCGGAGGCACCGGCACGCCCGGCACGCCGCCCCCCTCTGCCAACCCCACGCCCACGACACCGCCCGGCACCCCGCAGACGCCCACCGACACGGTGCACCACCTCGAGGACGCCGGAACGGCGGAGCTCAGCGCCCGCGCGGGCGACGCGTTCACGCAGCGGATCAGCGCCCGCGCCGAGACGGACGCCGGGAAGACCGTGGCGAAGGTGCGGGTCAGGTTCACGGTCGTCGGTGCCACCGACACCACCTTCACCGGCGGCGAGAAGGTCGCCACCGTCGTCACCAACAGTTCGGGCGTCGCCGTGGCACCGGCGCTGCGCGCGGGCGAGAAGGCCGGGACCTTCACCGTCCGGGCCACCGTCGTCGGCCGCACGGTCCCGGCCCTCGACTACCGGGCCACCGTCACCGAACGCACCGCCGACCGCCTCGTCCGCGTCGGCGAGGAGGAGCTGACCTGCACGCCGGGCGGCACGTTCGAGCAGCGCGTGCAGGTGAAGGCCACCCTCGACGGGGCCGTCGCCGACCGGGTCGCCGCCACCGCCACCCTCGTCACCGCCGGCGACGAGCCCGCCGAGAACGACGAGGGCCCCTTCTTCAAGGACGCCGACGACCAGCCGGTGCGCACCCTCACCGGCCTGGAGACGGACCCGGACGGCCTGGTGAAGCTGCCGCCGCTGTACGCGGACGACACCACCGGCACCTTCCTGCTCCGCATCACCACCGCGGGCGGCGCCACCCTCACCGTGGAACTGACCGTGGCCGAGGACCCGGCACCGTCCCCGGCCCCGTCGGAGCCCGCTGCCGACTGAGCCCCGTCCGGACCCGTCCCCGACGGCACGAGGGCGCCCTTCCGCATCCGCGCGAGGGGCGCCCTCGCCGTCCTGCGCGGACTGTTCTCATCTCGGCCGCCCGTTGCTACGGTGCGCCACCTGACGCCCTGTCAGGAACGCTCGGTGCTCCGCCCGCGCGTACCGTCCGGCACGTCCCGAGTCCCACGTCCCCCGTCCGCAGGGAGGCCCGCATGCGTGCCCTCGTCGCCGCCGTCGCCGGTCTCGCCGCCGCGTGCGCCCTGGTGTTCGCGCTGACCGCACTCGGCGGGACCACCGGCGGGACCTCCCCGGAGCCCCTCC
The DNA here is from genome assembly GCF_044767675.1 of Streptomyces sp. NPDC101219. NCBI lineage: Bacteria > Bacillati > Actinomycetota > Actinomycetes > Kitasatosporales > Streptomycetaceae > Streptomyces > Streptomyces sp. NPDC101219. The sequence goes on from NZ_JBIWOK010000010.1 coordinate 117,710, forward strand.
TGACGACGGTGCCCGCCCACCCCTGACCGACCCGCCCGGGAGGGAGGCCGACATGCGCCGCACGTCCGGCCTGGTCCTGCTCGCCCTCGCCGTGTTCTTCGCGGCCCTGTCCCCGCTGCTGCGCTGGTACGCCTTCCCGCGCCTGGCGAAGGTCCCGCCGGACACGTATCAGACCATGGTGCTGGAGGCGAAGGACGCCACCCTGCTCGACTACACCACCCTGCGGTCCAGGAAGGTCCCCGAAGTCACCGTCGTGCAGACCCTCAAGGGCAACGTGGAGGAGTCGGAACGCATCGAGCGGACCACCGACCGCGACGTCGTCGTCTGGGACGGCCTGACCTACGTCGTCGGCCCCGACGGCGAGACCGTGTCCCGCATCCCCGAGCGCTACATCTTCGACGCCCACACCCAGGAACCCGTCCACGCCGAGGGCGAAACGGTCGACGGCGACCCGGTGGAACGCCGGGGCATCGAGTTCAAGTGGCCGTTCCTGACGGAGAAGAGGGACTACGCCTACTTCGACGCCCAGGCCCGCACCACCGCACCCATCCACTACCGGGGCACCCGCGACTTCCGCGGCCTGGAGGTCTACTACTTCGAGCAGACCATCCCCTGGACGCAGGTCCCCTACCCCAAGACCCTGCCCGTGGAGGGCATCACCCCCGAGGGCATCGCCGCCACCGGCACCACCCGCTGGTACACCACGGTCCGCAGGTTCTGGGTCGAACCCGTCACCGGAGCCCCCGTCTACGGCGAGGAGATCCACCGCGAGGAACTGCGCGGCGGCGACCTCCTCGGCGGCCGGGACAAGGTGACCGCGTTCGCCGGTCACGTGAAGATGCGCGAGGACTACGTCCGGCACACCGTCGACCTCGTCGCGTCCCAGCGCACCCCGGTGCTGCTGCTGACCTTCTACCTGCCGTGGGGCTTCCTCGGCCTCGGCCTGGTCCTGCTGGCGCTCGCGCTCCACCTGGAGGCCCGGGGCCGCCGCGCCGCCCGCTCGGGGGCCGCCGCCGGGTCCCGGTCCGAGCCGCAGGTCACCGCCTGAGCCGGGCGTTGGTGTGCCGCGTCGGCTCCGCCGTCGCCGGGTCCTCGGGCCACGGATGCTTCGGGTACCTCCCGCGCAGTTCCGCCCGGACGCCCCGGTAGCCGTCCTGCCAGAAGGACGCCAGATCGGCGGTCACGGCGGCGGGCCGTCCGGCCGGGGACAGCAGGTGCACCAGCAACGGCACCCCGGCCACCCGCGGCGTCTCCCGCAGACCGAACATCTCCTGGAGCTTCACGGCGAGCACCGGACGCCCGGGGTCCGCATAGTCGATCCGGATGCTCGACCCGCTGGGCACGGTGATCCGCTCGGGTGCCAGATCGTCCAGCCGGGCCGCCTCCCCGGACGCCCACGGCAGCAGCCGGGCCAGCGCCTGTCCCGCGTCGATCCGCGCCAGATCGGCCCGACGCCGGGCCCGGCCCAGCTCCGGCTCCAGCCACTCGTCCACACGCGCGTCGAGCGCCTCGTCGGACACGTCCGGCCAGGGCGCGCCGAACCGCCGGTACAGGAAGGCCAGCCGCTGCCGCAGCGTCACGGCCCCCTGCGGCCACCGCAGCAGCCCGAACCCCTCCCGCCGCAGCCCTTCCAGCAGCGCTGCCCGCACGAGCGCCGGGTCGGCGTCCCGGAGCGGGCGCACCGACAACTCCACCGCCCCCAGCCGCTCGACCCGGCGTGCGACGACATCCCCGTCCGCCCAGCGCACCTCCTCGGCCGTATCCGCGAGCGCCCCCGCCGCGTACCGCGCGACGGCCTCGTCGACGGCCGCCCCCAGGCGTACGCGCGCGTGTCCGCGGCCCACCGGCCGGTCGGCCACCGCGACCGCGATCCAGGGCGCGCCCGGCAGCGCCGTGCCCTCACCCGGCTCGGCCCGGGTGCCGGACACCATGAGATACGAACCGCCGTCCCGGCGCGCGACCCGCTCCGGGAAGGCCAGCGCGGCCACCAGCCCGGCCCGGGCGTCCTCACCGGCCACCGGCCCGACCGGAACGTCCGGCCCCCCGGCCCGCCCAGTCCGCGCGTCAGTACCGTCAGCGCCGTCTGCCGTCGGCTCGCCGCCGTTCCCCCCGGACACCTCGCCGCTGTTCCCCCCGGACACCTGCTCGGCGGACGACCGCAGCCGCCGCACCTCCGCCCGCCAGCGGGCCGCGTAGCCGTCGCCGCCGCGCCGCGCGCCCCGCAGCGCACCGGCCAGGTCGTCGCCGTACTCCCGCGGCGCCTCCTCGCTCAGCAGCGCCACCACCTCGGCGGCGAACTCCGCGCCCACCACGGGCGCCGCGTCCAGCAGCGCCCGCCCCAGACGCGGATGCAGCCCCAGCCGCGCCAGCCGCGCGCCCCGCCGGGTGGCGCGCCCGTCCGGGTGCACGGCGCCGATCGCCGTCAGGACGCTCCGGGCGGCGGCCATCGCCCCGGCGGGCGGCGGATCGAGCAGCGCCAGCCCCGACGCGTCCGGATCGCCCCAGCAGGCCGCCTGCAACGCGAACGCCGTCAGGTCGGCCACCGCGATCTCGGGGGAGGGGAACCGGGGCAGCCGCGCGTCCTCCGCCTCCGCCCAGCAGCGGTACACCGTGCCCGGCGCCTCCCGGCCGGCCCGCCCCGCCCGCTGCCGTCCCGCGGCCCGCGAGGCCCGGACGGTGGTCAGCGCGCTCAGCCCGCGCGCGTGGTCCACCCGCGGCTCACGCGCGAGACCCGCGTCCACGACCACCCGCACCCCGGGAACCGTCAGCGACGACTCCGCCACCGACGTCGCCAGCACCACCCGGCGCCGTCGGCCGGGGGAGAGCACCGCGTCCTGCACGGCCGCCGGAGCCCGCCCGTGCACCTGGAGCACCTCCACGCCCCCGGCGTCCCCGAGGTGTGCCGCGACCCGGGCGATCTCCCCCACCCCGGGCAGGAACACCAGCACGTCCCCGTCCCGTTCGGCGAGCGCCCGCCGCACCACCGACGCCACATGCGTCAGGAACACCGGATCCACGCGCGTCCCGTGCGGCGGCCGGACCGGGCGCGCGGGAGGCGCCCACACCACCTCCACCGGGAACGCGGTGCCGGCCGCCTCGACCACCGGCGCGCCGCCCAGCAGCCGCGCCCAGCCCTCCGCGTCGGTCGTCGCCGACGCGGCCACCAGCCGAAGCTCCGGCCGCAGCGCCTCGCGGACGTCCCACAGGAACGCCGCCGCCGTGTCCGCGTCCAGATGCCGCTCATGGCACTCGTCGAGCACCACCGCGTCCACCCCGGCCAGCTCCTGGTCGCGCTGCAGGCGCTGCAGGAGCACGCCGGTGGTGACCACCTCCACGCGCGTGTGCCGCCCCACGGCCCGCTCCCCGCGCACCGTGAAGCCGACGGACCCGCCCACCCGCTCGCCCAGCAGCCACGCCATCCGGCGGGCCGCCGCGCGGGCCGCGATCCGGCGCGGCTCCGCCACCACGACCCGCCGCGCCGGGCCCCCGCCCAGCAGCCCGGCCAGCTCCAGCGGAACCAGGGTCGTCTTGCCGGTGCCCGGCGGGGCCACCAGCACCGCGGTGCCCCCGTCCTCCAGCGCGCCGTTCAGCGCGGGCAGCGCGGCGCGGACCGGCAGGGCCTCCAGGGCGTCGTGCCGGATCACGCCCTCAGTCCCGCACGCACACGAAGATCGCCGTGCCCGGGATCAGGTGCCCGCGCAACGGCGACCAGCCGCCCCACTCGGCCGTGTTCCACGACGGCCACTCCGGCTCCACGAGGTCCACCAGGCGGAAACCGGAACCCACCACGTCACGTACCCGGTCGCCCAGCGTGCGGTGGTGCTCCACGTAGACGGCTTCGCCGCGCTCGTCCTGCTCCACGTACGGCGTGCGGTCGAAGTAGGACCCGGACACGCTCAGCCCCTCGGGGCCGGGCTCGTCGGGGAACGCCCAGCGGACCGGGTGCGTCACCGAGAAGACCAGCCGTCCGCCCGGGCGCAGCACCCGGTGCACCTCGCGCAGCACCAGCCGCGGGTCGGCGACGAAGGGCAGCGCCCCGTACGCCGAGCAGGCCAGGTCGAAGGACGCGTCCGCGAACGGCAGCGCACAGGCGTCCGCGCAGATCAGGGGGAACTCCCCGCCGATGCGCAGGGCGTGCTGCAACTGCCGGTGCGAGATGTCCAGCGCCACCGGGCGGGCGCCCTGGCCGGCCAGCCAGCGGGAGCACTGGGCCGCTCCGGCGCCCAGCTCCAGGACGTCGCGGCCCTTCAGTTCCTCGGGCGGGCCGAGCAGCTCGGCCTCCACCTCGTCCAGTCCCTCGGGTCCCCACACGAAACGGTCGTCGCCGAGAAAGGTGCCGTGCTCGACCTGGTACTCGTCGGCGTTGCGGTCCCACCAGCCCCGATTGGCTCGGGTGCTCTCGCCGACGCCGGCCTCCCGCCGGGTCGCCTCCGGTTCGGGCGCTTCGGGCTCTTGGATGATCGGCTCCCTCGTCGTACTCTTCCGTCCAGCCGGACCCCCGTCCGCCGTCGGACGGAGTCCATGGGCCCTGCCGGGCTCGGGCGCACCTGACGTGCGGCTCTTCCGCCGCGCGGGCGAATTGTGCCGGTTATGCGGCGATCCGCCCCGGGTGGGCGGCTTCGTGCATTGACCCTGCCCGGCTGCCCCCGTATGCTACAAGTTGCGCTGCGAGCCTGCGTGCCTCAGACGTAGCAGGCTGCGCTCGCGTCTGTTGTATGTCCCCTCGGTTCTCGAGGCGCCGTCATCAGTTTCTGATGGGGCGCTTCCTTGGCTGTCCGGCTTCTACAGAGCGAAACGGGCTCCGGCGTAGCAGTACCTACGACTTCAATGTCCGTACCGGAGCCCTTTCCCACATGACGAGCAGCACCGAGACCACCGCCACCACCCCGCAGGTAGCGGTCAACGACATCGGTAACGAGGAAGCATTCCTCGCAGCGATCGACGAGACGATCAAGTACTTCAACGACGGCGACATCGTCGACGGCGTCATCGTGAAGGTCGACCGGGACGAGGTCCTGCTCGACATCGGTTACAAGACCGAAGGTGTCATCCCGAGCCGAGAGCTCTCGATCAAGCACGACGTCGACCCGAACGAGGTCGTCGCCGTCGGCGACGAGATCGAGGCCCTGGTCCTCCAGAAGGAGGACAAGGAAGGCCGCCTGATCCTCTCGAAGAAGCGCGCGCAGTACGAGCGTGCCTGGGGCACCATCGAGAAGATCAAGGAAGAGGACGGCATCGTCACCGGTACCGTCATCGAGGTCGTCAAGGGTGGTCTCATCCTCGACATCGGCCTCCGCGGCTTCCTCCCGGCCTCCCTGGTCGAGATGCGCCGCGTCCGCGACCTCCAGCCCTACGTGGGCAAGGAGCTCGAGGCGAAGATCATCGAGCTGGACAAGAACCGCAACAACGTGGTCCTGTCCCGCCGTGCCTGGCTCGAGCAGACCCAGTCCGAGGTCCGCCAGACGTTCCTCACCACCCTCCAGAAGGGCCAGGTGCGTTCCGGCGTCGTCTCCTCGATCGTCAACTTCGGTGCCTTCGTGGACCTGGGTGGCGTCGACGGTCTGGTCCACGTCTCCGAGCTGTCCTGGAAGCACATCGACCACCCCTCCGAGGTCGTCGAGGTCGGCCAGGAGGTCACGGTCGAGGTCCTCGACGTCGACATGGACCGCGAGCGTGTCTCCCTGTCGCTGAAGGCGACCCAGGAAGACCCGTGGCAGCAGTTCGCCCGCACCCACCAGATCGGCCAGGTCGTGCCCGGCAAGGTCACGAAGCTGGTGCCGTTCGGTGCGTTCGTCCGCGTGGACGAGGGCATCGAGGGTCTGGTCCACATCTCCGAGCTGGCCGAGCGCCACGTGGAGATCCCGGAGCAGGTCGTCCAGGTCAACGACGAGATCTTCGTCAAGGTCATCGACATCGACCTCGAGCGTCGCCGGATCTCGCTGTCCCTGAAGCAGGCCAACGAGTCCTTCGGCGCCGACCCGTCGGCCGTCGAGTTCGACCCGACCCTGTACGGCATGGCCGCGTCCTACGACGACCAGGGCAACTACATCTACCCCGAGGGCTTCGACCCCGAGACCAACGACTGGCTCGAGGGCTACGAGAAGCAGCGCGAGGAGTGGGAGCGCCAGTACGCCGAGGCGCAGAGCCGCTTCGAGCAGCACCAGGCGCAGGTCATCAAGTCCCGCGAGGCGGACGAGAAGGCCGCTGCCGAGGGTGGCGGCGAGGCCGCTGCTCCGGCCGCGTCCGGTGGCGGTTCGTACTCCTCCGAGGGCCCGGACAACTCCGGCGCGCTGGCCTCGGACGAGGCGCTGGCCGCCCTGCGCGAGAAGCTGGCCGGCGGCCAGAGCTGATCGCGGCCGCTGAGGCAAGCCGCAGAGGTCCGACCGATCTCTGACCGAGGGCCCGCACCTTCCGGGGTGCGGGCCCTCGGCGTTCCCCGGCGCGCGGCACTCGCGCCGGGCCGTCGCAACCCGTCCCGCGGCCGGCCGCTCCACTCGCCCGCGTCACCAGGGAAGTTGCCGCGATCCGGGAATGTCAGTGCCGCCTGGCACGTTGTCCTGTACGGACACGAGGAGGAGCGGTCACTGTGCTTGATCCGCAGGGTTTGTACGCATGGGAGCCGAAGGGGCTGGCGGTCGTCGACATGGCGCTCGCCCAGGAGTCGGCCGGCCTGGTCATGCTCTACCACTTCGACGGATACATCGACGCGGGTGAGACCGGCGACCAGATCGTCGACCGGCTGCTCGGCTCGCTGCCCCACCAGGTCGTCGCCCGCTTCGACCACGACCGGCTCATCGACTACCGCGCCCGCCGCCCGCTGCTGACCTTCACCCGCGACCGCTGGACGGCGTACGACGACCCGGCCCTGGAGGTCCGTCTCGTCCAGGACGCCACCGGAGCGCCCTTCCTGCTGCTGTCCGGGCCGGAACCGGACGTCGAGTGGGAGAGGTTCGCCGCCGCCGTCGGCCAGATCGTGGAGCGGCTCGGCGTCCGCCTGGCCGTGAACTTCCACGGCATCCCCATGGGCGTCCCGCACACCCGCCCCGTCGGGCTCACCCCGCACGGCAACCGCACCGAGCTCGTCCCGGGCCACGGCAGCCCCTTCGACGAGGCCCAGGTGCCCGGCAGCGCCGAAGCACTCGTCGAGTACCGGCTGATGCAGGCCGGCCACGACGTCCTCGGGGTCGCCGCCCACGTGCCGCACTACATCGCCCGCTCCCCGTACCCGGACGCGGCGCTCACCGTCCTGGAGGCCATCACGGCCGCCACCGGGCTGGTCCTGCCCGGCATCGCCCACTCGCTGCGCACCGACGCCCAGCGCACCCAGACCGAGATCGACCGGCAGGTCCAGGAAGGCGACGAGGAGCTGACCGCCCTCATCCAGGGCCTGGAGCACCAGTACGACGCCGCCGCGGGGGCCGAGACCCGGGGCAACATGCTCGCGGAGCCGGCCGACATCCCGTCGGCGGACGAGATCGGCCGCGAGTTCGAGCGGTTCCTGGCGGAGCGGGAGGGCGAGAGCTGATCCGCTACGCTGCCACACGCCCGGTCGGCGGCCTGCCGGGGCGTGGGGTCCCCGCACCGGCGGGGCAGTCAGGGGTGGAGGTGCGGTCATGCTGTCCGTGGGTCTGACCGGCGGCATCGGCGCCGGCAAGAGCGAAGTGTCGCGGCTGCTCGTCGAGCGCGGTGCCGTACTGATCGACGCGGACCGCATCGCGCGCGAGGTCGTCGCCCCCGGGACGCCCGGGCTGGCGGCGGTCGTGGAGACCTTCGGCGAGGAGGTCCTCGCCGAGGACGGCAGCCTGGACCGGGCCCGGCTGGGCTCGATCGTCTTCGCCGACCAGGAGAAGCTGGCCGCCCTCAACTCCATCGTCCACCCCCTGGTGGGGGCCCGCTCGAAGGAGCTGTCGGAGGCCGCCCCCGACGACGCCGTCGTCGTGCACGACGTACCGCTGCTCACCGAGAACGGCCTGGCCCCCCTCTACGACCTCGTCGTCGTCGTCGACGCGAGCCCCGACACCCAGCTCGACCGGCTGGTCCGGCTGCGCGGCATGACCGAGGAGGACGCCCGCGCGCGGATGGCGGCCCAGGCCACGCGCGAGCAGCGCCGGGCCGTCGCGGACATCGTCATCGACAACGACGTACCGCTCGACGAGCTGACCCGGCGGGTCGACGAGGTCTGGGCGGAGCTGGTCCGCCGGGCGAAGGAGCCGCGCCCGCGGACCGGGCAGGAATAGCGATCACCCCGGCGGGCGTTGCACACGTTCGACGAGGGAAGGATGTCGCCGTGCCCGAGATCAGCGGTTCGACCGGACGTACGCCGGAGACGCATGTCATCGACTTCCGTGCCGCCGAGCATCTCCTCGCCTCCCGGGATCCCCGTGGCGCGGTGAAACTGCTCGACGGCGTCATCGACGTGTATCCCGAGAACACCGCGGCCCGCCTGCTGCGTGCGCGGGCCTTCTTCGCGGCCGCCCAGCTGCGCTCCGCCGAGCTGGAGTTCTCGCTCGTCCTGGAGCGCGAGCCGGACAACGCGTTCGCCCACTTCGCCCTGGCCCGCACCTACGAGCGTCAGGGACGCCCCCACCCGGCCAGGCGCCACTTCCGCCTGGCCGCCGCCCTGGACCCGAACCCGGAGTACCTCAGGGCGGCACGCTTCGACGCGTAGCGTCCGGGCGGCCCGGCCTCCGACGGGCGGCGACATCGCTCGGACGGCCCCGCCGCGTCACGGTGGATCCCTGGGCGGCAGGTAGGGCGGCACGTCACGGCCCGGCTGGTAGTGCGGGCCCTGACGGATGTGCCGGACGACGATGATCAGGTCGATCGTCATGATCAGCCACAGCAGTCCGCAGGCCAGCGCCCACCCCCGGCGGTCCGTGATCGCGAAGGCGGCGGTGCCGAACAGCGTCCACGCCACGCCCCACAGACTCAGCCAGAACCGCAGCCGCAGGGCACTGCGCGCGGTCACCGGTTCACTGCCCGTACGCATCACGACCACCGTCCAGTCCGTGACCCGAGGATTCCGGGTCGGGTTCCCTGACCGGGAGTTCCCACAGAGCCGGCTCTTCGGGAAGGTTCTTCCCCTTCACTCTCTCACTCGGGCCGGCTCACTCGGTCGAGTGAATCTGTTCGGTGCTGGAACGGGTGTGCGGCTCCGGTCCGTTGGACGGACATGGAGACGACCATGCGTGAAGGGTACGAGGGGACGGGCCCCGGGGCGATCACCCCGGACGGTTGCGCGGTCGAGCTGTATGCCCGGCTGCCCGTGGGGGACGAGCCGGAAGTCATCGCGGGTGCGGTGCCGGCGGGCGCACGCCTGCTGGAGCTGGGGTGCGGCGCGGGTCGCGTGACGCACGCGCTGGTGGAGCGCGGCTTCCCGGTCACGGCGGTGGACGAGTCCGCCGCGATGCTGGAGCGGGTGCGCGGCGCCCGCACGGTGTGCAGCCCGATAGAGCGGCTCGCCCTGGGCGAGCGCTTCGACGCGGTGCTGCTCGGGTCCTTTCTCGTGCACGCGGGCGACCCCGCCGTGCGACGCGGGCTACTGCGCACCTGCGTGCGGCACCTGGCGGAGGGGGGCTGCGTCCTGATCCAGCGCGAGGGCGAGGACTACCACAGCGACGTGCCACGCGAGCGCGTGGACCCCGCCGGCTTCACCGTGCGGATCCTCTCGGCGACACCGGTGGGCGACGGCGCCGTCTCCGTGCACGCGGAGTACGTGTTCCCCGACGCGACCTGGACTCAGACCTTCCGGTCCCGTCCGATGACACGGGAGGAGTTCGAGGACGCGCTGGGGGAGGAAGGGCTGCGCGTGGACCGGTACCTGACGGAGGACCACATGTGGGTGCGGGCGGTCCGGACGGAGGAGTCGGGAGAGGCAGGCGAGCAGGGGTAGTTGGGGGAGCCGGGGGCGTGCGGCACATGGCGGAGGAGGGTTGCGTCCTGATCCAGCGCGAGGGCGAGGGGTACCACAGCGACGTGCCGCGCGAGCGCGTGGACCCCGCCGGAGCGCGGGGAACCCGGGGGAGTCGGCGACGGGGAGGGGGGTGATCGGACACAGCGGAGGCAAGTGGCGCGCCGTAGGGGCGATGAGTTCCGGGACCCGGACCGGTCCTACTCCCGACAGCGACGCCACCACCGACCGCGTTCCCAGGAGACCCTCATGTCCGACACCACCGCTTCCTCCGCCGCCACCGCTTCCTCCGCCGGTGTTGCCACCGCCGCAGACCCTGTCGCCGGCCGGGCCGTGCCCGGGCGGGTACGGCTGGGCCGTATCACGCTGCGCGTGGTGCAGGTGCTGCTCGCGGTCTTCTTCGCGTTCGCCAGCGCGCTGCCCAAGCTGATCGCGCACGCCTCGGCCGTCGAGTCCTTCGACGAGATGGGCTGGGGAAGCGCGGGGATGTACGCCATCGGGGCACTGGAACTCGCGGGCGCGATCGGGCTGTTGATCCCGGTGCTGCAGTCGGCGGCGGCGATCGGGCTGAGCGCGATGATGGTGGGTGCGTTCGTGGTGCAGGTCGCCGTCTTCGACGGCGAATACGCGGCGACGCCGCTCATCGTGATGGTGCCGCTCGTCCTGATCGCCTGGTTCCGGCGCGCCCACAACGCCGACCTGGTCGGACTCCTGCGCGGCAAGGGGCGCGGGGAAGGTAGCGCCTAGATGTGTTGTCCGGGCAGTCGACTGCCGGTGGCTGGCAGCCGGCGGCGGCGCAGCCGGGAGCCGGGAACCGGGATAGGGGGCGGGGCCCAGGGCCCCGCCCTCGCATGACCGACCGAACCCGGGGAGCTGAGGGAGCCGGAAGGCGTCAGCGATGGGCGCTGCCCGGCCTGCCCCCGCGAGACCGGCGGTCACCGCCGCCGCGCCTGCCGCCTCGCTCGCGAGGGCGGCCGGCCGGCTCGACGGGATCACCGAACCCGTCGGGATGGCCCGGTTCAGCGGCTCCTCCCGCAGCCCCCGGGACGGGCGGCCCGCCGAGGCCGCCGAGTCCGCGCAGACGCTCCAGCTCGCGCCGGTCGCGCTTCGTCGGTCGGCCCGCGCCGCGATCACGGATCCCGGCGGGGGCGACGGCGTCGCGGGGCGGGGGCGGCGGGGAGTTGTCGATGTAGCACTGCACGGCCACCGGGGCGCCGACGCGCTTGCGGATCAGCCGCTTGACGACGACGACCCGTTCCCGTCCCTCGTGCCGCAGCCGCACCTCGTCTCCGACGCGGACCGCGTGCGAGGGCTTGACCCGCTCACCGTTCACCCGCACATGCCCGCCGCGGCAGGCGGTGGCGCCGAGAGAACGCGTCTTGACCAGGCGTACGGACCAGATCCAACTGTCGACCCGGACGCTCCCGCCCTCCGGCGGCCCGGCCGCCTCGGCGGCCGCCACGGCAGCGGCGACCCTGGGATCCCGAGCCTCGGCCGGCTCCGGACATAGCCCCTCGCCCCGGGCCGCCGACGCGTCACCGGTTCCGTCTCCCCGCGTCCGGTCGTCTTCCGCACCCTCAGAAGCCATGCGTCCGACCCTATCTCTCCCCGCCCCCGCACCGCCCTCCCCCTTTCCCAAACTAATTTTGCAAAAAGTCTTTTGCTGAGTGCCCTGACCGTTCTACGCTCGCCGCATGGTCAGTGACGAGCAGAGACGTGTCCTCGATCCCGAGCGCGACACCGCCGCGTTGAAGGCCCTCACGCACCCGCTGCGGATCCGGCTGCTGGGGCTGCTGCGGCAGGACGGCCCGGCCACCGCCAGCGAGCTGGCCGACCGGACGGGGGAGTCGTCGGCGTCGACCAGTTACCACCTGCGGGTGCTGGCGAAGTACGCCTTCATCGCCGAGGCGGAACACCGCGACGGGCGGGAGCGGCGCTGGAAGGCGCTGCACACCGTCACGTCGTGGAGCAACGAGGCGATGGAGTCCTCCGCCGCCGGCCGCGCCTACGTCGGTCTGGCACGCCGGCGCCAGATCGACCACCTCGACGCGTCCCTCACCCGGCACGAGGCGGACCTCGCCGAAGGACGGCTGGACCGGGAGTGGGTCGAGCCCTCCGGGATCAACGACTACCTGCTCCGGCTGACCCCCGAGTCGCTCGGCGAGCTGTGGGAGGTCATCGCCCGCACGCTGGACGAGCTGACCGCCCGCGACGAGCACGACCCCCGCGCCCGGCGGGTGGCCTTCGTCGCGGCCGGGCTTCCGCTCGCAGCACCGCTCCCCACCGACGACCACGCCCACGACGAGGGCGACGACTCCGGCCACGACGAGGGCGACGACCACGTCCACGACGACCCCGACGGCGCCGACCGCCCCGAGCCCGGTGCGTCGCGCGACCCGGGGGGCACGCCGTGAGCCGGGCGCCCAAGCGCGGCGGGGACGGTGTGCCGAAGCCGACGGCAGCACCCGGGACCGGGTCCGGCGCCGGGACCGAGGCCGCGCTGCGGGTGGCCCGCCGCCGGTACGTCACCGTCTGCGCGCTGTTCTGGCTGCCCCCGGGACTGGCCATGGCACCGCTGGTGCTGCTGTTCACCGAACGCGGTATGGCGCTCACCGCCGTCGCGGGGTTCTTCGCCGCGCACTCCCTCACCGTCGCGGCGCTGGAACTGCCCACCGGTGGCCTCTCCGACACGCTCGGCCGCCGCCCGGTGCTCGCCGTGGCGGGCGCGCTCAACGCGATCGCGCTGGTGATCCACGGACTCGCGGGAACCGCATGGGTCCTGGTCCTGGGCATGGTGCTGATGGGCGCGGCCCGGGCCCTGGCCAGCGGGCCGGCGGAGGCGTGGTACGTGGACAGCGTGCAGGCGGCCGCCGGCCCCGACGCCGACCTGCGCACCGGTCTGGCGCGCGGCAGCTCCGCCACCGCGGCCGCCCTCGCCGTCGGGATCGTGCTCGGCGGTGCCGTGCCCTGGCTGCTCGACCGGACCGCCGGCCTCGGAGCGCTGCTGACGAAGTCGACCTCGGGCCTGGTGCTGCCGCTGTCCGTGCCGGTCCTGATGGGTGCCGCGGTCGAGATCGTCTTCCTCTGCTACGTCCTGAGTGCCCTGCGCGAGCCGCCCCGGCCGCCGGTCACCTCGCGCTCGGTGCTGCGCGGTGTGCCGGGTGCCGTGCTGAGCGGTGTGCGGCTGGGCGGGCGCGACGCGACGGTGCGCCGGGTCCTGCTGACCGCGGCCGCCGCGGGAAGTGCCGTCGCCGCCCTCGAACTGCTCATGCCGGGCCGGGCGGTGACGCTGACCGGGGCGCCCGAGTCGGGGGCGCTGCTGTTCGCCGCGCTCGCCTGCGGCGGGTTCGTGTGCTCCGGAGTCGGCAGTCACCTGGCTCCGTTCCTGGCGCGGCTGACCGGCAGCGGCGAGCGCGCGGTGCTGGCCGGACTCGGCACGGGCACGGCCGGTCTGCTGCTGCTCGGCGTGACGGCGACCGGGACACAGCGGGATCCGGTCTCCTTCGCCCTGGTCGCCGCCGGTTTCGGCCTGGTGTATCTGGGGCTCGGCGCGGCGGGCCCGAACGAGAACGAACTGCTGCACCGGCAGGTCCCCGGCGACGCCCGGGCCACCGCCCTGTCCGTGCAGTCGCTCGCCCAGCAGTCGGTCGGAGCCGTCACCGGTGTGGTGGTCGGCGCACTGGATCCGGGCCCGTGGCCCTGGCTGCTGACCGCGGCCGTGCTGCTCACCGGCGCGCTGCTGTGGACGCGTCGCGGCGACCGGCCCTCGACTGCCGGAGGGCCCGACCGGCCCGCCGGGCCGCCGGAGGCGCCGCAGAGCCAGGAGCGACGGGAGACGTCGGCCGCGACCACGGCCCCTACCGTGGAGACATGACCCCCACTGGCCGCCCCGGACCGTCAGATCCTCCCGGACCGTCAGATCCTCCGGGACCCTCAGGTCCTCCCGGACCGTCAGATCCTCCGGGACCCTCAGGTCCGCCGCGCCTGTCAGGTCCTCCTGGCCCGCCCGGCCCGCCCGGCCCGCCCGGCCCTCCCGCACCCTCCGACCCCGACCGTCCCGAACTGTCCGGCCTCCCCGTCCTCGACCGGCGCATTGCCGACTGCCGTGCCTGCCCCCGGCTGGTCGCCTGGCGGGAGGAGGTGGCCCGTACCAAGCGGGCCGCCTTCGCCGACTGGACGTACTGGGGCCGGCCGGTGCCGGGCTTCGGGCCCCCGGACGCCCGCCTGCTGATCGTCGGGCTCGCGCCCGCCGCGCACGGCGGCAACCGCACCGGGCGGATGTTCACCGGTGACCGATCCGGAGATGTGCTGTACCAGGCGCTGTACGACGTGGGCCTCGCCTCCCAGCCGACCTCCGAGCACGCGGAGGACGGCCTGGAACTCCACGGTGTGCGGATCACCTCCCCCGTCCACTGCGCCCCCCCGGCCAACAAGCCCACGCCGGGGGAGCGGGACACCTGCCGCCCCTGGCTGGTCCGGGAACTGCGGCTGCTGCGGCCCACCCTCCGGGCCGCGGTCGTCCTCGGCGCCTTCGGCTGGCAGGCGGCGCTGCCCGCGTTCACCGAAGCGGGCTGGACCGTCCCCCGTCCTCGCCCGGCCTTCGGCCACGGCGTCCGCGTCACCCTGCCCGCCCCGGACGGCGCCGGCCTCGACGTCTTCGGCTGCTTCCACGTCAGCCAGCGCAACACCTTCACGGGCCGGCTCACTCCCGGCATGCTCCGCGAGGTCCTGCGCACGGCGGCCGGGGCGGCGGGGCTGCCCACCCGTAAATGAGCTGAAGGCGCCCGGCACCGCCCGCTACGGTGCCGCGATGAGCCTGTACCCGGAGATCGAACCGTACGACCACGGCATGCTCGACGCCGGCGACGGCAACCTCCTCCACTGGGAGATCTGCGGCAACCCGCGGGGCAAGCCGGCTCTGGTCCTGCACGGCGGCCCGGGCAGCGGTACCGGCCCACGGGCCCGGCGCTACTTCGACCCCGCCCGCTACCGCATCGTCCTGCTGGACCAGCGCGGCGCCGGACGGTCGACACCCCCGGCGAGCGACCCCGCCACCGACATGAGCGTCAACACCACCGCCCACCTGATGGCCGACCTGGAACTCCTGCGCGCGCACCTGGGGATCGAGCGGTGGCTGGTGTGGGGCGCGTCCTGGGGATCGGTGCTCGGACTGCGTTACGCCCAGACCCGTCCCGGGGTCGTGTCGGAACTCGTGCTGACCGCGGTCGCCACCGGCTCCCCCGCCGAAGTGGACCTGCTGACGCGCGGCCTGGGCCGGTTCTTCCCGGACGCCTTCGAGCGGTTCCTCGCCCCACTGCCCGCCGACGCACGGGACGGCAACCTGGCGGCCGCCTACCACAGGCTGCTGGAGTCGCCCGACCCGCAGGTGCGGCAACGCGCGGCGCGTGCCTGGACGGACTGGGAGACGGCGACGATCCCCGCGCCGCCCCGTTCGGTCGCGCGGTTCGAGGACCCGGAGTTCCGCATGGGCTTCGCCCGCACCGTCACCCACTACTGGGGCAACGACCACTTCCTGGGCGAGGCCCCCGGCGAAGGGGTCGTCCTGCGGGACGCGCATCTCCTCAAGGGCATCCCCGGCACGCTGGTCCAGGGCAGCCTCGACTTCGGCAACCTCCTCGGCATCGTGTGGCGGCTCCACCACGCCTGGCCGGACAGCGACCTGGTCGTCGTGGACGAGGCCGGTCACGACGCGGGACCGGCCGGGGACGCGGCCCTGGTCGCAGCGACGGACGCGTACGCCCGCCGGCACCACTGACCACCGGTACCGCTGAGCACTGGCCCCGGCGCCCCTCTCCACGCCCAGGACCGCCGACCGTAAGGAGACATCCCGCATGCCACCCTTTGCCCTTCGCGACCGGGAGTTCCTGGACCGGACCGCCGACCGGCTCGCCGCCCTCCCCGGTGTCCACGCCGTCGCACTGGGCGGTTCGCGCGCCCAGGGCACTCAACGGCCCGACAGTGACTGGGACATGGCGGTCTATTACCGGGGCGCCTTCGACCCGGACGACCTGAGAGCCGTCGGCTGGGAGGGCGAGGTCTCCGAGATCGGCGGGTGGGGCGGCGGCGTCTTCAACGGCGGTGCCTGGCTGACCGTCGAGGGCCGCCGGGTCGACGTCCACTACCGCGACCTCGACGTCGTCGACCACGAACTGGCGGAGGCGCGGGAGGGCCGCTTCCGCGTCGAGCCGCTGATGTTCCACCTGGCCGGCATCCCGACGTACCTGCTCGTCGCGGAACTCGCCCTCAACGTCACGCTCCGGGGCGCACTGCCCCGCCCCGCCGGCTACCCGGCGGCGCTGCGCCGCACCGCGCCCGGGCGCTGGCGCGCGACGGCCACCGCCACCCTCGCCCACGCCGCCGCGAACCACGCGCCCCACGGCCGCCTGACCGAGGTCGCCGGGGCCGTCGCCACCGCGGCCCTGCACACCGGGCACGCCGTGCTGGCCGGGCGCGGGGAGTGGGTGACCAACGAGAAGCAGCTGCTCACCCGTGCGGGACTGCGGGACGTGGACACCATCATCGCGGGGATGCGGCCCTGCCCGGAGTCCCTGACCGCCGCCGTCGCCGCGGCCGGGGAACTCTTCGCCGCACCCTGACACCGGCCCGCACCGCCACGCGCGCCGGGAGCCGGAAAAATCTCCCGGCCCCAGCGATGAGTTCCGGTGACCCCGGCGGTCACTTCCTGCAACGGGACCGTTGCACAGGAGGAACCATGTCGCTTCCGGAGATCGTCTCGCGTGCCGAGTGGCGCGCGGTGCGGGAGGAACTGCTCGTTAAGGAGAAGGCCCTCACCCGCGCCCGGGACGGGCTCAACGCCGATCGGCGCCGGCTGCCCATGGTCGAGATCGACACGGGGTACGTATTCGAGGGCGGTGACGGGAAGGCCGGGCTGCTCGACCTCTTCGAGGGCCGGCGGCAGCTCATCGTGTACCACTTCATGTTCGCGCCGGAGTGGGACGCCGGGTGCCGCAGCTGCTCCGCGTTCCTCGACCAGATCGGCCACACCGCCCACCTGAAGGCCCGCGGCACCACCTTCGCCGCCGTCTCCCGGGCGCCCTACACGCGGATCCTGCCGTTCAAGGCCCGGATGGGCTGGACCGTGCCGTGGTACTCCGCCCTGCCCGGTCTCTTCGGCAACGACTTCGGCCGGGACTTCGAGGTGACCCGCGAGCACGACGGCGAACTCGTCGACCGGCCGGGCCTGAGCTGCTTCCTGCGGGACGGCGACCGGGTCTTTCACACCTACTCGACGTACGAGCGCGGACTCGACGGGCTGGGCTCGACCACCAGCCTGCTGGACCTCACCGCCCTCGGCCGACAGGAGGCGTGGGAGGCGCCGGCGGGGCGCGCGTCGTCGTACGGGGCGCCTGCGGGAAGTGAGGCGATCCGCTATCACGACGAGTACGACGATTGATACGGAAGGTGACCGGATACTCCGAAAAGCTGAGACCGGGCTCACACGTGGCGGTGAACGAGTGTCAACTACGTCTCAGTACCGTCACTGAACGAGGCATCCGCCCCATGGTTGGCGTTTAACTCTACGAGTACAGCGCGACATGGAGGTGGCAGGGTGAACGGGCGAACAGTGCTCGAACGCTTTCCCGCAGGTGGGCCGCGGGGGTCATGGCCCGCGGAGGAGTTCGCGCAGGAACGGCGCCGGGAAGGCCTGCCCGCCGAGGTTGTCATGGACCTCGCCACCGACATGTTTCTCGTGATCGTCCGCAGCGGCGGCGGGAGCGGTGATGCCGCGGCGTGAGCCCGCACCCCCGGCTCCCTCCGTGACCCGTCAGCTGCCCGCGTCCGGACCGGCCCGCCGGGGCCCCGGCACCGGCGCGGTGTGCGGGGTGGGTGTGCTCGCGAACTGTTCCGCCTGCAGCGCGTACAGCTGCGCGTAGAGTCCCCCCTCGGCCAGCAGCTCGTCCGGCGGGCCGGACTCCACCAGCCGGCCCCGGTCCAGGACGTGCACCAGGTCGGCGTGGCGCACGGACGCGAGCCGGTGGGTGATCAGCACGACCGTCTGGCCCCGGCCCGCCAGGGCGCGGATCCGGTCGAAGACCTCCAGTTCGGCGCGGGCGTCCAGGGCGGCCGTCGGCTCGTCCACGATCAGGATGCTGCCGCGCCGGTACGCCGCCCGCGCGATCCCGAGCCGCTGCCACTGCCCGCCGGACAGTTCGTGTCCGCCGCTGAACTGGCGGGCCAGCAGGGTGTCGAGTCCGCGCGGCAGGTTCTCCACCACCTGTCCCGCCCCGGCCTCCGCGACCGCCGTGGACAGCCGTTCCTCGGTCATCGCCGCCGACGGGGAGCCGATGGCGATGTTGACGCGGGCGGTGAACGGCCAGCGCTTGAAATCCTGCGCCAGCATCGCGACCCGCTCGGCCAGCAGGTGCCGGTCCACGGCGGACGCGTCCACGTCGTCCCACATGATCCGTCCGCGTTCCGGCGTGTACAGCCCGGCGAGCAGCTTGACCAGGGTCGTCTTGCCGGAGCCGTTCTCCCCGACCAGCGCGACGATCCGCCCCAGCGGCAGGGTGAGCGAGAGGTCCTCCAGAGCGGGGCGCGCGCCGTCGCCCGGGTAGCGGAAGGTGACGTTCTCGAAGCGGACCTCGCGTGGATCGTCCGGCAGGGGGAGCCCGCCGACCGGGATGGCGCGCGCGGCGGCCTCGACGTAGAGCCGTTGCAGGTCGCCGACGAACAGGGCCTCCTCGTGCAGTTGGTTCACCTCCAGAACCAGCGTGTCCAGGCTGGCGGAGCCGGTCCGGATCGCGATCACCGCGGTGCCCGCGACCGACAGGGCCATCGCCCCCGCCAGCAGCAGCCCGCCGAGCGTGGCGTACGTCGCCACCGTCGCCACCCCGGTCCAGCCCGCCGCGAACAGCCCCGTGCGGGCCGCCAGCCGGGCCAGCCTGGCCTGCTCCGCCTCGGCCGTCTCCGACATGGTGCGGAAGTGGCGCAGCAGGAACGGTCCCACCCCGTGCACCCGGATCTCGGGGGCGGACTCCGGTTCGGTCAGCAGCGAGCTGATCAGATGACCGGCCCGGGCGTGCTGCACCCAGGTGTGGAAGGAGGCGTAGCGGCGGCGCGCGTTCGTCAGCGCGCTCCAGGCGCTCGGCACCGTCATCGTCACCAGCAGCGGGAGCAGCGCGGGATGCAGCACGGTGAGCACACCGGCCGCCGCGACCAGCGAGATCGCCGCGTTGATCACCCGAGCCCCGTACATGATCATCCGCCTGGCGGAACTCGCGCCGTACTGCGCGGTGTCCAGCAGCTTGTGGAAGGCGTGGTCCTCGATCGCCGACAGCTCCACCGCCGCCGCGCGCTGCAGGTACAGCTCGGTCGCCACCCGCTCGACCTTCGGTTCCAGCCGCCCGGTGGCATAGGTGCTCGCCGCCCGCAGCAACGCCGCGACCAGCATGACGGCGGCCACCGTGACCAGCGCGGGAGCGGCGCCGCGCAGCCGCTCCTCCATGGCCCCGTCGCCCAGCAGCCGGCCCAGCGCGCTGTTGACCGCGAGCAGACTCACCGCCTGGGCCAGCCCCCGGGCCACCTCGGCGGCCAGCACCGTGTGCGCGGCGCGCCGGTCCGCCTGCACGGCCAGCCGGAAGCTGGACGCCAGCAGCGCGGGCAGCCGGGTGATCATCGCCCGGAAGGACAGCTGGAGGAAGGCGCCGCGATGCTGGTTCCAGCCCATGTCGTAGCGCAGGGGGCCGCCGAAGAGCAGTTGCTCCGACTCGGACAGGGGCGCGGAGTCCGGGTCGGGCGGCGCGCCGCGGCCCCCCGCCCCCCGCCTCTTCCGTTTCCGGCCTCCCGCACTCGGTTCTCGCGTCGTTCCCATCGGTGACCTCCCCCGACGACCCGTCCCGGACAGACGGTCACTATCGCGGCGCGGGAACCGGACGGGCAGGGCGTGGACCAGGGCGGACGAGGCGCGCGGGCGCACGTCGCCACGCGTGGGGCGGCACGAGCGTCCTGAGGCGGTCCGGGCGCACAGGGGCCGGCCCGCGCGCCGTGTCGGCGTCACGGGCGCGGCGGACGTACGCCGGGCGGGGCGGGGCCCGGAGGCGGGACTGGCGTACGCCGGGGCGGGGCCCGGAGGCGGGACGGGCGGAGGCCGGGCCGGGGCCCGGAGGCGGGACGGGCGGAGGCCGGGACGGGGCCCGGAGGCGGGACGGGCGGACGCCGGGCTGGGCCAGGTGCGCGGGGGAGGGGATGGGCGGACGCCGTCAGGCGCCTGGGCGGCGGGACGCGGGTGCCTGTCGTGCCCGTCGGGCGCTGATGCGGCGGGGTCCGGGCAAGTGTGCTTCGGGGCCGTCAGGCGCTGATGCGGCGGGACCAGGTGGGTGTCGTGCCCGTCAGGCGGCACACCGCCAGGTAGAGGGGTATCGGCGGGGTGTAAGGGAACGTGCCGTCGGGGCGGTGGATCAGCCCGGGCAGGTCAGGTACGCCGGACAGGAGCGCGCCGGTGGCGTAGCGGGCGGGGGCCGGCCACTCCAGCGCGTAGTCCGAATCGGACGGGACCAGCCACCACCAGTGCGTCTCATCGGCGTAGACGCACCCCACCCGGGGCAGCCGGGGCATCACCATCGGGCCGAGACGGGCGGGCACCGCCACCGCGTCGCAGCCCATCGGGGCCGTCATCCCGTCCGGGACGGGCAGCCGCCGAGGGGTGCCGGAAGCCGCCTGCAGCGTGCGCCGCAGGCGGACCAGCGAGTCGAGACTCAGGACCGGTGCGCCCCTCACGCCCCCTCGCCTCCCCGGTACCGCCGGCGGTGCGGTACGCCGAGGGCCTCGGGCGCGGGCTGTGCGCGGCCGTCCGTACGGGAGGTGTCGCCCTCGTCGTCGCCGTCGTCCGGCCCGTCGGCCGGTGCCGGCTTCGGGCGGGCGCCCCAGCCCAGGTCGCCGCGAGGCTCACCGGGCTCGCGCGGGGTGCCCGCGTTGCGGGGGAGGTCGGCCCAGACGAGCAGTCCGAGTCCGTGCTCGTGGGCTCCCCAGGCATGACTGAGGGCGTCGACGAGGAGCAGTCCCCTCCCGTGCTCCTCCTCCGGCCGCTGCCGGGTGTTCGCGCGGGGCGTGCCCGGCGCGCAGCCCTCGTCCCGCACCGCGATGCGCAGCAGGTCGTCACCGTCGTGCAGCTCGCAGACGATGTGGCTGCTGGCGGTGTGCACGATGGCGTTGGTGACCAGTTCGGAGACGACCAGGGCCGCGGTGTCGCAGGTGTCCTCGCACACCGACCAGCCGTCCAGCCGGGCCCTCGTCAGGCGTCTCGCCTGCGCGGGGGAACCCGGATGTGCGGCCAACTCGAAGCGGAACCGGCGCTCGGCAGCGACCCCCGAGGGGGTGGCTTCCGGCGCGGCACCGAGAGCGACGGGGCCCGCGGCGGCGTCTGCTCCTAAGGGCACGGACGGAATCACGCTTGCCACTATCGCCCCGCCGTGAACACTTGGCAAGTGTCACTCTGAAAATTGCAGAGTGCTGTGTGACGGTCTGGACGGCCGTGGCACACTGCTCGCAACAGCACCTCGCGCGGCGCCAGTTGGGATCGTCGACGGCTCGATTCATTCGAATGAGTATTCGGATGAAGAGTTCGATCGAACGTATCTTCGAATGGCGCCGCCGGGCTGTCAGGAACCCTTTTCGTGGAGGTGGAGCGTGAGCGAACCGCGGTCCGCGCCGACGGTCGGGCAGGTCGTCCTCGGCCGGCGCCTACTGGATCTGCGGGAGCGCGCCGGGCTCAAGCGCGAAGAAGCGGCCCGTATCCTCCGCGTCGCCCCGGCCACCGTCCGCCGCATGGAGATGGCCGAGGTCGCGCTCAAGATCCCCTACCTCCAGCTCCTGCTGAAGGCGTACGGCGTCTCCGACGAGGAGGCCGACGCGTTCGTGAACCTGGCCGAGGACGCCAACCGCCCCGGCTGGTGGCAGCGCTTCCACGACATCCTGCCCGGCTGGTTCTCGATGTACGTCAGCCTGGAGGGGGCCGCCTCCCTCATCCGCGGCTACGAACCCCACTTCGTCCCCGGACTGCTCCAGACCGAGGACTACGCCCGCGGCGTCCTGCGCTCGGGCGCGATCGGACAGACCCGGCCCGAGGACATCGAACGCCACGTCGCCCTGCGCATGCAGCGGCAGGACCTCCTCACCCGCGAGGACGCACCGCGGCTGTGGTTCGTCATGGACGAGACCGCCCTGCTCCGCCCCGTGGGCGGCCCGGAGGTGATGCGGGCCCAGATCGACCGCCTTCTCGAAGCGGCGCGGCTGCCCAACGTGACCCTCCAGGTCGCCCCGTTCGCGAGCGGGCCGCACCCCGGCACGTACGGCCCGTTCGTGCTCTTCCGGTTCGCCGTGCCCGAACTTCCGGACATGGTCTACAGCGAGTACCTGACCGGCGCCGTCTACCTGGACGCCCGCAGCGAGGTGGCGACCCACCTCGAGGTCATGGACCGCATGGCGGCCCAGGCCGCCGGCGCCCAACGCACGAAGGAGATCCTCCGGGATCTCCGCAAGGAGCTCTGAATGAATCTCGTCAAAACCCTTCCCCAGCCACGGATTCCCGGCCGGCGCATCTACAACGGCATGCCCGCGCGGGAACTCGGCAGCGAGGGCTGGCACAAGCCGTGGAGCGGAGGCAACGGGGGCAACTGCCTGGAGGCGATGAAGCTGGACGACGGCCGCATCGCCGTCCGCCAGTCCACCGACCCGGACGGACCGGCCCTCATCTACACCTCCGCCGAAATGACGGCCTTCATCGAGGGCGCCAAGGCCGGAGAGGCGGACTTCCTGCTGTCCTGAGGCCGATGCCCGCTGACCGTTGCCGATCCCGAACCTGCCTTTCCCCGCTGTCCGTTGTTTGCCCCGTCCCCTTTCCCCCTGTACGAGCTGCCTTTCCCGGCCGGCCTCCCGCCGGTACCGACCACCGACTGAGTTGACTGAGCTGACTGAATTGATCACCAACCCTTGCAGAGACTTACGGAGTCCTTCATGACCGGACGACCCCCCGCCGGCATCGACACCAGCAAGCCGCACCCGGCCCGCATGTACGACTGGTACCTGGGCGGCAAGGACAACTACCCCGTCGACGAGGCCATGGGCCGGCAGATGCTCGGCCTCGACCCGAGGGTGCCGGTGATGGCCCGGGTGAACCGCGCGTTCATGCACCGGGCCACCCGGTGGCTGGCCGGCCGGGGCATACGCCAGTTCCTCGACGTCGGCACCGGCATCCCCACCGAGCCCAACCTCCACCAGATCGCCCAGGGCGTCGCCCCCGACGCGCGGGTCGTCTACTGCGACAACGACCCCATCGTGCTGGCCCACGCGGAGGCCCTCCTCAGGGGCACGGACGAGGGCGTCACCGAGTACCTCCAGGCGGACGTGCGCGACCCGGACACCATCCTGGACGCCGCGCGGAAGGTCCTCGACTTCAGCCGGCCCGTCGCGCTGTCCCTGATCGCGCTGCTGCACTTCGTCCCCGACGAGGACGGCGCGCACGACCTGGTCGCCCGGCTGATGGCCCGGCTGCCCTCCGGCAGCCACCTGGTGATCACCCACGCGACGGCCGACTTCACCCCCGAGGAGTCGAAGGCGGCCACCGAGCAGCTCAAGGCCGCGGGAGTCACCCTGGCCCTGCGCTCCCGCGAGGAGTTCACCCAGTTCTTCGACGGCCTCGACCTGGTGGAGCCGGGCGTCCGGGTCCCCCACGAGTGGCACCCCGAGCTGGGGGAGCCGGTCGCCGGCCAGGACGACGGGGTCATCCCCGGCTACGGCGCGGTCGGACGCAAGCCCTGACACCGCCCGCCCCCGCGGGGGGAGCGGGAGCCCGCGCGTCGTTCGCGGGGGCGCCCGAGTGGCCCGAGCGGATCGTCCCGCGCGGTCGTCCCGCTCTCCCCGGCGGGCCGGGCCATCGGCCCGGCCCGCCGCACTCAGGCCGTCATCGGGCGGTCGTACGGGCCGATCGGAGCCGGGAGGCGGGACGTGCCGCCGGTGAGGTGGCGGTCGACGGCCGCCGCGACGGCGCGGCCCTCAGCGATCGCCCACACGATCAGCGACTGTCCGCGCGCGGCGTCCCCGGCCGCGAACACCCCCGGTACGTTCGTCGCGAAACCGGCGTCCCGGGCGAGCGTCCCGCGGGGCTCCAGCTCCAGCCCCAGCTGGGCGATCAGACCGTCCTCCCGGTCCGGCCCGGAGAACCCCAGCGCGAGCAGCACCAGGTCGGCGGGCAGGGCGCGCCCGCTGCCCGGCACGGCGCGGCGCTCCGCGTCCACCTCGACCAGGTGCAGCCACCGCACCCGCCCGTCCGCGTCCCCGGAGAAGCGCAGCGTGGACGCGGCGAACAGCCGCGCGTCGGCGTCCGCCGACGGCGCGGTCCCGAGCTCCCCGGCCTCCTCGTGCGCGACGGACAGCCGGTAGAGCCGGGGATACGTGGGCCACGGCTCGGTGTCCTCGTCCCGCTCGGTGCCCGGCCGGCCGTAGATGTCCAGTTGGGTCACCGACGCGGCGCCCTCCCGCACCGCGGTCCCCAGGCAGTCGGCGCCGGTGTCACCGCCGCCGACGATGACGACATGCCGGCCGGCGGCCGACAGCGGCGACACCTCCAGGTCGCCCTGGCACACCCGGTTGGCCAGCGGCAGGTACTCCATCGCCTGGTGAATGCCCGTCAGCTCCCGGCCAGGCACCGGGAGTTCGCGCCAGGCCGTCGCCCCCGTGGCGATCACCACCGCGTCGTAGCGGTGCCGCAGCGCGGCCGCGTCCACATCGCGTCCGACCGCGGTGCCCGTACGGAACTTCGTGCCCTCGGCGCGCATCTGCCCGATGCGCCGCTCCAAGTGCCGCTTCTCCATCTTGAACTCGGGGATGCCGTACCGCATGAGCCCGCCGATCCGGTCGTCCCGCTCGTACACGGCGACCGTGTGCCCGGCCCGGGTCAGCTGCTGGGCCGCGGCCAGCCCGGTGGGGCCCGAGCCGATCACCGCCACCGTCCGCCCGGACAGCCGCTCCGGCGGGGCGGGCGGCGCGAAGCCCTCCTCGAAGGCCCTGTCGGCGATGGCACACTCGACGTTCTTGATGGTGACGGCCGGCTGGTTGATGGCGAGCACACACCCCGCCTCACAGGGCGCCGGACACAACCGGCCCGTGAACTCGGGGAAGTTGTTGGTCGCGTGCAGCCGTTCCGCGGCGGCCCGCCAGTCGTCGCGGGAGACCAGGTCGTTCCACTCCGGGATCAGGTTGCCCAGCGGACACGCCTCGTGGCAGAACGGCACACCGCAGTCCATGCACCGGTCGGCCTGCGGACCGATCAGCGGCAGCAGCGCCCCCGGGACGTACACCTCGTCCCAGTCCTGGACGCGCTCCTCCACGGGCCTGCGCGGCCATTCCCGGCGGGGAGTGGTGAGGAAACCCTTGGGATCGGCCATGGCCGTGTTCCTTGCGTGGGCGGGGGCAGGCCGTGCGGCGTCGGGCGGCACTCTTCCGGTTCACGATACGTCGCACCCCGCCGCTCCGCAGAGCGCCGGACGGTCCCTCCCGCCGTCCCGCCGTCCCGCCGTCCCGCCCGGGGCCGCGCCCGCGCCTCAGGTGAGCGCCAGCACGTACGCCAGGGCGGCCCCGGCGGACGCGACCGTGCGGACGTGGTTCCACCGGGTCCACTCGCGGACGTAGCCGGGCCAGTACGCCGCCGCCTCCGCGGTGCCCGGGTCGAGCCGGGCCAGCGCCTCGTTGCGCGGCACGTTCGCCGCCACCGTCACCCCGAACGCGCCGAAGAGGTACAGCACACTGCCCACCAGCAGCTCCGCGCCGCCCGCCGGCGGCCACACCACCACCGTCACCACGGCGATCACCGCGCACAGCACCGCCGAGCCGAGGAACAGCAGCATGAACGCCGCCGTCACCGCGGCCTGGTTGACCGCCCGCATCGCGGCCACACCCTGCGCGGCCGGCAGCGCCGCCAGCCCCTTCATCACGAACGCCGAGAAGGCGCAGAAGACCCCGGCCACCAGCGCGGTGCCGAGCACCCCCGCCACCGCCAGCACGAAGTACGGTCCCTCGATCACGTCGTCGCCTCCCGCCTGCCGCCCGGGCCGGTGGCCCGGCGCACCCGCCGTCATCACCAGTGAAGCCGGGCGCGGAAGCCCTGCCCATGGCCGAGGGACGCGGGGGCATGCGCGAGCGTCCAGGGCGGGCCGCGACCCGGCCGCCCCGGGCCTCACCCGGTGGACTGCTGCCCGGGCCGCGCCCAGCCGGTCAGCACCGTCTCCACGGCCGCCGCGATCCGCCGCCGCGCCTCGTGCCGGGGCACGCCGCTCATCAGCAGCCGGTCGTAGGGAGTCTCCAGATGCCGTACGGACGCCACCACCGCCGAGATCACCGCCCGCTCGGACAGGGCCCGCCCCGCCGCGCTCCGGCCGACCCGCCCGCTGCCCCGCACCGAGGCGTGCGCGGCGACGGCCCGGGCGCGCTCCTGCGGGCAGCCGGGGAACAGGCGCAGGATCTCCGCCGCGAACGCCTCCGTGAACCGCGCGTCCTCGGCGGCCCGGCGCCGGGCGTCGCGCATCCGGCGCCGCCGCCGTGCCTCGGCGTCCGCCGGACACCGCCGTTCGGCACGGGCCAGTGCCTCCTCCTCGACCAGCACGCCCTGCCGCTCGTACCGGCCCTTGCGCCGGCTGAACCGGACGACCACCGCCGACAGGGCGCTCTCCTCCCGCGCCCTGCGGGTCAGCGCGGTGTCGCCGCGCGGCAGGAGGACCAGGTGGCCGAGGTCGGCGCAGTCGAGACAGCGCGGCGCTCCGTTCTCCAGGACGACCAGCGGGAGGGGGCCACGGCGGCAGGCGGCACAGTGGCGTCGTCCGGCGGCCTGGTGGACGACAAGTCCTACGGGGAGGGAGGGAGTTGCGCGGGACGACGCCATGGTTGATTCGTTCCCCTCCCGGCGGCTGACGCATCATGGCCGTGTGCGACTGGAAGCGATCACCTGGGAGCGGCTCGGCGATCTCCTCGCCGACCGTCTGCTGGACCTGCGGACGGCCGACGGCGGTCCCTGGCCGCGGGTGGCGCTCGACGGTGCCCCGGCCGGGCGGCCGGGAGAGCTCGCCCTGCGGGTCGCCGAGGCGCTGCGGGTGCGCGGGCGGGCGTCGCTCGTGGTGGCGACCGACGGCTTCCTGCGCCCCGCGTCGGTCCGGCTCGAGCACGGCCGCCAGGACGTCGACTCCTACTACGACGGCTGGTACGACACCGGGGCCCTCTGGCGCGAGGTGTTCGGGCCGCTCGAACCGGACGGCAGCGGCCGGATCCTCCCCGACCTGCGGGACCCGGTCACCGACCGGGCCACCCGCAGCGCCCGCGTGCCGCTCCCGCCCGGTGGTGTCCTGCTGCTGCACGGTCCCCTCCTGCTGCGTCACTGGTTCCCCTTCGACCTGAGCGTCCACCTCGAGCTGTCCGCGGGCGCCCTGCGCCGCCGCACCCCCGAGGCCGAGCACTGGACCCTGCCGGCCTTCGAGCGCTACGCGCAGGAGACCGACCCGGCCGGCACCGCCGACGTCCTGGTACGGGCCGACGACCCGCGCCGCCCGGCCTGGCGGGGCTGAGCCGGGGCCACCGCGCGGCACGCGTCGGGGCCGGTGCCTCCGCATGCGGGCGGGGGACCGCACGGCCACAATGAAGGGCGTCGGGACTCGCGGTGCGCTCCCGCGCCGCGCCGGCCGGCCGGAACCGGGAGGTACTTCATGACCACCGCCGGAGACATCACGCACCGCGGCGCCCAGTGGATCCCCGCCCACGAGACCCTCGACCGCGCGGCCCAGCTGATGCGTGAACTGAACGTCGGAGCCCTGCCGATCAGCGACGAGAACGAACGGCTGTGCGGCATCCTCACCGACCGCGACATCGTCATCGGCTGCGTCGCCATGGGGCACGACCCCGCCCGGGTGACCGCGGGGGAGATGGCCAAGGGCACACCCCGCTGGATCGACGCGGACGCCGATGTCGGCGAGGTCCTCCAGGAGATGCAGGAGCACAGGATCCGCCGGCTGCCCGTCATCCAGGACAAGCGACTGGTCGGCATGATCAGCGAGGCCGACCTCGCCCAGCACCTGACGGAGGACCAGATCGCCACCTGGGCCGAGAAGGTCTACGCCCGGCGGTAGCCGTCTCCCGGTACGTCACACCTCCCGTCACGCCTCTCGTCCCCCGTGGCACGTCAGTCTGCCAGGACCTCGCCGAGCCCGTCGGACCTGTGGGAGAGCGGTGTTCCGCTTGGTTCCCGGCTGTGGACGAATCGGCTCCACGCGTCGCGTCCACCGCTGGGAACATCACGGATAAATGGGATGATCGCGGCATGATGCGATCCGACGGGAACCTGCTCGACCACCGGCCGGACGAGGCGGCGGAGCGCCTCGACGCCTTCGCCGCGCTCTTCGACCCCACCACGTTCCGCCATCTCGAAGCCATCGGCACCGGTCCCGGCTGGCGCTGCTGGGAAGTCGGCGCCGCCGGCACGTCGGTGCTGGCCTGGCTGGGGAGACGGGTCGGCCCGACCGGGCGGGTCCTCGCCACGGCCACCGACCCGGCGCGCCTGTCGGCCGCCGCCCGGCCGCCGGTGGAGGTGCGTGCCCACGACATCGCCACGGAGGAACCGCCCGCCGAGGGAGGCTTCGACCTGGTGCATGCGCGGCTCCCGTTCCTCGGCGCGGCGGAACCCGAGCGGGTCATCCGGTTCATGGTCCGGGTACTTCGGCCCGGCGGGCGGCTGCTGGTGGAGGACACCGACCCCGCGCTCCAGCCCCTGCTCTGCCCCGACGAGCACGGCCCCGAACAGCAGCTCGCCAACCGGCTGCGGAACGGCCTGCGACGGCTCCTCGCCGACCGCGGGACGGACCTCGCCCAGGGCCGCCGCCTCCCGCGACTGCTGAGGGAGGCGGGCCTGAGCGGCGTGCGGGCCGACGTGTACTTCCCCCTGGCCGCACCGGAGTGCGCCGCCCTGGAGTCCGCCACCGTGCGCCTGGTGCGCGACCGGCTCGTCGGGGCCGGCATCGCCACCGCCCAGGACGTCGACCGCCACCTCGCGAACGTCGCCGCGGGCGCCCTGGACCTGTCCACCGCACCCCTGGTGACGGCGTGGGGACGCAAGCCCTGACGGGTTTTCGCAGGCAACGGAGCACTGCACTTCCCGGCACGCGGGCACGCGGGCACGCGACACGCGGCGGGGGCCCAGGACGGACGACCGGAGCGGATGCCGTAGAGCAGACCGATCTGCGGAACGGGTCCCGGGCGCCGACAGCCGGCACCGACACCCGGGCACCGACCACTGGGGACGGCACTCGGGACTGGCACCTGCGAACGGCCCCGAATCGGATCCCAGGAACCGCCCCAGAACTGCCCCGGAACCCGACCCGGGGGCCGCCCCCGGGGGAGATGCCCTCCGGTGCCCAGCCGTTCGACCAGGCGGCCCGGCCCGCATGGCGTCGTCAGCCGGGGCGGCGGCGACCCGCCCACGCCCTGCACGGGCCCGGTCCGCGCGGCGCCGTCAGTCGGGCGGAGCGGTTGGTTCGGGTGCGCTGTGCTCGCGGCCGGTCGGCCGGGCGAGGCGGGTGGGCGGGGCGGGCGATCCGCCCACGACCTCCACTGGCCGGCCCGCGCGGCGCCGTCAGTCGGGCGGAGCGGCGGGTGCGGGTGCGCCGGGGGCCCGCGGCCGGTCGGCCGGGCGGGGTGGGCGACCGCCCACGACCTCCACCGCCCGCGCCCCCGCACGGCAGCCCTCCCGGACCGCGTCGGCTTCGTCGGCGCCCGACAGCAGCGCGGCGAGGAACGCGCCCGTGAACGCGTCGCCCGCGCCCGTGGTGTCCCGAGCGCGGGCGGTCACGGCGGGGACCCGGGCCCGCACCTCACCGTTGCGCGCCAGCAGCGCCCCCTGCGCGCCGCACGTGACCGCCACCAGGGCGATGTCCCGGCTCAGCGCCGCCGCCGCCTCGGCCGGGTCGGACAGCCCGGTCAGCAGGCACGCCTCGTCCCGGCTGGGCAGCAGCACGTCCACCCCCTCCACGAGGGCCAGGAACCGGTCCGCGCCCAGACCGGCGAGGAAGCCCGCCGAGGCCGGATCCAGGCTCACCGGCACCCCGCGCGCCCGAGCCGCCTTCAGGGCCACCGCGACGAAGGCGCGTCCCGTGTCGGAGAACAGCGGATAACCCGACAGGTGCAGCCGGGCCACCCCGTCCAGCAACGCCTCGGACCAGTCACCCGGTTCCAGACGCAGCGACGCCCCGCTGTCCGTGAGGAAGGTCCGCTCACCCGCCGCCTCCTCGTCGACGAGGCAGATCACCGTGCCGGTGGGGGCCGTCTCGTCGACGACGAGCAGCGGCCGCACCCCGTGCACGGCCAGCTCCCGCTCGTGCCAGGCCGCCGAGTCGGCCCCGACCCGGCCGAGCATCCGCACCTCCCCGCCACCCGACCGGGCGGCCCAGCAGGCCACGTTGGCCCCGGCACCGCCGGGCACCCGGCGGACCGACGCCACCGTGTCCGTGCCCGGCGCGAGCGGACCACGGTGCCGGGCGACCACGTCCGTGACGACGTCGCCGACGACCAGCAGCGCACCGCCGCCCGCGCGCGCCCCGGCCGCACGCCCCGCGGGCACGCTCACGTCCCGGCCCGCGCCGCCGCGATCCGCGCCGCCAGCCGCACGTTGCCCCGCACCGCCGCCAGGTTGGCGGCCAGGGAGGCGCCGTCGGTGTGCCGGACCAGGTGGTCCAGCAGGAACGGGGTGACCGCCTGCCCCGTGACGCCCCGCTCCGCGCAGGCGCGCAGCGCCTCGGACAGCACCCGCGCGTGCACCGCGGGATCCAGCTGCTCCTCCTCGGGCACGGGGTTGGCCACGATCAGCGCCGACGCGGGCCCGCCCAGCGCGTCCTGGGCCCGCATGACGTCGGCCACCTGCGCGGGCGTGTCCAGCCGCCAGTCCACGGGGTGGCCCGAGTCGGACAGGTAGAAGCCGGGGAACCGGTCCGTGCCGTATCCGGCCACCGCCACCCCGAGGGTCTCCAGACGCTGCAACGTGGCCGCCACGTCCAGGATCGACTTCACGCCCGCGCACACCACGGTGATCCGGGTCCGCGCCAGCAGCCCCAGGTCGGCCGACTCGTCCTGGGTCACGGTCCATTCCCGGTGCACCCCGCCCAGCCCGCCCGTCGCGAACACCCGCACACCCGCCAGCGCCGCCAGCAGGGCGGTGGCCGAGACCGTGGTCGCCCCGCTCGCCCCGCGGGCCGCCGCCAGGGCTAGGTCGCGGTGGCCCAGCTTGCGTATCCCGTCCTCGTTGGCGACCCGCTCCAGCTGTTCCTTGTCCAGGCCGACCCGGGGCACGCCGTCCAGCACCGCGACGGTGGCGGGCACGGCGCCCTCCTCCCGCACCGCCGCCTCCAGCTCCACGGCCACCTGCAGATTGCGGGGACGGGGCAGCCCGTGCGCGATGATCGTGGACTCCAGCGCCACCACCGGCCGGTCCGCGTCGAGCGCCTCCCGCACCTCTCCCGACACCCTCAGCACCACGTGCCCGCCTCCCGTCAGCCGCTCCTTCCTCATCTCTGGCGACCCGCGCGCCCGGTCAAACCCCTTGCACGTCGGCGCGGGCATCACCCAGCCTGGGAGCCATGACGGACCACACGGCACGCCTCGACCACGTCGTCCTCTGGGTGCGCGATCCCGTCGCCGCCGCGCACTTCTACGCGGAGGCCGTCGGGCTGGAACCGGTCCGGCTCGCCGAGTTCTCCGCCGGAGCGGCCCCGTTCCCCTCGGTGCGGGTCAACGACGAGACGATCATCGACCTCATGCCGGCCGAGATGGCGCGCCGCATGACGATGCTGCCCGGCGCCGCCGACAGCTCGGGCCACCCCGTCAACCACGTGTGCCTGTCCCTGCCGGCCGCCGGCTTCGACGCGCTGCGCAGCCGTCTGGAGGAGCGCTCCGTGCCCCTGACGGACTTCTCCCACGACTCCTTCGGCGCGCGCGGCCCCGCGAAGCGCAGCTTCTACTTCCGGGACCCGGACGGCAACGTGTTCGAGGCGCGGCACTACGACTGACCCGGCGCGTCCGCCCAGGGGTGCCGGCCCGGCCGGTCAGAACAGCGGCTCGGGCAGGACCCCCTCCAGGGCCAGCAGCCGCCGCTTGGTCTCCAGCCCGCCGCCGAAGCCGCCGATCCCGCCGTCGCTCTCCACGACGCGGTGACACGGCACCACCACCGGCAGCGGGTTGGCGCCCATCGCCATGCCCACGGCCTGGGCACCGCCGGGCCGGCCCACCCGCCGTGCCAGGTCGCCGTAGCCGACCACCTCGCCGTACGGCACCCCCGTGGCCAGCTCGCGCAGGACCGCCCGGTTGAAGCCCGAGATCAGCGACCAGTCCAGCGGCACCTCGAAGTCGTGCCGTTCGCCGGCCAGATATGCCTCGACCTGGCGTATCGCCTCGGCCAGCAGGGGAGAGCCGGGATCCTCGACCGGTGCCGTGCCGAGCCTCGACGCCAGCCGCTCCAGCGCGCGCTCGCGCACCGGGCCGGTGGCGTGGAACACGACGTTGACCAGGCCCGCCCCGGTGGCGGCCAGCAGCAGCGGACCGATCTCCGTGTCCACGACGGCCCACACCGGTGGCTGTCCGTCCCGCGCATCACTGCTCATGCGGACCACGGTACGGCCCGCCACTGACATTGATCCTGATACTCAGCCGGGGCAGGGGCGACAGCGGGCCCGCGGCCCCGGCCCGCGCGGGTGACGGCGCCCCGGAGCCGGCCGGGCCCGGCCGGTTCAGCCGCCCACCGCGTCCCGGACCACGTCCGGCGTGTTGCTGATGATGCCGTCGACGCCGTACCCGGCGACCCGCCGCGCGGCGGCCGCGTCGTTCACGGTCCAGGTGAGCACCTGCATCCGCGCGCCGTGCGGTCCGGCAAAGGACTGCACGGCGGCGACGTAGCCGCTCGTCAGGGAGGAGTGCGACGGGTTGATCTGGTCGGCGAAGGCCGCGTACCCCGGCAGGTCCGCCACCGGCGGCGTGCCGAGCAGGCCCGTCTTCACGGCGGGCTTCAGCTCGTGGACGGTGCGCACACTGGCGGCGTCGAAACTCTGCACGACCAGCCGGTCCCGCACGTGCTGCCGGTCCAGCCAGCCCTCGTTGCTGAGCACCTTCAGGGTCTCCTGCTCGATGCCCGGGTACAGCTCGGGGTTCTTGAGCTCCAGCAGGAGCTTCTGGCCGTGCTTCTCCACCCGGCGCACGAACTGCTCCAGCGTCGGCACGCGCGTGCCCGCGTAGGACGGCGAGAACCAGCTGCCCGCATCCAGGCGGGCGATCTCCGCGGCGGTGAAGTCCTTCACCTTCCACGGGGACCGCCCCGGGAAGACCTCCTCGGCATCGGTGGTGCGCCGCAGGTTGTCGTCGTGGACGACGACGAGGGTGCCGTCCTTGGTGCGCTGTACGTCGTTCTCCACCCACTCGATGCCCAGCGCCGCCGCCCGGTCGACGGCCGCCAGCGTGTTCTCCGGCGCGTACCCGGAGGCGCCCCGGTGGGCGACGACGAGGGGAACCCCCGCCGGGGCGGCCCCCGCGGGGGAGACGGGGAACAGGAGGGCGGCGGCCCCCAGGAGTGCGGTGATCGAGGCGGCGACCGGGCGCGCGTGCATACGTACTCCTCACGTGCAGCAATGGAAACGTCACGGACAGTTCCACTGTGACACCGGACGGCCGACGTGAAAGGTGCACAAGGTGGCCACAGAATGAACGCGACTCCTCCCATGCCGCACACCACTGGCGCACAACTGGGGCAAGGGCGTGTTTCTTTACCGGAAAGTCGTTCGACCATTCCGGTGGAGGTCATACTCTCTGCGTCAACCCTGACCGCCGGTGCGGTCCTGGGAGGGGGGCCACAACAGGAGTTCCAGGGCGAAACAGGGCGGGAAGGGCAGCCGCGCATGCAAGGCACGGTCGACGGTTTCAACTACGGTCTGGTCACACCGCTGGTGGCCTACCTCATGGCCTGCCTCGGCGGAGCCCTGGGGCTGCGCTGCACGGTCCGGTCCCTGACCGCGACCGGGCCCCGGCGCGCGGCCTGGCTGGCCCTGGGCTCGGCGGCGATCGGCTCGGGCGTGTGGACCATGCACTTCATCGCCATGATGGGCTTCACCATCGAGGGCACCCCGATCCGCTACGACCGGGCGATGACCTTCTCGAGCCTCGCCGTCGCCGTCGTCATGGTGGGCATCGGCACGTTCATCGTCGGCCACCGTGGGGCGTCCGGCACCGCCCTGTTCACCGGGGGCACCATCACGGGGCTGGGCATCGCCTCCATGCACTACCTGGGCATGGCGAGCATGCACCTCGACGGGACGCTGGAGTACAACACCCTCCTCGTCGCCGCGTCCGTCGTCATCGCCATGGCGGCCGCCACCGCCGCCCTGTGGGCGGCCGGCCAGGTCAAAGGGTTCCTGTGGAGCGTCGGCGCCGCCCTCGTCATGGGCCTCGCGGTCACCGGGATGCACTACACCGGCATGGCCGCCCTGGAGGTGCACGTGCACGGCACGACCGCCCCCGCCACGGGCGAGTCCGCGGCCGCCCTGCTGGGGCCCATGCTGATCGGGCCGCTGGCCTTCCTCGGCCTCCTCGGCCTGCTGGTGGTCTTCGATCCCCTGGTGATCACCGGGCGCCCCGCCCCCGCGCCCGCCGAGCACCGGCCGGGCATCCCGGCCCACCCCGACCTGCACCACTCCCCGGCACGCCACCGGCTGCGCGCCCGCGGACCCGTCGAACACCGCCCCCGCACCGCGCAGAAACGCTGACCCCTCCGCGCGCGGGGGGCGCCCGGCCGCCGGTCCGCGCCCGTTGTCAGTGGCGGGTCGTACGGTTGATGGCATGCGGCCCGTTTCCCACATCGAACGCACGGTGGCGCCCTTCGAGGTCGTCAGCCCCTACCAGCCGAACGGCGACCAGCCGGCGGCCATCGCCGACCTCGCCCGGCGCATCGAAGCCGGTGAGAAGGACGTCGTGCTGCTGGGCGCGACCGGTACCGGCAAGTCCGCCACCACCGCGTGGATGATCGAAAAGCTCCAGCGCCCCACCCTGGTGATGGCGCCGAACAAGACGCTGGCCGCCCAGCTGGCCAACGAGTTCCGCGAACTCCTGCCGAACAACGCGGTCGAGTACTTCGTCTCGTACTACGACTACTACCAGCCCGAGGCGTACGTCCCGCAGTCGGACACCTACATCGAGAAGGACTCCTCGATCAACGAGGAGGTCGAGCGGCTGCGGCACTCCGCGACCAACTCGCTGCTCACCCGCCGGGACGTCGTCGTGGTCGCGTCCGTGTCCTGCATCTACGGCCTGGGCACCCCGCAGGAGTACGTGGACCGCATGGTCCCCCTCCGCGTCGGCGACGAGGTCGACCGCGACCAGCTGCTGCGCCGCTTCGTGGACATCCAGTACACGCGCAACGACATGGCCTTCAGCCGCGGCACCTTCCGCGTCCGCGGGGACACCATCGAGATCTTCCCGGTGTACGAGGAGCTGGCCGTCCGCATCGAGATGTTCGGCGACGAGATCGAGGCGCTGTCCACGCTGCACCCGGTCACCGGCGAGATCGTCAGCGACGACCAGCAGCTCTACGTCTTCCCCGCCTCCCACTACGTCGCGGGCCCCGAGCGCATGGAGCGCGCGGTCAACGACATCGAGAAGGAGCTCGCCGAGCGCCTGACCGAGCTGGAGAAGCAGGGCAAGCTGCTGGAGGCCCAGCGGCTGCGCATGCGCACCACCTACGACCTGGAGATGCTCCGCCAGATCGGCAGCTGCTCCGGCGTCGAGAACTACTCGATGCACTTCGACGGCCGCCTGCCCGGCTCCCCGCCCAACACCCTGCTGGACTACTTCCCGGACGACTTCCTGCTCGTCATCGACGAGTCCCACGTCACCGTCCCGCAGATCGGCGCCATGTACGAGGGCGACGCCTCCCGCAAGCGCACCCTCGTCGACCACGGCTTCCGGCTCCCCTCGGCCCTGGACAACCGTCCCCTGAAGTGGGAGGAGTTCCAGGAGCGCATCGGCCAGACCGTCTACCTGTCGGCCACCCCCGGGCAGTACGAGCTGTCCCGCTCCGACGGCGTCGTGGAACAGATCATCCGCCCCACCGGCCTCGTCGACCCGGAAGTGGTCGTCAAGTCGACCGAGGGCCAGATCGACGACCTGGTGCACGAGATCCGCACCCGCGTCGACAAGGACGAACGCGTCCTGGTCACCACGCTCACCAAGAAGATGGCCGAGGACCTCACCGACTACTTCCTGGAGCTCGGGATCCAGGTCCGCTACCTGCACAGCGACGTCGACACCCTCCGCCGGGTCGAACTGCTTCGGGAACTGCGCAGCGGCGAGTACGACGTCCTCGTCGGCATCAACCTGCTTCGTGAGGGCCTCGACCTGCCGGAGGTCTCCCTGGTGGCGATCCTGGACGCCGACAAGGAGGGCTTCCTGCGCTCCGGCACATCCCTGATCCAGACCATCGGCCGCGCCGCGCGCAATGTCTCCGGCCAGGTCCACATGTACGCGGACAAGATCACCCCGGCGATGGAGAAGGCCATCGACGAGACCAACCGCCGCCGGGAGAAGCAGATCGCGTACAACCAGGAGAACGGCATCGATCCCCAGCCGCTCCGCAAGAAGATCAACGACATCGTCGCCCAGATCGCCCGCGAGGGCGTCGACACCGAGCAGCTGCTCGGTACCGGCTACCGCCAGCAGCGCAAGGACGGCGGCGGCACCAGGACGCCCGTGCCGGCTCTCGGGGGCAAGGCCGCCAAGGGCGCGAAGGGCGGACGGGGCAAGGCCGCGGAGAGCGTGCCGACGGACCGCCCGGCCGCCGAGCTCGCCGGGCAGATCGAGGAGCTCACCGCCCGCATGCGGGCCGCCGCGGCGGACCTCCAGTTCGAGATCGCGGCCCGGCTGCGCGACGAGGTCTCCGAAATGAAGAAGGAGCTGCGGCAGATGCGGGAGGCGGGCCTGTCCTGACCCGCGCGTGACGGCGCCGGCCCGCGGCGGGGGCGGGGCGGCGCCCCCGCCGTCCCACCCGCCGCGGCCGGGCACGGGCTGTGTTGCAAGACCGACACAAAGTGCGCTCCCGGGTACGTCACTGTCAGTGCCCCTGCGTAGGGTTCTCGACAACCGCGGCTTTCGCGGCAACAGGGGACGTCCGAGAGGGGAATCAGCGCGTGACCGTCAACATGACCAAGGGTCAGGCCATCAGTCTGCAGAAGAACGACGGCGGCAGCCTGACCGCGGTGCGCATGGGTCTCGGCTGGCAGGCGGCTCCCCGTCGCGGCCTGTTCGGCTCGCGCACCCGGGAGATCGACCTGGACGCCTCCGCCGTCCTGTTCGCCGACAAGCAGCCGGTCGACGTCGTCTTCTTCCGCCACCTCGTGAGCGACGACGGCTCCGTACGCCACACCGGTGACAACCTCGTCGGCGGGGTCGGCCAGGGCGGCGACGACGAGGCCATCCTCGTCGACCTGTCCCGCGTCCCGGTCCACATCGACCAGATCGTCTTCACCGTGAACTCCTTCACGGGCCAGACCTTCCAGGAGGTCCAGAACGCCTTCTGCCGCCTGGTCGACGAGACCAACGGCCAGGAGCTGGCCCGCTACACGCTGGCCGGCGGCGGCGCCTACACGGCCCAGATCATGGCGAAGGTGCACCGCGTGGGCACCGGCTGGTCGATGACGGCCCTGGGCAGCCCGGCCAACGGCCGCACCTTCCAGGACCTGATGCCGGCGATCCTGCCGGTCCTCTAGGCCATGTCTTTCGGAGCACTCCGACTCGGATCGCCGGTGCCTTGACGGTGCCGGTGAGCGGGGCCCGGTGCGTGCAGCTGCACGGCGGGGGAGAGCGTCGATGCGGAGCATCGGCAACCGACGACAGCGCGGCTGGGGGTGCCCCCTCCGGGGGAGTGCGTGCCTCACCCCGCGGCCCCGGGGTGATCCGAAGACACGGCCGCCCAGGTCCGGTGCCGGGGCGGCGGATCCCGGCGGACCACACCACATACGCGACACAGGGGGAAGAAGGCGA
The DNA here is from genome assembly GCF_044767675.1 of Streptomyces sp. NPDC101219. Classification (NCBI taxonomy): domain Bacteria; kingdom Bacillati; phylum Actinomycetota; class Actinomycetes; order Kitasatosporales; family Streptomycetaceae; genus Streptomyces; species Streptomyces sp. NPDC101219. The sequence continues at coordinate 155,697 of NZ_JBIWOK010000010.1, forward strand.
TGACGGCCGAGCTGGTGCGGGGACAGAACCACCCGCTGTCCCGGTCCCGTCTGGAGGTCCGGGTCTCGGCCGGCACGCCGGTCGTGGCCTCGGCCGCGCTCGGTGACGCGTCAGGCCGGATCCACGGCGTGGACTGGGTCGCCCACCCGGGCGCGCCCACCCAGCCCGGCCTCGAGGTGCCCCGGCAGGCGGCCGCCGACCACCGTCTCGCGGTGGACCTGGACGCCATGCCCGACGCCGTGCACCGCGTCAGCGTGCTGCTCTCCCTGCCGTCCGCGGGCGGCGGACCGGGCCCCGTCCGGTTCGGCGCCGTCGCGGCCCCCTTCGTCGCCGTCACGGGCCTGGACGGCACCGAGGTCGCCAGCTACACCATCACGGGGCTGGACAGCGAGACGGCCGTCATCGCCCTGGAGCTCTACCGGCGGCAGGGCGCCTGGAAGGTGCGCGCGATCGGGCAGGGATACGCCGGCGGCCTCGCCGAACTCCTCACCGACCAGGCCCTGCCCGAGGCGCAACAACTGGCCGCCGACGTGCACCGGGCCACCGCCCAGTCGCTCGCCCGCTCCGTGCAGGCCCCGCCGCCCCGCCCTGCGGACGGCGAGCGGTCCCGCCAGGCCGCCGCCCCCGCGCTCGGCCCCGACCAGGGCGGCACCGCGGCCCGGAGCACCTCCGGCCCCGCCACCCCGTCCCACGGCGACCGCCCCCAGCCGGGCGCCGCGCAGCCGGGCCACACCGCGGCGGGGGACCCGTCCCCGGCCGCGTCCGGCGGCCGCGTCGACTACAGCCACCCCCGGCGGCAGAGCGCCGCGCCGCCCCCGCCGCCGCCTGCCGCCCCGCCGACCCGGCCCGGGGAACCCGCCCGGCCCGTGGCCGGCGACGCGACCGGCTGGTCCATGGACGAGCGGCTCTACAACCAGGTCTGGGGCATGTTCGAGGACCTGGCCCGCACCACCGCCGCCTACCGCAGCGCGGTCGACTTCGCCGAGTCGCGCATGGACAAGGAGCTGGAGCAGGTCCTGTCCGACCCGCGCAGCCGGATCGGCGGCCAGGCCGATGCCGCGCGCGAGGCCGCCCGTGCCCGCCGGGACCAGCTCGTCGAGCAGGCCCGCGACGTGCTCGACCGGGACCTCGCCCAGCTGGTCGCCGAGGCCGAGGTCGTCGAACCGGCGCTGCCCCCGGCCTTCGCGCGCTGGGACAACCCCGTCTGGCACGCCTACCGGGTCCCGATGGAGATCCCCATGGCCCTGCGGCTGGGCGACCTCCACCTCCCGGAGGCCGGCCGGGTCCGCATCCCGATGCTGCTCCGGCTGCCCCTGGAGCGCGGCCTGTGGATCGACAGCGGGCGCACCGAGGGCCTCGACGGCTCCTTCACCGACGCGCACGACCTGCGCCGCCTCGCCGTGGAGACGGCGGTGGCGCACGCCGCCCGGCTGCTCGCGGTGTACCCGGCGGGCGAGTTCACGGTGCACGTCGTCGACCCGGCCGGATCCGGGGCGCAGGCGCTGGCCCCGCTCACCGGGACCGGGGTGCTGGCGGCCCCGCCGGCCCAGGGCGCCGCGGGCGTGACGGACACGCTGGCCAGGCTCATCGAGCGGGTCGACCTGGTGCAGATGGCGCTGCGCGCGGGCGCCGCGGACTCGCTGCCGCCGGGCTTCGACACCTCCCAGCAGCTCCTGATCGTCAACGACTTCCCGCACGGCTTCGACGACCGGGCCGTCAACCAGCTGCGGTACCTCGCCGACGAGGGCCCGGCCGTCGGCGTCCACCTGATGATGGTGGCCGACCGGGAGGACGCCGCCGCCTACGGGCCGCTGCTCGACCCGCTGTGGCGGGGGCTGCTGCGGCTGACGCCGGTGGCCGACGACCACCTCGCCGACCCGTGGGTCGGCCACGCCTGGACCTACGAGCCGCCGCTCGTCCCGTCCGGCAGTCAGGTGCTCCAGCAGGTGCTCACACAGGTGACGGAGGCCCGGCGCGCCTGGAACCGGTGAGGTTCTCCGGGCAGCGCCAGGACCGACACACCGCCCCCGACCTGCGACTTGGAATTTCTTTTACCGTTCTCTTTACCAATCCTTGGTGATGCCGGTACAGTTCAACGGACGGAGGGGAGTACTCCCCATCTGTGCGGTGACCCCGTCAGTACGGATCAGGCCAGATCCCGGGGCGTCGGCCCGAGAGCTCCACGGGCGCTGTGAGAAGCGCCGGAGTCTCGGGTGGAAGAGACCTCCGGCAGCGACGACGCTGACACCTGTCCTGACGTATCTGCCGGAGGCGCAGTGGATGTTTCCCTGACCCTGTGGGTCCTGACGATCCTGGGCCTGGCGGCCCTGATCTCGGTCGATTTCTTCATCGGCCGCAAACCGCACGACGTGTCCATCAAGGAAGCCGGGATCTGGACCATCGTCTGGATCGTCCTGGCCGTGCTCTTCGGCATCGGCCTGCTGATCTTCGGCGGCGGACAGCCCGCCGGCGAGTTCTTCGCCGGCTTCATCACCGAGAAGTCGCTGAGCGTCGACAACCTCTTCGTCTTCGTCCTGATCATGGCGAAATTCGCGGTGCCCTCGCAGTACCAGCAGCGGGTGCTCCTCGTCGGCGTCCTCATCGCCCTGGTGCTGCGGGCGATCTTCATCGCCGCCGGTGCGGCGATCCTGGCCAGCTTCTCCTGGGTCTTCTACATCTTCGGTGCCTTCCTCATCTGGACCGCCTGGAAGCTCATCCAGGAGGCCCGGGCCGACGAGGAGGACGAGGAGTTCGAGGAGAACAAGCTGCTCAAGGCGGCCGAACGGCGCTTCGGCGTCGCCGACCGCTACCACGGCACCAAGCTGTGGATCGAGCAGAACGGCAAGCGGATCATGACCCCGATGCTGGTCGTGATGCTCGCCATCGGCACCACCGACGTGCTCTTCGCCCTCGACTCGATCCCCGCGATCTTCGGTCTGACCCAGGACCCGTACATCGTCTTCACGGCGAACGCGTTCGCCCTCATGGGGCTCCGGCAGCTGTACTTCCTGATCGGGGGCCTGCTGAGGAAGCTGGTCCACCTCTCCTACGGCCTGTCGATCATCCTCGGCTTCATCGGCGTCAAGCTGGTGCTGCACGCGCTGCACGAGTCCGGGGTACACGTGCCGGAGATCAGCATCCCCGTCTCGCTGGGCGTCATCTGCTCCGTCCTGGTGGTCACCACGATCACCAGCCTGCGGGCCTCCCGCAAGCAGGCGGAGGCCGCGGCCGCGCGGAGCGCGGGCGACGACAAGGACAGCATCGACGTGTGACCCGGACCGGGACCGCACCGGGAGCGGGGGCCGCATCGCGCCGCCACCCCTCCCGGTGCCGCCCCGTGCTCCGTCCCGGCCGCACACCGGCGGGCCCCACCGCACCACTCCGCGCCGCGTTCCGGCGCACCGGACCCACCCGACTCACACAAGGAGGCCATGCGCACTCATGACGACCCCGAGGCGATCAGGACGGCGAGACGGACGGGTGCTCGGAGCGCCGGTGAGCGGAATGCGGCAGGTCCACCCGTCTGCGACGATCGCCGCATGATCGCTCGGCTCAGGTCGCTCGCGGCGCGATGGACGATCCTGGTGCCGGCGCTGGCGGCCGTGCTGCTGGTCCTCACCTGGGGACGCGATCTCCCCGGCCTCGTCGTCGGTCTGGCGACCGTCGTCCTCGCGGGTGCCGTCCTGGCTGCGGTGCACCACGCGGAGGTCGTTGCCCACCGGGTCGGTGAACCGTTCGGTTCACTCGTCCTGGCCGTCGCCGTCACGGTCATCGAGGTCGCACTGATCGTCACCTTGATGCTGGACGGCGGCGACAAGAGCGCCACGCTGGCCCGGGACACCGTCTTCGCCGCCGTGATGATCACCTGCAACGGCATCATGGGGCTCAGCCTCCTGGTGGGTTCCCTGCGCCACGGCACGGCGGTCTTCAACTCGGAGGGCACCGGAGCCGCCCTGGCCACGGTCGCCACCCTGGCGACCCTCAGCCTGGTGCTGCCGACGTTCACCACGAGCCAGCCCGGCCCCGAGTTCTCCAGCGTGCAGCTCACCTTCGCCGCCATCTCCTCGTTGATCCTCTACGGCCTGTTCGTGGCCACCCAGACGGTGAGACACCGGGACTACTTCCTGCCCCTCACCCGTCAGGGCGAGGTCATCTCGGGCGAGGAACACGCCGAGGCACCCTCCAACCGCACGGCCCTGATCAGCCTCGGCATGCTGGGCCTCGCCCTGGTCGGTGTGGTCGGCCTCGCCAAAGGAGTGTCACCGACCATCGAGACCGGGGTGGACCGGGCCGGGCTGCACCACGCCGTCGTCGGTGTGATCATCGCCCTGCTGGTGCTGCTGCCCGAGACCATCGCCGCGGTGCGCGCCGCGCGCCGCGACCGCGTCCAGACCAGCATGAACCTGGCGCTCGGCTCGGCCATGGCCAGCATCGGCCTGACCATCCCGGCGGTCGCCCTCGCCTCCCTGTGGCTCTCCGGACCCCTGGTCCTCGGCCTCGGCAGCACCCATATGGTGCTGCTCGCCCTGACCGTCGTGGTGAGCGCGCTGACCGTGGTCCCGGGCCGGGCGACACCCCTGCAGGGCGGAGTCCACCTGGTGCTGTTCGCCGCCTACCTGGAACTGGCGATCAACCCGTAGCGCCCGTACGCCCCGGGCGCCGGGGCGGCGTCAGTAGGTGACGGTGATGCGCCGGGCGGGCCCGTCGACGCGCACCGTGCCCCCGTAGGGGATCACCACCTGCGGATCCGTGTGACCGAGGTCTACGTCGAAGACCACCACGGTGCCGGGGGTGTACGTCCGCACGGCGCGCAGCACGGCCTCCCGCTGCTCGGCCGCGTAGGCCGCGCCCTCCTCGGGACTGTGCCGGCGGTCGAGGAACCAGGTCTTCGGCCGCCCCCACAGCAGGGCCGGGAAGCGACCGAGGAGGCCCCGCTCGCCCATGTTCCGCAGGATGCGGAAGACCGTCCCGGCGCTCGGCATCTCCTCGGACGTCTCCAGGAAGAGGACCCCGCCGTCGTACTCCGCCGGGTCGTCGGCGACGTCCCGGCCCGCCATGAGCAGGTCGCCGACCGTCTCCAGGCTGCCGCCCCAGGTGCGGCCCTCGACCACCCGGTCCGCGTTCACCCACGTCCACCCCAGGCCCCGCCGGGTCTCCGGCTCGGTGGCCAGGGCGCCCGGGTCGGCCCAGTCCACGTCGACGTCCCGCCAGCGTTCGGCGGGCCGCAGCTCGTAGGGGCCCGGCGTGAACAGGGCGGCCCGCAGCGAGTCGGCCGTCTGCGGATGCAGGGCACCGGGCCGGCCCAGTTCCGGCATCACACTCGCCCCGTGGAAGCCGACGATGCCGCAGGAGCGCAGCCAGGCGAGCAGATGGGTGTTGTCGCTCATCCCGAAGAACGGCTTCGGGTGGGCCCGCACCATCTCCCGGTCCAGCAGCGGCAGCACGGTGATCTGGTCGTCGCCGCCGATCGCCGCCATCACCGCCTTGATGCCGGGGTCGGCGAACGCGGCATGCAGGTCGTCGGCACGCTGCCGGGGCGTCGAGCCCATGACCCGTGTCGCCGGGTACTCCACCGGCTCCAGCCCGTACTCCTTGCGCAGCCGCCGCAGGCCCAGCTCGAACGGGAGCGGGAACACCCCCGCCAGGCCGGAGGAGGGCGACAGCACGGCGATACGGTCGCCCGGCACGGGTTTCGGCGGGTACACGGCGTCGATCATGAGGTGAGCGTAGGACCCGGCGGGCACGCCGCGCACCGTGATAAACCGGGTCCCAGCGGCGGCCCGGCAGGCCCGCCCGCCCGCACGCCGAACGGACCGGAGGAACCGTGCCCCGCACCCTGGCCAACGCCCCGATCATGATTCTCAACGGCCCCAACCTGAACCTGCTCGGACAGCGCCAGCCGGAGATCTACGGGTCCGACACGCTCGCCGACGTCGAGACCCGGTGCGCCGAGGCGGCGGCCGTGCACGGCGGCACGGTGGACCTGCGCCAGTCCAACCACGAGGGTGCCCTGGTGGACTGGATCCACGAGGCACGGCTCGACCACTGCGGCATCGTCATCAACCCTGGCGCCTACTCGCACACCTCGGTCGCGATCCTGGACGCCCTCAACGCCTGCGACGGCCTGCCGGTGGTGGAGGTCCACATCTCCAACATCCACCGGCGCGAGGCGTTCCGGCACCACTCGTACGTGTCGCTGCGCGCCGACGGGGTCATCGCCGGCTGCGGTGTGCAGGGGTACGTGTTCGCCGTCGAGCGGATCGCGGCCCTCGCCGGTCCCGCCCGCGCCCACACCTGACCGGCCCGGCGGACCGTGCCGTCCCCCGTGGAGCCCGGCCTCCGGGCACGCGGTCCCGGCCGGCGCCGCACGGCGCGCCCCGCCCGGGCCGCCGGCCGAGGGCGGGGTGAGGACCGGCGGCCCGACCGCCGGGGAGCCGAGCTCCCGAGCGGAGTGTCACCAGTTGACTGCGCCGCGGCACACAACGGGAGCGCGCACGGCGCGCGGAAGCGTGCGAAGCCTTCACACGGGGTGTGTTCACCAGCCCCGCGCGCGCCACTCCGGCAGGTGCGGGCGCTCCGCGCCCAGGGTGGTGTCGTTGCCGTGGCCGGGGTAGACCCAGGTCTCGTCCGGCAGCACGTCGAAGATCTTGGTCTCGACGTCATGGATCAGGCGGGCGAACGCCTCCGGATCCTGATGGGTGTTGCCGACGCCGCCCGGGAACAGGCAGTCCCCGGTGAAGACGTGCGGATGCCCGTGCGGGTCGTCGTAGACGAGGGCGATGGAGCCCGGCGTGTGCCCCACCAGGTGCCGCGCGGTGAGCTCGACCTGCCCGACGCGGAGGGTGTCGCCGTCGTCGACCAGCACGTCGGTCGGTACGGGGATGCCCTCGGCGTCGTCCCGGCCGGCGTGGGTGCGGGCGCCGGTGGCGGCCACCACCTCGGCGAGCGCCTGCCAGTGGTCCCCGTGCCGGTGGGTGGTGACGACGGAGGCGATGCCGTCGTCGCCGATCGTGCCGAGCAGTGTCCCGGCGTCGTTGGCCGCGTCGATCAGCAACTGCTCGTCGGTGGCCCGGCAACGCAGCAGATAGGCGTTGTTGTCCATGGGGCCGACCGCGACCTTGGTGATCATCAGGTCCTTGAGTTCGTGCACGTCGGCTGGGCCGCCGACCGTCACCCGACCGCTGTACGTCATGGCCGTCAGCCTATAGCGCACGGCCCGCGCGGTCGCCCCCGCACATCGGCGGGGAGCGCACCGCGCGGCCCGTGGCGGGGACGGCGGGTTACAGCGGGGGCAGTACCGGGAGCGCGCCGTCCTTGACCGTCAGCCCCGACCCGTCGCGCCGGCCCGCGAGCCAGCCCATCAGGTCGGCCGGGGCCCCCTCCACGGTGACCGGCACGTCCCCCGTGCCGCCGGTCGTCCAGGAGCGGCCGTCGGCGGTCCGCAGCCGGGTGGCGGGCACGTCCGGGTGCCCGCGGAACCGCTCGGTCAGGAAGTCGATCTCCCGCTCGGTGAAGTCCGCGGGGAGATCTTCGAGCTCATGGCCGATGCCGAGGTCCACGTGGTGCAGGGCGACCTCGACCCAGCGCCGGAAGGGCAGGCGGGCCGCCCGGTCCGTGACGCCGTTGCGCAGTGCGACCGTGCGCTCCCAGTCGGACTCGGCCGCGCACAGCTCGTGGAAGCGGGCCGCGCTCTCCCGCACGTCGGCGAGCTGGTCGGCGAGCGGACGCGGGGCGTCCCGCTCGATGTCGGCCTCCCGCGCCTCGGCGGAGAGGTACATGGGGCGTCCCTGGAGGACGTTCACCAGGGCGTCCGCGTTGCGCGCGAGATGGGCCAGCACGTGGCCGCGGGTCCAGCCCGGCAGACGTGACGACTGGGTCACAGCGGCGTTGTCCAGGGCGGCGACGTCGCTCAGCAGCCGTTCCGTAGCGGCTTGTAGGGACGCCAGGTCATGAGCGTGATCATTCATGGAGCTGACACTAGTCGGGCCACACCTTCGGGTGAAGGTGGCAGGAAGCCGCCTTAAATCGAATGCACGTGCTATAAGGTCGTCGGTGGCGTCGGGCATGCTGGAGAGTCGGGGATTGTTGTCAACCCGTGAATCCGACCGGCGTTGTCAGTGGCTCCCCCTAGTCTGAGAAAGACGGGGGCCCCGCCCCTGTCACTTCTCTCAAGAAAGGTGCGGACCGGCGTGGCCGACCGTCTCATCGTCCGTGGAGCGCGCGAGCACAACCTCAAGAACGTCTCGCTCGACCTCCCGCGCGACTCGCTCATCGTCTTCACGGGCCTGTCGGGGTCGGGCAAGTCCTCGCTGGCCTTCGACACCATCTTCGCCGAGGGGCAGCGTCGCTACGTCGAGTCGCTCTCCTCGTACGCCCGGCAGTTCCTCGGCCAGATGGACAAGCCGGACGTCGACTTCATCGAGGGCCTGTCCCCGGCGGTCTCCATCGACCAGAAGTCGACCTCGCGCAACCCCCGCTCGACCGTCGGCACCATCACCGAGGTCTACGACTACCTCCGGCTGCTCTTCGCGCGCATCGGCAAACCGCACTGTCCCGAGTGCGGGCGCCCGATCTCCCGCCAGTCGCCGCAGGCCATCGTCGACCGGGTCCTGGAGCTGCCGGAGGGCAGCCGCTTCCAGGTGCTGTCGCCGCTGGTGCGCGAGCGCAAGGGCGAGTTCGTCGACCTCTTCGCCGACCTCCAGACCAAGGGCTACTCCCGCGCGCGGGTGGACGGCGAGACCGTCCAGCTGTCCAGCCCGCCCACGCTGAAGAAGCAGGAGAAGCACACCATCGAGGTGGTCGTCGACCGCCTCACGGTCAAGGACAGTGCCAAGCGCCGCCTCACCGACTCCGTCGAGACCGCCCTCGGCCTGTCCGGCGGCATGGTCGTGCTCGACTTCGTCGACCTCCCCGAGGACGACCCCGAGCGCGAGCGCATGTACTCCGAGCACCTGTACTGCCCGTACGACGACCTGTCCTTCGAGGAGCTGGAGCCCCGCTCCTTCTCCTTCAACTCGCCCTTCGGCGCCTGCCCGGAGTGCACCGGCATCGGCACGCGCATGGAGGTCGACCCGGAACTCATCGTGCCCGACGAGGACAAGAGCCTCGACGAGGGCGCCATCCACCCCTGGTCCCACGGCCACACCAAGGACTACTTCGACCGCCTGGTCGGCGCCCTGGCCGACGCGCTCGGCTTCCGTACCGACATCCCGTTCGGCGGTCTCCCGCAGCGCGCCAGGAAGGCCCTGCTGTACGGCCACAAGACGCAGGTCGAGGTCCGCTACCGCAACCGCTACGGCCGCGAGCGCCGGTACACCACGGCGTTCGAGGGCGCCATCCCCTTCGTCAAGCGCCGGCACAGCGAGGCCGAGAGCGACTCCAGCCGCGAGCGCTTCGAGGGCTACATGCGCGAGGTGCCGTGCCCCTCCTGCCAGGGCACCCGCCTCAAGCCGGTCGTCCTCGCGGTCACGGTCATGGGCAAGTCCATCGCCGAGGTCTCCGCGATGTCCATCAGCGACTGCGCGGACTTCCTGGGTGAGCTGAAGCTCACCGCCCGCGACAAGAAGATCGCCGAGCGCGTGCTGAAGGAGGTCAACGAGCGGCTGCGCTTCCTGGTCGACGTCGGCCTGGACTACCTCTCCCTCAACCGGGCCGCCGGCACCCTGTCCGGGGGCGAGGCCCAGCGCATTCGCCTGGCCACCCAGATCGGCTCCGGTCTGGTCGGCGTGCTCTACGTCCTCGACGAACCGTCCATCGGGCTGCACCAGCGGGACAACCACCGGCTGATCGAGACCCTGGTGCGGCTGCGCGACATGGGCAACACGCTCATCGTCGTGGAGCACGACGAGGACACGATCAAAATGGCCGACTGGATCGTCGACATCGGCCCCGGTGCCGGTGAGCACGGCGGCAAGGTCGTGCACAGCGGCTCGCTGAAGGAGCTCCTGGCCAACGGGGAGTCGCAGACCGGCCAGTACCTGTCGGGCCGCAAGGCCATCCCGCTGCCCGGCATCCGACGGCCCCTCGACCCGTCCCGCGCGCTCACCGTGCACGGCGCCCGGGAGAACAACCTCCAGGACATCGACGTGTCCTTCCCGCTGGGCGTGTTCACCGCGGTCACCGGCGTCTCCGGCTCGGGCAAGTCCACCCTGGTCAACGACATCCTCTACACCCACCTGGCCCGCGAGCTGAACGGCGCCCGGAACGTGCCGGGACGGCACACACGTGTGGACGGCGACGACCTCGTCGACAAGGTCGTGCACGTCGATCAGTCGCCCATCGGCCGCACCCCCCGGTCCAACCCGGCCACCTACACCGGCGTCTTCGACCACGTGCGCAAGCTGTTCGCCGAGACCACCGAGGCGAAGGTCCGCGGCTACATGCCCGGCCGCTTCTCCTTCAACGTCAAGGGCGGCCGCTGCGAGAACTGCGCGGGCGACGGCACCATCAAGATCGAGATGAACTTCCTCCCGGACGTGTACGTCCCGTGCGAGGTCTGCCACGGCGCCCGCTACAACCGGGAGACCCTGGAGGTCCACTACAAGGGCAAGTCCATCGCCGACGTCCTGAACATGCCGATCGAGGAGGCCATGCACTTCTTCGAGGCCGTCCCGGCGATCTCGCGCCACCTGAAGACGCTCAACGACGTCGGTCTCGGCTACGTCCGGCTCGGCCAGGCGGCCACCACCCTGTCCGGTGGTGAGGCGCAGCGGGTGAAGCTGGCCAGTGAGCTGCAGAAGCGCTCCACCGGCCGCACGGTCTACGTCCTGGACGAGCCCACCACGGGGCTGCACTTCGAGGACATCAACAAGCTCCTGAAGGTGCTGTCCGGACTGGTCGACAAGGGCAACACGGTCATCGTCATCGAGCACAACCTCGACGTGATCAAGACCGCCGACTGGATCGTCGACATGGGTCCCGAGGGTGGCTCCGGTGGCGGCCTGGTCGTGGCCGAGGGCACCCCGGAGGAGGTCGCCGCCGTGCCGGCCAGCCACACCGGGAAGTTCCTGCGGGAGATCCTCGGCGCCGACCTGGTCAGCGACGCCACCCCGGCCCGGCGTAAGGCGGCGGCGAAGAAGACCGTCGCGGCGGACGCGAACGCCCGGACGGCCACCGTCAAGGCGAAGACCGCCAAGACGGCCAGGACCGCGAAGACCGCCAAGGCGGCCGGCACCGCCAAGAGCGGCGAGTCCGCCACCACCGCGAAGAAGACCGCGGCGAAGCGGACGACGAAGGCGGCCAAGGCCTGACCGGCGCTCCCGCCTCGCCACGCACCGCATGCCACGCGCCCTGTCCCGGCAACCACCGGGACGGGGCGCGTCGCGTCTGCCCGCCGCCGCGAGGCAGTCTGGGCCCAGCGGCCCGGGCCGGGACCCCTGTCCGGCCTCCTAGCCGTTCAGCTCGTGGGCGTACGGCGGTTCAGCGCCCGCCCGGGAGCAGGTGACCGCCGCCGCCCGGGCCGCGAAGCCCAGCAGCCCGGCCCAGCCGTCGGCACCCAGCCCGGCGGTGCCCGCGTCGCTCAGCGCGTCCCGGGCCGCGAGGCCGTGCAGCAGCGCGGCGTTCACCGTGTCGCCCGCGCCGATCGTGTCCACCACCCGCACCCGCTCACCCGGCACGGCGTACTCGCCCCCGTCCCGGGTGAAGGCGACCAGCCCGTCGGCGCCCCGGGTGACCACGACCGCCGCCGGCCCGGCCGCCAGCCACTCCCGCGGACTCCCGCCGAGCCACGCCGCGTCCTCCTCGGACAGCTTCAGCAGCGACACCGACGGCAGCCAGCTGCGAAAACGAGCCCGGTAGGCGTCGGCGTCCGCGATGAGCCCCGGCCGGATGTTCGGGTCCAGCGCGGTGAACACACCCCGGTCCGACGCGGTGCGCATCAACTCCTCGTAGGCGCTCGCGCCCGGCTCCAGCACCAGGGAGCACGTCCCGAAGGACACCGCGCGCGTGCCGGGGGGCAGGGATCCGGGGGCCGTGAACAGGCGGTCCGCGGTCCCCTCCACGTAGAACGAGTACGCGGCCGAACCGTCCGCACCGACCGTGGCGACGGCGAGCGTCGTCGGCTCCTCGCCCCGCTGCACCGCGCTCACGTCGACGCCCGTGGCCCGCAGCCGGTCCAGCAGCGCCTCACCGAAGGCGTCACGGGAGACGCGGGAGCAGAAGGCGGTGGGGGAGCCGAGCCTCCCCAGCGCCACCGCCGTGTTGTACGGGCCGCCGCCGAGCGCCGGGGTCAGCGGCGCGAGCGCACCCGTCTCCTGCTTCTCCTGCGGTACCAGGTCGATCAGGGCCTCACCGGCTACGACGATCACGAGGACTTTCCTTTCCGGGGCGCACGGGATGCGCGGGATGCGCGGGGCGCACGGGATGCGCGGGTCTCATCGGGTGCAGGGGTCGTCTCCCGGGGCGGGTGGGCGGCGGACGACCGGGCCGCTTCGACCGGCACCCGCTCCTCCGGCCCGTCCGGGCAGCCGCAGGACGTGCGGTGCACGAAGGTGCACGGCAGCCGCACCGTCCGGACGGGTCCCTCCGGTTCGGCCAGCCGGTCAAGGAGCACCTCGACGGCGCGGGCACCGATGTCCTTGCTCGGCTGGGCGATCGCCGTGAGCCGGGGGGAGAACAGGTCCGCCCACGCGAAATCGTCGAAACAGCACAGTGCGATGTCGCCGGGCACGGTCAGACCGTGCGCGCGCAGCGCCCGGAGCGCGCCGATCGTCATGGCGTTGTTGGCGGTGACCAGCGCGGTGGGGGCGGAGCCCAGGGCCAGCAGCGCCCCGGTGGCGCGTTCGGCGCCCGCCGACTCGGAGTCGCCGTGCACCAGGAGCCGCTCGTCGAACGGAAGACCCGCAGCGGCGAGGCCGTGGCGGTAGCCGGTGATCCGCTCGCTGGTGGTGCTGAGCCCCGTCAGCCCCGCCACCAGCCCGATCCTGCGGTGTCCGAGTCCGGCGAGGTGGGTGACGAGGCGGGCCATGGGCCCAGCGTTCTCGGCGCACACCTGGTCGAAGCGCGGCTCGTCGTCGGGAGCCCCGCCCGCGGCCTGGACGGCCAGCCGGTCCAGGAACACGGCCGGTACGCGATGGCGTGCCAGGTGGTCGATCAGCCCGCGCGGCTGCGCCGAGGGGGCGACGATCACCCCGTCCACCCGGCGCTCGTGCAGCAGCCGGGCGGCCCTGAGCTCGTGCTCCGGATCGTCGTGCGGGTCGGCGAGGAGCAGGCTGTAGCCGTGCTCCAGGGCCGCTGCCTCGACCCCCTGGAGGATCTCCGTGAAGTACGGATTGCTGATCGCCGAGACCGCCAGCCCGATCGAGCGGGTCCGGGACGTCACCAGGGAGCGGGCCAGGGTGTTGGGGGTGTAGCCGAGCTCCTCCACCGCGTCCAGGACGGCCTGGCGGGTGTGGGAGAGGACCGGGCGGGTGCCGTTCAGCACGTGGGAGACCGTCGCCACGGAGACGCCGGCGCTCCTCGCCACATCGGCCATCGTCGCCATCGCGCGCCGCCTCCTCACCTGATCCAGCCCGGGGGTCCGGGCATAGCCGTCCCGGTCACCACGGCCGTCCTCGTCCTCGGGCCGGCCGGTCAGGACCGTACCCCATCGGACGGTGCCGCGTAAACGTTTGCGCGAGCGCTTGCGTAAGCGCTTACGCAAGCCTTTGCGAGCTTGGCCGGCGGCCACCGCCGACACGCAGCGCACCCGCCCCCATCCCACCCGTCAGCCCTCCCGTCAGCCCGCCCCACAACCGGAAGGAGCGGCCCCGGTATCGTCCCTGTCGTCCCCCGAGTGCCGTCCGACCAGCAGGAGCCCGTCATGCCCGCCCGTCCCGCCGCGAGTCGCCGCACCGTGCTGAGGGGCGTGGCCCTCACTCCGGTCGTAGGGCTCGGGCTCACCGCCTGCGGCAGTACCGACGACAAGCCGACCGGGCTGACCGGGCCGGTCGAGCTCGGCGCCGAGAGCGAGGTGGCCGCGGGCAGTGCCCGGCTCTACCGGGACCACAACGTCGTCGTCAACCGGGCGGAGGACGGCACCCTCACGGCGTACAGCACGATCTGCACGCACGCGCGGTGCCCCGCCAACAAGCTGGACGGCGACCGGCTGATCTGCCCCTGCCACGGCAGTGAGTTCGACGTCGCCACCGGCAAGGCCACGCGGGAGCCGGCCGTCGCGCCGCTGGACCGCCTGGCCGTCGCGGTCGAGAACGGCAAGATCGTGGCCCGCCCGGAAGCCTGACCCCGGCCCGCGCCGCCCGGCCGGCCCGCGCCGCCCCGCCGATGGCCGGCTGCACCCGGCCCGCGCCGCCCCCCGACGCCTGTCCGGCTGACTCGGCCCGCGCCGCCCGGCCCCAGTCCGGCCGCCTGGCCGCCGGCCCTGTCGCTGTACGGAGTCCCGGCCTTTCCCGCCGCCCGGGGGCCCGCCCTCACCCCCGCCCGCGGCCCCTGCCCACACCGCTGCCGCTCAGGCCCAGTCCCAGGCGATCCCCACATACCCCGACCGCGCGCGGGTTTCGACCAGGTGCACCGAGGGGTGCCGTCCGCTGAGCGGCAGGGAGTGGCGGCCGCCGCGCGGTGCCGCGGCCGAGGGCTGGGTGAACCGGTGGCAGCGCACCGGAAGCGCCCCGGGGTCGAAGCCGACCTGGAGCGCGTACTGGCCCCCCGGAGTGTCCGTGCGGTGCACGTACTCGCGTGAGATGCCCGCCGTGCCGTCCTGAACGGCGTAGCGGAACAGGTAGGTGTCCCCGGCCCGCAGCCGGGTGTCGAAGAGCAGCTCGGCCGCGAGCACTCCGGTGTCGTGGTGCCGGCGGATCCTGCCGGTGCGGCAGTTCTCCAGGGCGTGCACCGTCATCCGCGCGGGGGCGGCACCCGGGTCACCGTGGTGGACGGCGACGAAGCGGTCGACCCCGTCCAGGTGGGCGCGGACGATGAGGTGCGACTCGCGCTCGGCCAGTTCGCGGCGGGCGCCGATGCGGACCCGCTCGTGCTCGCCGAGGGTGTGCAGCCCGCTGCCCCGGGGGACGCCGAAGTCGGCCAGCAGCCGCTCCACGACCCCGGACGCCTCCACCAGCGACCGGTAGGAGCGCCCGCCGTCGCGCCGGTCCGCCGAGCGGTCGCCGGCCTCCCCGGAGTCCGCGAGCAGCCGGATCAGTGACTCCTGGGGGAGTTGCAGGATCTCCTCCAGCGCCCGGACGGCCCGCAGCGACTCGGGGCGCTGCGGGCGACGGGCGCCCTGCTGCCAGTAACTCAGGCTGGTGACACCGACCTTCACGCCGTGGCGCGACAGGTGGTGCTGCACCCGCTGCAGGGGCAGGCCGCGGGCGGCTATCGCGGCGCGCAGGGCGACGTGGAAGGGGCCGCCGCGCAGGGCCGAGTCCAGGTCCGCGGTGACGACGTCAGCGTGCGGTGTGGCGTGCGGCATGCAGGGGCCTTTCTGTGATGGTCCACAACGGCGGGTCAGACCGTTCGCGCGCGCACCCGGGCCCCGTCCCGTCGGCCGGCGGGGGTCTTCACATCCGTACGCCGCCGTTCAGGCCCCGAGTTCCCCCGCATTGAAGCGTGTTGACCAGGTCCCGACAACACCTCTGCCGCACAGTGGCGCACACCGCAGGGGCCGCACCGGCCCTCCGGCCGGCACGGCCCCTCTGTCCGTCCCCGTATGCGCAGTTGGTTCAGTGATGCGCCATTCACCCCGTTCGCGGGTGTTCACCCGCCTCCGGGCCGTCGGCACGGGTCGCCTCAGGCGCCACCCCTGCTGCCGAGGTCCCGGGCGCGCAGGCGCTTGGCCCGCACGATGTCGGGATCGCGGGGATCGAGGGAGTCGAAGGGGTCGACGAGCAGGGCCGCCTCGTCCGTGTACCGGCGGGACCGGGCCGGCCGTCGTGGTTTCTCGATCCGCATCCGTCGCATCCGACCAGCCCTCCGACTCATGACCGCCTCACGGCCGTCCGTCTCCGCCCCGAGGCGTGGACCCCCCACCTTCCCGCTCCCGCCGCCGATAACCCCTCCGCACCCCGCGGGCCCGCGTGACCGCCCGCTGCGCCACCCCGTCGGCACCCCGGAGTGTCGGTCGCCGCCAGTAGGGTGTGAGACATGGCCGACCCCTCCAGCTACCGCCCCAAACCGGGCGAGATCCCCGACTCGCCGGGGGTCTACCGGTTCCGTGACGAGCACCGCCGGGTGATCTACGTCGGGAAGGCGAAGAGCCTGCGCCAGCGCCTGGCGAACTACTTCCAGGACCTGGCCGGTCTCCACCCGCGTACCCGCTCCATGGTCACCACGGCCGCGTCCGTGGAGTGGACGGTGGTGTCCACGGAGGTCGAGGCGCTCCAGCTGGAGTACTCCTGGATCAAGGAGTACGACCCCCGGTTCAACGTCAAGTACCGCGACGACAAGAGCTACCCCTACCTCGCGGTCACGATGAACGAGGAGTTCCCGCGCGTGCAGGTGATGCGCGGTCACAAGAAGAAGGGCGTGCGCTACTTCGGGCCGTACGCGCACGCCTGGGCCATCCGCGACACCGTGGACCTGCTGCTGCGCGTCTTCCCCGTGCGCACCTGTTCGGCCGGCGTCTTCAAGAACGCCGCGCGCACCGGCCGCCCGTGCCTGCTCGGCTACATCGACAAGTGCTCGGCGCCGTGCGTCGACCGGGTCTCCGCCGAGGACCACCGGGAACTGGCCGAGGAGTTCTGTGACTTCATGGCCGGCCGCACCGGCACCTATCTGCGCCGTCTGGAGCAGCGCATGGCGCAGGCGGCCGAGGACATGGAGTACGAGCGGGCCGCCCGCCTGCGCGACGACATCGGCGCGCTGAAGAAGGCCATGGAGAAGAACGCGGTCGTGCTCGCCGACGCGACCGACGCCGACCTGATCGCGGTGGCCGAGGACGAGCTGGAGGCGGCCGTCCAGATCTTCCACGTGCGCGGCGGGCGCGTGCGCGGTCAGCGCGGCTGGGTCACCGACAAGGTCGAGGAGATCACCACCGGCGCCCTGGTGGAGCACGCCCTGCAGCAGCTCTACGGCGAGGAGACCGGCGACGCCGTCCCCCGCGAGGTCCTGGTCCCCGCCCTGCCCGACCCGGTCGAGCCGGTCCAGCAGTGGCTCACCGGCCGGCGGGGGGCGAACGTCTCCCTGCGCGTCCCGCAGCGCGGCGACAAGAAGGCGCTGATGGAGACGGTGCAGCGCAACGCCCAGCAGGCGCTGGTGCTGCACAAGACCAAGCGCGCGTCCGACCTGACGACGCGCTCGCGCGCGCTGGAGGAGATCGCCGACGCCCTGGGTCTGGACAGCGCCCCGCTGCGGATCGAGTGCTACGACGTCTCCCACCTCCAGGGCGACGACGTGGTGGCCTCCATGGTCGTCTTCGAGGACGGGCTGGCCCGCAAGAGCGAGTACCGGCGCTTCCAGATCAAGAGCTTCGCCGGGCAGGACGACGTCCGCTCCATGCACGAGGTCATCACCCGGCGCTTCCGGCGCTACCTCGCCGAGAAGGAACGGACGGGGGAGTGGACCGACGGGGAGGCCGGCGAGAGCGTGCCGGGCACCGCCCCCGACGGCCTCACCGAACCGCCGGAGAACACCCTCACCGATGACGACGGCCGCCCCAAGCGCTTCGCCTACCCGCCCCAGCTCGTCGTGGTCGACGGCGGCGCGCCGCAGGTCGCGGCGGCCCGGCGGGCCCTGGACGAGCTCGGTATCGACGACATCGCCGTGTGCGGCCTGGCCAAGCGGCTGGAGGAGGTCTGGCTGCCGGGCGACGACGACCCGGTGGTGCTGCCCCGCACCAGCGAGGGCCTCTACCTGCTCCAGCGCGTCCGGGACGAGGCGCACCGCTTCGCCATCACCTATCAGCGCACGCGGCGCGCCAAGCGCTTCCGGGCGGGCCCCTTGGACGAGGTGCCCGGCCTCGGGGAGACCCGCAAGCGCGCTCTGATCAAGCACTTCGGTTCGGTGAAGAGGCTGCGATCGGCGACAATCGAACAGATCTGTGAGGTTCCGGGCATAGGCCGCAAGACCGCCGAGGTGATCGTCGCGGCCTTCGCCCGGGCGGAGCCCCCGGCTCCTGCCGTGAACACGGCGACGGGAGAGATCATGGATGACGAGGAGGAACCCGGGCAGGCGACGGGTTCTCCCGGGGAGCCCGTGTCCGCGGGCGCCCCGGACGACCGACGGGGGCAGGAGAGATGACCGACCACGAGGAACGGCCCGGCGCAGGTCAGGACCGGGCGGCCCAGGAACCCGCGGACCAGGAACGCGCGGCCCAGGCGGGCGCGGAGCAGGAGCGCGCGGAGCACACCCGCGCGCAGCAGGACGATGGGCAGCAGGACCCCGCGCCGCAGGACCGCGCGCGACAGGAGGCCGCCGGCGGGACCGGCCGCGGCACACGCCAGGACATCGGAGCACAGGTGAGTACGGGCAAGGAAAAGGCCGGGGCGCCCGAGGTGGCCATCCCCGAGCTGGTGATCATCTCCGGCATGTCCGGGGCCGGCCGCTCGACGGCCGCGAAGTGTCTGGAGGACCTCGGCTGGTTCGTCGTCGACAACCTCCCGCCCGCGCTGATCCCCACCATGGTGGAACTCGGCGCGCGCTCCCAGGGCAACGTGGCCCGCATCGCGGTCGTCGTCGACGTGCGCGGGCGGCGCTTCTTCGACAACCTCCGCGAATCCCTCGCCGACCTGGACTCCCGCGGTGTCACCCGGCGGATCGTCTTCCTGGAGTCCTCCGACGACACCCTGGTGCGCCGCTTCGAGGGCGTGCGCCGGCCCCACCCCCTCCAGGGCGACGGCCGCATCGTGGACGGCATCGCCGCCGAGCGGGAGCTGCTGCGCGAGCTGCGCGGCGACGCCGACCTGGTGATCGACACCTCCAGCCTCAACGTGCACGAGCTGCGCGCCAAGATGGACGCCCAGTTCGCCGGCGAGGAGGAGCCCGAGCTGCGGGCCACCGTCATGTCCTTCGGCTTCAAGTACGGCCTGCCCGTCGACGCCGACCTGGTCGTCGACATGCGCTTCCTGCCCAACCCGCACTGGGTCCCCGAGCTGCGCCCGTACACCGGACTCAACGAGGAGGTGGCGTCCTACGTCTTCAACCGGCCCGGCGCCAAGGAGTTCCTCGACCGGTACACCGAGCTGCTGCGCCTCGTCGCCGCGGGCTACCGCCGCGAGGGCAAGCGGTACGTGACCATCGCGGTCGGCTGCACCGGCGGCAAGCACCGTTCGGTCGCCATGTCGGAGAAGCTCGCCGCGCGGCTCGTCGCCGAGGGCGTGGAGACGGTGGTCGTCCACCGGGACATGGGACGGGAATGACCGGACGTTCACCGCGGCTGAGCCGGCTGCGCCGGGCGGTGCCCGAGGGGCGCGCCGGGCGGCCGGTCGAGGCCCGTGGCGGCAAGCCGCGACGCCGGGGCACCCAGCCCAAGGTCGTGGCCCTCGGCGGCGGCATGGGCCTGTCGGCCTCGCTCGCCGCGCTGCGCCGGATCACCGGCGACCTCACCGCCGTCGTCACGGTGGCCGACGACGGCGGCTCCAGCGGGCGCCTGCGCGACGAGCTGGGCGTGCTGCCGCCCGGCGACCTGCGCAAGGCGCTGGCCGCGCTGTGCGGCGACGACGACTGGGGCCAGACCTGGTCCCGGGTCATCCAGCACCGCTTCCAGTCCAAGGGCGACCTGCACGAGCACGCGGTCGGCAATCTGCTGATCGTCGCCCTGTGGGAGCAGCTCGGCGACCATGTGCAGGCCCTGGACCTGGTGGGCCGGCTGCTCGGCGCGCACGGACGGGTGCTGCCCATGTCCGCGGTGCCGCTGGAGCTGCAGGCCCTGGTCAGGGGCCACGACCCCGAGCGCCCGGAGGACGTCGACACCGTCCGGGGCCAGGCGACCGTGGCCCTCACGCCGGGCGAGGTGCAGTCCGTGCACCTGGTGCCGAACGACCCGCCCGCCGTCCCCGAGGCGGTCGAGGCGGTGCTGGACGCCGACTGGGTGGTGCTCGGCCCCGGCTCGTGGTTCTCCTCGGTCATCCCGCACCTTCTCGTGCCCGATCTGCTCGACGCCCTCGTCCAGACGAAGGCGCGCCGGGTGCTGTCGCTGAACCTCGCCCCGCAGCCCGGAGAAACCGAGGGCTTCTCCCCGCAGCGTCATTTGGAGGTTTTGGGACGACACGCCCCTAAACTCGCCCTGGACGTGGTGCTCGCCGACGAGGCCGCCGTACCCGACCGCGACTCGCTGACCGACGCCGCCAAGGGATTCGGCGCGGCGGTCGAGCTGGCGCCGGTGGCCCGGCCCGACGGCAGTCCCCGGCACGACCCGGAACTGCTGGCCGCCGCGTACGACCGTATTTTTCGGATGCATGGAAGGATCGGCCCATGGCGATGACGGCAGCGGTGAAGGACGAGATCTCCCGGCTCCCCGTCACCCGGACCTGCTGCAGGAAGGCGGAGGTCTCCGCCCTGCTGCGGTTCGCCGGCGGCCTTCACCTGGTGAGCGGGCGCATCGTGATCGAGGCGGAGCTGGACACCGCGATGGCGGCCCGCCGCCTCAAGCGGGACGTGCTGGAGATTTTCGGCCACGGTTCGGAGCTGATCGTGATGGCTCCCGGCGGACTCCGCCGGGGTTCGCGTTACGTCGTCCGGGTGGTCGCGGGCGGTGACCAGCTGGCCCGCCAGACGGGTCTGGTGGACGGCCGGGGCCGCCCGATCCGCGGTCTGCCCCCGCAGGTGGTCTCGGGGGCCACCTGCGACGCGGAGGCCGCCTGGCGGGGCGCCTTCCTCGCGCACGGCTCGCTCACCGAGCCCGGCCGGTCGTCCTCCCTGGAGGTGACCTGCCCCGGACCCGAGGCCGCGCTCGCCCTGGTCGGCGCCGCCCGCCGGCTGTCCATCGCCGCCAAGGCGCGGGAGGTGCGCGGCGTGGACCGGGTCGTGGTCCGCGACGGCGACGCCATCGGGGCGCTGCTCACCCGGCTCGGCGCGCACGAGTCGGTGCTGGCCTGGGAGGAGCGCCGGATGCGCCGCGAGGTGCGGGCCACGGCGAACCGGCTGGCCAACTTCGACGACGCCAACCTGCGCCGGTCGGCCCGCGCGGCCGTCGCCGCCGGTGCCCGGGTGCAGCGCGCCCTGGAGATCCTCGCCGACGACGTGCCCGAGCACCTCGCCGCGGCCGGGCGGCTGCGCATGGAGCACAAGCAGGCGTCCCTGGAGGAGCTGGGCGCGCTGGCCGACCCGCCGCTGACCAAGGACGCCGTCGCCGGCCGCATCCGCCGGCTGCTCGCGATGGCGGACAAGCGCGCCGCCGACCTCGGCATCCCGGGCACGGAGGCCAACCTCGGCGAGGAGCTGGCCGACAACCTCGTCGGCTGACCCGACAGCCCGTCAGAACGCCGGTGCCGTCGCCCACTTGGGTGACGGCACCGGCGTCCGCGTGTCGTTCTCGCGCCCTTGACTCGATCATGGACTGTCATGAGCCTGGCATCCGTTCGCTGCTGTGGCGGACACACGCTAGGGGGCTTCATGAGACACAGAGCGAGATCGACCCTCGCCGTCGCCGCGCTCCTGATCGGCTCAGCGGGCTTCGCGCCCGTCGCGCGGGCACAACCCGGCACCACAGCGACACCGGACGCGGACGAGGTCAAGGTCTTCCGCGCCGAGATCTCCCAACGGCAGGTACCCCTGCTGCTGGCCGCCGGACAGGACGGCCACGAACTCGGCGAGCAGGTCCCCGACCGGGGCACCGCCACCGTCGAGGTGCACCTCACCGAGCGGCAGGCCGGGGAACTGGAGCGGCAGGGTGTCGACCTCGCCGAGCACACCCTGTCCGCCACGGCCGAGAAACGCGTCGAGCAGGCCGCCGACGGCGTGTTCCGCCCCTACAGCGGCAAGGGCGGGCTCAAGGAGGAGATCCTGCGCACCGCGCGGGAGCACCCGGACCTGACCAAGGTCGTCTCCATCGGCAGAACGGTCCGGGGCCAGGACATCCTCGCCCTGAAGCTCACCAAGCGGGCCGCGAAGACCCGGGACGGCTCCCGGCCGGCGGTGCTCTACATGTCCAACCAGCACGCGCGGGAGTGGATCACGCCGGAGATGACCCGGCGTCTGATGCACCACTACCTGGACGCCTACCGCACCGACCAGCGCGTCAAGCGGATCGTGGACTCCACCGAGCTGTGGTTCGTGCTGTCGGCCAACCCCGACGGCTACGACCACACCTTCGCCTCCGACGCCAACCGCCTGTGGCGCAAGAACCTGCGCGACGTCAACGGCGACGGCGTGATCGGCTCCGGTGACGGCGTCGACCTCAACCGCAACTTCCCCTACAAATGGGGCTACGACGACGAGGGGTCGTCCCCCAACCCGACCAGCCAGACCTACCGGGGCGCCGGCCCGGGCTCCGAGCCGGAGACCAGGGCCGTCGACGCCCTCCAGAAGCGGATCGGCTTCGCCTACGGCATCAACTACCACTCCGCCGCCGAACTCCTGCTCTACGGGGTCGGCTGGCAGGTCGCCACCCCGACGCCCGACGACGTCCTGTACCGCGCCCTGGCCGGCACGCCCGGCAACTCCGCGATCCCCGGCTACCTCCCGCAGCTCTCCTCCGAGCTGTACACCACGAACGGCGAGGCCGACGGACACGCGTCCAACGTCAACGGCATGGCGATGTTCACCCCCGAGATGTCGACCTGCCAGACGGCGTCTCAGGCCGACCCGGACGACGCCTGGCAGCCGGGCGACTGCCGGTCGATCTTCACCTTCCCGGACGACGAGAAGCTGATCCAGCAGGAGTTCGCCAAGAACGTCCCGTTCGCGCTGTCCGTGGCCGAGAGCGCCGCCCGTCCCGACCGGCCGGTCTCCGCCCTCGGTCTGGAGGCCGCGGACTTCACCCCGGCCGCCTTCGACACCTCCTACGCGCGCGGCGGCCACCAGGAGGTCTCCGTCGTCGTCCGCAGGGCGGTGCGCGACAAGGAGCTCAAGTACCGCGTCAACGGCGGCCGGACGCACGACGTGGACCTGCGGCCCTGGAAGGGCGGCGAGCGGTTCGGCGGTGAGGACGACCTCCACTTCGACGAGTACCGCGCCGCGGTCCGCCACGGCCGCCCCGGCGACCGGGTCGAGGTGTGGTTCACCGGAGAGGACCGGCGCGGCCGGGACATCTCCAGCGAGCGCTTCACGTACCGGGTGGCCGAGCGGCCCCGCGCGGACGTCCTGGTGGTCGCGGAGGAGGGCGCCGGGGCGCCCCACGCGCGCACGTACGTCGACGCGCTGCGGGCGAACGGCCGTACGGCGGCCGTCTGGGACGTCGCCGAGCGCGGCGCGCCCGACGCGCTCGGGGTGCTGAGCCACTTCCGCACCGTTGTCCACCACACCGGGGCCGGCGTTCCCGGCGTCGCCACCCAGCTCCAGCTGCGGGCCTTCCTCAACGAGGGCGGCAAGCTGATCGAGGCGGGCGAACGGGCCGGCGGCAGCGTCGACCTCGGTGACGGCACCCCGTCCGACGACTTCAGCCAGTACTACCTGGGCGCCTACTCCCGTACGTCCGCCCCCGGGGCCACCGCGTTCACCGGCGGCGGCGCGCTGAGCGGCTTCGCCGGTCCGCTCGCCGACGCGCCCGGGAACCCGCTGGACCGGGCGGGCACCTACGGCGTCACCTCGGACGAGCTGCCGCCCGAACGGTTCCCGCGGTTCGCGAGCGCGGGCGCGGGCGCGTTCCCCGGCACCGTCAACCCCTACGGACCGTACGCGGGCTCCTACATGGCGGCCGCGGTGCACACCGACGACGGCTACAAGCGACTCAGCCGCACCGTGGACCTCACCGGTACCACCGCCGCCGAGCGGCCGGCCCTGCGGGCCCAGCTGCTCTGGGACACCGAGGAGGGCTACGACCACGTCATCGTCGAGGCGCGCACCGCGGGCGGCGACGACTGGACGACCCTGCCCGAGGCGGGCGGTGCGACCTCCACGGACGTGCCCGCCGAGTGCGAGGCCGGGTTCTACGCCGCCGGGCACCCCTGGCTGGAGCACTACCTGACGGTCGCCGACGACGGCTGCGCCGCCACCGGCAGCACCGGCGGCTGGAACAGTCTCACCGGCTCCTCGGGCGGCTGGCAGCAGGTGGAGTTCGACCTCGCCGCGTACGCCGGGAAGAAGGCCGAGATCTCCCTCAGCTACGTCACCGATCCGGGCAGCGGCGGCCGGGGCGTCCTCGCGGACGAGACCTCCGTGGTCGTCGGCGGCACGGCCACCGGGACCGAGGGCTTCGAGACCTCGCTGGGCCCCTGGACGGTCGCCGGGCCGCCCGCGGGCAGCCCCGCCGTGCCGAAGGACTGGGTACGGACCGGAACGCTGTTCCGCACCTACGCGGCGGTCACCACCGACGACACCGTGCTGCTCGGCTTCGGCCTGGAGCACCTGACGTCCCCGGCGGACCGGGCGGCCCTGATGAGGAAGGCGCTGGCGGCCCTGGACGCCTGACCGGGCGCCCCGGCGCGCCGCCGCGTCCCGGAGAAATGGCGCGAAAGGCCCTCCGGCCTGGGCGGTCCGTACCCTACTGACGGGTACGGACCGCACTGCCGGGTATGGGGCAACTCGATGTCACGGCCGGGGCCCCGGAGAGGTAGGGTCGACAGTGGTCGGGGACATCCCAAATACAGCTCGCCGGCGTCACAGCCGGCGTACCAACGAGGAGATCGGTTCGTGACGATCCGCGTAGGCATCAACGGGTTTGGCCGCATCGGGCGCAACTACTTCCGCGCACTGCTGGAACAGGGCGCCGACATCGAGATCGTGGCTGTCAATGACCTGGGTGACACCGCGACCACCGCACACCTGCTGAAGTACGACACCATCCTGGGGCGCCTCAAGCAGGAGGTCACCCACACCGAGGACTCCATCACCGTCGGCGACAAGACGGTCAAGGTGCTCTCCGAGCGCAACCCCGCCGACATCCCGTGGGGCGAGCTGGGCGTCGACATCGTCATCGAGTCGACCGGCATCTTCACCAAGAAGGAAGACGCTGAGAAGCACATCACCGGTGGCGCCAAGAAGGTCATCATCTCCGCCCCGGCGAAGAACGAAGACGTCACCATCGTCATGGGCGTCAACCAGGACCAGTACGACCCGGCGAACCACCATGTCATCTCCAACGCCTCCTGCACCACCAACTGCGTGGCGCCGCTGGCGAAGGTGCTCGACGAGAACTTCGGCATCGTCAAGGGCCTGATGACGACGGTGCACGCCTACACCAACGACCAGCGGATCCTGGACTTCCCGCACAAGGACCTGCGTCGCGCGCGTGCCGCCGCCGAGAACATCATCCCCACCACCACCGGTGCCGCGAAGGCCACCGCGCTGGTGCTGCCGCAGCTCAAGGGCAAGCTGGACGGCATCGCGATGCGCGTCCCGGTCCCCACCGGCTCGGTCACCGACCTGGTCGTCGAGCTGGGCCGCGAGGTCACCAAGGAAGAGGTCAACGCCGCCTTCCAGAAGGCCGCCGAGGGCGAGCTCAAGGGCCTCCTCGAGTACACCGAGGACCCGATCGTCTCCTCCGACATCGTCAACGCCCCCGCGTCCTGCACCTTCGACTCGTCCCTGACCATGGTCCAGGACGGCAAGAACGTGAAGGTCATCGGCTGGTACGACAACGAGTGGGGCTACTCCAACCGTCTCGTCGACCTGACGGTCTTCGTGGGCAACCAGCTCTGAGCGTGGAGCAGGCAACCTGATATGAGTGCAGGGCTCGGCCGGCGCACCGACGCGTCGACCGGGCCCTGACGCACGTATCGGAGCAGCCGCGCTCTTTCGATCACGAGCGATCACGAGCGAACACGAGCTCCGCAGGAGCTCTACAGGGAGCCCATATGAAGACGATCGACGAACTCCTCTCCGAAGGGGTCGCGGGCCGGCGGGTCTTCGTCCGCGCCGACCTCAACGTGCCGCTGGACGGCACCACCATCACCGACGACGGACGCATCCGCGCCGTCCTGCCCACCGTCGAAGCGCTCGCCGAAGCGGGCGCCCGCGTGGTCGTCGCCTCGCACCTGGGCCGCCCCAAGGGCGCCCCCGATCCCGCCTTCTCCCTCGCCCCGGCCGCCGCGCGCCTCGGTGAACTCCTCGGCACCGACGTGGCGTTCGCGACCGACACCGTCGGCGAGTCCGCCGCCTCCACCGTCGCGGGCCTGGCCGACGGGCAGGTCGCCGTGCTGGAGAACCTGCGCTTCAACGCGGGGGAGACCAGCAAGGACGACGCGGAGCGCGCCGCCTTCGCGGACCGGCTGGCCGCTCTCGCCGACCTCTACGTCGGCGACGGCTTCGGCGCCGTGCACCGCAAGCACGCCTCCGTCTACGACCTCCCGGCCCGCCTGCCGCACGCGGCCGGTTACCTCATCGCCACCGAGGTCGGCGTCCTGAAGAAGCTCACCGAGGACGTCCGGCGGCCCTACGTGGTCGCCCTCGGCGGGGCCAAGGTCTCGGACAAGCTCGCGGTCATCGACCAGCTGCTGGACCGGGCCGACCGCATCCTCATCGGCGGCGGCATGGCGTACACGTTCCTCAAGGCCAAGGGCCACGAGATCGGCGCGTCCCTGCTGCAGGAGGACCAGATCCCCGTCGTCCGGGAGTACCTGGAGCGCGCCGAGAAGACCGGCGTCGAGCTGGTCCTGCCGGTCGACACCCTGGTCGCCGCCGAGTTCCCGGACATGAAGACCAAGGCCCCGGCCCACCCCGAGACCGTCGCCGCGGACGCCATCCCCGCCGACCGCATGGGCCTGGACATCGGGCCGGAGACCCGCAAGCTGTACGCCTCGAAGCTGGCCGACGCCGCCACCGTCTTCTGGAACGGCCCGATGGGCGTCTTCGAGCACCCCGACTACGCCGAGGGCACCCGCGCGGTCGCCCAGGCCCTCCTCGACTCCCCGGGCTTCACCGTGGTGGGCGGCGGCGACTCCGCCGCGGCCGTCCGTACCCTGGGCTTCGACGAGCAGGCATTCGGCCACATCTCGACCGGAGGCGGCGCCTCCCTCGAATACCTCGAGGGCAAGACGCTCCCCGGCCTCGCCGCACTGGAGGACTGACCCTCAATGACCACCCGTACGCCGCTGATGGCGGGCAACTGGAAGATGAACCTCAACCACCTCGAGGCCATCGCCCACGTCCAGAAGCTGGCCTTCGCCCTGGCCGACAAGGACTACGAGGCCGTCGAGGTCGCCGTCCTGCCGCCCTTCACCGACCTGCGGTCCGTGCAGACCCTGGTCGACGGCGACCAGCTGAAGATCAAGTACGGCGCCCAGGACATCTCGGCCCACGACGGCGGTGCCTACACCGGCGAGATCTCCGGCCCGATGCTCGCCAAGCTGAAGTGCACCTACGTCGCCGTGGGCCACTCCGAGCGCCGCCAGTACCACGCCGAGACCGACGAGATCGTCAACGCCAAGGTCAAGGCCGCCTACAAGCACGGCCTCACCCCCATCCTGTGCGTCGGCGAGGAGCTGGAGGTCCGTGAGGCGGGCAACCACGTCGCCCACACCCTCACGCAGGTCGAGGGCGGTCTGAAGGGCGTCCCCGCCGAGCAGGCCGAGACCGTCGTGGTCGCCTACGAGCCCGTCTGGGCCATCGGCACCGGCAAGGTCTGCGGCGCCGAGGACGCCCAGGAGGTCTGCGGCGCGATCCGCGGCAAGCTGGCCGAGCTGTACAGCCAGGAGGTGGCCGACCGGGTCCGCATCCAGTACGGCGGCTCCGTGAAGTCCGGCAACGTGGCGGAGATCATGGCGCAGGCCGACATCGACGGTGCGCTGGTCGGCGGCGCCTCCCTGGACGCGGACGAGTTCGTGAAGATCGTCCGCTTCCGCGACCAGTGAGCCGCCCGGCGGGCCGGGCAGTGAGTATGCGCTGACGGCGATCCGTCGTACCCTTGCGGGGTCCGGCATCGTGCCGGGCCCCGCGTCGTCCGTCCGAATCCGAGGAAGTTGGTCCAGTCGTGGTCATGGGGTTCTCGATCGCCCTGATCGTCTTCAGCCTGCTGCTGATGCTGCTGGTGCTGATGCACAAGGGGAAGGGCGGCGGCCTCTCCGACATGTTCGGTGGTGGCATGCAGTCCTCCGTCGGCGGCTCCTCCGTCGCCGAGCGCAACCTCGACCGGATCACCGTGGTGGTCGGTCTGCTGTGGTTCGCGTGCATCGTCACGCTCGGCATCATGATGAAGATGAACAACTGAGCCACACACACCATCCGGACGCATTTCCGGACGCACCCCCTACGCATTCCGTACGTAAGGCCCCATGTTCGGTACGCGCGGCCAAGCGCGGCCTATCATGGGGCTTGCGTCTGGAAATGGGGGCGGTAACTCCAATCACTGGACGCGCGTTGGGCCTTACGTAAACTGAGGCGCTCGCAGTGAAGCGGAACGCCGACTCGCTTCGCGGCACCATCACGCAGGGAGTTACGACCGTGGCAAGTGGCAACGCGATCCGGGGAAGCCGGGTCGGGGCGGGGCCGATGGGCGAGGCCGAGCGCGGCGAGTCCGCGCCGCGGCTGCGCGTCTCCTTCTGGTGCTCCAACGGACACGAGACCCAGCCCAGCTTCGCGAGCGACGCGCAGGTGCCCGACACCTGGGACTGCCCCCGCTGTGGCTTTCCGGCCGGGCAGGACCGCGACAATCCCCCGGACCCGCCGCGCACCGAGCCCTACAAGACGCACCTCGCCTATGTGCGCGAGCGGCGCAGCGACGCCGACGGTGAGGCGATCCTCGCCGAGGCGCTCGCCAAACTCCGCGGCGAGATCTAGGCGTTGACGGCCGGCCAGGCACCGCGCCGGGCCTGACCCGACCGCCGCCTCACCCCCGCCCGCCCTCCCGCGGGCCGGCCCGGCACCGTGTCAGTGGTGCCCCCTACGGTTTCCGCAACGGTGCGCGTGCACCGCCGGGACCGTGAGGAGCGGCAGTGACGACAGCGGAGTCCGCGGGCCGGTGTGCGCCCACCTGGCGCGGAGGGTTCGGACGGCTGTGGAGCGCGGCGGTGCTGTCCAGCTTCGGAGACGCGCTGCGCACGGCCGCACTGCCCCTGCTGGCCGTGACCCTCACCGACGATCCGCTGCTCATCGCCTCCGTCACCGCCTGCGGCTACCTGCCGTGGATCGTCTTCGGACTCCTCGGCGGCGCCGTCGCCGACCGCGTCGACCAGCGGCGCGCCATGTGGACGGTCGACGCCCTGCGGGGCCTGCTGGTGGCCGCCTTCGCCGTGGCCGTGGCATTGGGACACGCCTCGATCGCCCTGCTCGTCGCGCTCGCCTTCACCCTCACCACGCTCCAGACCCTCTTCGACAACGCCGCCACCGCCCTGCTGCCCGCCCTCGTCGGCCGGGAGGCCCTGGGCAGCGCCAACGCCCGCCTGATGACCGGCCAGCGCCTGGCCGGCGGCCTGCTGGGCGGCCCCGTCGTGCCGCTGCTGCTGACCGCGGGCGCCGCGGCGCCGTTCGCCGTCGATGCGGCCACCTACCTGCTGGCCGCCGCCCTGATCGCCACCCTGCGCACCCCCGCGCCCGACCGCGCCCCCCGGCCGGCGGGCAGCACCCTGCGCCGGGAGATCGCCGACGGCCTGCGCACCCTCGTCCGGGACCGGGCACTGCGCGGACTGTGCACCGCCACCGCCCTGTGCAACGTCGGCATGGGCGCCCTCATCGCGACCCTCGTCGTGCTGGTGACCGACTGGCTCGGCGCCGGGAACACCGGCTATGCGGTCGCCCTCACGGCGTACGCGGCCGGCAGCCTGGCCGGGGGAGCGCTCAACGGGCGCCTGGCCGACCGCCTCGGCCGGACCCGGGCCGTGCTCCTGGCCGGCACCGTGCAGTGCGCCGCCCTCGTCGCCATGGGCGCCGTCCGCCACCTCGGCGCCCTCACCGCCGCGCTGGCCGTCTTCGGCTTCATGGGCATGGTGTGGAACGTCAACACCACGACCCTGATGCAGGAACGCAGTCCCGCCGCCATGCTCGGCCGGATCAGCTCCGCCCACCGCACCCTCGCGGTCGCCGGGGCGCCCGTGGGCGCGCTGCTCGGCGGTGCCGTCGCCGCCGCCTGGGGCACCCGCACCCCGCCGCTGCTCGCCGCCGCCTTCTTCGTCCTGTCCGTCGCCGCGCTGATACCCGGAAGCCGTACGGACGTACCCCTTGTTGCGCCGGACGACGGCGTCACGACAGCTCACGTCCACCGCTGATCAATTAGGTTGGTAAGGGCAGCGGGGCAGGTACGCACAGGCAGCAAGGAAGAAGGCTGAAGTCCGAGATGAACGCAGACGGCCGTACCAGGCTCAACCAGACGCCGGAGTGGACCGCACTGGCCAAGCACCGCGAGGAGCTCGCCGAGGTGGGGCTGCGCGAGCTGTTCGCCGCCGACCCCGGCCGCGGCACCGGGTACACCCTGGGCGTCGGCGACCTGTACGTCGACTACTCCAAGCACCTGGTCACCGACGAGACCCTGCGGCTGCTGCGGGAGCTGGCCGCCGCCACCGACGTGTTCGGTCTGCGCGACGCCATGTTCCGCGGCGAGCGGATCAACACCACCGAGGACCGCGCGGTGCTGCACACCGCCCTGCGGGCCCCCCGCGACGCGGTGGTCGAGGTCGACGGGGAGAACGTCGTGCCGGCCGTGCACGCCGTCCTCGACCGGATGAGCTCCTTCGCCGACCGCATCCGTTCCGGCGAGTGGACCGGCCACACCGGCAAGCGGATCCGCAACGTGGTCAACGTGGGCATCGGCGGCTCCGACCTCGGCCCCGCCATGGCGTACGAGGCGCTGCGCGCCTACACCGACCGCGACCTCACCGTGCGCTTCGTGTCCAACGTGGACGGCGCCGACCTGCACGAGGCCACCCGCGACCTGGACCCGGCCGAGACGCTGTTCGTCATCGCGTCCAAGACCTTCACCACCATCGAGACCGTCACCAACGCCACCTCGGCCCGCACCTGGCTGCTCGACGCGCTGGGCGGCGACGAGGCCGCGGTGGCCAAGCACTTCGTGGCGCTGTCCACCAACGCGGAGAAGGTCGCCGAGTTCGGCATCGACACGGCCAACATGTTCGAGTTCTGGGACTGGGTCGGCGGCCGGTACTCCTACGACTCCGCGATCGGGCTGTCCCTGATGATCGCCATCGGCCCGGACCGCTTCCGGGAGATGCTCGACGGGTTCCGGATCGTCGACGAGCACTTCCGCACCGCGCCCCCCGAGTCCAACGTCCCGCTGCTGCTGGGCCTGTTGGGCATCTGGTACAACAACTTCCACGGTGCCCAGTCACACGCCGTGCTGCCGTACTCGCACTACCTGTCGAAGTTCACCGCCTACCTCCAGCAGCTCGACATGGAGTCCAACGGCAAGTCCGTCGACCGCGACGGGCGCGAGGTGGACTGGCAGACCGGCCCCGTCGTCTGGGGCACGCCGGGCACCAACGGGCAGCACGCCTACTACCAGTTGATCCACCAGGGCACCAAGCTGATCCCGGCGGACTTCATCGGCTTCGCCGAGCCGGTCGCCGAGCTGAGCGACGAACTCAAGGCCCAGCACGACCTGCTGATGGCCAACTTCTTCGCCCAGACGCAGGCCCTCGCCTTCGGCAAGACGCCGGACGAGGTGCGCGGCGAGGGGGTGCCCGAGGAGCTGGTGCCGCACAAGACCTTCCGCGGCAACCACCCCACGACGACCATCCTCGCGCGGGAGCTGACGCCGTCGGTGCTCGGCCAGCTCGTCGCGCTCTACGAGCACAAGGTGTTCGTGCAGGGCGCGGTCTGGAACATCGACTCCTTCGACCAGTGGGGCGTGGAGCTGGGCAAGGTCCTCGCCAAGCGGGTGGAGCCGGCGCTCACCGAGGGCGCCGACGTGCCCGGACTGGACGTCTCCACCCAGGCCCTGGTCGCCAGGTACCGGGAGCTGCGCGGACGGCGGTGAGACGCGGTACGGGAGGCGGACGGCCGGGCGCCGTCCGCCTCCCGTACCGTTTCCGGCCGGCCCGCGCGGCTCGGGCCACGGCGCTCGGGCCACAGCGCTGCGGCGCAGGCCACGGCGCTCAGGCCACGGCGCTCAGGCCACGGCGCTCAGGGTGTCCGCGAGGCGGCGGCGGGCGGCCCGGGCGGCGGGTACCGTCGCCAGCGCGGCGGCGCCCAGTACGGCCGCCGCCCCGAGGGCCAGCAGGAAGAGGGCGGGCGGCCCCTGGGCGATGCCCGCGCCGATGCCGCTCGACCGGCCCTGGGCGTCGATCAGCCAGTGCGCCAGGGGCAGCCCCAGGGCGACGGCGACGACCACCGCCGCCAGGGCCGTGCCCGCCGTCGCGGTGACGGTGATCGCGGTGATCTGCCGGGGGGAGAGACCGATCGCCTTCAGGGCCAGCAGGTCCCGCTCCCCCTCGCGCACCGTGCCGCCGATCGCGGTCAGCAGCTCGATCAGCCCGATGAGGGCGAGCACGACGACGAGCCCGAGCACCACCGCCCGCAGCGGGGACAACCCGTCGGCCGGGTTGGCCACCGCGTGCACGTCGAGATGGCCGTCGCCCGCGGCGGTCAGCCGGTCGGCCACCACCCGCGGATCGGCGCCGGGGGTCAGTTCGAGCTGGTGCAGGGTGGGCCGCAGATCCGGGTCGTTCGCGCGGAGCGTGTCGAGGGGGGTCGAGATCACCCGGCCGGCGTTCTCCGGTTCGATGCTGCGTCCCACGATGTGCAGGATCTGCGGCCGGTCGCCGACGGTGACCCGCACCCAGTCGCCGACCCGCACGTGCAGCAGGTCGAGCAGCCCCTGGCCGGCCACCGCCTCGTCCGGACCGCGGGCCGCCCTGCCCTCGGCCAGCGTGAACGGGTACGGCTCCTGGTGCGTGCCCAGGCCGCGCAGCGCGATGGTGGCGGTCTGCCCGGGCACCAGGGCGGCCACCTCCACCCCCGGATGGGCGGCCACGACCTGCGGATCGCGCTCCAGCAGGGCGCGCGCCCGAGCGTCGTCCAGGGTGGCGTCGGCGCGGGCGCTGAGCGCCGCGGGCAGTCCCATCCGCTCGGGGCTGCTGTGGAAGCGGTCGATGGTGGTCCACGCGCTCATCGCGACCACGATCAGCAGCAGCGGCAGCGTCAGCCGCGCGACCGTGCCCAGGGACCGCGGGCGGCGCGAGTACGCCTTGTGCCAGCCGAGCACCAGCGCCGGCGGCACCCGCACGCCCAGCGCCCGCCGGGCCAGGTTCGTCAGCCGTCCGCCGGGCGTGACCGCGGGCCGCGGCACCGGTACCGGCGGCACCCGTCCGGCCCGCCAGGCGGCGAGCCCGGTGGTCGCGCCGATGAACAGCACCGCTCCGGCCGGGACGGCGAACAGGGCGACGGTGTGCCCGGGCAGCCCCTGCCACACGGCCAGCGCGTCACCGAGGCGCCCCGGCACCGCACTGCCCAGCGTCCCGATGAGCACGGCGGCGGCGACGGCGCCCAGCAAGGCGTAGAGCAGGTGCTGGACGAGGAACACCCGCACCACCTGGCCGGGCGTGAAACCGATGGCCTTCAGCACGGAGATGTCCCGCAGGTGGCCCCGGATCCGGGTGCCGATGGCGCCGTGCACGGCGAACCCGGCCGCGACCAGCGCGCCCAGCCCGAACAGGCCGAGCACCTGGCCCAGCAGCCGGTTGTCGCCCTGCGCCTCGGCGCGCGCCTGCTGCCAGGTGGACACCTCGCCGATCGCCCCGGCCCCGAGCACGGTCACCGCCCGCTGCACCGCGTACCCGGTGTCGCCGGGGTCGGTCAGCCGCAGCCCGATCACCTGCCCGCCCGGCTCGGCCAGGGCGGACGGCAGGGCCCAGACCAGGCCGCGCTGCTCACCCGGCCGGTAGCGCGGCTCGGCGCTGTCGGCGATGCCCACCACGGTCAGCGTGCGTCCCGTGCCGGGCACGGTCAGGGTCTCCCCGGGCGCGGTGAGCAGGGCCCGGGCGAGACGGCTCTCCAGGACCACGCCGTCCGGTGCCGCCGGGTCCAGCCAGTGCCCGGAGACGATCAGCGGGCGTCCGGTGTCGGGCCGCTCGGCGGTGCCGCGCAGCTCCACCGAGGCCCGGCTGCCGCGCGAGGCGAGCGTCACCGACTCGGTGGGGTGGGGGCCGGAGACGGAACGCACGCCGTCCAGCCCGGCCAGCTCGCCCGCGTTCGCCGCGGCGGTGGTGTGCAGGGTCACGTGCGCGCCGTGCGCCTGGGTGAAGACGCGCTGCCACGGGTTGGTGGCGTAGCCGAACAGCGCGGTGGCCAGCAGCAGCGACGCGACGATGCCCGCGGTGGCGAGGACCAGGAACAGCGCCTCGCCGCGGTGCGTGCGCAGATCGGAGTGCGCCCAGCGCAGAGTGGCTCGCACGGGTCTCACCCCCTCGGCACGCAGCAGTCGGACACCGGCATGTCAGTCCTTGAGCTCCAGCACGCCGGAGATGCCCTTGCCGCGCGGCGCCGGGCCGTCGAGGCGGGCGTCGTCGGCTATCCGGCCGTCGAAGAAGCTGATCACCCGGTCCGCGGCGCTGGCGAGCCGCGCGTCGTGGGTGACCATGACGATCGTCTGGCCGCGCTGGTGGAAGCGGGACAGCAGCCGCATCACCTCGCGGGTGCCCTTGCTGTCCAGGCTGCCCGCGGGCTCGTCGGCCAGCAGCAGCGGCGGGTGGTTGACCAGGGCCCGGGCGAGGGCGACCCGCTGCTGCTCACCGCCGGACAGCTCGCCCGGCATGCTCCGCTCCTTGCCCGTCAGGCCCAGCTCGGCGAGCAGCGCCTCGCGCTCCTCGCGGGCCTTGCGGGGCGCCACCCCGGCGAGCAGGGCGGGCAGCTCCACGTTGTCGGCCACGGACAGGTCGGAGACCAGGTTGAAGAACTGGAAGACGATGCCGATGCGCTTGCGGCGCTCGACGGCCCAGCGTGCCTCGCTGTAGCCGTCGGTGCACTCGCCGTCCAGCCAGATGCTGCCCTCGTCGGGGTGCTGGAGCCCGCCGAGCAGGTGCAGCAGCGTCGACTTGCCCGCGCCGGACGGGCCGGTGACCGCGACGAACTCGCCCCGGTCCACGGACAGGTCCACACCGCGCACGGCGTGCGCGGGGGCGCCCTCGCCGTGGTGCGTCTTGACCAGGCGCTCGGCGCGCAGCACGGGAGCGGTGGTGGTCTCGCTCACTCCAGCTCCTCCAGCTCTTCCTGGCACCGCTCGAGCCAGTCGAGGTCGGCCTGCAGGTGCAGCATCGCACCCTCGATGAGGAGATGGGCGATGCGGTTGTCCCGGTCTTCGGCGGCGGCCAGTCTCGACAGCTCCCGCATGGTGTTGAGGTACTGCCGCCGCTGCTTGTTGATCAGGGTGATCTGGTCCGTGGCACCGGACTGGGGGGCGAGGGCCAGCTTCATGAAGAACTCGTCCCGCACCCGCGGCTCGTCGGCCGTGTCCTCGAACCAGGCGTGAAGTGCCTCACGCCCGGCGTCGGTGAGGTGGTAGACCTTCTTGTTGGGCCGGCTCGACTGCTCCACGTCCTCGCCCTCGATCAGCCCCGACTTCTCGAGGCGGCCGAGGGTGACGTATATCTGGCCGACGTTCGGCTGAGGGTACGCGGAGCCCAGCAGTTGCTCAAGGTCCTGCTTGAGCTCGTATCCGTGCGCCGGGCCGCGCGCGAGCAGCGCCAGGAGGGGCAGCCGCACTCGTGCTCTCCTCCTCGCGTGTGGGTAATGTGCCGCAGGCCCTAGTATCGCGCATACCTAACCGGTATACATGGCCTCTGACTCCCGGACGAGGGTGCCCGGGTGCCGGTGTACAGGGAGGAACCTATGCGGTGGATCCATGCCGCGGGTAGGGGCCTCCTCGTCCTCGTCGTCGTCCTCACCGGCTATGTGGCCTCCGGAGCACAGGCCGGCGAGGGCTCCTCCGGGGGGCGGGGCCCGCTCACCCTGGCCACGGCCGGGGACCTCACCGGCTATCTCGGCCCCCTGCTCCAGGGCTGGAACCGCAGCCATCCCGACGAGCGCGTCACCCTCGTCGAACTGCCCGACTCGGCGGACGAGACGCGCGCCCAGATGATCACCGACCTGCGGGCCGGGGAACGCGGCCGGTTCGACGTCCTCAACATCGACGTCAGCTGGACCTCGGAGTTCGCCGCGGCGGGCTGGATCCGTCCGCTGCCGCCGGACAGCTTCCCGCTGGACACCTTCCTGCCCCGGGTCGTCGACACCGCGACCTACGACGACCGGCTCTACGCGGTGCCCTACGTCACCAACGCCGGACTGCTGCTCTACCGCAAGGACGTCCTCGCCGCCGAGGGCGTCCCGCCGCCGCGCACCTGGGCGGACCTGGAGCGGGCCGCGCGGACGCTGGCGCCGAAGTACCGACTGGACGGCTACGCGGGCCAGTTCCTGCCCTACGAGGGCCTGACCGTCAACGCGGCCGAGGCCGTCTACTCGGCGGGCGGCACCATCCTGGGCGACGAGGGCGAGCGGGTCACGGTGAACTCGCGTGCCGCCCGGGAGGGCATCGGCTTCCTCGCCCGGGGCGTCCGCGAGGGCTGGATCCCCGAGGCCGCGCTGGCCTACAAGGAGGAGGAGTCCAAGCAGGCGTTCCAGGACGGCCGGCTGCTCTTCCTGCGGAACTGGCCCTACGCCTACGTCGCCGCCTCCGCCCCGGAGTCGAAGGTCGCCGGCAAGGTCGGCGCGGTGCCGCTGCCGGGGTCGGACGGGCCGGGGACCAGTGTCCTGGGCGGCTCCAACCTGGCCGTCAGCAGCCAGGCCCGGCACCCCGACTCCGCCGCCCGCCTGATCGCGTACTTGACCAGCGAGCGCGTGCAGCGCCAGGTCCTCACCCACGGTGCCCTGCCGCCGGTGCGGGCGGACCTGTACGACGATCCGGACCTGGTCCGGCGGTTCCCGTACCTGCCGACCCTGCGCGAGAGCGTGCTCGCCGCCGAGCCGCGTCCCAAGAGCCCGCACTACGACCAGGTGAGCCTGGTGGTGCAGGCGGTCGTGCACGACGCGATGACCGGGCGGCAGACGCCCGAGGCCGCGGTGCGCCGGCTGGCGACCGAGCTGGCCGCCGTCTCCTCCCGCTAGCCGCGGGGACCCCTGCCGGACTCTTCTAGTTACTTGTTAAGTAACGCGGACATCTCAACTGTGTCCGAAACGCTCATGTTCGCCCCTGTTTGCGCGGCCCAACTTTCCGGTGGTGTGCGTACGTTCATTGACACCCTCGGGACGCGCCTACCTAACATGCATGCATAACGAACAGCACTCCTCACAGACAGGTCAATGGGGTGAACAGGCACCACTGGTGGCGTGACGCGGTGATCTATCAGGTGTACGTCCGCAGCTTCCTGGACAGCACCGGTGACGGCATCGGCGATCTCGCCGGCGTCAGGACGGGACTTCCGTACCTGAAGAAGCTCGGCGTGGACGGGATCTGGCTCAGCCCGTTCTACCCCTCACCGCAGCACGACCACGGCTACGACGTCGCCGACTACTGCGGCGTCGACCCGGTCTTCGGCGATCTCGACGAGTTCGACCGGCTGGTCGGCACCGCCCGGCGGCTGGGGATCAAGGTGCTGCTGGACATCGTCCCGAACCACTGCTCCAGCGAGCACCCCTGGTTCCGGCAGGCGCTCGCCGCGGCACCCGGCAGCCCGGAGCGCGCCCGCTTCCACTTCGCCGACGGCCGCGGCCCGGACGGCGACGAGCCGCCCAACAACTGGCACGCCATGTTCGGCGGCCCCGCCTGGACCCGCGTCACCGAGCCGGACGGCCGGCCCGGCCAGTGGTACCTGCACATGTTCACGCCCGAGCAGCCGGACTGGAACTGGCGCGACCCCGAGGTCGCCGCCGAGTTCGACCGCACCCTGCGGTTCTGGCTCGACCGGGGAGTCGACGGCTTCCGCATCGACGTCGCCGCCGGCCTCTTCAAGCACCCCGAGCTGCCCGACTCCCCGGACCCGGAGGCCGACGCCCGCACCCGCGACTCGGTCAACCCGCTCGCCTGGAACCAGCCCGAGGTCCACGACGTGTGGCGGCACTGGCGCGCCGTGTGCGAGGAGTACACCGCCCGCGACGGCCGCGAACGCCTCCTGGTCGGCGAGGTCTCCGTGCCCTCCGCCCGCGAGCACGCCAAATACGTCCGCCCCGACGAACTGCACCAGGCGTTCTTCTTCGACCTGCTGGGCGCCCCCTGGGACGCCGACGCCTTCCGCAAGGTCATATCCGAGGCCATGCAGGACATCGCCGGCACCGGCTCGACGGTCACCTGGGTCCTCAACAACCACGACCAGGTCCGCACCGTCACCCGCTACGGCGAGCCCACCCCCGAGAGCAGCGGCCTCGGCCCCGCCCGCGCCCGGGCCGCCGCGCTGCTGATGCTGGCGCTGCCCGGCGCCGCCTACATCTACCAGGGCGAGGAGCTGGGCCTGCCCGAGGTCGTCGACCTGCCCGACGACGTGCTCACCGACCCGATCTTCCGCCGCACCGGCAGCCGGGCCCGGATCCGCGACGGCTGCCGCGTCCCGCTGCCCTGGTCCGGCCAGGCCTCCCCGTTCGGCTTCACCTCCGGCACCGAGGCCGCCCGGCCCTGGCTGCCGCAGCCGGACTGGTTCGCCGAGTACGCCACCGAACGCGCCCTCGCCGACACCCGGTCCTTCTGGCACCTCTACCGCGACGGCCTGCAGCTGCGCGCCGCCCTCGACCAGCTGGGCGACGGCCCGCTGCGCTGGCTGGACACCCAGCCCGGCGTCCTCGCCTTCGTCCGCGGCGACGACCTGGTCTGCGCCGTCAACTTCGGCACCGCCCCCGTACCCGCCCCGGTGGACGGCGTCCCGCTGCTCGCCAGCGGCCCCTGCCCGCCCGGGGTGCTGCCCGGCTCCACCGCCGCCTGGTGGATCACCGGCACCTGAACCCCCACGCCTGCCGTTCTCCCCTCTCCACGTATCCCGAAGGGACATCAACGATGATGCGACGACGCACCACCCTGATCACCGGATGCACCGCCCTCGTCCTCGCCCTCGGCGCCACCGCCTGCGGCGGCGGCGACCCGGTCTCGGCCGGCGGCGGCGACAAGTCGCTCGACGGCCAGACCGTCACCGTCGCCGGCGTCTGGTCCGGCAGCGAGCAGCAGAACTTCCAGAAGGTGCTGGACGCCTTCACCGAGAAGACCGGCGCCAAGACGCAGTTCGTGTCCACCGGCGACAACGTCTCCACCGTCGTCGGCAGCAAGATCGAGGGCGGCAACGCCCCCGACGTCGTGATGGTCCCCCAGGTCGGCGTCCTCAAGCAGTTCGCCGAGAAGGGCTGGCTCAAGCCGCTGGACAAGGACGTCCAGTCGACGGTGAAGGACAACTTCGCCCAGGTGTGGCGCGACTACGGCACCGTCGACGACACCCTGTACGGCCTCTACTTCAAGGCCGCCCACAAGTCCACCGTCTGGTACAGCCCCGAAGCCCTCGAACAGGCCGGGGTGAAGGAGCCCAAGACCTTCGACGAGATGCTGGAGAACGGGAAGACGATCTCCGACTCCGGTCTCGCCGCGTTCTCCGTCGCCGGTCAGGACGGCTGGACGCTCACCGACTGGTTCGAGAACGTCTACCTCTCCCAGGCCGGGCCCGAGAAGTACGACGCCCTCGCCGCCCACGAGATCAAGTGGACCGACCCCACCGTGGTC
This sequence comes from Streptomyces sp. NPDC101219, assembly GCF_044767675.1. Lineage (NCBI taxonomy): Bacteria > Bacillati > Actinomycetota > Actinomycetes > Kitasatosporales > Streptomycetaceae > Streptomyces > Streptomyces sp. NPDC101219. The sequence goes on from NZ_JBIWOK010000010.1 coordinate 195,289, forward strand.
GACGCGCTCACCACCCTCGGCAAGCTGTTCAAGGACAAGCAGCTCATCGCCGGCGGCCAGAAGGGCGCCCTGAACACCGACTTCCCCGGCTCCGTGGAGAAGGTCTTCGGCCCCAAGGCCGAGGCCGCCATGGTCTACGAGGGCGACTTCGTCGCCGGTGTGGCCAAGGACCAGTTCGGCCGGACCATCGGCACCGACGCCAACTTCTTCCCCTTCCCGCCGGTCGGTGACGGCAAGGCGCCCGTGGTCAGCGGCGGCGACGCGGCCGTCGTGCTCAAGGACGGCAAGAACTCCGAGGCCGGCATGGCCCTCATGGAGTACCTCGCCACCCCCGAGGCCGCGGCCGTGTGGGCCGAGGCCGGAGGCTTCCTCTCCCCGAACAAGAAGCTGGACCTCGCCTCCTACGGCGACGACGTCACCCGCGCCACCGCCGAGTCCCTGATCAACGCCGGAGACTCGGTCCGCTTCGACATGTCCGACCAGGCCCCCGCCGCCTTCGGCGGCACCAAGGGCGCCGGCGAGTGGAAGATCCTGCAGGACTTCCTGCGCGACCCGGCCGACCCGGCGAAGACCGCCGCCGAGCTCGAGGCCGCCGCGGCCAAGGCCTACGGGAACTGACCGCCGTGACCGCCACCGTGCTGAAAGAGGCGAAGCCTCCGGCACCCGTGCATCCCGACGGCGCGCGCAGCCGGCGCGCGCGCCGCCGGGGGCGGGTCATCGCCCTGCTGTTCGTCCTGCCCGCACTGCTCCTGCTGGGCGCGCTCGTCGTGTACCCCGTGCTGTTCTCCGTCGGCCGGAGCCTGTTCGACGCCTCCGGCTCGCAGTTCGTGGGGGTCGACAACTACACCGAGATGTTCCGCGACCCGACCACCCTCACCGCCGTGCGGAACACCGCCATCTGGGTCGTGGTCGCCCCCACCCTGCTCACCGGCCTGGGCCTGATCCTGGCGGTGCTGGTGGAGAAGATCCGCTGGGCCACCGCCTTCAAGCTGCTGCTCTTCATGCCGATGGCGGTGTCCTTCCTGGCGGCCGGCATCATCTTCCGGCTCGCCTACGACGAGGACCCCGACAAGGGCGTCCTCAACGCGGCCGTCGTCGGCGTCCACGACGCCTTCAAGGGCACCTCGTCCTACCCGGACGCCCGCCCGCGCGACGACGAGGGCCTGACCCGGCAGCCGGACGGCTCGTACGCCACCGGCGCGGACGTCTCGCCCGGCGGCACGGCGGCCCTCGGCCTGGTCGGCATCGCCCCCAAGGACCTGCCGGGCGACGCCGAACCCGCCCGCGAGGCGGCCGCCGCCACGGCGGGCGCCGACGAGGTGCGCGGCGTGGTCTACCTCGACTTCACGCCCGGCGGGGGAGGGGAACCGGGAGTCGTCGACGACCGGGAGAGCGGACTGCCCGGGATGAAGGTCGAGGCGGTCCGGGACGGGAAGACCGTCGCGAGCACCACCACTTCGGCCGACGGGTCCTTCCGCTTCACCGGCCTCGAAGGCGGCGGCTACACCCTGAAGCTGCCCGCCGACAACTTCGCGCCGCCCTACGAGGGCATCTCCTGGCTGGGCCCCACCCTCGTCACCCCGGCCATCATCGGCGCCTACCTGTGGATCTGGACCGGCTTCTCCATGGTGCTGATCGGCGCGGGCCTCGCCGCCCTGCCCCGGGACGCGCTGGAGGCCGCCCGGATGGACGGCGCCAACGAATGGCAGATCTTCCGGAAGATCACCGTGCCGCTGCTGGGGCCGGTGCTCACCGTCGTGTTCGTCACCCTGGTGATCAACGTGATGAAGGTCTTCGACCTCGTCTACATCATCGCGCCGGGGCCGGTGCAGGAGGACGCGACCGTGCTGGCCACCCAGATGTGGCTGGTGTCGTTCGGCGGCGGCAACGACCAGGGGCTGGGCAGCGCCCTCGGCGTGCTCCTGCTGCTGCTCGTCATCCCCGCCATGGTCTTCAACGTCCGACGCTTCCGAAGGAGCCAGCGATGAACGCGATCCGGCGCGGACTGAGCAGCGCCGTGGTGCAGGCCTTCCTGGTCGTCATCGGCCTGGTGTGGATGACCCCGCTGGCCGGGCTGTTCCTGTCCTCGATGCGGTCCGCCGAGGACACCGCCAAGGGCGGCTGGTGGACCGTCTTCACCGCTCCGGGGCAGTTGTCCTTCGACAACTACACGGCGCTGCTGAAGAACTCGGGCATGACCCAGGCGTTCTGGAACACCGTGCTGATCTCGGTGCCGACCACCGTGCTGGTCGTGGTGGTCGCCGCGCTCGCCGGATACGCCTTCGCCTGGCTGGACTTCCCCGGCCGCGAACCCGTCTTCCTGCTCGTGGTCGCCCTGCTGGTCGTCCCCGTGCAGATCGGTCTGCTGCCGGTCGCCAAACTCTTCGGCCAGCTGGGGCTGTTCGGCACCATCCCCGGTGTCGTGCTGTTCCACGTGGCGTACGGGCTGCCGTTCGCCGTGTTCCTGCTGCGCAACTACTTCGCGGAGATGCCGAAGGAGATGCTGGAGGCCGCCCGGATGGACGGCGGCAGCGAATGGCGGATCTTCACCCGCCTGGTGCTGCCGGTGGGCCGCCCGGCCATCGCCAGCCTGGCCATCTTCCAGTTCCTGTGGGTGTGGAACGACATGCTGGTGGCGCTGCTCTTCGCGGACAGCTCCTCGCAGCCCCTGACGGTGGAACTGCAGTCGCAGATCCGCCAGTTCGGCAGCAACATCGACGTGCTCGCGCCGGGAGCGTTCCTGTCCCTGGTGGTGCCGGTGGCCGTGTTCTTCGCGTTCCAGCGGCACTTCGTGCAGGGCGTCATGGCGGGGTCCGTGAAGTAGCCCGACGGCGAAGGGGCGGTGAGGGAATCACCCTCACCGCCCCTTCGCCGTTCGGTACGCCCGGCGGGCCGCCTACGGCGACGCCGGCGGGTACAGCGACCGCGGCAGCTGCGACGCCGCCGCCGCGTCCAGCAGCCACAGGGTGCGGGCCCGGCCGCGGGCGCCCGCCGCCGGTGCCTGGATCTCGCCCGCGCCCGACAGGGCGATGGCCGCGGCCTCCGCCTTGTCCTGACCGGCGGCCAGCAGCCACACCTCGCGGGCCGCCCGGATCGCCGGCAGGGTCAGCGACACCCGGGTCGGCGGGGGCTTCGGCGCGCCGTGCACCCCCACCACCGTGCGCTCCGTCTCGCGGACCGCGGGCAGCTCCGGGAACAGGGACGCCACATGCGTGTCCGGCCCCACGCCCAGCATCAGGACGTCGAACTCCGGGACCGGTCCGTGGTCCTCGGGGCCCGCGGCCCGGGCCAGCTCCTCCGCGTACGCGGCGGCCGCCGCGTCCACGTCGGCGCCGTGCGGGCCGTCCGAGGCGGGCATGGCGTGCACCCGGTCCGGGTCCACCGGCACCGCGTCGAGCAGCGCCTTGCGCGCCTGGGTGACATTGCGGTCCGGGTCGCCCTCGGGCAGGAACCGCTCGTCGCCCCACCACAGGTCGATCCGGCCCCAGTCCACCGCGTCCCGCGCGGGGGCCGCCGCCAGCGCGGCCAGCAGGCCGTTGCCGTTGCGGCCACCGGTCAGCACGACCGACGCCGAACCCCGCGAGGACTGCGCGTCCACGATCCGGGTGATCAGCCGGGCCGCCGCGGCCTGCGCCATCAGCTCCGTGTCGCGGTGCACGACCAGCTGGGGTGCCGTACTCATGTCGCTCCCGCCTTCTTCACCGGTGCCTCCTCGGTCGCTTGGGCCGCGGGTGCTTTCGCAGCCGACTCGACGGGGGCGGGGACCGCCTCGGCCCCGGTGTCTCCTTTGGCGGGCCCGTCACCGGCGGCGGCCGTCGGGGCCGCCCCGGACGGTGCCCGGCCGCCCGTCCTCAGCCGCTCGACGCCGTACCGCAGCGCCGACGCGTAGGTGTCGTCCGGGTCCAGGCGGCGCAGCTCCTCCGCGATCAGCTCCGCCGTGTCGCGGCGCTTGAGCGCCACCGCACGCTTGGGCTGACCCTGGATGGACAGCGTCGCCAGCGAACCGTCGGGCCGGTCCAGCACCACCGGCCCGCAGTCGGTGTCCATGCGGACGGCGGTGAGGCCCGGCCCGTTCGACAGCGAACGCCGCACGGGGACGTCCAGCCGGTCCGCGAGCCACATCGCCAGCAGCTCGCAGCTCGGGTTGAACTCCTCGCCCTCCACCTCGACGCCCTGCACCTTGCAGGTGACCTGGTCCAGCGCCGCGGCCAGCATCGAGCGCCACGGCGTGATGCGGGTCCACGACAGGTCCGTGTCGCCCGGGGTGTAGGCGGCGGCGCGGGCGGTGAGCTCCCGCACCGGCTGCTCGCAGGCGTAGGTGTCGGTCACCCGGCGCTGGGCGAGCGCGCCCAGCGGGTCCCCGGCCGGGTCGAGCGGGGCGTTGACCGGCCACCACACCACCACCGGGGCGTCCGGCAGCAGCAGCGGCAGGACCACCGACTGGGCGTGGTCGACGACCTCGCCGTGCAGCCGGAGCACCACCGTCTCGCCGGTGCCGGCGTCGGCGCCCACCCGCACCTCGGCGTCCAGCCGGGACTGGGTGCGGTCGCGCGGCGACCGCGAGACGCGCCGGATGACGACGAGCATCCGCGAGGGGTGCTCGTGGGAGGCGTCGCTCGCCGCCTTCAGCGCGTCGTAGGCGTTCTCCTCGTCCGTCACGATGACCAGGGTGAGGACCATGCCGACGGCCGGGGTGCCGATCGCCCGGCGGCCCTTCACCAGCGCCTTGTTGATCTTGCTGGCCGTGGTGTCCGTGAGGTCTATCTTCATGGCCGGCGCCAGCTCCGTCCGTCTCGCTCGAGCATTTCGTCCGCCTCCACCGGCCCCCACGTACCGGCCGGGTACTGCGCCGGCCTGCCGTGGGCGTCCCAGAACTCCTCGATCGGGTCGAGGATCTTCCAGGACAGCTCGACCTCCTCCGTGCGCGGGAAGAGGTTGGAGTCGCCGAGCAGCACGTCGAGGATGAGCCGTTCGTACGCCTCCGGGCTGGACTCGGTGAACGACTCGCCGTAGGCGAAGTCCATCGACACGTCCCGGATCTCCATCGACGTGCCCGGCACCTTCGAGCCGAACCGCACCGTGACGCCCTCGTCGGGCTGCACCCGGATGACGATCGCGTTGGAGCCCAGCTCCTCGGTGGCCGTCGTGTCGAAGGGGGAGTGCGGGGCCCGCTGGAACACCACCGCGATCTCGGTGACCCGGCGGCCCAGCCGCTTGCCGGTGCGCAGATAGAAGGGGACGCCCGCCCAGCGGCGGTTGTCGATGCCCAGCTTGATCGCGGCGTAGGTGTCGGTCTTGGAGGAGGCGTCGATGCCGTCCTCCTCCAGATAGCCGACGGCCTTCGCGCCGCCCTGCCAGCCGGCCGCGTACTGCCCGCGCACGGTGTCCCGGCCCAGGTCCTTCGGCAGCCGGACGGCGCCGAGCACCTTGGTCTTCTCCGCGGCCAGCGCGTCCGCGCCGAAGGAGGCCGGCTCCTCCATCGCGGTCAGCGCCAGCAGCTGCAGCAGGTGGTTCTGGATGACGTCACGGGCCGCGCCGATGCCGTCGTAGTAGCCGGCCCGGCCGCCGATGCCGATGTCCTCGGCCATGGTGATCTGCACATGGTCGACGAACGACCGGTTCCAGATCGGTTCGAACATGGTGTTGGCGAAGCGCAGCGCCAGGATGTTCTGGACGGTCTCCTTGCCCAGATAGTGGTCGATCCGGAACACCTGGTCCGGCGCGAACACCTCGTGGACGATCGCGTTCAGTTCCTCGGCCGACTTCAGGTCGTGACCGAACGGCTTCTCGATGACCGCGCGCCGCCAGGAACCGCCCGTCTGGTCCGCCAGACCGTGCTTCTTCAGCTGCTGGATGACCACCGGGAAGGAGCGCGGCGGCACCGACAGGTAGAAGGCGAAGTTGCCGCCCGTGCCCTGCGCCTTGTCCAGCTCCTCGATGGTGCCGCGCAGCCGCTCGAAGGCGTCGTCGTCGTCGAAGGTGCCCTGGACGAAGCGCATCCCCTGGATGAGCTGCTGCCAGACCTCCTCCCGGAAGGGAGTGCGGGCGTGCTCCTTGACCGCGTCGTGGACCTCCTGCGCGAAGTCCTCGTGGGCCCACTCCCGGCGGGCGAAGCCGACCAGCGAGAAGCCCGGTGGGAGCAGTCCCCGGTTGGCCAGGTCGTAGACCGCGGGCATGAGCTTCTTGCGTGACAGGTCGCCCGTGACGCCGAAGATGACCAGGCCCGACGGCCCCGCGATGCGCGGGAGCCGTCGGTCCGCGGGGTCACGCAGCGGGTTGCTGCTCGACAACGTGTCAGCCCTCCGAGGGGGCGAGGCGCGCCAGCTCCGCCTCGGTCGACTTCAGCAGGTCGTTCCAGGACGCCTCGAACTTCTCGACGCCCTCGTCCTCCAGGAGCTGGACGACCTCGTCGTAGGAGATGCCCAGCTTCTCCACCGCGTCGAGGTCGGCGCGGGCCTGCTCGTAAGTGCCGGAGACGGTGTCGCCGGTGATCTCGCCGTGGTCCTCGGTGGCGAACAGGGTGGCCTCGGGCATGGTGTTGACCGTGTTCGGCGCGACCAGCTCGGTGACGTACATGGTGTCCTGGTACGCCTTGTCCTTCACACCGGTGGACGCCCACAGCGGACGCTGCTTGTTGGCGCCCTCGCGCTCCAGCGCGTTCCAGCGATCGGAGGAGAAGATCTCCTCGTAGGCCTGGTAGGCGAGGCGCGCGTTGGCGATGGCGGCCTTGCCGCGCAACGCCTTGGCCTCGTCGGTGCCCAGGGCGTCGATCCGCTTGTCGATCTCGGTGTCCACGCGGGACACGAAGAACGAGGCCACGGAGTGGATCTTCGACAGGTCCAGGCCGCGCTCCTGGGCCTTTTCCAGGCCGGTCAGGAACGCGTCCATCACCTTGCGGTAGCGCTCCAGGGAGAAGATCAGCGTGACGTTGACGCTGATGCCCAGGCCGATGGTCTCGGCGATCGCCGGGATGCCGGCCTCGGTCGCCGGGATCTTGATCAGGGTGTTGGGGCGGTCCACCAGCCACGCCAGCTGCTTGGCCTCCGCCACGGTCGCCCGGGTGTCGTGCGCCAGGCGCGGGTCGACCTCGATCGAGACCCGGCCGTCCCGGCCGTCGGTGGAGTCGAACACCGGGCGCAGGATGTCGGCGGCGTCCCGGACGTCCGCCGTGGTGATCATGCGGATGGCCTCTTCGACGGTGACCTTGCGGGCGGCGAGGTCGGTGAGCTGCGTGTCGTAGCCGTCGCCCTCGCTGATCGCCTTCTGGAAGATCGTCGGGTTGGTGGTGACGCCCACGACGTGCTGCTGGTCCATCAGCTCGGCGAGGTTGCCGGACGTGATGCGCTTGCGCGACAGGTCGTCCAGCCAGATCGCGACGCCTTCCTCGGAGAGGCGCTTGAGTGCGTCGGTCATGGAATTTCCATCTCCTACGTGTCGTGTATGAGCGTCAGCGCTGAGCAGCGGTGAGCGATTCCCGGGCGACGGCGGCCACGTTCTCGGCCGTGAAGCCGAACTTCTCGAACAGCACCTTGCCGTCGGCCGACGCACCGAAGTGCTCCAGGGACACGATGCGCCCGGCGTCCCCGACGTACTTGTGCCAGGTGAGACCGATGCCGGCCTCCACCGCGACGCGCGCCCGCACGGACGGCGGCAGGACGCTGTCCCGGTACCCCTGGTCCTGCTCCTCGAACCACTCCACGGACGGCATGGACACCACGCGCGTCGGCACGCCCTCGGCCTGGAGCCGCTCGCGCGCCTCCACCGCCACGTGCACCTCGGAACCGGTCGCGATCAGGACGACCTGCGGCTCACCGCCGTCGGCCTCGAACATCACGTAGCCGCCGCGGGCCGCGTCCTCGTTGGGCTCGTACGTCGGCACGCCCTGCCGGGTCAGCGCCAGGCCGTGCGGGGCGCCCACGCCGAACTCCTTGGTCCAGCGCTTGAGGATCTCCCGCCAGGCGATCGCGGTCTCGTTGGCGTCCGCGGGGCGCACGACGTTCAGACCGGGGATGGCGCGCAGCGAGGCCAGGTGCTCGACCGGCTGGTGGGTCGGGCCGTCCTCGCCCAGACCGATGGAGTCGTGCGTCCACACGTACGTCACCGGCAGGTGCATCAGGGCCGACAGCCGCACCGCGTTGCGCATGTAGTCGGAGAACACCAGGAAGGTGCCGCCGTAGATCCGGGTGTTGCCGTGCAGCGCGATGCCGTTCATCTCCGCGGCCATGGCGTGCTCGCGGATGCCGAAGTGGATCGTCCGGCCGTACGGGTCCGCCTCGGGCAGCGGGTTGTCCGCCGGGAGGAAGGACGACGTCTTGTCGATCGTGGTGTTGTTGGAGCCCGCCAGGTCGGCCGAGCCGCCCCACAGCTCCGGGATCACCGCGCCGAGGGCCTGCAGCACCTTGCCGGATGCGGCACGGGTGGCGACGCCCTTGCCCGGCTCGAACACCGGGATGCTGTCCTCCCAGCCCTTGGGCAGCTCACCGGCCGCGATGCGGTCGAACTCGGCCGCGCGCTCCGGGTTGGCCGAGCGCCACTCCTGGAAGGACTTCTCCCACTCGGCCTTCGCGCGGCTGCCGCGCTCCAGGGCCTTGCGGGTGTGCGCGATGACCTCGTCGGACACCTCGAAGCTCTGCTCCGGGTCGAAGCCCAGGACGCGCTTGGTGGCCGCGACCTCCTCCTCGCCCAGCGCGGAGCCGTGCGCGGCCTCGGTGTTCTGCGCGTTCGGCGCGGGCCAGGCGATGATCGAGCGCATGGCGATGAAGGACGGCCGGTCGGTGACCTTCTTCGCCTCCTCGATCGCGTCGTAGAGCGCGTGCGGGTCCAGGTCGCCGTCCGGCTTCGGGGCCACCCGCTGCACGTGCCAGCCGTACGCCTCGTAGCGCTTGACGGTGTCCTCCGAGACGGCCGTCTCGGTGTCGCCCTCGATCGAGATGTGGTTGTCGTCCCACAGCAGCACCAGGTTGCCCAGCTTCTGGTGCCCGGCCATCGAGGACGCCTCGGCGGAGATGCCCTCCTGCAGGCAGCCGTCACCGGCGATGCAGTACACGAAGTGGTCGAAGGGGGACTCGCCCTGCGGCGCATCGGGATCGAACAGGCCGCGCTCGTACCGGGCGGCCATCGCCATGCCGACCGCGTTGGCGACGCCCTGACCCAGCGGGCCGGTCGTCGTCTCCACGCCCGTGGTGTGTCCGTACTCCGGGTGGCCCGGGGTCTTCGAGCCCCAGGTGCGGAAGGACTTCAGATCGTCCAGCTCCAGGCCGAAACCGGCCAGGTACAACTGGGTGTAGAGGGTCAGGGACGAGTGGCCGGCGGACAGCACGAAACGGTCGCGTCCGACCCAGTTCGCATCGGCCGGGTCGTGGCGCATCACCTTCTGGAAGAGGGTGTAGGCAGCGGGCGCGAGGCTCATCGCCGTACCCGGATGGCCGTTGCCAACCTTCTGTACGGCATCGGCGGCCAGGACGCGGGCGGTGTCCACGGCCCGCTGGTCCAGTTCGGTCCACTCGAGGTCTGTGGTGGTCGGCTTGGTGCTCACCCTGAGTCAGGGCTCCTCTCCACATGTCGGATGCCGGTGATTTCCCACCGGCGTGGTCGAGCCTACCCCCGTAGGACGTGCGATTTTTCGAGCCATTCCAGACTGCCGGGCCTCCTCGGGATCCGCCTCCCGACCGGGAAGCACCGGCATTCGGCAGATGAATACGGAGCCGCTCATCCGGGTGCTCAATCGAGCTTCGATCCGCACCTCCGGGACCCCCCGGGACGCCCCCCGCGACGCCGTCTTCCAACACGAGCCCACCCCCGCGAATGTCCGGGTCTGGGCAACGTCTACAGTGGCGTGGTACGCGCGAGCCTTTACCGTGGCTTCACACGCCGAGGCTTGCTGGGATGTCTCTGTAGGGGTGTGCGTGACGGCCGTTGAATCCCGTCCACCGGGAGTACTGGGGGCCAGCCAGAGCCCGGCCCGTCGGCCGTTCGGGGCCCGCGTGATGGCGTTCGTGGCCCTCACCAAGCCGCGGATCATCGAGCTGCTCCTCATCACCACCGTGCCGGTGATGTTCCTGGCGCAGCAGGGCGTGCCCGACCTGACGCTGGTGCTGCTCACCTGCGTGGGCGGTTACCTGTCGGCGGGCGGTGCCAACGCGCTCAACATGTACATCGACCGCGACATCGACGCGCTGATGGACCGCACCTCGCAGCGGCCGCTGGTGACCGGCATGGTCAGCCCCCGCGAGTGCCTCACCTTCGGCATCGCCCTGGCGGTCGTCTCCACCCTGCTGTTCGGCCTGACCGTCAACTGGCTGTCGGCCTGGCTCGCGCTCGGCGCCCTCCTCTTCTACGTGGTCGTCTACACGATGATCCTGAAGCGGCGCACCGCGCAGAACATCGTGTGGGGCGGCATCGCGGGCTGCATGCCGGTGCTGATCGGCTGGTCCGCGGTCACCAACTCGCTGTCCTGGGCGCCGGTCGTGCTCTTCCTCGTCATCTTCTTCTGGACGCCGCCGCACTACTGGCCGCTGTCCATGAAGGTGAAGGAGGACTACGCGCGCGTGGGCGTGCCGATGCTGCCGGTCATCGCCGGCAACAAGGCCGTCGCCAAGCAGATCGTCCTCTACAGCTGGGTCATGGTGGCGGTCTCCCTGCTGCTCACCCCGCTGGGCTACACCGGCTGGTTCTACACCGCGGTCGCCCTGGCGGCCGGCGGCTGGTGGCTGTGGGAGGCGCACGCGCTGCTGAACCGCGCCAAGGCCGAGGTGACGGGCGCCAAGCTCAAGGAGATGCGCCTGTTCCACTGGTCCATCACCTACGTCTCCCTGCTGTTCGTCGCGATCGCCGTGGACCCCTTCCTGCGATAGCGGCACACCACCGACGCCGTACCGGGCGGGGCACAGTGGCCAAGGCCACGGACCCCGCCCGTCGCCGTTTGATCTACCCGTCGGTAGCATCCTGACCATGGCAGACACGCAGCAGGCGGACCCGAAGGCCGCGCAGAAGGCCGCACGCAAGGCGGACCGGCTCGCCCAGCAGATCAACAGCTTCGCCAAGCGCCACGGCACGACCGAGGGCCACGTCGCGTACCTGGGCGAACGCGGCGCCCGCATCGTCCTCGTCGCCGAGAACGGCGACTGGGGCGACCTGGTGGCCCCCTCGACCGACATCGCCCGGCAGGCCGTCGAGAAGGCGGGCATCACCGTCCACGAGGAGTTCGACGGCGAGTTCGCCGCCCGGGTCAGGACCGGCCCGTACGAGTGGTCCCGCATGGCGGGCATCCAGGTGGGCGGCCCGAGCAACACCTGAGGGCGCCCTCACCCGTTAGGACCGTAGGAGCGCGGGACCCGGCGACGGGTCGGTGGGGAGCGCACGGTCCCGTCACGGGGAGCCCGGATGATCGACACGCCGTCCCTGGTGGACCAGTACTGCCACGGCGTCCTGCGCACGGAGCTGGGCCTCGGCACCTTCGAGGCCCAGCTGTCCCGCACCGAGGGCCCGCCCGCACCGGGCACCACCCTCTTCGACACCCAGACCGGCTTCGCGGTGCGCCGCTGGTGCCCGCCGCTGCTCGGCCTGGAACCGCACTGCCCGCCCGCCCGGTACCTCGCCCGGCGCCGGGAACTGGGCGTCGCCGAGGCCGGGCGCCGGCTGCTGCGGGGCAGCGGCATCACCACCTACCTGGTCGACACGGGGCTGCCCGGCGACCTTACCGGCCCCGCCGAGCTGGCGGCCGCCGGGGACGCCGCGGCGCACGAGGTCGTGCGCCTGGAGCAGCTGGCCGAGCAGGTCGCCGACACCTCCGGCACCGTGGAGTCCTTCCTCGCCAACCTCGCCGAATCGGTGCACGGCGCGGCCGCCCACGCCGTCGCCTTCACGTCCGTCGCCGGTCTGCGGCACGGGCTGTCCCTCGTCCCGGAACCGCCCGGGCCGGGGGAGGTGCGGGGGGCGGCGGGGCGCTGGCTGGCGGCCCGCCCGGTCGGCGGCGAGCTGAGCGACCCCGTCCTGCTGCGGCACCTGCTGTGGATCGCCGTCGCCTCCGGCCGGCCGCTGCAACTGCATGCCGGGCTCGGTGACCCGGGCGCCCGCATCGACCGCACCGACCCGGTGCTGCTCAGCGACTTCGTGCGGGCCACCGCGGGACTGGGCACCGACCTGGTGCTGCTGCACGGCTACCCCTACCACCGGCACGCCGCCCATCTCGCGGGGGCGTTCCCCCACGTCTACGCCGACTCCGGGGCCGCCCTGGTGCGGACCGGAGCCCGTGCGGCGACCGTGCTCGCGGAGATCCTGGAGCTCGCCCCGTTCGGCAAGATCCTCTTCTCCAGCGGCGCCAGCGGACTGCCCGAACTGCACGTCGTGGGCGCCCGGCTGTTCCGCGACGCGCTGGCCCGGGTGCTCGGCACCTGGGTTGCCGAGGGCGCGTGGGCGCTGCCGGACGCGGAGCGCGTGGCGGGCCTGCTGGCCGAGGGGAACGCACGGCGGGTGTACGCACTGGAGTGACGGGGCCCCGGCGACCCGCTCGGGCGCGGGACCGCCGGTTCAGGGGTGCCGGGAGCCTGCGGTCAGGCCTTGGTGAGCGTGGCCTCCGGCGACGGGCCCGGCACGTCGGGCACCACCTCGGGGCGCTCCCGCAGCGACAGCAGCAGCCGCACGACCCAGATCCACATCACGCACGACCCGAACATGTGCAGGCCGACCAGCACCTCGGGGAGGTCGGTGAAGTACTGGACGTAGCCGATGACGCCCTGGAGCAGCAGGATGACGAACAGCTCCCGCGTGCGGTGCAACGGCCCCCGGGGAGCGTCGACCGCCTTCAGCACGAACCACAGCGCGAACGTCAGCGTGACCACGATCCACGCCAGGACGGCGTGCAGCTTGCTCACCGTCTCCCAGTCCAGCGGCATCCGCTCGACCTCGCTGGAGTCGCCCGCGTGCGGCCCCGCGCCGGTCACCACCGTGCCGACGGCGATCAGCAGCACCGCGGCGGCCACCAGGAACCACACGAGCTGCTGCACGGCCTTGCCGACCAGCGGCCGGGGCTCCCCGTCGCCCTCGCGGACCCGCTGCCACATCACCGTGGCCACCGCGATCAGCGCCGACGACAGCATGAAGTGCGCCGCGACCGTGTACGGGTTCAGGCCGACCAGGACCACGATCCCGCCGAGGATCGCGTTGCCCATGACGATCCAGAACTGGGCCCAGCCCAGCCGGATCACGCCCCGCCGGGCCGGCTTCGCGGACCGCGCGGCCACGATCGCCCAGCCGACGGCCGCGCACAGCACGTAGGTCAGCAGACGGTTGCCGAACTCGATGACGCCGTGCACGCCCATCTCGCGGGTCGCGGCGATCGAGTCGTCGGTGCACTTGGGCCAGGTCGGGCAGCCGAGGCCCGAGCCGGTCAGCCGCACGGCGCCCCCGGTGACCACGATGACCACCGACATGACGAGCGCGGCGAGAGCCGCCCGCCGGACCGTCCGGGGATCCGGGGTCCAGCGTGCGGCGATGAAGGCGAGCGGGTTGCGCAGCGCGCTCTGGGCGTCGGCGCGGGTCACGTTTGGCACGCGTCCCATCGTAGGCCGCCGCTTGTGCACGCTTTCACGAGGGTCGTGCATGGTGGCTCGGTTCCCTCTCACTCCCAGCGGAAGAACTTCCCCGCGGCCGCGAGTCCCGCGACCGCCCACACGGCGAGCACGGCCAGGCTGCCCCAGGGCATCCCGGCCCCGTGCTGCAGGACGTCCCGCAGGCCCTCGGACAGCGCGGAGATCGGCAGCAGACCGAGCACGCCCTGGGCCACGTCCGGGAACTTGTCCAGCGGGACCACGACCCCGCCGCCGATCAGCAGCAGCAGGAACACCAGGTTGGCCGCGGCGAGGGTCGCCTCCGCCTTCAGGGTGCCCGCCATGAGCAGGCCGAGCCCGGAGAAGGCGGCGGTGCCCAGCACCAGCAGCAGGAACACCGCGAACGGGTTGCCCCGCGGCGACCAGCCGAGGGCGAGGGCGATCACGGCCACCAGGAGGACCTGGAGGATCTCCGTGACCAGGACGGACAGCGACTTGGCGGTCATCAGGCCCCAGCGGGGCAGCGGGGACGCGGCGAGCCGCTTCAGCACCCCGTAGCGCCGCTCGAAACCGGTGGCGATGGCCTGTCCGGTGAACGCCGTCGACATCACGGCGAGCGCGAGGATGCCGGGGGCGAGGAAGTCCACGGCCCGCCCCTCACCGGTGTCGACGATGTCCACGGTGCTGAACAGCACCAGCAGCAGCGTCGGGATCACCACGGTGAGCAGCAGCTGCTCACCGTTGCGCAGCAGCATCTTCGTCTCGAGCACCGCCTGCGCCGCGATCATCCGCGGCAACGGGGCCGCACCCGGCCGGGGCGCGTAGGTACCGGTCGCCGTCATGAGCGCAACTCCTTGCCGGTCAGCTCCAGGCTGTGCTGTCCCGGGGGGCGGCCCCCGGAGCCCCGGCCGGTCGGTGTGCCGGTCGCCGTCATGAGCGCAACTCCTTGCCGGTCAGCTCCAGGAAGACGTCCTCCAGGGTGTGCCGCTCCACCGAGATCCGGTCCGGCATGACCCCGTTCTGCGCGCACCAGGAGGTGACGGTGGCGAGCAGCTGGGGGTCGACCTTGCCGAGCACCCGGTAGGAGCCGGGCGCCGGTTCGTCGGCCGCCGTGTCCGGGGGCAGGGCCTTCAGCAGCGAGGCCACGTCCAGGCCGGGACGCCCGCTGAAGCGGAGGGTGTTCTCGGCGCCGCCCCGGCACAGTTCCTCGGGGGAGCCCTGGGCGATCACCCGTCCCGCGTCGATGATCGCCACGTCGTCGGAGAGCTGCTCGGCCTCGTCCATGTGGTGCGTGGTGAGGATGACGGAGACCCCGTCGTCGCGCAGGTCGCGCACCAGGTCCCAGGTGGCGCGGCGGGCCTGGGGGTCGAGGCCGGCGGTCGGCTCGTCGAGGAACACCAGCTCGGGGCGTCCGACGACGGCCATCGCCAGGGCGAGCCGCTGCTGCTGGCCGCCGGACAGCCGCCGGTAGGAGGTCCGTCCGCAGGAGCCGAGCCCGAGCCGTTCGATCAGCGCGTCCACGTCCAGCGGGTGCGCGTGCAGCTTCGCCACGTGCCGCAGCATCTCGTCGGCGCGTGCGCCCGAGTAGACGCCGCCGGACTGGAGCATCACGCCCACCCGGGGCCGGAGCGCGGCGGACTGCCGCAGGGGGTCGAGGCCCAGGACGCGCACCGTGCCGGAGTCGGGCCGCCGGTACCCCTCGCAGGTCTCGACGGTGGTCGTCTTGCCCGCGCCGTTGGGTCCGAGCACGGCGGTCACACCCTGCCGGGCCACCAGGTCGAGGCCGTTCACCGCGGTCCTCGTGCCGTACCGCTTCACCAGGGCCTGGACCTGGACCACGGGCTCACTTCGCATGGGTCACGAGTCTAGGGAGGCGGCCGGTCCCCCCGGGCCGGGGGTGCAAAAACCCGTGCGGGAGGATCGTGACGCCGGCCGGACCGCGGGTGCCGTCACCGGCCGCTTTGATCGATCAAAGATCGTTTCCGCAGGTCGCATTAGGTTTACCTAAGTGATGCAGCGCACGATCATGCCGTCCGGGCGTGGCTTGCCCGGGCCGGATGAATTACGCAACAATGGCGTTGTGAAAAACGTTGGCGAGGCTCCCCACGAGGAACTGGCAACCGGTGAGCGGTCCACCCGCAACCGCGTCGCCCGGTCCATCCTGGACCACGGCCCGTCGACCGTCGCCGAGCTGGCCCAGCGCCTCGGGCTCACCCAGGCCGCTGTGCGCCGGCACCTGGACGCCCTGGTCACGGACAACGTCGTGGCCGCACGCGAGCGACGGGTCTACGGCGCGCGCACGCGCGGACGCCCGGCCAAGGTGTTCGCGCTCACCGACTGCGGCCGGGACGCGTTCGACCAGTCCTACGACAAGCTGGCCGTGGACGCACTGCGCTGGATCGGCGAGAAGGAGGGCGGCAGTGACGCGATCACCGCGTTCGCCCGCGCCCGGATCGCCGCCCACGCGGACGCGTACCGGGCGGCGGTCGAGGCCGCTCCCCCCGAGGAGCGGACGGAAGCGCTGGCCAGGGCCCTGAGCGCGGACGGGTACGCTGCGACAGCGCGCAGCGCACCGGTCGGCGAGCAGCTCTGCCAGCACCACTGCCCCATCGCCCACGCCGCCGAACAGTTTCCGCAGCTGTGCGAGGCCGAGACGGAATTTTTCGCCGAGCTCCTCGGTACGCATGTGCAGCGGCTGGCGACCATCGCCCACGGCGACGGCGTCTGCACGACGTACATCCCCAAGATTTCCCACCACGCACCTGCAAGCACGTCCGGGAGGAACCCCGCATGACTCTCCCCACGGAGACTGCCCACCCCGAGCTCGAAGGCCTGGGCAAGTACGAATACGGCTGGGCCGACTCCGACGAGGCCGGCGCTGCTGCCAAGCGTGGTCTCAACGAGGACGTCGTCAAGGACATCTCGTCGAAGAAGGACGAGGCGGAGTGGATGACCAAGCTCCGCCTCAAGGGCCTGCGCCTGTTCGAGAAGAAGCCCATGCCGAACTGGGGCTCGGACCTGTCGGGCATCGACTTCGACAACATCAAGTACTTCGTACGCTCCACGGAGAAGCAGGCGCAGTCCTGGGAGGACCTGCCCGAGGACATCAAGAACACCTACGACAAGCTGGGCATCCCGGAGGCGGAGAAGCAGCGCCTGGTCGCCGGTGTCGCCGCGCAGTACGAGTCGGAGGTCGTCTACCACCAGATCCGTGAGGACCTGGAGGAGCAGGGCGTCATCTTCCTGGACACCGACACCGCCCTGAAGGAGCACCCCGAGCTCTTCAAGGAGTACTTCGGCACGGTCATCCCGGCCGGCGACAACAAGTTCGCCGCGCTGAACACGGCCGTGTGGTCCGGCGGTTCCTTCATCTACGTGCCGAAGGGCGTGCACGTGGAGATCCCGCTCCAGGCCTACTTCCGGATCAACACCGAGAACATGGGCCAGTTCGAGCGGACCCTGATCATCGTCGACGAGGGTGCCTACGTGCACTACGTCGAGGGCTGCACCGCGCCGATCTACAAGTCGGACTCGCTGCACTCCGCGGTCGTCGAGATCATCGTCAAGAAGAACGCCCGCTGCCGCTACACGACCATCCAGAACTGGTCGAACAACGTCTACAACCTGGTCACCAAGCGCGCCGTGGCCTACGAGGGCGCGACTATGGAGTGGGTCGACGGCAACATCGGCTCCAAGGTGACGATGAAGTACCCGGCCGTCTACCTCATGGGCGAGCACGCCAAGGGCGAGACCCTGTCCATCGCCTTCGCCGGCGAGGGCCAGCACCAGGACGCGGGCGCCAAGATGGTCCACATGGCCCCGAACACCTCGTCCAACATCGTCTCCAAGTCGGTGGCCCGCGGCGGCGGCCGCACCTCCTACCGCGGCCTGATCGAGATCGGCGAGGGCGCCCCGGGCTCCAAGTCCAACGTGCTCTGCGACGCGCTGCTGGTCGACACGATCTCCCGCTCGGACACCTACCCCTACGTGGACGTCCGCGAGGACGACGTGTCCATGGGTCACGAGGCGACCGTCTCCAAGGTCTCGGAGGACCAGCTCTTCTACCTGATGAGCCGCGGTCTGAGCGAGGACGAGGCGATGGCCATGATCGTGCGCGGCTTCGTCGAGCCGATCGCCAAGGAGCTGCCGATGGAGTACGCACTCGAGCTCAACCGGCTGATCGAGCTCCAGATGGAAGGCGCGGTCGGCTAGCCACCGGCGCCGTTCCGTCAAGACCCCTTACGCAAAGGAAAGCGAGCACTACGACAGCCATGGCTGAGGCTCCTAACATCCCGGTCGGTTCCGCGACCGCTGGTTCGATCGCGGTGGCCGCCGAGTCGACCGTCGCCACCCGCATGAGCGCGCCCCCGTCCTTCGACGTGGCGGACTTCCCCGTCCCCCACGGCCGCGAGGAGGAGTGGCGGTTCACCCCGCTGGAGCGGCTGCGCGGGCTGCACGACGGCACCGCCACCGCTGACGGCGGCATCAAGGTCGCCGTCCAGGCGCCGGAGGGCGTCGTCGTCGAGACGGTCGGCCGGGACGACGCGCGGCTCGGCCGCGCCGGCACCCCGGTGGACCGCGTCGCCGCCCAGGCGTACTCGGCCTTCGAGCAGGCCTCGGTCGTGACCGTGCCCAAGGAGGCCGTCCTCACCGAGCCGATCCGCATCGCGGTGCACGGCGAGGGCGGCACCGCCTACGCCCACCAGGTCATCGAGCTCGGCGCCTTCGCCGAGGCCGTCGTGGTCATCGACCACACCGGCGACGCGGTGCTCGCCGCCAACGTCGAGTTCGTGCTCGGCGACGGCGCCAAGCTGACCGTCGTCTCCGTCCAGGACTGGGACGACAAGGCCGTGCACGCCGCCCAGCACAACGCGCTGGTCGGCCGCGACGCCACCTTCAAGTCGGTCGTCGTCACCTTCGGCGGCGACGTCGTCCGGCTGCACCCGCGGGTCGCCTACGCCGGTCCCGGCGGTGAGGCCGAGCTGTTCGGCCTGTACTTCACCGACGCCGGCCAGCACCAGGAGCACCGCCTCCTGGTCGACCACAACGTCCCGCACTGCAAGTCGAACGTCGTCTACAAGGGCGCGCTCCAGGGCGACGACGCGCACGCCGTGTGGATCGGTGACGTGCTCATCGAGGCCGCGGCCGAGGGCACCGACACCTACGAGATGAACCGCAACCTGGTGCTCACCGACGGCGCCCGGGTCGACTCCGTGCCCAACCTGGAGATCGAGACCGGCGAGATCGTCGGCGCCGGCCACGCCTCGGCGACCGGCCGCTTCGACGACGAGCAGCTGTTCTACCTGATGGCCCGCGGCATCCCGGAGAAGGACGCCCGCCGCCTGGTGGTGCGCGGCTTCTTCGCCGAGCTGGTCCAGCAGATCGGCGTCGCCGACCTCGAGGAGCGCCTGATCGCCAAGATCGAGGAGGAGCTGGAGGCGGCGGTCGGATGAGCTTCGTACGCGCCTGCGGGCTGAGCGAGCTGGAGGAGGACACCCCCAAGCGGGTGGAACTCGACGGCACGCCGGTCTCCATCGTGCAGACCTGCGGGGAGGTGTTCGCGATCAACGACATCTGCTCGCACGCGAACGTGTCCCTGTCGGAGGGCGAGGTGGACGACTGCCACATCGAGTGCTGGCTGCACGGTTCGCGTTTCGACCTCCGCTCCGGCAAGCCCGACGCCCTCCCGGCGACCCGTCCCGTTCCCGTATACCCCGTAAAGATCGAAGGGGACGACGTGCTCGTCTCCGTCACCCAGGAGTCCTGAGGCACCCATGGCAACGCTTGAAATCCGAGACCTGCACGTCACCGTCGAGGCCGACAACGCCACGAAGGAAATCCTCAAGGGCGTCGACCTCACCGTGAAGCAGGGCGAGACGCACGCCATCATGGGCCCCAACGGCTCGGGCAAGTCGACGCTCGCCTACGCGCTCGCCGGTCACCCCAAGTACACCGTCTCCAGCGGCTCCGTCACCCTCGACGGCGAGGACGTCCTGGAGATGTCCGTCGACGAGCGCGCCCGCGCCGGCCTGTTCCTCGCGATGCAGTACCCGGTCGAGGTCCCCGGCGTCTCGGTCTCCAACTTCCTGCGCACCTCCGCCACCGCGATCCGTGGCGAGGCCCCCAAGCTGCGCACCTGGGTGAAGGAGGTCAAGGAGGCCATGGAGCGCCTCAACATGGACCCCGCCTTCGCCGAGCGCAACGTCAACGAGGGCTTCTCCGGCGGTGAGAAGAAGCGCCACGAGATCCTCCAGCTGGAGCTGCTCAAGCCGAAGATCGCCGTCCTCGACGAGACCGACTCCGGCCTGGACGTCGACGCCCTGCGCGTCGTCTCCGAGGGCGTCAACCGCGTCCGCGAGGCCGGTGAGGTGGGCACCCTGCTCATCACGCACTACACGCGCATCCTGCGCTACATCAAGCCCGACCACGTCCACGTGTTCGCCGGCGGCCGCATCGTCGAGTCCGGCGGCGCCGAGCTGGCCGACAAGCTGGAGGCGGAGGGCTACGAGGCATACGCGAAGCGCGACGAAGCCGACACGAAGGGTGGCGCATCCGCGTGACATTGCTGCCGGGCCTCCTCGACACCGAGGCGATCCGCAAGGACTTCCCCGTCCTGGACCGTCAGGTCCACGACGGCCGGAAGCTCGTGTACCTGGACAACGCGGCGACCTCGCAGAAGCCGCGCCAGGTGCTGGACGCACTCAGTGAGTACTACGAGCGCCACAACGCCAACGTCCACCGCGGTGTGCATGTGCTCGCCGAGGAGGCCACGGCGCTGTACGAGGGCGCGCGCGACAAGGTCGCCGCGTTCATCAACGCGCCCAGCCGCGACGAGGTGATCTTCACCAAGAACGCCTCCGAGTCGCTCAACCTCGTGGCGAACATGCTCGGCTGGGCCGACGAGCCCTACCGAGTGGACCACGAGACCGAGATCGTCATCACGGAGATGGAGCACCACTCCAACATCGTGCCGTGGCAGCTGCTCGCGCAGCGCACCGGAGCGAAGCTGAAGTGGTTCGGCCTGACCGACGACGGCCGGCTCGACCTGTCCAACATCGACGAGGTCATCACCGAGAAGACGAAGATCGTCTCCTTCGTGCTGGTCTCCAACATCCTGGGCACCCTCAACCCGGTCGAGGCGATCGTCCGCCGCGCCCAGGAGGTCGGCGCGCTCGTCTGCATCGACGTCTCCCAGGCCGCGCCCCACATGCCGGTCGACGTGCAGGCGCTGCAGGCGGACTTCGTGGCCTTCACCGGCCACAAGATGTGCGGTCCGACCGGCATCGGCGTCCTGTGGGGCCGCCAGGAGCTGCTGGAGGACCTGCCTCCGTTCCTCGGCGGCGGCGAGATGATCGAGACCGTGTCGATGCACTCGTCGACCTACGCGCCCGCCCCGCACAAGTTCGAGGCGGGCACCCCGCCGATCGCGCAGGCGGTCGGCCTCGGCGCGGCGATCGACTACCTCCAGGCCATCGGCATGGACAAGATCCTCGCCCACGAGCACGCGCTCACCGAGTACGCCGTCAAGCGGCTGGGCGAGGTCCCCGACCTGCGCATCATCGGCCCCGCCACGGCCGAGGACCGCGGTGCGGCGATCTCCTTCACGCTCGGGGACATCCACCCGCACGACGTGGGCCAGGTCCTCGACGAACAGGGCCTCGCGGTCCGGGTCGGCCACCACTGCGCCCGCCCGGTCTGCCTCCGGTACGGAATTCCTGCGACCACGCGAGCGTCGTTCTATCTGTACTCCACGCCGGCCGAGATCGATGCTCTGCTCGACGGACTGGAGCACGTACGGAACTTCTTCGGCTGAGGGGCTGGCTGGGCGTGAAGCTGGATTCGATGTACCAGGAAGTCATCCTGGACCACTACAAGAACCCGCACGGGCGGGGCTTGCGGGATGGCGACGCCGAGGTGCACCACGTCAACCCGACGTGCGGTGACGAGATCACCCTGCGGGTCAAGTACGACGGGACGACCGTCCGGGACGTCAGCTACGAGGGGCAGGGCTGCTCGATCAGCCAGGCGAGCGCCTCCGTGCTGAACGAACTGCTGGTCGGCAAAGATCTGACCGACGCGCGGCGGGTCCAGGAGACCTTCCTGGAACTGATGCAGTCCAAGGGGAAGATCGAGCCGGACGACGCGATGGAGGAGATCCTGGAGGACGCGGTCGCGTTCGCCGGGGTCTCCAAGTACCCGGCCCGGGTGAAGTGCGCCCTCCTCAGCTGGATGGCGTGGAAGGACGCGACGGCCCAGGCTCTGGGCTCCGACGCCGAAAGGACAACGGCATGAGCGAGACCGTGCAGATGAAACCGGCCTCGGAGGAAGAGGTCCGCGAGGCCCTGATGGACGTCGTCGACCCCGAACTGGGCATCGACGTCGTCAACCTCGGCCTGATCTACGGCGTCCACGTCGACGACTCGAACGTGGCGACCATCGACATGACCCTGACCTCGGCGGCCTGTCCGCTGACGGACGTCATCGAGGACCAGGCCAAGTCCGCCACGGACGGCCTGGTCAACGAGCTGCGGATCAACTGGGTCTGGATGCCGCCGTGGGGCCCCGACAAGATCACGGACGACGGCCGTGAGCAGCTCCGGGCGCTCGGCTTCAACGTCTGAGACCCCGCACCGCGCACGACCGCATCACGGCACGACGGCCCCCGGCGACACCCGCCGGGGGCCGTCGTCGTGTCCGGACCCCCTTTCGGCGAGCTCTGGGTATGTACGAGCGTCCACATCGATGGGTACGCTTGTACATATGGGATATCTGCTGCTGGCCGGCGCCATCGCCGCCGAGGTGGGCGCCACCACCGCCATGAAGTACAGCGACGGCTTCAGCAGGCTCTGGCCCTCGCTGCTCACGCTGGTCGGCTACGTGATCTCCTTCGGCCTCCTCGCGCAGACCCTGCGCACCGTCTCGGTCGGCACGGCCTACGCCATCTGGGCCGGGGTGGGCACCGCCGCCATCGCCACCATCGGCGTGGCCTTCATGGGGGAGGGCCTGACCGCGGTCAAGGCGCTCGGCATCGGCCTGATCATCGTGGGGGTGGTGGTGCTGAACCTGGGAGGTGCGCACTGATGGCCCGGCGCTACGACCCCGAGCGGCGGCAACGGATCATCGACGCGGCGATCCGGGTCGTGGGCCGGCGCGGCATCGCCGGGCTCACCCACCGCAGCGTCGCCGCCGAGGCCGACGTACCGCTCGGCTCCACCACCTACCACTTCAAGACCCTCGACGAGCTGCTGGTCGCCGCCCTGCGCCAGGCCAACGAGGGCTTCGCCAAGGTGGTCGCGGCACACCACGGGCTGCGGGACCCGCACACCGACCTCGCGTCCGAACTCGCCGCGGTGATGGGCGAATGGCTGGCCGGCGAACGCACCGGCGTCGAGCTGGAGTACGAGCTCTACCTCGCCGCCCTGCGCCGCCCCGCCCTGCGCCCTGTCGCGGCCGATTGGTGCGAGGGCGTCGCCGCCCAGCTCGCCCACCGCACCGACCCCGTCACGGCCCGCGCCGTGGTCGCCCTGCTCGACGGCATCTGCCTCCAGGTGCTGCTGACGGGCACGCCGTACGACGAGGACTTCGCGCGCGATGTGCTGGCCCGGGTCCTGCCGCCCTCCGCGCAGCCGCCCGCCCCGGACCGCGCGGGATGACCCGGGGGACCGGTACCCGAGACGCCCGGCCCACCGGTTCGCCTCCCCGGGCCCCGGCCGGTTAGGTTGCCCTCATGACCGACACGACTGCTCAGAGCCCTTCCGGCGCAGTGGCCGCCGGCCTCGCCACCATCGCCGCCGACGGAACCGTCCTCGACACCTGGTTCCCCGCGCCCGAACTGACCGCAGCGTCGGCCGAGGGCCCGTCCGGCACCGAGCGGCTGTCCGCCGAGCGCGCCGCGGAACTCCTCGGCGGGGGCGCCACCGCGGCGGTCGGTCCGGACGCCCGCCGGGGCGTCGAGGTGGTGGCGGTCCGCACGGTCATCTCCTCGCTCGACGAGAAGCCGGTCGACGCGCACGACGCCTACCTGCGTCTGCACCTGCTCTCCCACCGCCTGGTCCGCCCGCACGGGCTGAACCTCGACGGCATCTTCGGCTGCCTCGCCAACGTCGCCTGGACCTCCCTCGGCCCGGTCGCCGTGGACGACGTCGAGAAGGTGCGCCTCAACGCCCGCGCGGAGGGCCTGCACCTGGCCGTCACGTCCGTCGACAAGTTCCCCCGCATGACGGACTACGTGGCCCCGAAGGGCGTCCGCATCGCCGACGCCGACCGGGTCCGCCTGGGCGCGCACCTCGCCGCCGGCACCACGGTCATGCACGAGGGCTTCGTCAACTTCAACGCCGGCACGCTCGGCACCTCGATGATCGAGGGCCGCATCTCGGCCGGCGTGGTCATCGGCGACGGCTCCGACATCGGCGGCGGCGCGTCCACCATGGGCACGCTCTCCGGCGGCGGCGACGTCATCATCTCCATCGGCGAGCGCTGCCTGATCGGCGCCGAAGCGGGCGTCGGCATCGCCCTCGGCGACGAGTGCGTGGTGGAGGCCGGCCTGTACGTCACGGCGGGCACCCGCATCACCATGCCCGACGGCGAGATCGTCAAGGCCCGCGTCCTCTCCGGCGCCTCCAACATCCTCTTCCGCCGCAACTCGGTCAGCGGCGCGGTCGAGGCCCGCCCCAACCACGCCAACTGGGGCGGCCTGAACGAGGTGCTGCACAGCCACAACTGACCGGTGGCGGCCGCGAGCTGCGGCCGCGTGGTCGGTATCCGTCGACGACGGTCCACGCACGAGCGCCCTTCCACGGCCGGAGAACGGCCCGGGAGGGCGCTCGTGCGTGCGGCGGGCGGCTTCGGCCGAGGCCGGGAATCGGGAGGGCCTCCCGCAGGGTTCTCCGGGACAGCGGTCACTGTCACGCCCCCGCCACGCCCAGGAGGCCCCGCCCATGGCACAGCCGGAGATCGATGCCGTCGTGGTCGACGTGCTCGGCACCCTCGTCGACGAACCCGCCGGCCTCCGGGCCGGACTGCGTGAACTGGCCCCGGCCCTCGACGCGTCCGGGATCGAGGAGCTCCTGTCGCTGTGGCAGCGGCACACCGCCCGCGAGCAGCGCGACGTCGTCGACGGTGTCCGGCCGTACGTCACCGGCGATGTCCTGGACCTGGAGGCGGCCCGGCTCGTGGCCGACGCCGCCGGGGCCGGCGATCCCGCCGCCGTGGCGGCCCTGGCGCGGTCGGGCCGGCGGCTCCCGCCGTGGTCCGACACCGTGGCGGGGCTCGCCCGGCTCGCGGAACGCTTCCCGCTGATCGGGCTCTCCAACGCGAGCAGGACGGCCCTGCTGGAGATCAACGCCCACGCCGGACTGCGCTGGCACCAGGCCCTGTCCGCCGAGGACGCCCGGACCTACAAGCCGGACCCCGCGGTCTACCGGCTGGCCGTCACCGTCTCCGGACGGCCGCCGGAGCGGCTGCTGATGGTCGCCGCCCACGCCTGGGACCTGCGCGGAGCCCAGGACGCCGGCCTGCGCACCGCCTACGTCGCCCGCCCCGTCGGCGACCCGCCCGCCCCCTCGGACCGCTTCGACCTGCACGCCGACGGTCTGGCCGACCTGGCCGAGCGGCTCGGCGCCGCTTAGCCACGAGGTGCCTCTGCCGTCGTGCCGTCAGCCCGACACGAGGGCCTCGTGGGCGGCCCTGAGGCGGTCCGTGGTGGCGCCGTCGGCGGGGCGCAGCGGTGGGCGGGGCGGGCCCGCCGGGAGGCCCAGGGCGGTCAGCAGGGCCTTGGCGGTGACCGTGCCGGGGAGGCCGCTCGCCATGACGGCCTCGATGAGCGGGATCGCCGCGTGCTGGAGGCGGGCCGCGAGGGCCGTGTCGCCCGCGTCGAAGGCGTCGAGCACGGCGCGCAGGTGGTCCGGGACGACGTTGGCGACCGTGCTGACGTAGCCGGCGCCGCCGACCGCGTAGAGGGCCAGGTTGTGCTCCTCGCAGCCCGCGTAGTAGGCGAGGCCGGTGCGGGAGATGATCTTCTGGGCGGCGAGGAAGTCGTACGAGCAGTCCTTGACCGCGACGATGCGGGGGTGCCCGGCGAGCCGGAGCAGGGTGTCCGGCTCGATGCGGGTGCCCGTGCGGGCCGGAATGTCGTAGAGGGCCACCGGGAGGCCCGTGCTGTCGGCGATCTCCCGGAAGTGGGCCTCGACGGCGTCCTGCGGGGGACGGCTGTAGTAGGGGGCGACCAGCAGCAGGCCGTCGGCGCCCGCCTGCTCAGCCCGGCGGGCCAGTTCGGCGGTGTGCGCGGTGTCGGGCGTGCCGACGCCCGCGACGACCCGGGCACGGTCGCCGACGGTCTCCCGCACGGCCGTGATCAGGGCGGACTTCTCCGCGTCGGTGGTGGTGGGGGACTCGCCCGTGGTGCCGGACAGGACCAGGCCGTCGCATCCCCGGTCCACCAGGTGATCGGCGAGGCGCTGGGCGCCGTCCAGGTCGAGGGCGCCGTCGGGGGTGAAGGGTGTGATCATCGCGCACAGGGCGCGCCCGAAGGGCGGGGGCGTCGTCATGAGGTCAGTGTCGGCCTCCCGACGGTGAAGCTCCACTTACATTTGCTTGCCGGTACCGGTTAGCCCTGCTGCGCGGTGGGGTGGCCGGTGGCGCAGGCGTAGCCGCGGCGCGGCGCGGGTACTCGGGTGCCTTCCTACCGAGAGGAGGCGGACCACCGTGACCGGAACCATCGACCACCGGCCGGTTCGCGACGAGCACAGCGTGGGCGAGCTCGTCGGACAGGCCACCGAACAGCTTTCCCGGCTCGCCCGGCAGGAAGTGGCCCTGGCGAAGGAGGAGCTGGCCGCCAAGGGCCGCCGCGCCGGGCGTGGCGGCGGCATGCTGGGAGCGGCGGGCGCCTTCGCCTACGCCGGTCTGCTGGCGCTCGCCGGCACCGGCGCCGCTGCGCTGGCACTGGTGCTGCCCGTCTGGCTGGCGGCACTGATCGTCACGGCCGTGCTGTTCGTGATCGCGGGTGTGCTGGCCGTGGCCGGCCGCGCGCAGTTGCGCAGGGCCACACCGGCCACGCCCGAGGAGGCGCTGGGCAGCGTGAAGGCCGACGTGGAGGAGATCAAGGGAAGGGCACACCGATGACACAGGACGTGACGGGCGCGAGCGCGGGCGGGGCGGGCTCCGGCTCGACCGCGGGGGGCGAGGCTGCCGCACGCGGCGCCAAGGGGCCGGATGAACTGCGCCGGCAGATCGAGCGGACCCGCCACGAACTGGGCGACACCGTCGAGCAGTTGGCGGGAAAGATGGACGTCAAGGGGCGGGCCAGGGCCAGGGCGGAGGATCTGCGGGACAAGGCCGGGGCGATGTCCGTACAGCTGCGCAGCAGCGCCACCCAGGCAGGACGCAGCGGGCTGCGGCACCCCCGCCCGGTGCTGATCGCCGGGGCGGCGGCGGGGGCCGTCGTGGCCGCCGGGGTCGTGCTGCGCCGACAGGGCAGCCATCGCTGAACGGGCCGTGCGACGAGAGGGCGGTCATCGCTGATAGGCCGTGCGCCGGCAGGGCGGTCACGCTGAACGCGGGCCGTGCCCCGGCGAAGGGGCACGGCCCCGGGCCGGCCGGACGCGGGCGTCCGGCCGGCCCGCCGTGCGTCACGGCCTGAAGCGCAGGACCTGCGGGTCGTGGTCGCTGATCTGGTCGTGGAACTCGGCGTTGATGTGCACGCTGTCGTAGCTGAACGCGCAGCCCCGGCGGATCGACGGGCTGATCAGGATCTGGTCCAGCACCTGGCTGTTGCCCTGGTAGACGTAGGAGTAACGCTCGCTCTTCGGCAGGGACTTGATGGCCGGCCAGAGCACTCCGTCGCCCTGCAGGATCTTCGTCGTCCGGGAGAACTCGAAGTCGTTGATGTCGCCCAGCGCGACGACGTGCGCGTTCTTCTGGGTCTTGAGGACCTCGGCGGTGAAGTCGTGCACCGCCTGCGCCTGGAGGTGGCGCTGGGTCTCCGAACTGCGGGCCGGCGGCTGGAACTGTGAGGTGAGGGCCTGGTCGCCGCCCTTCGACGCGAAGTGGTTGGCGATCACGATGACCGTCCGGCCGCGGAAGACGAACTCGCCGGCCAGGGGCTTGCGGCTGTCCTCGAACGCGGCGGCGGCCGGGTCGATGCGGCCCGGGGAGTGCGTCAGGGCCGCCTTGCCGCGGACCTTGGTGACGCCGACGGGCGTGGTGGCGTCGCCCCCGGCCCGGTCGGTGAAGGAGACCCGCTCGGGGTTGTACAGGAACGCCTGGCGGATGTTGCCGCCCGGCTGGCCGCCGTCCGCCTTGTCGGCCGGGTCGACCGAACGCCACGCGTAACGGGGACCGCCGGCCGCCTCGACGGCCTCGATCAGCTTCGCCAGGGTCAGGTCCGCGGCGACCGTGCCGTCGTCGGTGGCGCCGCTGTTGTCCTGGATCTCCTCCAGGGCCACGATGTCCGGCGACCGCAGGTGGTCCACGATCGCGGCGGCGTGCGCGGCGAAGGTGTCGTCGGAGGGGTCCAGGTTCTCCACGTTGTAGGTGGCGACGGCGAGTTCGCGCGCGTGCTGCTTGCGGGTGGTCTCGCGGGCCGGGCCGCGCTGCCGGAGAGTGCCGAGCTCGTTGGCCACCAGGGTGTAGCCGCCGAACTGGTTGTAGTCCAGCGGGCCCGAGGTGGTGCCGGCGAGCCGGTCGCCGACGTTCGCGTCGGGGAAGTCCGCGGCCGGGCCCAGTGACTGGATCTGGAGGCGGCCGGTGTTCTGGTCGTCGTAGGAGCCGTAGACCGTGCCGCCGCGCGGGGTGCGGTTCTCCCACGGCTTCACCGTGACCCACAGCTCGGTGTACGGGTCGGTGGCGCCGACCACCCGAGTGTCGGCGACGCGGACGTGCATGCCCTCCAGGGACTCGTAGCGGTCCAGGGCGTAGCGGGAGGGACGCAGGCGCAGCCCGTTGACCGAACCGCCCGCGGCGGGGTCCCCGTCCGGGGTGTAGGCGGCCGGGACGGACCGCGCGTCCAGGGTGACGGGCGCGGGGAGCGCGTTGCCGCTGGAGGTCACCGTGACCGTGGGGCGGCTGATCTGCGTCAGCGACTGGTTGCCGGAGGTCAGACCGCCGGGGACGTACTCGGTCACCGTGCCGGAGACGGTGACGGCGTCACCCACGGCGACGCCCTGCGGGGTCGAGCCGGTGTAGACGAACACGCCCTCACTGGTGGCCGGGTCGGCGTCCGGCTCGGGGTCCTGGATCCAGAACCCGCGGGACGAACCGTAGGTGCGCACCCCGGTGACGATTCCGGCCACATCGGCGACCTGGCGGCCGGCGAGCGGGGATATCCGGGTGTCGCCCTGGATGTCGTGGATGCGTACGGAGTCGGCGTGCGCCGGTGAGGTGAGGACGACGGTGGACGCCGCGGAACAGACGGCGGCGACGG
This sequence comes from Streptomyces sp. NPDC101219, assembly GCF_044767675.1. Taxonomy (NCBI): domain Bacteria; kingdom Bacillati; phylum Actinomycetota; class Actinomycetes; order Kitasatosporales; family Streptomycetaceae; genus Streptomyces; species Streptomyces sp. NPDC101219. The sequence continues at coordinate 224,254 of NZ_JBIWOK010000010.1, forward strand.
TGAGCGCGGCGAGGCGCGCGGACGGCTTGGTCGGCAACGGATCCCTCCGGGGATGTGTGGTGTGCCGGGACGAGGGTGGGGTGCGGACGGCGCGAGCCGCACCGGCGGGGCGGCTCGACGCGCGGAGAGGACCGGCGGGTGCGATGTGGCCCCCGTGCTTCCGGTGAACAACTGTCCGCCGATTTCTACGCGCGTCAATCTCCAGCCTGGCCACGCCACTTGTCAAGGTTTCGGCCATGTACGTCCGTCGACGGGGAGAGGAAGCGGGCGGCATGGGTGGAAATCCGTCTAGGCTGAGCGGTTGAGTCCTCACCAGGCGTGCTAGGAGATTCAGCCGATGTCAGACAGCTCCACCCTGCCGCCCGCGCGGCTGCACCCCGAAGCGGAGCTGGCGCGCGACGCGCTGTCCACCCCGTTGCTGTCCCGGGCCGTCCGGCTCGCCCGCTGGGCCGGGCCCGCCACCCGGGTCGACGCCGGCGGCGGACTCGTCGAGGACCAGGTGTCCGCCGCCGCCGAGGCGCTCGGGCTGACCGGTGAGGACGCCGCGGCCGACGCCGCCGAGGCCTGGCGGGCCGCCGTCGACGCCGGGCTCGTCGAGGTGACCGATGAGGAGGAGGGCACGGTCGCGGCCGGCGCCGACCTCGGCACGGTCACCGGGGGCGGCTCGCCGCACGAGGTCCTGGAGGTGTGGCTCGCGGCCCTGGAGACCGTGCTCGCCGACGCGAGCGTCCCCGACCTCGGCGGACTCGTCGACGCCATCGCCGCCGAAGACGGCTCCGGCGAACTCGACCTCTCCTCCCTCGACTGGGACCCCGAGGCCGACGCGGAGTTCCTCGACGGCGTCCTCGGCAACCTGTACCTGCTGACCGTGGGGGACGACGGGGCCGAGGCCGCCCCGGTGCCGCTGCCCGCGCTGGCCGCGTCCGTCATCGTGCCGGACGACATGGGGGAGCCGACCGACGACGTCCTGGAGCAGGTGTCCGAGGCGATGATGCGCCTGGACGACCAGTTCCGGATGCTGGAACCCGCCGGGCTGGTGGAGTACCAGCCGGTGGACGAGGCACTGATGGCCGACGCCGACGAGGAACCGGCGGCGCCCGTGGACGAAACCGAGGTCTCCCGCTACGGCATGGTGCGGCTCACCCCGCTCGGCCTGTACGGCCTGCGGGCCCGGCTGCTTGAAGCCGGGTTCGACGCCCCGGCGGTCGGCGACCTCGCGGACAAGGGGGCCGACGCACTCCTCGACGGCACCGCCGTTTTCCCGCCGGCGGCGGCCCACGCGGAGACCGAGCAGTGGCTGACCCGGCGTGAACCGCTGGCAGCGGCACGCGAGTTGCTGGCGGCGGCGCGGGGCACCGACGAGGGCGCACCCCTGCGCCGGCTGCAGTGCCAGCAAGCCCTGTCGCTCGTCGGCGCCGACGCCGAACCCGCCCTGCGGGAGGTGCTGGACGACGCCGAACTCGGCGGCCTGGCCCGGGTCTGGCTGACCGAGCACGGCGCGGCCGACGTGCCCCCGCCGTCCGAGGCCATGATCTTCTGGCTGACCATCGACACGGTGGCCGCCCAGCTCGCGGCCGAGGGCAACTCCGAGGAGCTGCGCGCCCTGGTGGAGGGCCTGGCGGCCCAGCACAGCGGCTTCTTCTCCACCGTCTGGCGCGTATCCCACCCGGCCACGGCCGACGTGCTGGAGGCGATGGGGCGCCTGCACCCGGACAAGAGGATCGCCAAGGAGGCCCGCAAGGCGGCGTTCAAGGCCCGTTCGCAGCACGGCGGTTGACACAGCGGCTGACAGGCGGTGACCGGGCGCCCGTCGGGGCACCCGGCCGCCCCGCCGGCCGCAGCGCGCATCCGGTCACGGCGCGCGCTGACCGGTCGGCGCCGTGAGGCCGCGCGCGACCCGGACCAGCCCGTGCGCGGAACGGCGGGCCTGCTGGTCCGGAGTGCCCGCCCGCTCGGCCGCGCCCTGCAGGTCCCCGATCGCACCTGCGTCTTCCGGTCTCTTGTGGCGCCGTCCTCTGACATCTAACATTTCAGTTGTGAACGCCCTTCGACCCGTCCCGCGCACCCTGCTGCGGGACCGCGCCTACGAGGCCATCCGGGACGCCATCGTGGCCGGGGAGATCGAACCCGGCGCCGTCGTGCGGGACGCCGACCTCGCCGAGCGGCTCGGGCTCTCCCGGGCGCCCGTGCGCCAGGCGTTCGCGCGGCTGGTCGACGAGGGTCTCCTGGAGAGCAAGCCGCAGAGCCACACCCGCGTGACCCCCCTGGTGGCCGCCGACGTGCGGGACGCCGCGGCCGTGGTCGGCGCCATGCACGAACTGGTCACCCGGGCCGCCGTGCCCCGCCTGCGGACGGCGGACACGGACGCCATGCGCGCCGCCAACGAGCGGTTCGCGGCGGCCGTCCGCACCGGCGACGTGGACGCCGCGCTGCGCGCCGACGACGCCCTCCACGACGTCCTCGTGCACGTCAGCGGCAACCGGGCCGCCGCCGCGACCGTCGCCCGGTACACCCCGCTCATCCGGCGGCTGGAACGGCGCCGCTTCGGCGAGGGCGGCGCCTGCCGCTCCGCCGGCCTGCACGACCGGCTGATCGCGGCCTGCGCCGCCGGCGACACGGACGGGGCGGTGCGCGTCACCGCCGAGATCTGGCGGGGCCTGGAGGAGCTCGCCGACATTCCCTGACCGGCCCTGCCCACTGGCCCGGCCCGAGCGGAAGGAACCCTCATGTCCCTTGCCTCCCACCGGCGTTACCCCCTGCTGTTCGGACCCTCACCCGTGCACCCGCTCGAACGGCTCACCGCCCGCCTCGGCGGCGCCGCCCTGTGGGCCAAGCGCGAGGACTGCAACTCCGGCGTCGCCTACGGCGGCAACAAGACCCGCAAACTGGAGTACCTGGTCGCCGACGCGCTCGACCAGGGCTGCGACACCCTGGTGTCCATCGGCGGCGTGCAGTCCAACCACACCCGCCAGGTGGCCGCCGTCGCCGCCCGCGCCGGCCTCAAGTGCGTGCTGGTGCAGGAGAGCTGGGTCGACTGGCCGGACGCCGTGTACGACAAGGTCGGCAACATCCTCGTCAGCCGGCTCGCCGGGGCCGACGTACGGCTGGTGCGGGCCGGGTTCGGGATCGGCTTCAAGGAGAGCTGGGAGCAGGCCCTGCGGGAGGTCGAGGAGTCGGGCGGCAAGCCGTACGCCATTCCCGCCGGTGCCTCCGACCACCCCCTCGGCGGGCTCGGCTTCGCCGGGTGGGCGTACGAGGTCGCCGAGCAGGAGCGGGCGGCGGGCGTCTTCTTCGACACCGTGATCGTGTGCTCGGTCACCGGTTCCACCCAGGCGGGCATGGTCGCCGGGTTCCGGGCGCTCGAGGAGGCGGGCGGCCGTCCCCGGCGAGTGATCGGCATCGACGCCTCGGCCGACCCCGTCCGGACCAAGGAGCAGATCGCGCGGATCGCGGACCGCACCGGGCGTCTCCTCGGCGTCAAGGCCGAGTTGTCCGTGGACGACATCGAGCTGGACGAGCGCTACCACGCCGGGACCTACGGCATACCGGACGAGCGGACCCTGGACGCGATGCGCCTCGCGGCGCGGACCGAGGGGATGGTCACCGACCCGGTCTACGAGGGCAAGTCCATGGCCGGGATGATCGACCTGGTGTCCCGGGGCGAGATCGCCCGCGATGCCACCGTCCTGTACGCCCACCTCGGCGGACAGCCGGCGCTGAACGCCTACAGCGCACTGTTCTGAGCCGGAGGCCGCCACCGGCCGCAGGCCGCGGGCTCCGTGGTCCGTGGTCCGCAGGCCGCACTGCGCAGTTCGCGGGCGGGCAGCCGCAGCCCCGGGTCCCCTCCGCGCCCCTCGATAGGGTGAGGGCGGAGGGGACACGCGGCGTCGAGGAGGGCCGGTGGCACAGGTCAGGCCCATGCGGGCCGATGCCCGGCGGAACCGTGAGCGGCTGCTCGCGGCGGCGGTCGAGGCGTTCGCCGCCCAGGGCGAGGGCGCCTCCCTCGACGACATCGCCAAGCGGGCCGGCGTCGGATCCGGCACCCTCTACCGGCACTTCCCCACCCGGAGGGCCCTGCTGGAGGCCGTGTACGCCGACCGGATCGACGCCCTCGCGGCCCGGGCCGGCGACCTGGCGGAGCGCCTGCCGCCCGGCCCCGCCCTGCGTGCGTGGCTGGACGAACTCGGCGCCGGGATGATCCGGATCCGCGGCCTGCGCGCCCTGCTCGGTCCGGCCGTCGGGAGCGGCCCGGACGGCGGTCCTGGCTGCTGCGACCCGCTGCTGGGCGCGGCGGAACTGCTGGCCGGAGCGGCGCGACGGGCGGGGGAGCTGCGCCCGGACGTCGAGGCGGTCGACGTGCTGCGGCTGGTGCACGGGGTGGCGGCGGCCTCCGAACTCGCGGACGGCGACGGCAGCCAACTGGGCCGGTACTTGGGTCTCCTGGTGGAGGGCCTCGCGCCCCGGCCCCGGGCATGAACGGGACGGCCCCCGGGCATGAGCGCCCCGGCCCCCGGGCATGAGCGCCCCGGCCCCCGGCATGAGCGGGCCGGCCCCGGTATGAGCGGGCCGGCCCCGGGCATGAGCGGGCCGGCCCCGAGCCCGGGGCCGTCCCGTGACAGGTGGGTCCCCGCCCCGGGGAGGGGAACACCGGGGCGGGGACGTCGGCGGGCCGGCGGCGGTGGCCGCGCGGCCCCGGCGGCTACAGGGCCTGCGCGGCGGGCTTCACCATGCCGCGCACCGTGCGGGACTTCACGAAGTCGCCCATGGCGGTCATCTCCCACTCGCCGGAGAACTGGCGGATCAGCTTCGCCATCATCACGCCGGTCTGCGGCTCGGCGGAGGTGAGGTCGAAGCGGACCAGCTCCTCACCGGTGGTGCCGTCCAGCAGACGGCAGTACGCCTTGGCGACCTCGGTGAACTTCTGGCCGGAGAAGGAGTTGACCGTGAAGACCAGACCGGAGACCTCCTGGGGGAGCCGGCCGAGGTCGACGGTGATCACCTCGTCGTCCCCGGCGCCCTCGCCGGTGAGGTTGTCGCCGGAGTGCTGGATCGCACCGTGCAGGATCTGCAGCTTGCCGAAATAGCAGCTGTCGATGTGGTTGCGCTGCGGCCCGTAGGCGATGACCGAGGCGTCCAGGTCGATGTCCTTGCCGCGGTACGCCGGCTCCCAGCCGAGACCCATCCGGACCTGGGAGAGCAGCGGGCGTCCGCCCTTCATCAGGGAGACGGTCTGGTTCTTCTGGAGACTGACCCGGCCCTTGTCCAGGTTGATCTTGCCCGGGCCGGCGGCCGGGGCGGGCGGGGCCGGGGGAGCGGCGGGCGCGGGCGGGGCCTGCGGGGCGGACACCGGCGGCGCGGGCGGCGCCGGCGGCGGCTGGACGGCGGCGGGCGGCGGGGTGACGGGCTGGGCGGCGGGGGCGGCGGGTTCCTCGACGGAGACGCCGAAGTCGGTGGCGATGCCGGCCAGCCCGTTGGCGTAGCCCTGGCCGACGGCGCGGGCCTTCCAGGCGCCGTTGCGCAGGTAGATCTCGACGATCACCAGGGCGGTCTCGGTGCCCAGGCGCGGCGGGGTGAAGGTGGCCAGGACCGCCTGGTCGTCCGCGCCGCGGAGGGTGGCCGTCGGTTCGATGCCCTGGAAGGTCTGGCCGGGGGCGTCGGGGCTGGCGGTGATGACGATCTTCTCGATGCCGGGCGGGAGGGCGGTGGTGTCGACCGTGATCGCGTCAGGGGCGGTGCCGCCGCCCGAGCGGTAGGTCACGCCGGGGCCCGAGGGCTGGTTGTAGAAGATGAAGTCGTCGTCGGAGCGCACCTTGCCGTCGGCGGTGAGCAGCAGGCCCGATACGTCGAGCCGCACCGGTGCGGCGACGTCCACCGTCACGCGGGCGGTGGGAAGGGGGATGTTCGAGCCGGGGGTCATAGCTGTCATGCCCGGTCAACGAGCGGGACGGTTTTGCCGTTCCCTTACCCGTGGCCCGAATGGAGCAGTCGGTTTCCGGCCGGGGTCAGCGGCGGTTGCGGGGGTGGTTGCGGGCGGTGCGTTCGTTGCCGTGCTTGTAGTTCCCGGTCCAGCGGGCCATGACGAGCTGGGGGTCGGGCGAGGTGGTCACCTCGGTGAGGAACCGGGCGGCCCGGTCGCCGTTCAGGGTGGTGGCGTGGCGGTTGTGGTGGGTGATGTCCACGCTGCCGTTCGCGTGGTCGGTGTAGGCGAAGCCGTGAGGTCGGGGCATGACGGGAGGGTAGGGCGGCCGGGGCGGGGCGGCCCAGCGGTTTTTCCTCCGTCGCCCCGGCACCCGGCCCCGTCGCCCCGGCGGCCCCTGTGGTCAGGGCACCACCACGATCTTCCGGCCCACGCCCGACGCGAACTGCTCCAGGGCCTCGGGGTAGCGGTCCAGGGGGATCCGGTCGCTGATGAAGATCTCGGGGTCCAGCACGCCGTTGGCGAAGAGTTCGGCAGCGCGCTCGTAGCTGTGCAGCACGGCCATCGAGCCGGTGATGGTGATCTCCTGGTTGTAGATGCGGTACGGGTCGATGGTCACGCGGGTCGCGTAGTCGGCCACCCCGAACTGGAGGAACGTTCCGGCCTTCGCCACGCGCTCCAGGCCGTCCTGGATGGCCCCGGCGTTGCCCGTGGCGTCGATGACCAGGTCCCAGCCCTGCGGGCGGTCCAGTTCGTCGGCGTTCGCCGCGGAGGAGGAGACGCCCAGCCGGGCCGCCGTCTCCAGGCGGGCCGGGTTCACGTCCACCATGTCGACGCTGGCCGCTCCCGTCCGCTTGGCCAGCTCCAGCATCATCAGGCCCATCGTCCCCGAGCCGTAGATCAGCACATGGGCGCCGAGGCGGGACTGCAGGACGTCGTAGCCGCGGACCGCGCAGGACAGCGGTTCGATCAGGACCGCGTCGGCGGTGCGCACGTGTTCGGGCAGCTTCACGCAGTTCGCCACGGGGGCCACCGCGTACTGCGCCGCACCGCCGGCCGTGGTGACGCCGATCGCCTGCCAGCGTTCGCACAGGTTGTTGTGGCCGGTACGGCAGTAGCGGCACTCGTAGCAGTACAGGGACGGGTCGACGGCGACCCGGTCGCCGACCGACACCTCCGTGACCGCGGAGCCGACGCCGACCACCTCGCCCGCGAACTCGTGCCCGGGCACGATCGGCAGCTTGGGCGCGAACTCGCCCTGGAGGATGTGCAGATCGGTGCCGCACAACCCGCAGGCCGCGACCTCCACGACGACGTCGCGCGGCCCGGGCGTCGGGTCCGGGACCTCGGCGACGACGGCCCGGCCCACGGACTCGATGACGGCGGCCTTCATTTCACGGCTCCCAACGACAGGCCCTGGACGAGTTTGTCCTGGGCGGCGAACCCCGCGGCGAGCACCGGCAGGGAGATGACGAGCGACGCGGCGCACACCTTGGCCAGGAACAGGCCCTGGCTGGTGATGAAGGTGGTGAGGAAGACCGGGGCGGTCTCGGCGACCACGCCGGTGAGCACCCGCGCGAACATCAGCTCGTTCCAGCTGAAGATGAAGCAGATCAGGGCGGTCGCCGCGATGCCGGGCAGGGCGATCGGCGCGACCACGCGGCCCAGCACGGTCGGCAGCCGGGCGCCGTCGATCTGGGCGGCCTCGATGATCGCCACCGGGACCTCGGACAGGAACGACTGCATCATCCAGACCGCGATCGGCAGGTTCATCGCGGTGTAGAGGATGACCAGCGTCCAGATGTTGTCGAGCATGCCGGTGTTCTTCGCGAACAGGTAGATCGGCAGCAGGGCGGCCACCAGCGGCAGCATCTTGGTGGACAGGAAGAAGAACAGGACGTCGGTCCACTTCTTCACCGGCCGGATGGACAGCGCGTAGGCGGCGGGCAGCGCGAGCAGCAGGGTCAGCAGGGTGGAGACCAGCGAGGCGGTCATGGAGTTGATCAGCGACGGCCAGGGGCTGGCGCCGCCGGTGAGACCGAAGAACTCGCGGTAGCCGTCCAGGGTCAGCGTGGCCGCCACGGACGGCGGGTTGGTCGCCGCGTCCGCCTCCGAGTGCAGAGAGGTCAGCACCATCCAGAGGAGGGGCGCGACGAAGACGAGACCGGCCAGCCAGGCGGCGACGCCCGCGGCGGCCCCCCGGACCCTGCCGGGCGCCCGGCGCTGCCGCGGGGCGGCGGGAGTGACGGTGGCCATCAGCGGGACACCTCCTCACGGAACAGCGACGACACCACGCGCAGCGCGAAGGTCGCCAGGACGAGCGAGCCGAGGACGACGATGACGCCCGCCGCGGAGGCGAGACCGTTCTCGTGCGCCTGGTAGAAGGTCTGGTAGATCGTGTACGGCAGGTTGGCCGTGCCCAGGCCGCCGGAGGTGATGGTGAACACCGCGTCGAAGTTCTGCACGATGTAGATCGAGCCGAGCAGCACGCCGAGTTCGAGGTAGCGGCGCAGGTGGGGCAGCGTGATGTGGACGAACACCTGCCAGTCGCTCGCGCCGTCCATCCGGGCCGCCTCGACGAGCTGGGGGTCGCGGCTCTGCAGCCCGGCCAGCAGGATCAGCATCATGAACGGGGTCCACTGCCAGATCAGCGCGGCCTCCACCGCCATCAGCGGCATCTCGGAGATCCAGTCCGGCTGCGGCGCCCCGTCCCCGCCGACGGCGTTCAGGATGCCGTTGAACAGCCCGTACTCCGGGTTGAACAGCAGGTGCTTCCACATCAGCGCGGCGGCGATCGGCACCAGCAGGAACGGGGCGATCAGCATCGTCCGCACGGCGCCCCGGCCGCAGAAGCGCCGGTCCAGCAGCAGCGCGAGGAGCAGCCCGAGCAGCAGGCTGACCAGCACCACGGTGACGGTGAGCAGGACGGTCGTCCACACCGACCTGCGCAGGTCGGGGTCGGTCAGCACCTCGCCGTAGTTGGCGAAGCCGGCGAAGCTGCGCTGGTCCGGGTAGAGCGCGTTCCAGTCGAAGAACGAGATCACCAGGGTGGCCACGAAGGGCAGCTGGGTGACGACGATCATGAAGATGAGCGCCGGCATCAGGGGCGCCCGGGTGGCCCAGGCGCGCATCCGGTTCGGGCGGGGGGCCGCCGGCCGTCCGGGGACGGTCGCGGCGGCCCGCTTCGGGGACGTCACGGTCACGACGCCTCGTACTTCTCGGCGACGGCCTCGGCCAGCTTCTGCGACTTCTTCAGCGCGCTGTCCACGGACTGCCGTCCGGCGATGGCGGAGCTGATCTCCTGGGAGACCTTGGTGCCCAGGTCGGTGAACTCGGGGATACCGACGAACTGGATGCCGGGCGCGGGCCGGGGCTGCACGCCCGGGTCCTCGGGCTTGGCGCCCGCGATGGCGTCCCGGGTGACGTCGGCGAAGGCGGCGGCCTCCTCGCGGTACTCCGGGATGTCGTACGTCGAGGCACGCTTGCCGGCCGGCACATTAGACCAGCCGACCTTCTCGCCGACCAGCTTCTCGTACTCCTTGCCGGAGGCCCAGGAGATGAACTTCCAGGCGTTGTCGGCGTTCTTGGACGCCTTCTGGATGCCCCACGCCCAGGTGTAGAGCCAGCCCGAGCTGTCCGTCTTCTCGACCGGCGCCGGCACGTAGCCGATCTTGCCCTTGACCGGGGAGCCGTCGGCCTCCAGGGAGCCCGCCCCGGCGGTGGCGTCGTACCACATGGCCGTCTTGCCCTGGGTCATGTTGTTGAGGCACTCCGCGTACCCGGACTGGGCGGCGCCTGCCTCACCGTGCTCGCGGACCAGGTCGACGTAGAACCGCGTGGCCTCCTTGAACTCCTTGGAGTCCAGCCGGGCCGTCCAGTCCTCGTCGAACCAGGTGCCGCCGAAGGTGTTGACGACCGTGGTCAGCGGGGCCATGACCTCGCCCCAGCCGGGCAGTCCGCGCAGGCAGATGCCCTTCATGCCGGCACTGGAGCCGTCCACCTTCGCGGCGATGTCGGCGACCTGCTTCCAGGTGGGCTTGGCCGGCATGGTCAGGCCCTCCTTCTCCAGGACGTCCTTGCGGTACATCAGGAAGGAGGACTCGCCGTAGAAGGGCTCGCCGTACAGCTTGCCGTCCTCCGCGGTGAGCGCCTTGGTCATCGGGGGGAGGATGTCGTCCTGGTCGAAGGCGGTGTCCTTGCCGACGTGGTCGTCCAGCGCGTGCAGCCAGCCGTTCTTGGCGTAGATCGGGATCTCGTAGTTGCTGAGCGTGGCGACGTCGTACTGCCCGGCCTGGTTGGCGAAGTCCTGGCTGATCTTGTCGCGGACGTCGTTCTCCGGCAGCACGGTGAAGTTCACCTTGATGCCGGTGTCCTTGGTGAAGTTCGCGGCGGTCAGCTTCTGCAGCTCCACCATCTGCGGGTTGTTCACCATCAGGACGTTGATGGAGTCGCCGCCGGAGGATCCTTGGGAACCGCCGGCGCCCGAGCAGGCGGCGAGCGGAGCGATCAGCGTCACTGTCGCCACCGCGGCGAGGAGGTTCCGCGGTGAGCGTCGGCTCTGGGTGCGCATGGGGTACTCCAGAAATGTCGGTATGTGCGGGGTTCTGTGGGGGACAGGGGTGCCCTACGCGTGGGGTGGGCGGACTGCGTACGGTCTGGGGAGTTGTGGTGGTGCGGAGCGGGTACGGCCGTCAGACCCGGACGACCTGCGGGCCGAGCAGTGCGTAGCGGTGGGCCTCGGAGCCCGGGAGCAGGGTGCTGGTGACGATCGCTTCCAGTGCGCCGACCTCGGCGAACCGGCAGAAGCTGACCGCCCCGAACTTGGTGTGGACGCCCGCGAACACCACGCGCCGCGCGGCCCGGACCGCCTGCGCCTTGACCTCGCTGACCGCCGGGTCGGGCGTGGTCAGGCCGTGTTCGCGGGAGATGCCGTTGGCGCCGATGAACGCCAGGTCGATGACGAAGCCGGAGAGCATCTTCGTGGTCCAGTGGTCCACGGTGGCGAGGGTGCCGGAGCGGACCCGCCCGCCGAGCAGCAGGACGGAGATGGTGCCGGTCTCGGCGAGCGCGCCCGCGACCGGCAGGGAGGCGGTGACCACGGTGAGCGGCCGGTCGGTGGGCAGGGCCTCGGCGATGAGCTGCGGGGTGAAGCCCTCGTCGATGAAGACCGTCTCGGCGTCCCCGAGGAGTTCGGCGGCGGCGGCCGCCACCCTGCGCTTCTCGGGGACGTGGCTGGTGGCACGGAAGGCGAGGGTGGTCTCGAAGCCGGCGCTCTCCACGGGGTAGGCGCCCCCGTGGGTGCGGCGCACCAGCCCGTGGTCCTCCAGGGCGCGCAGGTCCCGCCGCACCGTCTCCTTGGCCACACCGAGGTCGGCGGCGAGCGCGGTCACGTCGACCGAGCCGGTGGCGCGTGCCAGCCGCACGATCTCGCGCTGGCGCTCCTCGGCCGTCCACTGCCCCATGGACCGACCACCTGCTTCCTGATCTCGCTGCCCGTTCGGGCCCGGTTCGGGCCTTGCAGGATGTTGTACAGCGGGTGCACGGTTCTGACCAGGCTTGTTATGACTTCGTTCCTGCCCGCTTGTGCCCGTTCGGATCGGGCTGTGCCCGCCGCGGACCTGCATGGGGACGGTGCGGAACGTGAGAACGGGCGGGCCGCGTGCCCGAATGGGGTGGACGGGAAGCCCGTTCGCTGCCCGCGCCCCTCCGCCGGCGTCCGTTTTCCGCCGCCGGGCGGGCCCGATGGCCCGTTCTCACCGGTCCCGGTGGGCACTGCGGCGGACCGGCGGAGGGGGTACGACATGAGGGAAGCGCCGGGACCCGACGGGCCCCGGGCGTCAGCGCCGACCCTCCGTCCCCCGCGCCTGCGGTGACGGGCCCGGGGCGGCCGGCCCGGCTCCCGTCCGGCCCCGGGACTGCGCCACCGCCACCCCCGCCAGGGCGAGCCCCGCGACCACCAGCGGCACCCGGTGGCCGGCCGGTCCGACCAGCGCCGCCCCGCCGGCCAGCCCGAGCACGTTCGGGGTGAACACCAGCGTCTGGGCGGTGGCGGTGACCCGGCCCAGCAGATGGCCGGGCGTCTCCCGCTGCACGGCGGTCAGCGTGGCTACCAGCACGGCGGGCAGCCCCGCCCCGATCGCCAGGCTGCACACCAGCGCCGACGCGTCGTCCGGCACGGCCCGCAGCGCCACCGCCGCGCCCAGCAGCGCGATCCCGCAGGCCGCGAAGCGCCGTTCGCCGAACCGGCGCAGGAGGGGGCCCGCCGACAGGCCGAGCACCACCGACCCCGCGCCCTGCACGGCGTACAGGACACCGGCGTACGCGGGGGAGCGGCCCAGATCCTCGACCACCGCGTACACCAGCGCTCCGCTCAGTCCCGCGCACAGCATGGTGGTGCCGGCCGCCGACACCAGCGGGCGCAGTCCGGGGTGCGACCACAGGTGACGGGCGCCCTCCACGGTCTGCCGCCAGGCACCGGCCGACGGCCGTACGGGCCGCTGCTCCCGCACCGGCAGCAGCGCGTACAGGACCACCGCGAGCAGGAAGGTGACGGCGTCCAGCAGGGCGACGCCCGGCCCGCCGTACGCGGTGTACAGGCCCGCGCCCGCGAGGGGCGCCAGGAGCTTCATGCCCTCGCCGGCGGTGGTGCGCAGGCCGTTGAAGTCACCGAGCAGGGACCCGTCGACGGCCGTGGCGACCAGCGCCGACTCGGCCGCGTCGTGGACGACGCCCGCCGCGCCGTACACGAACAGCACCGCGTACAGCAGCCACAGGCCGTGCGGCGAGTCCACGCCGAGGAGGGTCAGCAGCAGCCCCGCCATCAGCAGGCTCGCCGCGATCAGCAGCGGCTTGCGGCGGAACCGGTCGGCGAGCGTGCCCAGCAGGGGGCCCGCCAGGACGGGGGCCCACAGGGCGAGCATGCACAGCGCGGCCAGCCCGTCCGATCCGGTGAGGTCCTTGACCCACACCCCGGAGGCGAGCCACAGCGCGGACGTGCCGAAGCCCGACACCACCACCCCGGCGAGGCAGAGCCCCGCGTTCCTGTCCCGCAGCAGGCGTGCCGCCGCTCCGCCCCGGCCGTCCGCCGCACGGTCCGTTCTTCCGGTCGTCATGACCGGTCATCGTGGGACCCGGGGGCCCGGGCACACATCGGGCATCTGCCGGGATTCCCGGGGCGGCGAGCGATGAGTCCGGGCGGCGGGATCGGTCGTCCTCCTCAGAAGCGGCGGCATCCGCCGCTGCCCGGACGGTCAGGACCTGAGGAGCACCCGATGACCGACATCCCTCTCGACCTCGGACCGCAGGCGCGGATCGTGGCCCGGCTGGCCGGGGCCGTCACCGACGAGCAGCTGGCGGACCGGACCCCGTGCCCCGACTACGAGGTGCGCCACCTGCTGGGCCATCTGACCGGGCTGGCCGTCGCCTTCCGTGACGCGGCCCGCAAGGATCTCGGCGGGACCACCGACACCGACCCGACGAGCGCCGTGCCCGACATCGGGCCCGGCTGGCGCCGGGAACTGGACGAGGCGCTGGACGGCCTCGCCGAGGCGTGGCGGGACCCGCGGGCGTGGACCGGCACCACCCGGGCCGGCGGCGTGGACCTGCCGGGCGGGGTCGCCGGTGCGGTCGCCGTCGACGAACTGCTCGTCCACGGCTGGGACCTGGCCCGCGCCACCGGCCGCGACTACGCGCCGGACCCGGCCGCCCTGGCGGCGTCGCACGCCTTCCTGCGGGCCGCCGCGGAGGAGTCGGGCGGCGCGGGCAACGGCATCTTCGGCCCCGTCGTGCCGGTGCCGTCGGACTCCCCGCTGCTGGACCGGACGGTGGCCCTGAGCGGCCGCGACCCGGGCTGGACCCGGCCCGACGGGATGCCGTCGGCGCGCCCCTAGCCCGGGCATCCCCCGGGCCGGGGCGGGCCTCCCCCGGCCCGGCCGGGGTGGGTCCTCCCGGCCAGGGCATCCCTCCCGGCCGGGGTGGGTCCTCCCGGCCGGGGCGTCCCTCCCGGCCGGGGCGGGTCCTCCCGGCCGGGGCGTCCCTCCTGGCCAGGGCGGGCCCCGGCCGGAGCGCTGCCGCAACCGGCTCGCCGCATGCCCGGTTCGTCCCGGTGCGGTGGGCCGACGCGGCGGGCCGGACGGTCCGGGAGCGGCCGCTCGCGGATTCCGTCACACGAAGAACACCCGAACTCCTCGGTGCTTGGGCACAATCCAGCCAGCATCCGCGACCACTCGCCCACGCACGAGGAGAGTCCGCCATGTCCGACACCCGGAAGACCGACCGCGCCACCGCCGCCCCGCCACCCGCGGGACGGGGCCCGGACCGCTTCTTCAGAATCACCGAACGCGGTTCAACCCTCGGCCGGGAGATACGCGGCGGCTTCGCCACCTTCTTCACGATGGCCTACATCCTCGTCCTCAACCCGCTGATCCTCGGCAGCGCCGAGGACAAGTTCGGCCATCAGCTCGACACCGTCCAGCTCACCACGGCCACCGCGCTGGTGGCCGCCGTGATGACCGTCATCATGGGCGTCGGCGGCAACCTCCCCCTCGCCCTGGCCGCGGGCCTCGGACTCAACGCCGTCGTCGCCTTCCAGATCGCCCCGCTGATGAGCTGGGCCGACGCGATGGGCCTGATCGTGGTGGAGGGCCTGCTGATCTGCCTGCTGGTGGTGACGGGGCTGCGCGAGGCGGTGATGCGGGCGATCCCGCAGCCGCTGAAACAGGCGATCAGTGTCGGCATCGGCCTGTTCATCGCTCTCATCGGCTTCGTCGACGCCGGCTTCGTCAGCCGCGTCCCGGACGCCGCAGGCACCACCGTGCCGGTCCAGCTGGGCGGCACCGGCACCCTCACCGGCTGGCCCATGCTCGTCTTCTGCCTGGGCGTCCTCCTCACCGTCGGGCTGCTCGCCCGCAAGGTGCGGGGCGCCATCCTGATCAGCATCGTCATGATGACCGTGGTGGCGCTCGTCATCAACTCGCTGGCCGACGTGCGCTCCTGGGGCCTGACCACCCCCGAGTGGCCCGACCGGATCGTCGGCGCCCCGGACTTCGGGCTGATCGGTGACTTCAGCCTGTTCGGCGCCTTCGGGCAGGCGGGCGTGGTCACCGTCGTGCTGCTGGTGTTCACGCTGGTCCTGTCCGACTTCTTCGACACCATGGGGACCGTCGTCGGCGTCAGCGCGGAGGCCGGGCTGCTCGACGAGGAGGGCAACGTGCCCCAGCTCGGACGGGTGCTGCTCATCGACGGCGCCGCGGCCGTCGCGGGCGGCGCCGCATCCGCCTCCTCGGCGACCTCCTACATCGAGTCGGCGGCCGGTGTCGGCGAGGGCGCCCGCACCGGCTTCGCCAACCTGGTCACCGGCGGCCTGTTCGCCCTGGCCCTGTTCCTGACCCCGCTGCTCACCATCGTGCCGCTCCAGGCGGCGGCACCCGCCCTGGTCGCCGTCGGATTCCTGATGATGACCCAGGTCCGGCACATCGAGTGGGACCGCTACGACATCGCGATCCCGGCGTTCCTCACCATCGCCGTCATGCCGTTCACGTACTCGATCACCAACGGCATCGGCGCGGGCTTCCTCGCCTACGTGGTCGTCAAGACCGTGCTCGGCCGGGCCCGGGAGGTGCACTGGCTGCTGTGGGGGACCTCGGCGCTGTTCCTGGTGTACTTCGCGATCGACCCGATCGAGCAGCTCCTTGGCGTGAAGTAACCGCACGGCGTGCCGACGGGGCCGTGAAGTAACCGCACGGCGTGCCGACGGGCACGGAGCGGGCCGCCCCCCGGGGGGAGGGGGGCGGCCCGTCCGTCCCTACAGACGGCGGCGGGGCCGCGAAGGTTCACTCGCGGCCCCAACTCCCTCCGGCCGCACGGCCGGGACCACCTCACGCGCCGAGCGTGAGGACCAGTTCCTCGATCTCCGCCCCGCGCGCCGGCGCGTAGCCGGTGGCCCGGGCGGACACCTCGAAGCCGCACGTGCGCAGCACCCGCAGCGAGGCCGCGTTGTCGGCGGCCACCCGCGCGAACAGGGGGCGTTCGTCCACCTCGGCGAGCAGGGCGCGCAACGCGGCGGTGGCGATGCCCTTGCCCCAGTACGCGCGGTCGATCCAGTACGTCACCTCGCGCTCACCCGGCTCGCCGTACACCGCGGCGCTGCCCAGCACGTCACCGTCGCCCAGCACGGTGCGCACGACGACCTGCCCGGACGCGCGGATGCGCGCCCAGTGCGCCTCGAACGCCTCCCGGTCGGCCGGGTCCTCGGGGGTGAAGGCCGCCATGTGCAGCGCCTCCGGGTCGTTCATCTGCCGGAAGAAGACCGGCAGATCGCTGTCGTGGACCGGGCGCAGTGACACGTCCATGGTGTTCGGAACCTCCGGGGGGCCAGGGTCGCGGGTGTGCGGTACGGGACGGCCACCGGGTGGCAGCACAGCCCGACGGCGGCCATGGCCTCGGCCCCTTCGCCGCCGGGAGGCTGAAGTTATAGTCTCCGACAACAGTTCATCATTCTGGACGGCGTTCAGTATATCGAACAACACCGGCCCGATGACGTCGTACCTACTGCGGCAGTGCGAGCGGCAGTCGAGTGGAGGGATCCGCGGTGGCAGCAGCACCAGTGTGGAGTGTCGACCCCCGAACCGGGAAGCAGCGGGAGCAGGTTGCGGTGGAGGCGACGCCCCAGGAGGTGGACGCCACCGTCCGGGCCGCCGAAGAGGCGCGCGGCGCGCTGACCGACCGCACCGTCCGCGCGGCCTTCCTGCGCGCCGCCGCCGAGGAACTGGAGGCGGCGCGGGACGCGCTCGTGGAGACCGCGGACGCCGAGACGGCACTCGGCCCCGTCCGTCTCACCGGTGAACTCGCCCGGACCTGCTACCAGTTGCGGGCCTTCGCCGGCATCGTCGACGAGGGTGCGTTCCTCGACGTGGTCGTCGACCACCCCGACGACACCGCCACGCCCCCCGTGCCCGACCTGCGCCGCTACAAGGTGCCGCTGGGCGTCGTCGCGGTCTACTCCGCCTCCAACTTCCCCTTCGCCTTCTCCGTCCCCGGCGGTGACACCGCGAGCGCGCTCGCCGCGGGCTGCCCCGTCGTCGTCAAGGCCCACCCCGACCACCCCGCCCTGTCCGAACTGGTCGCCGCGGTCCTGCGCCGGGCCGCCGCGCGGCACGGCGTCCCCGCGGGCGTGGTCGGACTGGTGCACGGCTTCGACGCCGGGGTCGAGCTGGTCCGGCACCCGCTGATCACGGCGGCGGGCTTCACCGGATCGGTCCGCGGCGGCCGCGCCCTCTTCGACGCGGCGGCCGCCCGCCCGGTCCCGATCCCCTTCCACGGCGAGCTCGGCTCGCTGAACCCGGTCGTCGTCACCGAGGCCGCGGCCGGCGAGCGGGCCGAGGCGATCGGCGCGGGCCTCGCCGGCTCGATGACCCTGGGCGTCGGCCAGTTCTGCGTGAAGCCGGGCCTCGTGCTGGCCCCGGCGGGCGCGGCCGGCGACCGGCTGGTGAAGTCGCTGACGGACGCCGTCAGCGACACCGAGGCCGGGGTCCTGCTCGACCGCCGGATGCGTGACGCCTTCGTCGCCGGAGTAGCCGAGCGGGCCCAACTGCCCGACGTGGAGTCCCCGGTGACCCCGGGCGCGGGCGGCGAGCACACCGTCAGCGCGGGCTTCCTCACCGTCCCGGCGGGCCGGCTCGCCGCGGAGGGCGAGCACGACCTGCTCCTGGAGGAGTGCTTCGGCCCGGTCACCGTGGTGGCCCGCTACCAGGACGACGCCGAGGTGCGGGCCGTGCTGTCCCGGCTGCCCGGCAACCTCACCGCGACCGTCCAGCTGTCCGAGGAGGAGGCCCGCGGCGAGGGCCGCGGCGCGGACCTCCTGGCGGAGCTGACCCCGCTGGCCGGACGGGTCCTGGTCAACGGCTGGCCGACCGGCGTCGCCGTGGCCCCCGCCCAGCACCACGGCGGCCCCTACCCGGCGACCACCTCGACCTCCACGTCCGTCGGCGGCACCGCGATCGAGCGCTGGCTGCGGCCGGTGGTCTACCAGAACACCCCCGAGGCCCTGCTGCCGCCGGAGCTGCGCGACGACAACCCGCTCGGGCTGCCGCGCCGCTTCAACGGGGCACTGGAGCGCTGACGCCGCTCCCTGATCCGGTCTGATCCGGCCTGATCCGGACGAAAGGCCCTGGGCGCGGCGGGCGGGGGAGGAGCTGGCACACTCCGGGGATGGACCTGACCCTTCCCGAACTCCCCTTCTCGCTGCGCACCTACGGCCCCGACGGCCACTGGTCCCACGAGGACGGGGTCCTCACCGGCTGGGCCGGGCCGCGTCAGGACAGGTTCGTCCCGCCCACCGGTGAGGCCCTGGACCCCGCCGCCGACGCCCCCCGCCTCCTCGGCGCGCCCGAGGGCGACTTCCAGCTGATCGCCCGCGTCACGGTCGGCTTCGCCGCCACCTTCGACGCGGGCGTGCTCTACGTGCACGTCGGGGAGCGGGCCTGGGCCAAGCTCTGCCTGGAGTTCTCCCCGGACGTCCCGACCGTCTGCACGGTGGTCACCCGCGGGCACTCCGACGACGCCAACTCCTTCACCGTGGACGGGAGTTCCGTCTGGCTGCGGGTCAGCCGCACCGGCCGTGCCTTCGCCTTCCACGCCTCCCGGGACGGCAAGCGGTGGACCTTCGTCCGGCTGTTCACCCTGGGCGACGAGACCGCGTCGGGGGCGGCGCTGGTCGGCTTCATGACCCAGTCGCCGATGGGCGAGGGCTGCGTGGTGACCTTCGACCACCTCGAGTACCGCCCGCGGTGGCCCGAGGACCTGCGCGACGGCAGTTGAGCGGGGGCCCGCCCCGTCGCTCCCGGGCCCCGGGACGGAACCGCCGGGCGGCCCGGAAGCGTCCCTCCCCTCATGATCGAAGCGCACCGGGCCGTTCCGCTCCCGCTGATCAGGACCGCCCTGACCACCGAGGCCGAGGAGGTCGCCGCGCTGCACCACCGGGCGCGGTCCACCTACTACCCCGACGGCCTCCCGGAGGACGGCACCGACTGGCCGGCACGATGGCGGGAGGCGATCGGGCGGCCCGACGGGACCGTGCTGTGCGCGGTGCGGGACGGGCGCCTGGCCGGTATCGCCTCCTTCCGCGTCCCGGACGGCGGCCCGGCGCACACCGTGAAGCTGTTCCAGTTCCACGTGGAGCCGGACCTGTGGGGGAGTGGCATCGGCAGCGCCCTGCACCGTGCCTGCGCCGAGCAGTGGCGCGCGGACGGCCACCGCGGCGCCGTGCTCGACGTGCACGCCGGCAACCACCGCGCCCGGCGCTTCTACGCCCGCCACGGCTGGAGCCCCGACCCGCTGCACCCGCCCGCCCCGGACGACCACCACCTCCACCTGCGGTGGTCCGTACCGGCAGGGAGCCCGGGAGACGGCGCCGGGAATGAACCACACTGATTGAACGTTCACGCGCACGACGGAGGGAGTCTCCGTTCTTCCGTGCGACGTGGAGAGTGTCTGCCCGATGCGTGTCGAAATCTGGTCCGATATCGCCTGCCCCTGGTGCTACGTCGGAAAGGCCCGCTTCGAGAAGGCGCTGTCGGCCTTCCCGCACCGCGACGAGGTCGAGGTCGTGCACCGCTCCTTCGAGCTGGACCCGGGCCGCGCCAAGGACGACATCGAGCCGGTGCTGACCATGCTCACCCGCAAGTACGGCATGAGCGAGGAGCAGGCACAGGCCGGTGAGGAGAACCTCGCCGCGCAGGCCGCCGCCGAGGGCCTGCCCTACCGCACCCGGGACCGCGACCACGGCAACACCTTCGACATGCACCGCCTGCTCCATCACGCCCGCGAGCAGGGCCGCCAGTCCGAGCTGCTGGACCTGCTGTACCGGGCCAACTTCGCCGAGGAGCGCTCCGTCTTCAACGACGACGAGCGCCTCGTCGGCCTCGCCGTGGACGCCGGTCTCGACGCGGACGCCGCCCGCAAGGTTCTCGCCGACCCCGAGGCGTACGCCGCCGAGGTCCGCGAGGACGAGCGCGAGGCCGCACAGCTCGGCGCCCGCGGGGTGCCCTTCTTCGTCCTCGACCGCTCCTACGGCGTCTCCGGCGCCCAGCCCGTCGAGGTGTTCGGCCGCGCGCTGACCCAGGCCTGGGGCGACCGCACCCCGCTGCGCAGCGTCGTCGTCGGCGACGACGCGGACGCCGCCGCCTGCGGCCCGGACGGGTGCGAGATTCCGCAGCGCTGAACGCGGCCCGCACCGCAGCACCGGCGGTGTGGATCCGGTCCGCGCAGGTCGGGCGGCACGTACAAGGGGTGCTTGGCGCCGCCGTCGGGAATCCGGCGATGGACGGGGAGATCCGCACGCCGCACAGTGGACGGATGGAGACCTTCGAGAACCTCGTCCGCGCAGAGTTCACCCCGAAGAACACCTACCTCAACACCGCCAGCAACGCGCTGCTGCCGGCCCGCACCGTGACCGCCCTCGCCGAGGCGGCGCGGATGCGGGCCGAGGGCCGTTCCCTCGACCCGTTGTACGACGACGTCGAGGCGTCCCGGGCGGCCTTCGCCCGGCTGGCCGGGGTGCCGGCCGAGCGGGTCGCCGTCGGCAGCACGGCCGCCCTGTACACCGCGCTCGTCGCGGCCTCGCTGCCGCCGGGCGCGGACGTGCTCACCGCCGAGGGCGACTTCGCGTCCGTGCTCAACGCATTCCACGTCCGGGGCGACCTCAAGGTGCGGGCCGTGCCCCTGGAGCGGCTCGCCGAGTCCGTCCGCCCGGACACCGCCCTGGTCGCGGTCAGCTCCGCGCAGTCCGCCGACGGCCGCATCGCCGACCTGCCCGCGCTGCGCGAGGCGGCCCGCGCGCACGGGGCCCGCACGTACGTCGACCTCTCCCAGAGCGCCGGCTGGCTGGACATGGACGGCGACGCCCACGACTACGGCGTCTCCATCACCTACAAGTGGCTGCTCGGCCCGCACGGCGCGGCCTTCCTCGTGGTGCCGGAGGACTTCGGCGACCTGCGGCCGGTGCAGGCCGGCTGGGTCGCGGGGGAGGTGCCCTGGGAGAGCTGCTACGGCCCGGTCACCGAACTCGCGCGGTCCGCGCGGCGGTTCGACACCAGCCCGGCCCTGTTCACGTACGCGGGGCTGCGCGCCTCGCTGGAACTCGTGGAGGAGCTCGGGGTGGACGCCGTCCGCGCCCACGACCTGGCCCTGGCCGAGCGGTTCCGCGCCGGACTCGCCGAGGCCGGGCACACCCCGGTGCCCGCGCCCGGC
The DNA here is from genome assembly GCF_044767675.1 of Streptomyces sp. NPDC101219. Lineage (NCBI taxonomy): Bacteria > Bacillati > Actinomycetota > Actinomycetes > Kitasatosporales > Streptomycetaceae > Streptomyces > Streptomyces sp. NPDC101219. The sequence goes on from NZ_JBIWOK010000010.1 coordinate 245,417, forward strand.
TCGCCGATCGTGTCGGTGCCCGGACTCGGCCACCGCCGGCCGGAGCTGGCACGGGCCGGCATCCAGGTCTCGGACCGCGCCGGCCATCTGCGGGCGTCCTTCCACCTGTACAACACGGCCGACGACGTGGACCGGCTGCTCGACGCCCTGACCGGCTGAGCGCACGGCAGCGGGCCGGTGCCTCCCTGTCCCACACGAGGAGGCCCGGCCCGCAGTCCCGTCGGGTGCGTCACCGCACCCGACGTATTCGGCTACTTCACCGGGGTGAAGTCCCGCGCCCCGATGAACTCGGGACGGCGCACGGGGGCCGCGAACGGCTCCACCGCCGTGTTCTCCACGCTGTTGAACACGATGAACACGTTGCTGCGCGGGAACGGCGTGATGTTGTCGCCGGAGCCGTGCATGGCGTTGCAGTCGAACCAGGTCGCCGAGCCGGCCCTGCCGGTGAACAGCTTGATGCCGTGCTCGGACGCCATCGAGGTCAGCGCCTCGTCGGACGGCGTGCCCGCGTCCTGCATCTGCAGCGACTTCTTGTAGTTGTCCTTCGGGGTCTCCCCGGCGCAGCCGAGGAACGTCTTGTGCGACCCCGGCATGATCATCAGACCGCCGTTGGTGTCGAAGTTCTCGGTCAGCGCGATCGACACGGACACCGTCCGCATCCGGGGCAGCCCGTCCTCGGCGTGCCAGGTCTCGAAGTCCGAGTGCCAGTAGAAGCCACTGGCCCCGAAGCCCGGCTTGACGTTGATCCGCGACTGGTGGACGTACACGTCCGAGCCGAGGATCTGCCGGGCCCGGCCGACGACGCGCTCGTCGCGCACCAGGCGCGCGAACACCTCGCTGATCCGGTGGACCTCGAAGACCGAGCGGATCTCCTTGGACTTCGGTTCCACGATCGACCGCTCGTCGGCCCGGATGTCCGGGTCGGTCACCAGCCGGTTCAGCTCGTTCTGGTAGACGGCCACTTCGTCCGCGCCGATCAGTTCGTCGATGGCGAGGAAGCCGTCGCGCTCGAACGACCCCAGCTCGGCCGGGGCGAGCGGTCCGGGCGCGTCCGGGGCGCCCCAGACGACCGGGTCCTGACGCGGGGTGAGCACCTCGGTGGCCCCGCGCGTCGGGTAGAGGTCGGGGACCTTGGTGTCGGGAGTGGTCGCGGTGGTCATGTGAACCTCACACCTCCTCGGTGAGCAGCGGATAGACGCCGTTCTCGTCGTGGTCCTCCCGTCCGGTGACGGGCGGGTTGAAGACACAGATGCAGTGGAAGTCCTCCTTGACCTTGAGCGTGTGCCGCTCGTGGCCGTCCAGGAGGTACATGGTGCCGGGCGTGATGGTGTACGTCTTCCCGGTCTCCCGGTCGGTCAGCTCGGCTTCGCCCTGCGTGCAGACGACGGCCTCGATGTGGTTCGCGTACCACATGTCGGTCTCCGTACCCGCGTACAGGATCGTCTCGTGCAGGGAGAAGCCGACCTTCTCCTTGGCGAGGACGATGCGCTTGCTCTCCCACGTGCCCGACGCCGATTTCACGTGCCGGTCGGTGCCTTCGATCTCCTTGAACGAACGGACGATCACGGTTCTGCGATGCCTCCTAGGCTGTGGTGTGTGTGGGTCAGGCTGTCTCGCGGACGGCGCGGGCGAGCGTCGTCAGACCCTCGTCCAGCTCGTCCGGAGTGATGGTCAGGGCGGGCAGCAGCTTGGCCACCTCGCTCTCGGGGCCGGACGTCTCGACCAGCAGCCCGAGCTCGAACGCCCGCTGGGCGACCTTCCCGGCGCGCTCCTTGTCGTGGAACTCCATGCCCCAGACCAGCCCGCGGCCCCGGTACTCCTTGACGTCGGCGAGGTTCTCCTCGGTGATGGAGATCAGCGCCTGCTCGACCTGCTCGCCGCGCGAACGGGTCTGCTTCTCCATCGCGGACCCGTCGGCCCAGTACGCCTCCAGGGCCGCGGTGGCCGTGACGAAGGCGGGGTTGTTGCCGCGGAAGGTGCCGTTGTGCTCGCCCGGCTCCCAGACGTCCAGCTCGGGCTTGAACAGGGTCAGCGCCATCGGCAGGCCGTAGCCGCTGATCGACTTGGACACGGTGACGATGTCGGGCGTGATGCCGGCCTCCTCGAAGGAGAAGAAGGCACCGGTACGGCCGCAGCCCATCTGGATGTCGTCGACGATCAGCAGCATGTCCTGCCGTTCGCACAGCTCGGCCAGGGCGCGCAGCCACTCGGGCCGGGCGACGTTGATGCCGCCCTCGCCCTGCACCGTCTCCACGATCACCGCGGCGGGCTTGTTGAGGCCGGAGCCCTGGTCCTCCAGGATCCGCTCGAACCACAGGAAGTCGGGGACCTGGCCCTCGAAGTAGTTGTCGAAGGGCATCGGGGTGCCGTGCACCAGCGGGATGCCCGCGCCGGCCCGCTTGAAGGCGTTGCCGGTCACGGCGAGCGAGCCCAGCGACATGCCGTGGAAGGCGTTGGTGAAGGACACGATCGCCTCGCGGCCCTTGACCTTCCGGGCCAGCTTCAGCGCGGACTCCACGGCGTTGGTGCCCGTCGGGCCCGGGAACATGACCTTGTAGGGCAGGTCGCGCGGGCGCAGGATCCAGTTCTGGAAGGACTCCAGGAAGGCCCGCTTGGCCGTGGTCGACATGTCCAGGCCGTGCGTGACGCCGTCCCGCTCCAGGTAGTCGATCAGGGCGCGTTTCAGGACGGCGTTGTTGTGGCCGTAGTTGAGTGAGCCGGCTCCGGCGAAGAAGTCGAGGTACTCGTGGCCGTCCTCGTCGTACATGCGGCTGCCGTGCGCACGGTCGAAGACGGTGGGCCAGCCGCGGCAGTAGCTGCGCACCTCGGACTCAAGGGTCTCGAAGACGCTCAGGTCGGGCTGGGTGATGGTCACGACGAATCGCTCCTCGGTGGCGTGGGAGGTCAGAGGGAGTCGGGCGGTCGGCGGACCGGCCGGCCGCTGGGCCGGGCGGGCGCGCCGGATCGACCGGGCCGCGCGGGCGGCCGCGATCGAAGGTCGGAAGGGATCGGATCGGTCGGCTCCGTGGACCGGCCGGCGGGCCGGTCGTGCCGGTCAGGACGTGAGTGGTCCGATGCGGTACAGCACCTCGGGGTCGTGCGGGCCGTCGGGGAACTGGCCGGCCTCGAACAGCACCTCGCGCTCCAGCCCGGCGCCGTGGCGCCCGGCGAACGCGGTGAACAGGCGCTCGGAAGCGGTGTTGCCCGGCGTGATGGTGGTCTCCACGGTCGTCACCCCGCGCTCGGCCGCGGTCCTCGCGGCCAGGCTGTCGAGCATCGCCGCGGCCAGGCCCCGGCCGCGGTGTGCCCCGTCGACCGCGACCTGCCAGACGAGCAGGGTGTGCGGGCTGTCGGGGCGTACGTATCCGGTGACGAAACCGATCGGCTCGCCGCTCTCGTCGCGAGCGACGGCCGAGGTGGCGGCGAAGTCCCGGCACCACAGCAGATAGCTGTACGACGAGTTCAGGTCGAGGACCTTCGAGTCCCTGGCTATCCGCCACAGCACGGCTCCGTCCGCCACGGTGGGGCGGTCGATTTGCAGGTCTGCTTGTGCGGCAGTCATGCGAATTGAATTTACCGAGGGAAATTCAAAATTGCATCGCCCGACGGGGTTACGTATGGGCTTGATCTGTGTTATCACGCGGGCGTGTGGGGACGCGCGAGCTCTGGGCGTGATGTCCTGGTTCGTGCCGGAAATACGGCGCAAATCGGGCGACCTGTGAAGCCGGTCACAAGTATGTAACTCCGGTGACCGGTGTCCGGAATACGTCGGTTTCCGTTCTCGGAATCGTTGCGTTTAGGCCCGGAAAAAGCGGGCAGAAGAAGATGGGAAGCTGCTCTGGAATGTCATCACGAGATAAGCGGGAGAATCAGCCGGGGATTGTGTGTTCAGCATTTTTGATAATCCCACTGATTTGCGTTCCGGTCACCTCGCGGCCACGCTCCGGAAGCAAGGCGGCGCCGCACACCGGGCCGCCCTCCGCCTTCCCGGCCGCTTGTTCAGCGCCGGCCGGCGCCCTCGGCCGCGCGCAGCGCCTCGTCCAGACGCACCGGGACACCCTGCTCCGTCAGGGCCGTCGCCAGCGCGGTCAGCGCGGCCCGCACCACACCCGGCGTCGCGTCCGGGCCGTAGTGGTTGACCCGGATCATCTCCTTGGCCAGGGCCCCGCCGCCCGCACTCAGCGGCACCCCGGGATCGGCCGCCAGCGCCCGGGCCACCAGCTCCGAGGCCGACGTCCCCGACGGGGCCCGCAGCGTCGTCGCCACCGGGGCCGCCTCCGCCGCGTCGTGCACATACGGCTCCAGCCCGCCGCCCAGCGCCAGGGCCCCCGCCCGGGTGGCCGCGGCGGCCGACGCGTGCCGCGCCGTCACCGTGTCCAGACCGACCGCCTCGATCTCCGCCAGGCACGCCTCCAGCGCCAGCATCTCCAGCTGCGCCGGAGCGTGCGGCAGCGCCCTGCGCCCGGCGTCGACCCAGCGCTCCTTCCAGTCCAGCAGGGACAGGTACGAGCGGCGCGGCGCGGCCGGGTTGGCCGCCATCCGCGCCCAGGCCCGCTCGCTCACCGACACCGCGGACACCCCGGCCGGGCCGCCCATCGCCTTCTGCGCGCCGATCACGCACAGGTCCACGCCCCACGCGTCCACCAGCACCGGCTCCGCCCCGACCGAGGCCACCGCGTCCAGGTAGAACAGCGCGCCGTGCTCCCGGACCACCGCACCGATCTCCGCGACCGGGTTGGTGTTCCCGGTCGCCGCCTCCGCGTGCACCAGGGACACGAAGCCGATCTCCGGGTTCCGGGCCAGGGCCTCGCGGATCTGCCCGGCCGTCACCGCCGTGTGGAAGGGCACGGCCAGGTCGATCACCGTGGCACCGCAGTCCCGCAGCCAGTCCCCGAAGGTCTGCCCGTAGGGACCGGTGATGACGTTCAGGGCGGTCGTGCCGGGACCGGCGGTCCCACGGATCGCCCCCTCCAGCGGCAGCAGCGCCTCACCCTGCATGATCACGACGTCCTGCGTGGTGCCCAGCAGCCGCGCCACACGGTCCTCGATCGAGGCGAAACGCGCGGCGCTCAGCGGGGCCAGACCGAGGAGGGGATGGGTCACTGCGGTGCTCTCTTCACTTCGCGGACGGCACGCGCACGGCACGGGAGGGCACCGGTGCGACGCACCACGACGTCATCGACTGTAACCGCACCCCACCGCCCGTCCGGCCGGGGGTTTCTCGCGCCCGAGGGCCCTGATTAGGGTGCGGGGCATGAGCGAACGCGCGGTGCTGCACGTGAAGGGGCGGATCCTCGCCGGGCCGGACGAGGACCAGGTCCACGACGAGCTGTGGGTGGTCGACGGAAGGATCACCTACGACCGGCCCGGCGGCGCCCGGGACGTCCGCACCGTCGAGGGCTGGGTGCTGCCCGGCCTCGTCGACGCCCACTGCCACGTCGGCCTCGACCGGCACGGCGCCGTCCCCGACGAGGTCGCCGAGAAGCAGGCACTCACCGACCGGGACGCCGGCGCCCTGCTGCTGCGCGACGCCGGTTCGCCCTCCGACACCCGCTGGGTCGACGACCGCGACGACCTGCCGAAGATCATCCGGGCCGGGCGGCACATCGCCCGCACCCGCCGCTACATCCGCGGCTACGCCTGGGAGGTCGAGCCGGAGGACCTGGTGGCGTACGTCGCCGAGGAGGCCCGGCGCGGGGACGGCTGGGTCAAGCTGGTCGGCGACTGGATCGACCGCGACCTGGGCGACCTGTCCGCCTGCTGGCCGCGCGGCGCCGTCGAGGCCGCCATCGCCGAGGCCCACCGGCTCGGTGCCCGGGTCACCGCCCACTGTTTCGCCGAGGACTCCCTGCGGGACCTGGTCGAGGCCGGGATCGACTGCGTCGAGCACGCCACGGGCCTGACCGACGAGACCATCCCGCTGTTCGCCGAACGGGGCGTCGCGATCGTGCCGACGCTGGTCAACATCGCCACCTTCCCGGACCTCGCCGACGGCGGGGAGAGCAAGTTCCCCCGCTGGTCGGCCCACATGCGCCGGCTGCACGAGCGCCGCTACGAGACCGTGCGCTCCGCCTACGACGCCGGGATCCCCGTCTTCGTCGGCACCGACGCGGGCGGCTCCCTCCCGCACGGGCTGGCGGCGGACGAGGTGGCGGAACTGGTCCGGGCAGGCCTGCCGCCCGTCGACGCGATCGCGGCCGGCACCTGGGCGGCCCGCGCCTGGCTGGGCCGCCCCGGCCTGGACGAGGGCGCCCCGGCGGACCTGGTCGTCTACGCCTCCGACCCGCGTGAGGACGTCCGCACCCTCACGGACCCGCGCCGGATCGTCCTGAACGGCCGCGTGGTCGGCTAGCCGGTGTCCGGGCCGGGCGGGCGGCGCCGGGGCGTACCCGTGCGCCGCCTGGCGTTCGCCCGCAGGAGCGTATGCCGAGGGCCGGCGGGGAACAGCCGTACCCCCGTAATCGAATGGATCCGCTAAACCGCCCCGAAGGAGTGAAGTGTCCGCGGATCGCTGACGGCCCGGAGCCGGTGTGGACATTCTGTGCGGGTCCCACCCGAGTCTCATGGGGGTCCCACCACCTTGAACAGCATCAACTTCCGTATGCCCGCACGCCGTTGGGCCGTCGTCGCCGCGGCCACCGTCCTCGCCGCCGGGCCCGCGGCGCTGGCCGGCGCGGGCCCGGCACAGGCCACCGGGGAGCACGGCTCCGCGAGCGCCGCGGTCCTGCGCACCGGGCTCGACGTGGCCCTGATCAACAAGAGCGTGCACGCCCCGCTCGCGGTCTCCCTCAACGCCGTCGAGGCACCTGAGAGCGCGCAGAAGACGACTCTGACGGCCACCGTGGACGGCGTCCACGGTGGAAAGCCCTTCAGCGTGCTGCGCGCGGAGGTGGCCGACGCCCGGGCCACGGTGGAGGGGGCGAAGGCCGAGGCGTCCACCACCCTCGCCAAGGCCCGCATCCACGTGCCCGGCCTGCCCCTGCTCTCGCTCATCGAACTGGAGAAGGTCACCTCCAAGGCGGTCTGCGAGGCCGGGAAGACCCCGCTCGCCTCGGCGACCCTGCCCGGCTCGGTGACCGTCCTCGGCAAGCGCGTCACGCTCACCTCCGAGGGCACCACCGAGGTCAAGGTGCCGGGCGTCGGCGAGGTGAAGCTGGAGCTCTCGAAGACCGCGACCACCTCCCGCACCGCCGCCGCCACCGCGCTGCGCCTCCAGGTCGCCGTCAACCCGGCCGAGCTCAACGTCGCCGAGGTCGACGGCACCGTCACCCTGGCCGAGGCCACGTGCGAGGCCCCCGCCGCGGCGGAGGAGGAGCAGGGGGCGGCGGCCCCGGAGACCGAGGAGAAGGCCGCCCCGGCCGGGCAGGACGCCGGCGACGTCCAGCCGCAGGGAGCGCGCGCGAAGGAGGCCGCGGCGGACGAGGCCAACCTGGCCGAGACCGGCGGTGACTCCACGACCCCGTACATCGCGGGCGGCGCGGTCGCGCTCCTCGCGGCGGGCGGCGCGGCGGTCGCCATCTCCCGCCGGAGCCGCCGCACCTGACGCGGCGGAGGGGCGGTACGGGGGGCGGGGGCTGCGCCCGGCCCCTGTACCGGCCGGCTCCCGACGCGCCCGGCGCGCGGCTCGACGGCTCCACGGCTGACGGCTCGACGGCTCCTCGGCCACGGCCCACGGTGCGGCGTGGCCCCGACGGTCGGCCCGCCCTGGGTCCCGCCGGGCGGTCGGCTCCGTCCCGTCGGTCCCCGGTCCCGTCCGTCCGGTCCCCGGTCCCGTGTCCGGTCGGGTCCCCGGTCCCATGTCCGGCCGCAGATCCCGTCCCGGTCCCGTCCCTGTCCCTGGACGGGACCGAGCGGTTGCCGTCTCCCGGTCGCTGCCTCCTGGTTGCCGTCTCCCGGTCGCTGCCTCCTGGTTGCTGTCTGCCGGTCGCTGGTTCCTGGTCGCCGTCTCGCGGTTGCCGTCTCCCGGCGGCGGGCCGTTGCCGGTTCACCGCCGGGCCGCCGGGCCGCCGGCCGGCGGCCCGGCGTTCCGGGTGGGCTCACCCCGACGTCCGCGGCCCGCAGTTCAGTTCAGCCCGGCTCCAGCGCCCGCTCCAACGCCGCCAGGAAGCCGTCCACCGTCTCCCGGTCGCGCACGGCGAGGCGCAGCCACTCCTGGTCGAGGCCGGGGAAGGTGTCCCCGCGGCGCACCGCGTAGCCGAGGTCGCGCAGCCGGGCCCGTACCGTGGCCGCGTCCGGCAGCCGGACCAGCACGAAGGGTCCTTCGGCGGCCGGCACCACCCGCACGCCGTGCGGGGACAACCGCCGCAGTCCCGCCACCAGATGGGCGCGGTCCGCGGCCACGCGCCGGGCGGCACGCTCGGCCTCCGCCAGGGCGGGCCCCTCCACGCACGCCTGAGCCGCCACCAGCGCGGGCGTGGACACCGGCCACAGCGGCTGCGCCCGCTCCAGCGCCGCCACGGTCTCCGGCGCCGCCAGCACGTAGCCGATCCGCAGCCCGGCCAGCCCCCACGTCTTGGTGAGGCTGCGCAGGACCACCAGCCCCGGCACGTCCGTCCGCCCGGCCAGCGTCTCCCGCTCGCCCGGCACCGCGTCCATGAACGCCTCGTCCACGACCAGCGTCCGCCCGGGCCGGGCGAGCCCGGCGAGTACGGCGGCCGGGTGCAGCACCGACGTCGGGTTCGTCGGGTTGCCGACGACCACCAGGTCCGCGTCCTCGGGCACCGCCGCCGGGTCCAGGCGGAACCCGTCCGCCTCCCGCAGCAGCACCCGGTCCACGGCGTGCCCGGCGTCGCGCAGCGCCGCCTCCGGCTCCGTGAACTGCGGGTGCACCACCACCGGGCGGCGCGCCCGCAGGGCCCGGGCCAGCAGGACGAACGCCTCCGCCGCCCCCGCCGTCAGCAGCACCCGCTCGGCCGGCAGCCCGTGCCGCGCGGCCACCGCCGCCCGTGCCGCCCGACCGTCGGGGTAGGCGGCCAGCCCGGTCAGCGAGGCGGCGATGCGTGCGCGCAGCCAGGCCGGGGGAGTGTCCGCGCGGACGTTCACGGCCAGGTCGACCAGGGCGGCCCCGCTGTCGCGGACCTCGGCGTCGCCGTGGTGCCGCAGGTCGTGGGCGGCCCCGGCGGGCGGGGCGGCGGCCGGGCCGGGGCGTGGCGGAGAGTGCGTGTCCATGCCCGTGATGGTGCCGCGAGCGCCGTCCGCGCCCGTCGCCGGGGTGGGGGTGACGCTCCGGGAGCCCGGCCGCCGTACGACGGCGCACGTCGCCCGCGCGGGCCGGCCGTCCGTCCGCGCCGAGGTCCGCTTGGGCACCAGGAGGTCGCCCCCGCCGAGCAGTGCGGCGGCCTCCGCGACCGACGGGGTGCCGACCGCGGCCAGCGGCGCGGACGAGGGGTGCGGCACCCCGACCCGCGCCAGGTCCCGGGCCCCGTACGCCACGAGCGGCACGCCGAGCCGCCGCGCCGCCTCCACGAGGCCCGGTTCGGCGGCCCGGGAGTCCACGGTGGCCAGTTCGGCGACGGACGCAGCCGGCAGCCCCGCCTCCCGCAGGGCGTCCCCGACCAGCGCGAGCACCTCCTCGGCGTCGACGCCCGTCGACGCGCCCACGCCGACGACGACGCAGGGTGGTGCGGTCACCATGTCGGCCTCGGCCATGGGGGTCGTCCTCCGGTTCCCGGTCACGACGGCGGGTGAAGACACGCTGTCACGCGTGCACCACGTGCGCACGATCCGCTACGAAGGGGCTCATGGCCGTACTCGTCGCGCTCGGCGCGTTCCTGATGACGCTGGCCGGCGGCTGGACGGCGCACCGCGTGACCGACCGCCGTCACCTCGTGCTGGGCCTGGCCGGCGGACTGATGCTCGGCGTGGTCGGCCTCGAACTGCTCCCGGAAGCGCTGGAGGCCGCCGGGACCGAGGTGTACGGCGTGCCGGCCGGGCTGCTGCTGTTCGTGGGCGGCTTCCTGCTGGCCCACCTGGTGGAGCGGCTGCTGGCCCACCGGCAGGCCGCGCACGGCGCGGAGGAGCACAACGGACGGGCCCCGCAGGTGGGGCTCACGGCGGCCGCCGCGATGGTCGGGCACAGCGCCATGGACGGGGTCGCGATCGGGGCCGCCTTCCAGGTCGGCGGCGGCATGGGCGCCGCCGTCGCGGTGGCGGTGATCGCACACGACTTCGCGGACGGCTTCAACACGTACACGCTGACGCGGGTGTACGGCAACGCCCGCCGGCGGGCGCTCGGCATGCTCCTCGCGGACGCCGTCGCACCCGTCGCGGGGGCCGCCTCCACGCTGTTCTTCAGCCTCCCCGAACCCGTACTCGGCGGCTACCTGGGCCTGTTCGCCGGGGCGCTGCTCTATCTCGCGGCGGCCGAGATCCTGCCCGAGGCGCATCACGAGCACCCGGCCCGCTCCACGCTGCTGTGCACCGTCGCGGGCGTGCTGTTCATCTGGCTGGTGGTGGGCACCGCGCACTGAGCACGGTCCGGCACCGGCCCTTCCGGGCGTTCCCGGCCCGTTCACGAGGCCAGGCACCGCTCGACGAACCGCCGGGCCACCGCGGGCTCGGCCGCCCAGTGGGTGTGCAGGTAGCTCGCGTGCACCCCGTCCCGCACGAAGCCCTCGACGCGCGGCTCGGGCGTCCGCAGGCCCCAGGCGGGCTCCGGCCCGGCACCCGGCTCCACCACCGTCCGGTGGAACTCGTGCCCCCGCATCCGGTTCCCCGCAGCGGCCAGCGCACTGTCGGTCAGGGCCACGGCGTCCCGGTAGCCGAGCGTCAGCCGTCCGGTCATCCGGGCGGAGGCGTCCAGCACCCCGCACATCGGCAGCCCGTCCAGGTCCCGGCACAGGTACAGCAGCCCGCCGCACTCCCCCGCCACCGGGGCGCCGCCGAGGGCGAGCTGGGCCACCGCCTTGCGCAGCTGCTCGTTGGCGGACAGCTCCGCCGCGTACACCTCGGGGAACCCGCCGCCGATCACCAGGCCGTCCACGCCGTCCGGCAGGTGCTCGTCCCGCAGCGGATCGAAGGGGACCACCTCCGCCCCGGCCGCGGCGAGGAGTTCGCAGTGCTCGGCGTAGGTGAAGGTGAACGCCCGGCCGCCGGCCACGGCCACGCGCACCCGGCGCCCGCCCTCCGGCGCGAGGTCCGGCCCGCCGGAGGGCACCGGCCCCGCCGACGCCGCGGCGGCCAGCTCCCGCTCCGCGTCCCAGGCCGGGTCCGCCAGCGCCCCCGCCCCGCGGGCCAGCGCCACGAGCCCCTCCAGGTCGCACCCCGCGGCCACCTGGGCGGCCATCGCGGCCACGGCGTCCACGGCCGTCGCCCCGCGCTCCGCGACCGGCACCAGCCCCAGGTGACGCGACGGCGTCTCCATCCGCGCGGCCCGCCGCAGCACCCCCAGCACCGGCACCCCGACGGCCTCCAGCGCGTCCCGCAGCAGCGCCTCGTGCCGGTCCGACGCCACCTTGTTCAGGATGACGCCGCCGACCCGCACCTGTGGATCCCAGCTCACGAAGCCGTGCACCAGCGCCGCCACCGACCGCGACTGCGACGCCGCGTCGACGACCAGCACCACCGGCGCCCGCAGCAGCTTCGCCACATGCGCGGTCGACGCCAGCTCACCCTGCCCGGACACCCCGTCGTACAGGCCCATCACGCCCTCGACCACGGCGATGTCGCAGCCGCGCGCGCCGTGCGCGAACAGCGGGGCGATGCGCTCCGGGCCGCACAGGTACGCGTCCAGGTTGCGCCCCGGCCGGCCGGTGGCGAGCGCGTGGTAGCCGGGGTCGATGTAGTCCGGCCCCACCTTGTGCGGGGACACGGCCAGCCCCCGCCCCGCCAGCGCGGCCATCAGCCCGGTGGCGACGGTGGTCTTGCCGCTGCCCGAGGCGGGCGCGGCGACCACCAGCCGGGGCACCGACGACGACGCGTTCACCACTCGATGCCCCTCTGCCCCTTCTGCCCGGCGTCCATCGGGTGCTTCACCTTGGACATGTCGGTCACCAGGTCGGCGAAGTCCAGCAGCGCCTGGGGCGCGTTCCGCCCGGTGATCACCACGTGCTGGGTCCCCGGGCGCCCGCGCAGCACCTCCACGACCTCGTCGGTGTCCACCCAGCCCCAGTGCAGCGGATACGCGAACTCGTCCAGCACGTACAGCCGGTACCGTTCGGCCGCCAGGTCCCGCTTGACCTGCTCCCAGCCCTCCCGGGCCTTGGCCTCGTTGTCCAGCTGCGCGTCCCGCTGCACCCACGACCAGCCCTCGCCCATCTTGTGCCAGTCGACGGTCCCGCCCTCGCCGGAGTCGCCCAGCACCCGCAGCGCCCGCTCCTCGCCGACCTTCCACTTCGCCGACTTGACGAACTGGAACACCCCGACCGGCCAGCCCTGGTTCCAGGCCCGCAGGGCGAGCCCGAAGGCGGCCGTCGACTTGCCCTTGCCGACGCCCGTGTGCACCATCACCAGCGGCCGGTTGCGACGCTGACGGGTCGTCAGCCCGTCGTCCGGCACCACATTCGGCTGTCCCTGCGGCATTACGCGGCCCTCCTCGTCCCGTTCCCACGGGCGTCCCGTACCTCACGCACATCCCTGACCAGCCCGGCGATCGCGTCCGCCCGCAGGTCGTCCAGCGTCACCGCGCCGCCCCCGAGTTCCGCGGCGAGCTGCCCCGCGAGGCCCAGCCGCACCGGTCCCGTCTCGCAGTCCACGACCACCGACGCCACGCCCTCGGCCGCGAACAGCCGCGCCGCCCGCCCGGCCAGCGCGACCGGCTCGGGGCCGCCCGTGGCCCGGCCGTCGGTCACCACGACCACCAGCGCCCGCCGCGCGGGGTCCCGCAGCCGCTCCACCCGCAGCACGTCGTGCGCCTTCAGCAGCCCGGCCGCCAGCGGCGTACGGCCCCCGGTGGGCAGCGACTCCAGCCGGGCCGCCGCCGCGTCCACCGACGACGTCGGCGGCAGCGCCACCTCCGCCCCCGAGCCCCGGAAGGTCACCAGCCCCACCTTGTCCCGCCGCTGGTAGGCGTCCAGCAGCAGCGACAGCACCGCGCCCTTGACCGCCCCCATCCGCTGCCGGGCCGCCATCGACCCCGAGGCGTCCACCACGAACAGCACCAGGTTGCCCTCCCGGCCCTCGCGCGCCGCCTGCCGCAGATCGTCCCGACGCACCACCAGCCCCCGGCCGGACCGGCCCCGCGCCCGCTGATGCGGTGCCGCCGCCTGCACGGTCGCCGCCAGGTGCAGCCGGGTCAGCGTGCCCCGCGGGCGGTGCGCCCCGGTCGTGCGCCCGTGCTCGGTCCGCGCCCGGGACCGCCGCCCGGCGGTGCCCTCACCGACGCCGGGCACGCTCAGCACCTTCGTCCGGAACGGCTCGGCCGCCTTCACCGGGGACTGCTCACCGGCGCCCGCCCCGCCCGGCCGGGGCTCACCGGCGCCCTCGCCGTCCCCCGCCCCGCCCTGCGCGGGGACCTCACTGCCCTGCGGACCGTCACTGCCCTGCGGACCGTCGCCGGCCGGCGGCTGCCCGCCGCCGCCTCCGCCACCGCCGTCGTCCGGCCCGTCCGGGCCCGGATCCGGCTCGTCGTCGCCGAACTCCTCCAGCGTCTCGTCGAGTCTGTCCTCGTCGAGGCCCGGCGCGTCGAACGGGTTGCGCCGCCGCCGGTGCGGGAGCGCCAGCAGCGCCGCCTGCCGCACGTCCTCGGCCAGCACGTCCGTCCGCCCCGCCCAGGCCGCGAGCGCGGTCGCGGTGCGGGCCATCACGATGTCCGCCCGCATGCCGTCCACCTCGAAGGCCGCACAGGTCGCCGCGATCTGCCGCAGCGCCCCGTCCCCGAGACGCACCGACGGCAGCAGCTCCCGCGCCGCCACGATCCGGTCCCGTACGGCCGCCTCCTCGTCGGCCCACCGGGCGGCGAAGGCGGCCGGGTCGTCGTCGTGGGCGAGACGCCGCCGCACGACCTCCACCCGCTCGTCGGGCTCCCGCGAGGCGGCCACCTCGACCGTCAGCCCGAACCGGTCCAGCAACTGCGGCCGCAGCTCGCCCTCTTCGGGGTTCATCGTCCCCACGAGCAGGAAACGCGCCGCGTGCCGCACCGACACACCCTCGCGCTCGACGTACGAGGCGCCCATCGCGGCGGCGTCCAGCAGCAGGTCGACCAGGTGGTCGTGGAGCAGGTTGACCTCGTCGACGTAGAGGATCCCGCGATGCGCGTGGGCCAGCAGGCCCGGCTCGAACGCCTTCACGCCCTCCGCGAGCGCCCGCTCGATGTCGAGGGCCCCGACCAGCCGGTCCTCGGAGGCACCGACGGGCAGCTCCACCATGCGCGCGGCCCGCTCCGTGCCGCCGCCGGGCTCGTGGGGGCCGTCCGGGCACGCGCCGTCGGGCGCCGCCGGGTCGCAGGAGAAGCGGCAGCCCGGAATCACCGCCACCGGCGGCAGCAGCGCCGAAAGGGCGCGCACCGCCGTGGACTTGGCCGTGCCCTTCTCCCCGCGCACCAGCACCCCGCCGACCGCCGGGGAGACGGCGTTCAGCAGCAGCGCCAGGCGCAGGTCGTCCTGCCCCACCACCGCGGTGAACGGAAAGGGAATACTCACGTGTCGTTGCCCTCCGAGTCGCCGACGTCCGCGTCGTCGTGTCCGTGTGCGTGCCGGTGTGCGTGCCGGTCCGTGTGCGTTCCGCCGTGCCTGCCGGTGGTTCCCGGGGCGGGGCTCACGCGGGCGCCCCCGGCGCGAGGAACGGCAGCCCGTCCGGCGCGCCCGACTCCACGAGCCGCCACAGGGCGTCCGTGTCCGCGTGCTGTTCGATCAGGTCCCCGAGCCGGTCGAGCTGCTCCTCGCGCAGCGCGGCGAACGACGTGTCCGGAGCGGGGACGAAACGCCGCCCCGCCGCTGCCGCCACCTCGCGCAGGAACGCCCGCCGGAAGCCGTCCGACTCCAGCGAACCGTGCCAGTGCGTGCCCCAGACCTGCCCCTCACGGCAGCCGTCCAGGAAGGGGTCGCCCCCGGTGACCTCGGCGACGCCGTGATGGATCTCGTAGCCCTCGACCCGCTCGCCCAGCGCCTCACCGGCCGGCCGGGCCAGCGTCTTCTCCGGCGCGAACCGCACCCGCACCGGCAGCAGCCCCAGCGCGTCGACCCGCCCGGCCCGGCTCTCCACGTCGTCCTCGATGTGCTCGCCGAGGATCTGGAAGCCGCCGCAGATGCCCAGCACCGGACGCCCCTCGGCGGCCCGCCGCCGCAGCGCCCCGGCCAGACCGCGCTCGCGCAGCCAGCGCAGGGCCCGCACCGTGCCGCGGGTGCCGGGCACCACGACGAGGTCGGCGTCGGCCAGTTCCTCCGGCCGGTCCACGAACCGCACCACCACGCCCGGTTCGGCGGCCAGCGCGTCGACGTCGGTGAAGTTCGACATCAGCGGCACCGCGCACACCGCCACGCGCAGCACGTCCGCCCCGGCCGGCGCGGCCACCGCGGACTCCCGCACGGCGCCGCGCAGCGACACCCGCAGCCCGTCCTCCTCGTCGATGCCGAGCCCGTGCCGGAACGGAAGCACACCGTACGTCCGCCGCCCGGTCAGGCCGCGCAGCATGTCCAGCCCCGGCTCCAGCAGCGACACGTCGCCCCGGAACTTGTTCACCAGGAACCCGGCGACCAGCTCCTGGTCCTCCCGGGACAGCAGGGCCACCGTGCCGAAGAACGAGGCGAACACACCCCCGCGGTCGATGTCGCCGACCACCAGCACCGGCAGCCGGGCACCCCGCGCGAGACCCATGTTGACGATGTCCGTGCGGCGCAGATTGATCTCGGCCGGGCTGCCCGCCCCCTCGCAGATCACGGCGTCGTACGTGCCCCGCAACTGCTCCAGACAGTCCAGCACCGTGCCGAGCAGCCGCTCCTGGCGCCCGGCGTGGTAGCCGCGGGCGCTCAGCTCGCCGACCGGCCTGCCGAGCAGCACCACCTGGCTGCTCTGCTCCCCGCCGGGCTTGAGCAGCACGGGGTTCATCAGCGCCGTCGGCTCGATCCGGCACGCCTGCGCCTGCATGGCCTGTGCCCGGCCGATCTCCGCCCCCTCGCGGGTGACGAAGGAGTTCAGCGACATGTTCTGAGCCTTGAACGGCGCCACCGCGACGCCCTGCCGCGCCAGCCACCGGCAGATGCCCGCGGTCACCACGCTCTTGCCCGCGTCCGACGTGGTCCCGGCGACCAGCAGGCCGCCCCCGCGCCCGCTCACCGCCCGCGCCCCCGCGCCAGGAGCCGCGCGGCGGCGCCCACGCCGAGCGCGAGCCAGCCCACGCGCCGGGACAGCCGGACCGCCCGGCCGATGTCCGGCACGGTCACCGGCCGGCCGCCGCCGTTGAGGACGGGGCGGTGCTCGACCCGCCCGGCGTAGGAGAGCGTCCCGCCGAGCCGGACACCGAGGGCGCCGGCGAACGACGCCTCCACCGGCCCCGCGTTGGGGCTCGGGTGCCGCCCTGCGTCGTCCCGCCAGGCCCGCACGGCGCCCCGGGGGTCGGGGCCGGCGGCCGCGGCGAGGGCGGCGGTCAGCCGCGCGCCGGGCCAGCCCGCGACGTCGTCGAGCCGGGCGGACGCCCAGCCGAACCGCAGGTGACGGGGGGACTTGTGCCCGACCATCGCGTCCAAGGTGTTGACCGCCCGGAAGCCGAGCAGCCCGGGCACCCCCGCCACGGCCCCCCAGACCAGGGCGCCCACCACGGCGTCGGAGGTGTTCTCGGCGACGGACTCCACCACCGCGCGGGCGATCCCGTCGGCGTCCAGGGCCTGCGGGTCCCGCCCGCACAGGTGCGGCAGCCGCGCGCGGGCGGCCTCGACGTCCCCGTCCTGAAGCGCCCGCCCGATGGCGCGCGCCTCCCGGGCCAGCGAGGTCCCCCCGACGACGGCCCAGGTGGCGGCGGCGGTCAGGGCGACGGAGGCGGCGGGGGAGGAGCGGACCCGGCGGGCGGCGAGAGCGCCGAGCGCCACGGCGCCGCCCACGCACACCCCGGTGTGCAGGGCGCCCCGGCCCCGGCTGTCCCGCCACAGCACCCGTTCCACGGCGGCCGCGGCCCGTCCGAACGCGGCGACCGGGTGCCCGCGGCGGGGATCGCCGAGGAGCAGGTCGCCGAGGAGGCCGGCGGCGGCGCCGTACGCGAACACGCGATCGGCACGCATGGCGTCAGCCGGTGACGGATCCGCGGGAAACGGCCCCGGAGCGGGGCAAGGAGGGGTTGACCGACCTCGACAGGCAGCCGCGCATGGCGATATGTCCTCACTCAGGGTGTCCACGCCCTGGTTCGACGAGACCGGCGGCGAGAGTTCCTGGCTCCCGGGGGCGTCGACCCCCGGTGACAGTGGCGGGACCGCGCCGGAGTCGCACCGGCTTCCTCTCCTGCCGCCGTGTTGGCCCCGGAAGTCCACCACGGTCCCCGAACACCCGTCAACTTGCCGCTGACCTGCGGGGCTGAAGTGTGCCGAGGCACACAGCGGGACGTGCGCCGCGAGGGCGAGGGCCCCCGGGGACACGCGACGGCGGGCGGTCGCAGGGCGGGGCCCCGCGACCGCCCGCCGGGCGGAACGTCGGATCAGGCGGTGGTCACGCCATGATCAGGTAGATGCCGTAACCCACCGCCGCCACGCAGGCGGCGAAGCAGGCGTAGGCGCCGGTGACCGCCAGGGTCGCGGACTGGCCCTGTTCGGCGGCCTGCTCGCGCCGGGACAGACCGGCGATGCCGAGGGTGAACAGGCCGACCAGGGCCACGGTGACCACGAGACTGACGCCGAAGACGGAGCCGAGGGCCGCCCAGTCGATTGTCATGGTGCTCTTCTTCCTTCGTACCGGGTCGCGGTCAGACGGTGGTGGGGGCCGCCGGAGCCGCCGGGTCGGCGGTGGCGCCCACGGGGGCCGGGATGGTGGCCGCGAGGTCGTCGGCGAGGGCGCCCGCCGGGGGCGGGGTCACGGCGGCCATGGCCGTGGTCACCACGCCGGCCGGCTCGTCGGCGGTGGCCGGGGTGTCGTCGGTGTCGTTGACGTTGGTGTGGTCCACGATCTCGCGCCGGGAGATCTTCCAGATCGCCGCGCTGGAGACGACGAGGAAGACGGCCACCGCGGCGGTGCCCCAGGCGCCGAAGCCGCAGACCCACTCGGCGATCGCCGCGACGAGGGCCGCGGCGGGCAGCGTCAGGCCCCAGGCGACGAACATGCGCGTGGCGGTCGACCAGCGGACGACACCGCCCTTGCGGCCCAGGCCGGCGCCCATCACGGAGCCGGAGACGGAGTGCGTGGTGGAGAGGGAGAAGCCGAGGTGCGAGGAGGCCAGGATGACCGTCGCGGCGCTGGTCTGGGCGGCGAAGCCCTGCTGCGGCTGGAGGTCGGTGAGGCCCTTGCCCATGGTGCGGATGATGCGCCAGCCGCCGAGGTAGGTGCCGAGCGCGATGGCCACGCCCGCGGAGACGATGACCCACATGGGCGGGTCGGAGTCCGGGACGAGCACGCCGCCGGAGACCAGGGCCAGGGTGATGATGCCCATCGTCTTCTGGGCGTCGTTGGTGCCGTGGGCCAGGGAGACCAGGCCGGCGGAGGCGATCTGCCCGGCGCGGTAGCCCTTCTCGGCCGCCTTGCCGTTGGCCTTCTTGCCCATGCGATAGGTCAGCCGGGTCGCGAACATCGCGGCGAGACCGGCGACGATCGGGGCGGCGATCGCGGGGATCAGGACCTTGGTGACCAGCACGTCGCCGTGCACCGCGCCGAAACCGGCCGAGGCGACGGTGGCGCCGATCAGGCCGCCCATGAGGGCGTGCGAGGAGCTGGACGGCAGGCCGACCAGCCAGGTGAGGAGGTTCCAGAGGATCGCGCCCACCAGAGCGGCGAAGATGACCTCAGGACGGATGCCGGCCTCGTCGACGAGGCCCTTGGAGATCGTGTTGGCGACCTCCACCGAGAGAAAAGCACCGACAAGGTTCAGCACGGCGGACATGGCCACCGCGACCTTGGGTCGCATCGCACCGGTCGAAATGGTCGTTGCCATCGCGTTGGCGGTGTCGTGGAAACCGTTCGTGAAATCGAACGCGAGTGCGGTTACCACCACAATCGCGAGGATCAGCGAGAAGCTTTCCATTTACCCAGGCAATCGTTCGAGGTCATTGGCGCGTCGAACGTAGGTAACGCGGGTGAACGGAAGATGAACTGGGACGGGCGCCACGGTGACCGGAAGAGGGGGGTACCGCTCCGCCCTCCGGGCGCACTGCGTGACCCCCCGAGAGCCCTGTGTTCGCACGGCTTTCGCCGACCGTGCCACACCTGGGCCGAGGCGCCGGAGCGAGCCTGGAAGGATCTCCGCATGGCAGAGGAAAAAGCGGCCGGCGGACGGAACGGACCCGGCAAATGGCACGACATGCGAGCAGGTGACATGCGTCACACCGAGGCCCGGGCGTGGGCCGGACTCGTCGCAGCCGCCCGCCGCACGGTCACCGACGGACTCGTCGTCGGCACCTCCGGCAACGTCTCGGTGCGGGTCGGCGACACCGTGCTCGTCACCCCCTCGGGAGTGCCCTACGACCGGCTGACCCCCGAGGACGTCACCGGCGTCGACCTGAGCGGGCGGCAGGTCCTCGGCACGCTCGTCCCGACCAGCGAGCTGCCCATGCATCTGGCGGTCTACCGCGCGACCGGCGCCCGCGCCGTGGTCCACACCCACGCCGTGCACGCGACGGCCGTCTCCACGCTCGTCGACGAACTCCCTCTGGTCCACTACATGGCCGCGGCGCTCGGCGGCCCCGTCCGCGTCGCCCCCTACGCCCCCTACGGCACGGACGAACTGGCCGGACACGTGCTCGACGCCCTGCGGGACCGCTCCGGCTGCCTCCTGCGCAACCACGGCACGCTCACCCACGGCACCACGCTCGACCAGGCGTACGACCGCACCGCGCAACTGGAGTGGATGTGCCGCCTCTGGCTCACCGCCTCCTCCGTCCCGGGCCTGACCCCGTCGCTGCTGACCCGGGCGCAGGTGGCCGAGGTGGGGGAGCGCCTGCGGGGGTACGGGCAGCCGGGGTGAGGGGGCGCCCCGGCGGGGCGGCGGGCGCGCGGTCCCGTCCGGCCTGGGGACTCCGGGGCAGCCCGGGCGGCACCCCCGGGTGCACCGGCCCACTGGCCCGGGGCGCGGTCCGCCGGGACACTGGACGGGTGCGCACTGTCAGAGCGACGGCCGCTGCCGTCACCGCCGTGATCGGGGCCGGCGCCGCCGCGGTGGCCGCCGGCCGACTCGCCAGCGACGCCGCCCTCAGGGCGCCCGCCGGCAGACCCCTGCCCACCGAACCCCGGCTCACCGTGCACGGCACCGCCGCGGGCCGGGTCACCCTCACCCGGCACCTCGCCGCCCTGCGGCCCGGCCGGTACGGCCTCTCCGGCGACGGCGTCCACGCCGTCGTCGGCCCCGTGCTCGCCGGGGCGTCGGACACCGCCGACACCGTCGTCCGACGGCTGGAGAGCGTCACCCACGGCGCCCTGGAACCCGGCAACCGGGTACGGCTCACCCCCGGCCTGCACATCGGCGACCCCGGGACCGCCCTCGGGCTGGACCACGCCGACGTCCCGGTCGCGGGCGAACTCGGCCCCCTGCCCGCCTGGTTCGTGCCCGGCCCGCGCGACACCTGGGTGCTCACCGTGCACGGCCTCGGCGGCGGCCGGGAACACACCCTGAACGTGATGGGGTTCCTGCACCGCCTCGGCTTCCCCGTGCTCGCCCCCGCCTACCGCGGCGACCGGGGTGCCCCGCGCTCCCCGGACGGCCTGAACCACCTCGGCGAGACCGAGTGGCGGGACCTCGACGCGGCGATCCGCCACGCGGTGGACAACGGCGCCCGGCAGGTCGTCCTGCACGGCTGGTCCACCGGCGCGACCATGGCCCTGCGCGCGGGCGCGCGCTCCGGACTGCGCGAACGGATCGCGGGCTTCGTCCTCGACTCCCCGGTGCTCAGCTGGGAGGCGACCCTGCGCTCGCTCGCCGCCGCCCGGCACACCCCCGGCGCGCTGCTGCCGCTCGCGGTCCGCGCCGCCCAGGGCCGCACCGGCCTCTACGGGGACCGCCGCGCCGACGCGGTCCGCCTGGACCGGGTCGCGGTGCCCGCCCTGGTCTTCCACGGGCCCGGCGACACCGTCGCCCCCTGGTCCCTGTCCCGCCGGCTCGCCGCCGCCCAGCCGAACACGGTCACGCTGCGCACCGTCCCGGACGCGCCGCACGGCGCGATGTGGAACGCCGACCCGGCCGCCTACGAGGAGTCCCTGCGCCGCTTCCTCACCCCGTTCATGTGACGCCGCGCGGGCCGCCGGACACGGGGGCGGGCAAACCGACCGCGCGCCCCGTCCCGGCCGTTCCGCGCCGCACCGTTCAAAGGCGTACGACTGGCCAGATTTCCCCCCTCGACGACGCGTCGCGGACCGTGCTCCGGCCTCCTCCCCGCCCACCCGGGGTCCTCCGTTTGGGATTTCGGACCGTCACCCGCAAGACTGCACTCGTGACGTCCCGTATCCCGCGCGACTCCAGGCTTCGACTCGTTGGCCCCCGACCCCTGGCCGCCGCCCCTCAAGTGATGCACCAGCGGCGCCCGCGCCGCCCGGCGCCGCGCCCCCCGGAGGGCACTCCGGCGCGGGCCGAGCTGGCCGGAATGGCACGCTCCGGTCTGGCCGGTGCGGCCCGGATCGCCCGCTGGGCGGACACCGCCCTGGGCCCCGGCCGGGGGAGCCCGGCGGGCGACGGCAAGGCCACCCTCTCCGACGCGAGCGCCGAACGCGCCGCCGCCGACCTCGGTCTGACCACCGCACAGGTCCGCGCCGACTGGGACACCGCCCGGCTCGCCGGCCTGGTCGAGGTGCACGGCGACAGCGCTCGCCCCGGCTGGCGGCTGCGGGCCTGGAACCGTGACGACAGCGCCGTACTGCGCGGCTGGGTGGCGTTGTTCGACGCCTGGTCGCTCGCCGTCCCCGAGCCGGAGGACCAGGAGCCCGCCGCCGTCGCCGAGGTCGTCTCGGCCATGCCGCAGGTGCTCTCCTTCCTCCAGCTCTCCGCGGGCCCCGTCCCCGTGCCCCAGCTGCTCGACCTCCTCCAGCAGCGGGTCACCGAACTGCGCACCGCACGCTGCGAGATCGACTACGCCGCCCAGAGCGAGCCGGGCGAGCCGGGCGAGCCGGACGGGCCGGACGGGCCGGGGGACGCCCGCGCGGCCCGGCTCCGCCTCGCCCCCGCCGCCCCCGAACCCGCCGACGCCGGGCCCACCCCGCTCGAACCGCTCCTGGACTGGGCCCTGCGCGCCCTCGCCTCCGTCGGAGCCCTCACCTACGGCGGCGGGCACGCCACCCTCACCGCCCTCGGCAGCTGGGCGGTCTGGGTCAAGCTGGAGCAGATCTGCGTCGCCGCGCAGAGCCCCGCCGGCAACATCGAGCAGGGCGCCGAGGACATGCTCCGCGGCTGCGCCCAGCTGCGCCCCAACGCGGCCCGCGCCGAGTACCGCGCCTGGCTGGCCGCCCGCCCCGTCGGCAGCGCCGTCACCGAACTGATCGCCGCCGCCCGCGGCGAGGACGCCCTGCTGCGCGGCCTCGCCTTCGAGGCGCTGCGCGTGGTCGGGGCGCCCGCCGAGCCCGAGGTGCGTGCCGTCGCCGACGATCCGACTCTGCGCCCCTACGCACTGCTGTGGCTCGCCGAGCACGACGGCGCCGACCCCGAGGACGCCCACGACATCCTCACCCGCGAGGAGGCGACCTGGCTGTGGGTCGACACCGCCGCCGCCGTCGCCGACCACGGTGAGGCGCCGCTGCTGGTGCGGCACCTGGAGTCCGCGGTGCAGCCGACCGTCCCCGCGCTGCTGAACGAGGTCCGGGCGGTCGGGCACCCGCGCACCGTGCAGGTGCTGGTCGCGCTCGCCGCCGCGCACCCCGACCCGGCGCTGGCGAAGGCCGTCCGCCGGGCCGCCTTCCAGGTGCACACCGGAGGCTGACCGGATCCGGCCGGTACCGGCCGGGCCGCAGGGCGGCGGGCGTCAGCCCTTGATCTCGGGGGCGTACGTGCCGAAGCTCCAGATGTTGCCCTCGAGATCGCGGGCCATGTAGTCCCGGGAGCCGTAGTCCTGGTCGGTCGGGGGCATGAGGATCTCCGCGCCGTGCTCCACCGCGCGGCGGTGGTGCGCGTCCACGTCGTCCACCACGATGTACGCCGCGGCCGGGCCCGCGCCCTTCATCGCGGTGTCGAAGGCGCCGCCCCGCCCCTTCGACCCGAGCATCACCATGCCGTTGCCCTGGGCCAGTTCCGCGTGCGTCACCGCGCCGTCCTCGCCCTCGTACACCGCCAGGTCACGGAACCCGAAGGCCTCCGTGAGCTGCCGGATCGCCGCCTTCGCGTCCGCGTACAGCAGCGTCGGGACGATGGTCGGACGCGCTCCGTCCGTGCCTGCCATGGAGATCACTTCCCTGGGTCTCGCAGCCGGAAAAGTCACTGGTTGTCCATCCGCCGCCCAGTGTGACACCGGCCACTGACAACGCCCGGCGGCCCGCCGAACGCGCACGGTCGAACACCCGCACGCAGAAAAAGTGGTTGCGGGGTCCCGTTAGAATGGCCCGCATGGCCATTCTCCTCGCGCATTAGACGGCGGGACCGTCCTCAGCCGCCCACCGCCACCCTTCCCCCGCTCGTGACCCTGCCCGAGCCGGGGCCCCAACGCCCGGGAGTCTGTCCGTGATCTCCGCCTCCGGCATCGAGCTGCGCGCCGGTGCCCGTGTCCTCATCGAGAGCGCCACCTTCCGCGTCGCCAAGGGCGACCGCATCGGCCTGGTCGGCCGCAACGGCGCGGGCAAGACCACCCTCACCAAGGTCCTCGCCGGCCAGGGCATCCCCGCCGCCGGCACCGTCACCCGCTCCGGCGAGGTCGGCTACCTCCCGCAGGACCCGCGCACCGGCGACCTCGACATCCTCGCCCGGGACCGCATCCTCTCCGCGCGCGGCCTGGACGTCCTCATCCGCAAGATGCGGGAGAACGAACAGCGCATCGCCAGTGGCCAGGGCGCCACCCGAGAGAAGGCGCTGCGCCAGTACGAGCGGCAGGAGACCGAGTTCCTCACCAAGGGCGGGTACGCCGCCGAGGCCGAGGCCGCCACCATCGCCGCCGCGCTGAACCTCCCCGACCGGGTGCTGGGCCAGCCGCTGCACACGCTCTCCGGCGGCCAGCGCCGCCGTATCGAGCTGGCCCGGATCCTGTTCTCGGACGCCGACACCCTGCTGCTCGACGAGCCGACCAACCACCTCGACGCCGACTCGATCGTCTGGCTGCGCGACTACCTCAAGACCTACCGCGGCGGCTTCATCGTGATCTCCCACGACGTCGACCTGGTCGAGACGGTCGTCAACAAGGTGTTCTACCTGGACGCCAACCGCGCGGCCATCGACATCTACAACATGGGCTGGCGGCTCTACCAGCAGCAGCGTGAGGCCGACGAGAAGCGCCGCAAGCGCGAGCGGGCGAACGCCGAGAAGAAGGCCGCCGCGCTGAACGCCCAGGCGGACAAGATGCGCGCCAAGGCCACCAAGACGGTCGCCGCGCAGAACATGGCCCGCCGGGCCGAGCGGCTGCTGTCCGGTCTGGAGGAGGTCCGCCAGTCCGACAAGGTGGCCAAGCTGCGCTTCCCCGAGCCGGCGCCCTGCGGCAAGACCCCGCTGATGGCCGAGGGCCTGTCGAAGTCGTACGGCTCGCTGGAGATCTTCACCGACGTCGACCTGGCCATCGACAAGGGGTCCCGGGTCGTCATCCTCGGTCTCAACGGCGCCGGAAAGACGACTCTGCTGCGCCTCCTCGCGGGCGTCGAGCAGCCCGACACCGGCGCCGTCGTGCCCGGTCACGGACTCAAGCTGGGCTACTACGCGCAGGAGCACGACACCCTCGACCAGGAGCGCACGGTACTGGAGAACATGCGCTCCGCCGCCCCCGACATGGACCTGGTCGAGGTGCGCAAGGTGCTCGGCTCGTTCCTGTTCTCCGGCGACGACGTCGACAAGCCGGCCCGGGTGCTCTCCGGCGGGGAGAAGACCCGCCTGGCGCTCGCCACCCTGGTGGTGTCGTCGGCGAACGTGCTGCTCCTCGACGAGCCCACCAACAACCTCGACCCGGCCAGCCGCGAGGAGATCCTCGGCGCGCTGCGCACCTACAAGGGCGCCGTCGTCCTGGTCACCCACGACGAGGGCGCCGTCGAGGCGCTCCAGCCGGAGCGGATCATCCTGCTCCCGGACGGCGTCGAGGACCTGTGGGGCGCCGACTACGCCGATCTCGTCGCGCTGGCCTGAGCACCCCCGGTGAGCGTCCGGCCACCCGCCGTAGGCGCGTGGCCGGACGCAGCTGTGATCCACTGCGTATGGATCATTCGGCCCATCGGTGATCCACCATCTGTGTGAGATCTCCTCATCCCGGGGTGTGTCCTACACGGATTTCGTGGCCGCGTGCGCCATGGGCCGCTGCTCGGCCGTCGCGCCTTTCTGACCAGGTACTTCGCGGAGGAATCCGTTCAGCGATGCCGTCGGCACCGCTTGGAATCCGCTGTTCCGTTTGTGGGGACGTGCTCCCGTCGTCACAACCTTGTCTCACCGACCTTGCCGAATGGGTGGCCATCGGGCCCGGTAGGGGTGATCATGAGAAGACCAGAGCGCACTTCCCATGAGGAGGCACGGGTGGCCGAGACTCTGAAGAAGGGCAGCCGGGTGACCGGCGCCGCGCGCGACAAGCTCGCGGCAGACCTGAAGAAGAAGTACGACGCCGGTGCGAGCATCCGGGCGTTGGCCGAGGAGACCGGCCGCTCGTATG
This sequence comes from Streptomyces sp. NPDC101219, assembly GCF_044767675.1. Lineage (NCBI taxonomy): Bacteria > Bacillati > Actinomycetota > Actinomycetes > Kitasatosporales > Streptomycetaceae > Streptomyces > Streptomyces sp. NPDC101219. The sequence goes on from NZ_JBIWOK010000010.1 coordinate 271,228, forward strand.
GCTTCGTGCACCGCATGCTCAGCGAGTCGGGCGTCACGCTCCGAGGGCGTGGCGGGGCGACCCGGGGTAAGAAGGCCTCGTCGGCCTGACCCCCGGCGCCCCACAGCACCGATGGTGGCCACCCGGTCGGCCGACTGACCGGCCGGGTGGTTACTGTGCAGTCACTTAGGCGTGCCGCGGTCCGGGACCCACCCTGTCGCACGGCACGCGAGACGACCGCACCCATCGGAGGCGCCCCATGGCTTCGCCCGCCCAGGACCTCGGTCCGGTACTCGACAAGGACGGCGTACGGCTCACCGTGGACGACGCGATCGCCACGGTGACGCTGACCAACCCCGCCAAGCGCAACGCCCAGAGCCCCGCCCTGTGGCGCGCGCTGACCGAGGCGGGCCGGCTGCTGCCGGGCTCCGTCCGGGTCGTGGTACTGCGCGGCGAGGGCAAGTCCTTCTCCGCGGGGCTCGACCGGCAGATGCTCTCGCCCGAGGGCATCGAGGGCGAACCGTCGTTCGTCGACATGGCCCGCGGTGACGAGGCCGCGCTCGACGCGATCATCGCCGAGTACCAGGAGGCGTTCACCTGGTGGCGGCGCAGCGACCTGGTGTCCGTTGCCGCCGTGCAGGGCCACGCCATCGGCGCCGGCTTCCAGCTCGCTCTCGCCTGTGACCTGCGCGTCGTCGCCGACGACGTGCAGTTCGCGATGCGCGAGACGAGCCTCGGACTGGTGCCCGACCTGACCGGCACCCATCCCCTGGTCGGCCTCGTCGGCTACGCCCGCGCGCTGGAGATCTGCGCGACGGGCCGCTTCGTCCTGGCCGAGGAGGCCGTGAACACCGGTCTGGCCAACCTGGCGGTGCCCGGCGACGAGCTCGACGCGGCGGTGCGCGACCTGGCGGCGGCGCTGCTGGCCGCGCCCCGGGACGCCGTCATCGAGACCAAGGCGCTGCTGCGCGGCGCGCAGGACCGCACGTACGAGGAGCAGCGGGTCGCCGAGCGTGCCGCCCAGGGGCGCCGCCTGCGCGACCTGGCGGGTTTCGGCGACTGACACCCCGGCCGGCCGTCCCGGCCCCGGCGGCCGCTCAGTCGGCGTCCGTGACCAGGACGGCCACCGTGGGACGGTCCGGCAGCGCGTCCCGCACCGCCGCGCGGGCTGCCCGGGCCACGTCGAGCGCCCGGTGGCGGGCCGCCACGGCGAGGTCCACGCGCACATGACGGTGCGACAGCGCCGCCTCGCCCGACGGCGTCACCGTCAGCCGGACGGGGCGGCCCGGCGTGCCCGTCAGCCGGACGACCCCCGGGACGGCGAGGACCGCGAGAGCCACCCGCCGCTCGTCGCCCTGCCCCGGGACGCCGTCCGCCGCCTCCGATGACGAGGACGGCGACGACGCCGAGGACTCGGAGGACTCAGAGGACTCAAGGGACTCGGAGGACTCAAGGGACTCGGAGGACTCCGAGGACGGCGTCGACACCGGGGACGCCCGGAACCGCGGCGGCAGCGTCCCGTCGGCCCGGGTGTCCGGCTCGCCGCCCGCCTCCTGCGGGGGCTCGCCGTCGAACCCGTCGAGCAGTTCCGTGACCCGCACATCCACCTCGGCGACCTCCAGGCCGAGCCGCTCGGCGGCCGCCCCGGCCAGCGCGGCCCGCAGCCGGTCCGCCGTCACCGGCAGCGGCTCCGCCGCCGTGGCCGCGCACTCCGCCGCCACACGGAGCGCCCCCGGCGGCAGGGCACTCGCCGGTGCCGGCACCACCGGCTCCCCCGCCTCCTCCGGTGCGGCGAGCCCGATCCGCAGGCCGTCCAGCCGCACGCCCTCCACCGCCCGTGCCGCCGACCGCAGGACCGACGCCGCGGCCCGCTCGGCGATCCACGCCCCGTCCCGGGGCCCGCCCAGGGGCAGGAACCGTCCCAGCCCCACCTGCTCCCGCACCGCTCGCGTCCACCGCTCCGCCGTCATTCCTCCAGCCTGCCGCATCCCTGGCGCGCGATCACGCAACCGCGCATACCGTGGTCGTGAGGACCACGACCGGAAGGACGCGCGGCATGACCGACATGACCGAGGGCGGCTCCCCGAGGGCCGCCGAGCTGGAGAAGACGTCGAACGAGACCTCCCCGCGCAAGGGGCAGGCCACCCGGCGCGGCGGCGGCGACCCGGCCGGACGGGGCCGCACCACCATCGCCGACGGCGTGGTCGAGAAGATCGCGGGCATGGCCGCCCGGGACGTCCTCGGCGTGCACGCCATGGGCAGCGGGCTCTCCCGCACCTTCGGCGCCGTCCGCGACCGGGTGCCCGGCGGGACCAAGTCGGTGGCCCGCGGGGTCAAGGCCGAGGTCGGCGAGGTGCAGACCGCACTGGACCTGGAGATCGTCGTCGACTACGGGGTGTCCATCAAGGACGTCGCCCGGGCCGTGCGGGAGAACGTCATCGCGGCCGTGGAGCGGATGACGGGCCTGGAGGTCGTCGAGGTCAACATCGCGGTCAGCGACGTGAAGCTGCCGGACGAGGAGGACGACGAGGAGCCGGAGTCCCGGCTTCAGTGAGCCGCCGGCCGGGCAGACGGACAGGCAGACGGACAACGGACGGCGCCGCGGACCGACGGCGGCGCGGACGGACACGGGCGCGCAGCCACGGCGGCGCGCCCACGGGGACGAGCGGTGACGTACGGCTGAGGAGCTGAGGAGCGCACCATGAACATGGCCGTGGTCGGCATGATCGCCGGCATGGCACTGGGCTTCGCCGGATACTTCGGCGGGTTCGGGGCATTTCTGCTGGTGGCGGCCCTGGGCGCCGTGGGGTTCGTCGTCGGGCGGTTCCTCCAGGGAGACCTGGAACTCGGTGACCTCTTCCGTCCCCGCGACGAACGGCGGCGGTGACGCCGGTGGACACGGTGGCCGGTGAACTCGGCCGTGGCCCGGCCGTCGTGACGCCGGGCGAGCGCGGTGCGACCCGGATCGCCGACCGGGTGATCGCCAAGATCGCCTCCCGGGCGGCGCGCGAGGCGGTGGAACCGCTGCCGCCGGACGCCGCGGCCCCGCACGCGACGGTCGTCGTCCACCACGACACCGCCCGCTTCCGGGTGCACGTCGAACTCGACTACCCGGGCGACCTCGGCGAACGCTGCGCGCGGGTGCGCCGCAGGGTGACCGAGCGGGTGACCGATCTGGTCGACCTGCACGTCACCGAGGTCGTCGTGCAGGTCGAGCGGCTGCACCTGGCGGCGGCCCTCGGCGCGGCCCGGGGGAGGACGCGGTGAGCGGGCCCCCGGACACCGGGGCGGACCCGCACACCACCGGACGCCCCGGACCCGGCCCCGGGACCGAGGAAGCACCCGGCGGGCACCGGCGCCTGTGGTCCGCACGCCGCGCCCCCGCGGCCCTGCTGGCCCTGGTGCTCCTCGTGGTGGCCGGCGCGTTCCTCTACGACGTGGCCGCCGTCCGCGCCGGCCGGCCCGCCATGGCCTGGCGCCGGGAACTGGCCCGGCAGCTCGCCGAACGCCCCCTGGACGACATCTGGGTGCTGGTCGGCGCCGGTGTCGCCGCCGCGCTCGGCCTCTGGCTGCTCCTGCTGGCGTTCACCCCCGGCCTGCGCGCCCTGCTCCCGATGCGGCGCACCCACCCCGACGTGCGGGCCGCGCTGCACCGGGACGCGGCGGCGATGGTGCTGCGGGACCGGGCGATGGAGGTGGCCGGTGTGCAGTCGGTGCGGGTCCGCACCACGCGGCGCCGGGCCGATGTCCGCGTGGTGTCGCACTTCCGTGAACTGGACGACGTGCGCGGCGACCTGGACCTGGTGCTGGCCGAGGCGGTGCGGGGGCTGGGCCTGGCCCGGCCGCTCGGGCTGTCCCTGCGGGTGCGCCGGCCCGGACGGAAGGGGTGAGGTCCGTGCTCGGAGTCGTCAACCGCGTGCTGCTGGGCGTCGTCGGCCTGGTCCTGCTCGCGCTCGGCGGGTCGGTCCTGGCGATCGGCCTGGGCGCGCCGGCGCCGTCCTGGTGGCTCCACGACGGACGGCACGACGTGCTGCTGGACCAGGCCGAACGCACCCGGTGGCGGTCGGAGGGCTGGTGGTGGCCCGTCGTCATCGCGGTGCTCGCGGTGCTGGTGCTGCTGGCCTTGTGGTGGCTGGTGGCGGCGCTGCGCCGGCGGCGTCCGGCCGAGGTGTTCCTCGACACCGGCGACGGCGAGGGCGCCATGGTGCGCGGACGGGCCCTGGAGGACGCGCTGGTCGAGGAGGCCGGCCTGCTGGAGGGCGTCCAGAAGGCGCGGGCCCGGCTCACCGGGCGGCGGGACGCGCCGGCCGCCCGGGTCCGGCTCCTCCTGGAACCCGACGTCGACCCGGGCACCGCCCTGGACGCCCTGACCGCCGGCGCCCTCACCCACGCCCGCGAGTCGGCGGGCGTGGCGGCGCTCCCCTCCGAGGTGCGCCTGCGCGCGGTCAAGCACGGTGCGGAGCGGGTGAGCTGACCGCCCCGCCGGTCCGGCCCGCCGATCTGGCCTCGCTGGTCCGGCCCGCCGATCTGGCCTCGCTGGTCCGGCCCGCCGATCTGGCCTCGCTGGTCCGGCCCGCCGATCTGGCCCCGCTGGTCCGTCCCCTTCGGTGTGGCCCTGCTGGTCCGTCCCCGTCGGTGTGGCCCTGCTGGTCCGCCTTGCTGGCCCTGCCCGCTGGCCCTGCCCTGCTGGTCTGGCCTCGCTGGTCCGTCCCCTTCGGTGTGGCCCTGCTGGTCCGTCCCCTTCGGTGTGGCCCTGCTGGTCCGCCCCGCTGGCCCTGCCCTGCTGGCTGGCCTTGCTGGTCCGTCGCGCCGGTCTGCCCTGCCGGCCCGTCCCGCTGGCCCCCGCCGGTCCGGCCCCGCTGGCCCTGCCCGCCGGACCGTCCCGCCGGCTGTCTCGGCCGGTCCGTCCCTTTCGGTCCGGCGTCTTCGGTCCGCCCGCCGGGTCAGAACCCGTGCCGTACCCCGCCGTCCACCGGCAGCATCACGCCCGAGAGGTAGGACGCCGCGGGCGACAGCAGGAACGCCGCCGTGCGGCCGAACTCCTCCGGGGTGCCGTAGCGGCGCAGGGGGATGCGCGACTCGGCGGCCCTGCGGGTGGCCTCCGGGTCGGCGGACAGGGCGTCCAGCTCCCGGACCCGGTCGGTGTCGATCCGGCCGGGCAGCAGGCCCACCACGCGGATGCCGCGCGGGCCCAGCTCGTCCGCGAGGGACTTGGCGAACCCGGCGAGCCCGGGACGCAGCCCGTTGGAGATGGTCAGTCCCGGGATCGGCTCGTGCACCGAGCCGGACAGCACGAACCCGATGACACCGCCCTCGCCGAGTTCCGCGGCGGCCGTGCGGGCCAGCCGCACCGCGCCCAGGAACACCGACTCGAAGGCCGCCTGCCACTGCTCGTCGGTGGTGTCCGCGACGAACCCGGGCGGCGGACCGCCCACGCTGACGAGAATGCCGTCCAGGCGGTGGAACCGCTCACGCGCGGTCGCGACCAGCCGGGCCGGGGCCTGCGGGTCGGCGTTGTCGACGGCCACCCCGACCGCGTTCGGGCCCAGCGCCGCGGCGGCCTCGGCGACGCTCTTGTCCTCCCGTCCCGTGACGACCACCTTCGCGCCGTCGGCGACCAGCTCGTGCGCGGTGGCGTGGCCCAGCCCGCGGGTCGCCCCGGTGACGACGTACACCCGGTCCTTCAGTCCAAGATCCATGGACCTATCCTGCCTCCTCGCCGCCGAACAGGGCGAGGGCGGTGTTCACCAGACCGATGTGACTGAACGCCTGCGGGACGTTGCCGAGCTGCCGTTCGCCCACCGTGTCGTACTCCTCCGACAGCAGACCCACGTCGTTGGCGAGCCCCAGCAGCCGCTCGAACAGCTCCCGGGCCTCGCGCGTCCTGCCGGTCATGTGCAGGGCGTCCGCGAGCCAGAACGAGCACACCAGGAAGGTGGCCTCGTCGCCGGGCAGCCCGTCGACCGCGGTCGTCGCCGCCGGCGTGTACCGGCGCAGCAGCCCGTCCCGCCCGAGGTCGGCGCGGATCGCCTCGATGGTGCCGAGCACCCGCGGATCGTCCGGCGGCAGGAAGCCCACCCGGGGGATGAGCAGCAGGGCCGCGTCGAGCTCGCGCGAGCCGTAGGACTGGGTGAAGGTGTTCCGCTCGGTGTCGAAGCCCTTCTCGCACACCTCCCGGTGCACCTGGTCGCGCAACTCGCGCCAGCCGTCGAGGTCGCCGTCGAGCCGCGGGTCGTCCTCCAGGGCGCGCACCGCGCGGTCGGCGGCCACCCACACCATGACCTTCGAGTGCACGAAGTGGCGCCGCCCGCCGCGCACTTCCCACAGTCCCTCGTCCGGCTGCTGCCACACCGTGCGCAGGAACTCCATCAGCACCTTCTGCAGTGCCCACACGTCCGGCTGCGGCGACAGGCCCGAACGGCGGGCCAGGTCCAGGGAGTCCATGACCTCGCCGTACACGTCCAGCTGGAGCTGGTTGACGGCGTCGTTGCCGACCCGGACCGGTGCGGCGCCGCCGAAACCGGACAGCCAGGGCAGTTCGAACTCCGGCAGCCGCCGCTCGCCCGCCAGCCCGTACATGATCTGCAGATCGGCGGGGTCGCCCGCGACCGCGCGCAGCAGCCAGTTCCGCCACGCCTCCGCCTCCTCCTGGTATCCGGCCGCCAGCAGCACGTTCAGCGTCAGGGTGGAGTCCCGCAGCCAGCAGAACCGGTAGTCCCAGTTGCGCACCCCGCCCGGGTCCTCCGGCAGCGAGGTGGTGGCCGCGGCGACGATGCCGCCGGTGGGGGCGTAGGTCAGCGCCTTCAGGGTGATCAGCGACCGGACCACCATGTCCCGGTGCGGGCCGTCGTAGCGGCAGCGCGACGCCCACGCCTGCCAGTCCGCGACGCTGTGCCGCAGCGAGGTGTACGGGTCGACGAGCGGCGGGCGCGGCTCGTGGGAGGGGTGCCAGGTCAGCACGAACGCGACCCGCTCGCCCTCCTTGACCGTGAACTCCGAGACGGTGCCCATGTCCTCGCCCCAGGTGCGCACCTCCGGATCGCTGCGCAGCCACACCGAGTCGGGCCCGGCGACCGCCACCCGGTGCCCGTCGGCCCGGCGCACCCAGGGCACCACCGAGCCGTAGTCGAAGCGCAGCCGCAGGGTGCTGCGCACGGTCACCTCACCGCGGACGCCCTGCACGATGCGCACCAGGTCGGGTGCCCGGTGGCGCTGCGGCATCAGGTCGGTGACCCGGACGGTGCCCTCGCCGGTGTCCCACTCGGTGTCCAGGACCAGGGTGTCCGGCCGGTAGGCGCGCCGCGTGCAGCGCTCCGCGCCGACGGGGGCGATGCGCCAGTGCCCGTTGTCCTCGTCGCCGAGGAGCCGGGCGAAGCAGGCCGCGGAGTCGAAGCGGGGCAGGCAGAGCCAGTCGACGGAGCCGTCCGTGCCCACCAGGGCAGCGGTCTGTTCGTCGCCGATGAGCGCGTAGTCCTCGATACGGGTCACGAGGTGCGGGTTCCCGGCCCCCCGGGGCCGCAATCAGGGGTGGAGCCGGGGGAGTGACGGGCCGTCGGCGGACGGGGAGCCGTTGCCGGAGAAGATGACCCCGGGGTCGGCGGGAGCCTGGTTGAGCACCCACAGCCCGATCAGCACGGCCAGTGCGAAGACGACGGCGACGAGCACCGTGAGGACGAGCCGCCGGCGGCGTTCCCGGCGCAGCCAGGTGCCGCGTGCCGTGCGGTAGGCGTCCGGGTCGGGCAGCACGCCTCCGGCGAGCGCCTGGAGGGCGTCGCGCAGGTCCTGTTCGGTGCGGTCGGCGCCCGGCGGGCGGGGCACGGGCCGGTCGTCGGGCGTGCGGTCCGCACCGGTGCCGTGCGACGGAGTCGCGTCTCGGTGCGTCATCGCCGGGCCTCCATCGCCTGGGTCAGCGCGGCGATGCCGCGCGAGGTGTGCGTCTTCACGGAGCCGCGCGTGATGCCCATCGCGGCGGCGATCTCGCGCTCCTTCAGCCCCAGCCAGTGCCGCAGCACCAGGGCCTCGCGCTGCCGGGTCGGCAGCTGCTGGAGCGCGTCGATCAGCACCCGCTGGTCGTCGCGCAGCAGCGCGGTGTTCTCGGCGGACGCCACGGTGTCGTCCGGCGGGGCCTGCGGCACGACGCGGCGCACGACCTGGAGGTGCCGTATCCGCATCCGGGTCAGATTGCAGACCGTGGAGCGCAGATACGCCTCCGCCGCGCCCACGTCCTTCAGCCGCCGCCACTTGCGGTAGATCTGGTAGTACGCCTCGGCCACCACGTTCTCCGGGTCGTCGGCGCCGAGCAGCACGGCCAGCCGCAGCATGGAGGAGTAGTGGGCCTCGAAGAGGCGCGCGACCCCGGCCTCCCGCTCGAGGTCGGCCGGGCCGGTGACGGGCGGGCCGAGCGGTTCGGCGCGGACCGTCGCCGGGGGCGGTGCCGGGGCAGGCACCGCCGGGGCGGGCGGCAGGGTGCTCGGGGACTGCTGTCGGCGTCTCACGGGTTGTTCGCTCCCGTCTCCGGGCGCCGCCTGACCATCAGGCGGGACGGCAGGTCGGTGGCGTCCGCGCCGCGCGGGACGCCGAGGCGGTGCAGTGCCGCGGTGCAGGCCACCGCGACGGTCAGGTTGAGCACGAGGGCGGCGACCCCCGCGTAGATCTCCAGCGGTCCGCCGCCGGGACCGAGCGGCACGATCGAGGAGAACCCCTCGCGCACCACCAGCCACGTCCCGGTGACCATGCCGGCGGCCCAGCCGGCGAGCAGCGCCCGCGGGTGCAGCCACCGCGTGTACAGGCCGACCGCCACCGCGGGGAAGACCTGGAGGATCCACACCCCGCCGAGCAGCTGCAGGTTGATGGCGTCCTGGTCGCGCAGCCCGAACACGAATGCCACGGCGCCCAGCTTCGCGGTGAGCGACACCGCCTTGGCGATGCGCACCTGGCGTTTCGGGGTGGCCGTCGGATGCACGTACTCCACGTACACGTTCCGCACGAAGCTGGTCGCCGCCGCGATCGACATGACGGCCGCCGGGACCAGCGCGCCCACCACGATCGCGCCGAACACCAGCCCGGCGAGCGGGCCGGGCATGAGCCGGTCGACGAGCATCGGCACCGCCGCCTCCGCGCCGCCCTCGGGCGCGCGCACCCCGGCCGCGAGGGCCGCGATGCCCAGAAAGCCGAACAGGGCCAGCAGCGCGGTCCAGGCGGGCAGCCCCGCCGACACCTTGCGCAGGGTGCGCGGCCCGTCGGCGGCGAATCCGGCGGTGAGGACGTGCGGGTACATCAGCAGCGCCAGCGCGGAGCCGAGGGCGAGGGTGGCGTAGGCGGGCTGCTGTTCGGGGGTCAGCAGCAGCGGGGAGTGGGCCGTGTCCGTGCCGCCGAGCGCGCGGGCCGCCCCGTCGAAGACGGCACCGGGCCCGCCGAAGCGCCGCAGCACCAGCCAGCACACGGCGGTGAGCGAGACGAACACCGCGACGGCCTTCAGGGCCGCGATGACGGTGGGCGCCCGCAGCCCGTGCCGGTACGTCGCCACCGCGAGGCCGGCGAAGACCGCCACCATCACCAGGTCGCCGGTCGCGCCGTACGGGTACAGGCCGCCCGCGGCGAGCACCGCCCGGATCCCGAGCAGTTGCAGCGCCAGGTACGGCATCGTCGCGAGGATCCCGGTCAGCGCCACCGCCAGCGCCAGGGGCGGCGACCCGTACCGGCCGCGCACGAAGTCGGCCGCGGTGACGTATCCGTGCCGCCGGGCCACGCTCCACAGCCGGCTCAGCAGCACGAAGGCCAGCGGGCAGACGATCACGGTGTACGGCACCGCGAAGAACGCCGGCGCGCCGTTGCCGTACGCCAGACCCGGGACGGCGGTGAAGGTGTACGCCGTGTAGACGGTGCCGCCGAGCAGCAGCCAGGTCCAGCCGGCGCCGAGGCTGCGGTCGGCCAGCGCCCAGCCCTCCAGGGAGGGCAGCCGGTCGTTCGGCCGGAGCCGGCGCGCGGTGACGGCGAGCAGCGACGCCCCGCCGATCACGGCGAGGAACGTCGTGGTCATGGCGCCGTCGGCCATGCGTCACCGTCCTTGGTGTGCCCTGTACCCGTTGGAGAGTTGCGCCGACGGCCGTGGTGGAGGACAGGAACCGGACGGCCGTCCGTCCCGGGCGCGGCGCGGGCCGCGTCCCCATAGCCCGCAAACTCTCGCACACGCGACGGGCGGCCGGGAGAGGGGCGCAGGTCACGGCTGTTCCGGGCGGCGCCCGGACGGGGGAGGGGCCGACGGGGGCACCGCTCAGACGGTGGCCGGTTCCGTTTCCTCGGCGTCCGCGGGCCCGGCCGCCTCGCGGGCGGCCCGCTCCCGCGTCTCACGGCGCACCAGCACGGCCCAGCCGACCGGCACGGCCGCGGCGAACAGCCACCACTGGAGGGCGTACGCGTAGTTCAGCGCCGTGTTCTCCTCGCCCGGGCTGCCGATCATGCGGGGGCTGCCGCCGCTGGGCTCCGGCGCGGTCTGCACCACGTGGCCGCCGAGCACCTCGGCCTTCAGGCGCCGGGCCTCCAGCTCACTGTTGATCAGCATGATCTGCCGGTCGGGCAGGCCTTCGAGGTTCTTGATGCCGCTGGCCTCGGTGGTCTCGTCGGGCATCAGCCGGCCGGTGATCGTGACCTCGCCGGAGGGCGGCGGGGGGATGTCCGGGAACGTCGTCTGGCTCGGCCCGTCCGAGGGGATCCAGCCCCGGTTGACCAGCAGGATCCTGCCGTCCTGGAGGACGAACGGGGTCAGCACGTGGTAGCCGACCTCGTCGTCGGAGTTCGTGCGGCGGCGGACGACGACCTCCCGGTCCGTGTCGAACCGTCCGGTGGCGGTCACCGTGCGGTACCGCTCCTCGCGGGTGACGGCGTGCCCCGGGGAGGCGAGCCGCTGCACCGGTACGGGCTCCGCGTCCAGCGCCTCGGCGACGAGCCGGTTGCGGGCGGACCGTTCCTCGTAGCGGTCCATCTGCCAGAAGCCCAGCCGGATCATCGTGGGGATGAGCAGCAGGGCGACCAGGGTGATGGTCACCCACTGGCGGGACAACAGGAAGCGGTACACCCCACGACCGTACAACTCGGTCGTGGGGTGCACGGAGGCGGGTACGCCGTCATACCCGGTCGACGATGCCCGCCTTTCCCTCCGCGCGGGCGCAGTGGGCACCGCAGTACCAGTGGCCGTCGGCCTCCACGCCCTGACCGATGATCTGCACCCGGCAGTGCTCGCAGATCGGGGCCATGCGGTGGATCGCACAGGAGAAACAGTCGAACACGTGCACGGCACCCTGGGCGTGCACCTCGAAGGTCATTCCGTAACTGTTGCCGCATACTTCGCATGTCGCCATGCGCCACAGGGTGAGCCGTCGTTCCGCGCGGGGCGAGCGGGCGGCAGGCGCGTCGCCCGGCAATCACCCGTCCGTACGGTCGCGCGGACGGCCGGGGCGCGGACCGGCCCGGCTCAGCCCTCCGACGCGGGTTCGACGTGGCCGAGCAGCTGTCCGAACGCGGCCTCGTCCACCACCGGCGTGCCGAACTGGCGGGCCTTGACCACCTTCGACGTCCCGGAGTCGGGGTCGTTGGTGACCAGCAGGCTGGTCAGCCGGGACAGGCTGGTGGCGACATGCAGGCCGGCCTCGGTCGCCCGGTCCTCCAGCAGGTCCCGCTCGACGGAGGTGTCACCGGAAAAGGCGACCCGCATGCCCTGCTTGAGCGGTTTGCCCGGTTCGTACCGCCCCGGGTTGGGGTACGGGCACGCGGGCCGCTTGCGGGAGGGGCGCCAGGTGCCCGGACGGCCGCCGTAGCCGCCCTGCGGTCCGATCCGCGGCCGGTCCGTCCACTCCGTCAGCGGCCGGCACTCGTGCAGCGGCAGCCGCACGTTCCCCGCCGCCGCGGCCCGCAGGCTGGGCCGGAACGCCTCCGCCAGCACCCGCGCGTCGTCCAGCGCGTGGTGCGCCCGCTGCTGCACGACGCCGAAGTGCGCGGCGAGCGACTCCAGCTTGTGGTTGGGCAGCGGCAGCCGGAGCTCCTTGGCCAGGGCGATGGTGCACAGCCGCTGCCGCACCGGAGCCTCGGCGCGTGCGCGGGCGTACTCCCGGGCGATCATCTGCCAGTCGAACACCGCGTTGTGCGCCACCAGGACCCGGTCCCGGAGCCGCTCCGAGAACTCCGCGGCGATGTCGCCGAACAGCGGCGCGCCCTCGAGCGCCTCGCTCGTCAGGCCGTGGATCCACACGGGGCCGGGGTCCCGCTCCGGATTGACCACCGTGTACCAGTGGTCCTCGACCTCGCCGCGTGCGTCCAGCCGGTACACGGCCGCCGAGATGATGCGGTCGTCCCGGGCCAGCCCCGTCGTCTCCACGTCAACGACCGCGTACCCCCGGGGATAGGCCGCCGGCCACACGCCGGGGAAGGAGGCAGCGGTCGTCAGGTCTTCGAGCATGGTCACTGAGGATACGGGGCCCGGCCGACAGTGCGGTCCGTCAGGTGCCGTGCGGGGCGCGGGCGTTGGCATGCCGGGAATGTCCGCGAGGAGTCCTTTGTGTGGGTGTCGGGACGCGGCGCGGCCGGTGCGCCGAGCGGTCCGGACGGTGCGCCGGGCCGGGGGCGGAGGCGCGGCCCCCGGCCTGACGACTTCTCAGCTTCCGTGACCCGGCGGTCCGGTGAGCGCCGCCGTCACCAGCGGATCGGCACCGGGAGGGCGGTCAGCAGTCCCGACACCGCCACCACCAGCCCCAGGACGAAGACCTCCGCCCGCGCGGGGGAGCAGGCGGACAGCGGATCGGCGGCCCGGGCCAGCCGGATCCGGGCCCACAGGGCGAGGGCGGCGACCCCCGCCATCAGCAGCACCTTGGCGAGCAGGACCCGGCCGTAGGCGGTCTCGGTGAGCTGCTCCATGATGGTCTCCGGCGGCATCCGGCGCAGCGAACTGCCGATGCCGGTCGCGGTCAGCGCGGCCAGCAGCACGGCGGCCACGCGCGCGTAGAGCCCGAGCAGGGCGCTGCCGGCCTCGGAGACCCGCCACCGCGCGATCGTGCGCAGGGTGTACACCAGGCCGCCCACCCACATCGAGGCACACGTCAGGTGCACCAGCGTCAGGCCGGAGCCGAGCAGGGGTGAGTACTCGGTGGTGGGGTGCGCGCGCAGCGCCTCCGCGACGACGACGGCGGCCAGCGGCCACACCTGGGTGCCGGGCCGGGCCGAGGCGGCACAGAGGGCGGCGGCGAGGAAGCCGTTGACCTCCAGGAGGGCCAGCTTGCCGTCGCGGGTGGAGTAGAGGCCGCCGACGTCGATGTCTGCGAGGCCGCTCGGCACCAGGTTGCCGGTGGCCACGAGGGACGCCAGGGCCAGGGCGGCCACGAAGCCCACGGAGTTGGCCACGGTGGACCAACTGCGGGGCACGAGCGGGGGAGCGCCGGGCACGGAGCGGACCAGCCGCTTCACGAACAGTTCGCCGACGGGTACGGCCAGCGCCGCGAACAGCACCGTCCGCAACAGGGCTATGCCTCCCGTGCCGGGCGCGGGGTCCTCCCCCGTGCCGTCCAGCGCGGGCGCCGGGCCGAGCAGCGGTATGAGCGCGCCCACCGTCACCAGTACGAGGACGGCGACGGCCGGGCCGATGCCGGAACGCCGCGCGCCCCTGTGCGCACCGGTCGTCCCGGACCTGGGATTCGTCAGAGTCACCCCAGGATCTTCACAAGCACTCACAGAGCGGGGCAAGCCCGGGGCGGAAGTGGGCCGCGACATTCCGTGTGTGATGCATGTTTTCCGGGCGCTTTCCGGTGCGAACCTCCGAACGCCGCCGTCCCGCGGCGCTCCTGCCCGCCGTCCGGGCCGGGGTCCGCGGAGCCCCCGCCCGGCCCCCACGGCGGTGCTTCGTCCCGCCGTCCGGACCGGGGTCCGCGGCGCCCCCGCCCGGCCCCCACGGCGGTGCTTCGTCCCGCCGTCCCGCGGCGCTCGTCCCGCCGTCCGGCCCCAAGCCGGTGCCTCGTCGCGCCGCCCCGGCCGGGCGGGAGCACCCGCGCGTGCGCCGGCCCGGCCCCGGGTCCCGCCCGGCGCCCGCGCCGTCAGGCCCAGCGCGCCGCGTCGGTGCCCCACGGGCCCGGCGGACGCGACCAGTCGTACGGCCCGCCCGCGAACGTCACCGGGGGCAGGACGTAGCGCAGCCGGCCGAGGGGGCTGTCCGTCCCGGTGAGCCAGGGGTCGGGCGGCGTCTCCTCCGCCTCGGCCGCCCCGTCGGGGGCGGTCTCCAGCAGCCACTGCGCGGTGCGCGCCAGCGCCACCCGGACCGAGCGGCTGCCGCCGGTGTCCGAACGGTCCGTCAGGGCCCGCAGCACGGCCGCCGCGAGCAGATACCCCGTGCCGTGGTCGAGCGCCTGCGCCGGCAGCGCGCCCGGGCGCTCCCCGGTGCCCTCGGCCGACGCGATGCCCGTGGCGACCTGCACGAGGCTGTCGAAGCCCCGCCGGTCCCCCCACGGCCCGTACGCGCCCCACGCCGACAACTGGGCCACCACGATGCCGGGCCGCCGTTCGGCCAGGGACCGGGGATCCAGGCCGAAACGGTCCAGGGCCCCGGGGCGGTACCCGGTGACGACGACGTCGGCGCCCGCGAGCAGCTCCTCGAACGTCTCCCGGCCGGACGTCAGGTCGAGCCGCGCCGACCGTTTCCCGAAGCCGGTGTCGGCGTGCTGGTCGGGGAGTTCGGGCAGCCCGGGCGGGTCCACCCGCAGGACGTCCGCGCCGAGCAGGCCGAGCACGCGCGTGGCGACGGGGCCGGCGATGACCCGGGTGAGGTCCAGGACCCGCAACCCGGCGGCGGGCAGCAAGGGGTCCCCCTCCAGGCGGGCGAGGGCACGCGCGGGCGCGTCGTCCAGCCGGGCGCGTTCCACCAGCGGCCGTCCGGAGACCGCCGCGGCCTGCGGATGCGCCGCCCACTCCTGGGGCGTGCGCAGCGCGACCGCGAGCCCCCCGGCCGCGTACACCGCGTCCTCCACCGCGTGGGCGGAGCGCTCGGCCAGCGCCGCCGCGACCGCCTCCGGGTCGTCGGGCACGCCCAGCGCGGCCAGCAGCCGGGCCTTGTGGTGCGGGTAGTTGGCGTGCGTGCGCACCCAGCCGTCCGCCGTCCGCCAGAATCGCGACAGCGGCGCGAAGGAGACCGGGGCCCGCCCGTCCACCAGCAGATGCCGCTCGCTGACGAACGCCGTCGCCACCGCGCCGTCGTCCACCCGCACCGCCGGCACCTCGGCGAGCCCCGCCCGGTGCGCCGCCAGTTCGGCGGCGGCCAGGGCGCAGACGCCCACACACGCGCGCGCCGTCTCCCGCACCCCGAGCCGCGCGGGGAGCACCCCCGGCCGCTCCACGGCCGTCACGCGCGCGAGCAGTCCGGGGTCCCCGCCGAGGGCGGACCAGGCGTGAGCCGTCTCAGTCATCGTGTTTCCTCCGGGGAACGTCCCGCCCCGGTCCGGGGCGGTCCGGGGGCGGGAGAAGCCGTGGCTCTGGTGGAGCAGGGCGCACAGCATCGCGCACAGCGGTACCGCCGCGGGCCGTGCGGCACGGCGGAAGGGCCGGGCTGGCCGCCCGGCCCTTCCGTATTCCGTGTCCCTGCCGCGGGAGCGCAGTGCCCTTGCCGCGGCGCTCCCGGGTCAGCGACCCGCCGTGCCGCGCGCGCCGGTCACGGCCCGGACGCGGACCCGGCGCGGTCGTCCGGGCGTCCGCCCTCCGCGCCGCCCCGGCCGGACCCTGCGGTTCCGGGCCCTACTTGACGGCGCGCAGCGCGTTGACGATGCCGTGGCCGTAGAAGCCGTTGACCAGCTTGCCGCCCTCGCACGTGGCGTCCTGCACGCCGTCGCCGTCCTGGTCGTAGGAGGCCGGGCAGCCCGGGTTGTCCGCCTGCGCCTTCAGCAGCGCCTGGATCACGGCGGGCGGGGCCCACGGGTGCTTCGACTTCAGCAGCGCGGCGACACCGGCGGCGTGCGGCGACGCCATCGAGGTGCCCTGGAGGAACGCGTACTGCCCGTTCGGCATGGTGGACAGGATGCGGCCGTCCTTCGACGGGGTGTCCGGCAGCTGGTAGCGGCGGTCACCGCCCGGCGCGGCCACGTCCACGACCCGGTGGCCGTAGGTCGAGTAGTACGACTTGAGGTTGTCCACACCCGTCGCGCTGACCGTGACGACACCCGGCAGCTGGGTCGGCAGGTCCAGGCACTCGCTCGGGTCGATGGTGCGCTCGACCGGCGTGGTGTCGTTGGGGCTGGAGGCGTCGTCGATCGCGTCCGAGGCCAGGTCGTGGTTGGAGTTGCCGGCCGACGCCACGTGCAGGGTGCCCTTGAGCTGGGCGTACAGCTGGGCCCGGTTGACCGCGTCCAGGATGGCCTTCTGGTCCGGGTCGTTCTTGCAGTTGTACAGCCACGGGTCGACGTAGTAGCTGTTGTTCGTGATCTCCACGCCGTGGTCGGCGGCGAACACGAAGGCGCAGACGACGTTCTCCGGGTAGAAGAGGCCGTTGTCCGGGTCGCTCACCTTGATGCCGGCGACCTTCACACCCGGCGCGACACCGGCGACGCCGATGCCGTTGCGGGCGGCGGCGATCTCACCGGCCACGTGGGTGCCGTGGTAGTCCTCGTCCGTGTACGGGCGCCAGGCGCCCTTGCTGGTGTCCGCCACGCCGCCGACGCAGTTGGCCGACTGGGAGGCGGAGAAGTTCGGGGCGAGGTCCGGGTGGGTGTCGTCGACGCCGGTGTCGATCACGGCGACGGTCACCTTGCTGCTGCCCGGGTTGATCTTCGCGGCCTTGTCGGCGCCGATGGCCCGCAGGTCCCACTGGTCGGCCTCGAGCGGCTCGCTGCCCGGCGTTTTCGCCGAGGCGGCCCCGATGCGCGCGGCGTCCGCGGCCGTCACGTACTCGGCCGCGCCGACGTCGGTGGTGCCGGCCGGGGTGAGCGGCGCGGTGCGGGTGGCCCCGGCCGACTGCACGCCGCGGACCTTGCGTATCTCCGTGCCGAAGCCCGGGTTCGCCGAGTGGACGACGATGACACCGATCTTGTCGTGGGTGACCACGACGGTCCCCCCGGCCTTGCCGATCGCCTTCTGCACCGAGGCGATCGTGCGGCGGTCCACCTTGGTGTTCACGACGTACGCCAGGGCGGGCGCGTCCGTCGCCTGCTCCGCCGTCGGCGCGCTCCGCTCGGCGGCCGAGGCCGCCGCCGGCAGGAAGCCGAGCGTGGCGGTCAGCGACAGCGCGACGGGCACGGCGAGGGCGAGCCGGCGTCTGGAACGCAGATGAGCCATGGGGTCTCCACATCATCCGGAACGGAATCTGCCCGAGACACAGGTGGTGCTCGGGCAGGTACATGACGAGTTGTGCTCGGGTGAAGCTATCTCGCGATGTTGCTGGCCAGCAACGTTTTCCCCGAAGCTCTTCACAGACCGCACCCGAATGTCCGGGACACCCCCCGTACGGCCGTCGGCGTGCCCGCCGTCCGGGCCCCCCGCGCCGAGCCCGGTGAGCCGGCCGGGGAAAGAAGCAGAACCCGTTTGAACCGGCCACCGGCCGGCGCCGTGCCCTTCAGCAGGGAGCGCGAGGACACTCGCCTCCGTCCCTGTCGGACCGCACGATCGCGAGGAGACTCCGTGGCCGCCGAAGCACCGCCCCCCTCGACAGCCGAGCCCAAACTCCCGACGCCAGAGGAGTTCACCGAGGTGCAGCAGAGCGCGGAGTTCGCCGAACTGCGCCGCACGCACCGCTCCTTCGCCTTCCCCCTGACCGTCGCCTTCATCGCCTGGTACCTGCTGTACGTCCTGCTGTCCAACTACGCGCACGGCTTCATGGGCACCGAACTGTTCGGCAACATCAACGTCGCCCTCGTCTTCGGGCTCCTCCAGTTCGCCACCACCTTCTTCATCGCGTGGTGGTACTCGCGGCACGCCGCCGCGAAGCTGGACCCGAAGGCCGAGGCCATCAAGGCCCGTATGGAGGGAGGCGCATGAGCCCCTCGATCGCCCACGTCACCCTCGCCGCGAACGAGGCGAGCGAACACCGCACGCTGATCATCATCCTCTTCTCGCTGTTCGTCGTCGCCACCCTCGGCATCACCGTCTGGGCCGGGCGCCAGACCAAGAGCGCCTCCGACTTCTACGCCGGCGGACGCCAGTTCAGCGCCTTCCAGAACGGGCTCGCCGTCTCCGGCGACTACATGTCCGCCGCGTCCTTCCTCGGCATCGCGGGCGCCATCGCCCTCTTCGGCTACGACGGCTTCCTCTACTCCATCGGCTTCCTGGTCGCCTGGCTGGTGGCGCTGCTGCTGGTCGCCGAACCGCTGCGCAACTCCGGCCGCTACACCATGGGCGACGTCCTCGCCTACCGCATGCGCCAGCGCCCGGTGCGCACCGCCGCCGGCACCTCGACCATCGTCGTGTCGATCTTCTACCTGCTCGCCCAGATGGCCGGCGCCGGCGTCCTCGTCTCCCTGCTGCTCGGCATCACCTCCGACGCCGGCAAGATCCTCATCGTCGCCCTCGTCGGCGTCCTGATGATCGTCTACGTGTCCATCGGCGGCATGAAGGGCACCACCTGGGTGCAGATGATCAAGGCCGTGCTGCTCATCGGCGGCACCATCCTGATCACCTTCCTGGTGCTGCTGAAGTTCAACTTCAACATCTCCGACCTGCTCGGCAAGGCCGCCGAGAACAGCGGAGCGGGCGCCGCCTTCCTGGAGCCCGGCCTGCAGTACGGCGCCAGCGGCACCACCAAGCTGGACTTCATCTCCCTCGGCATCGCCCTGGTGCTCGGCACCGCCGGCCTGCCGCACATCCTGATCCGCTTCTACACGGTGCCCAACGCCAAGGCCGCCCGGAAGTCCGTCAACTGGGCCATCGGCATCATCGGCGGCTTCTACCTGATGACCATCGCCCTCGGCTTCGGCGCCGCGGCCCTCATCTCGCGCACCGAGATCATCGAGTCCAACCCGTCCGGCAACACGGCGGCACCCCTGCTCGCCCTGCACCTCGGCGGCGTCGACTCGACCTGGGGCGCGATCCTGCTCGCCACCATCTCGGCGGTCGCCTTCGCGACCATCCTGGCCGTGGTCGCGGGACTCACCCTCGCCTCGTCCTCCTCCTTCGCGCACGACATCTACGCCAACGTCATCCGCAAGGGGAAGGCCACCGAGAAGGAGGAGATGCGGGCGGCCCGCCTGGCGACCGTCCTCATCGGCGTCGTCTCCATCGCCCTGGGGGCCCTCGCCCGCGACCTCAACGTGGCCGGCCTGGTCGCGCTCGCCTTCGCGGTCGCCGCCTCGGCCAACCTGCCGACCATCCTCTACAGCCTGTTCTGGAAGCGGTTCACCACCCAGGGCGCACTGTGGTCGATCTACGGCGGTCTCATCATCGCCGTCGGCCTGGTGCTGTTCTCGCCCGTCGTCTCCGGCGACCCCACGTCGATGTTCCCCGACGTCGACTTCTCCTGGTTCCCGCTGAAGAACCCGGGCCTCATCTCCATCCCGGCCGGCTTCCTGCTCGGCTGGCTCGGCACCGTGCTCTCCAAGGAGCAGCCGGACACCAAGAAGTACGCGGAGCTGGAGGTCCGGTCGCTGACCGGCACCGGCGCCCACTGACCCCGGCCCCCCGGCCGCGTCGTAGGAAACTCCAGGTCCCCACGACGCGGCCGTCGTGGTTCTCGTCGCATCGGGCCGCTGTGGCCTGTCGGTGCCGTCACGTACGCTCGCAGGTACGGGACCACAGCGAACCGCGTCGAGGGAGGGGGCCCACGTGCTCAAGGACACCTACGGCCGAGTGGCCACCGACCTGAGGGTCTCGCTCACCGACCGGTGCAATCTGCGCTGCACCTACTGCATGCCCGAGGAGGGCCTGCAGTGGCTCGCCAAGCCCGACCTGCTCACCGACGACGAGATCGTCCGCCTGGTCGACGTCGCCGTCACCTCCCTCGGCATCGAGGAGGTCCGCTTCACCGGCGGCGAGCCGCTGCTGCGGCCCGGGCTGGTCGGCATCGTCGAGCGGGTCGCCGCCCTAGAACCCCGCCCGCAGATCTCCCTCACCACCAACGGCATCGGCCTGCGGCGCACCGCGGCCGCCCTGAAGCAGGCCGGCCTGGACCGGGTCAACGTCTCCCTCGACACCCTGCGGCCCGACGTCTTCAAGCGCCTTACCCGCCGCGACCGCCACCGCGACGTCACCGACGGCCTGTACGCGGCCCGGGAGGCCGGCCTGACCCCCGTGAAGGTCAACGCCGTGCTCATGCCGGGGCTCAACGACGACGAGGCACCCGACCTGCTCGCCTGGGCCGTGGAACACGACTACGAGCTGCGGTTCATCGAGCAGATGCCGCTGGACGCCCAGCACGGCTGGAAGCGCGAGGGCATGGTCACGGCGGGGGACATCCTCGCCTCCCTGCGCACCCGCTTCGAGCTGACCGCCGAGGGCGACGAGGCCCGCGGCTCCGCCCCGGCCGAGCGCTGGCTGGTCGACGGCGGCCCGCACCGCGTGGGGGTCATCGCCTCCGTCACCCGCCCGTTCTGCGCCGCCTGCGACCGCACCCGCCTCACCGCCGACGGACAGGTCCGCACCTGCCTGTTCGCCACCGAGGAGACCGACCTGCGCGCCGCCCTGCGCTCCGGTGCCCCGGACGAGGAGATCGCCCGCATCTGGCGGCAGGCCATGTGGGGCAAGAAGGCCGGCGCGGGCCTGGACGACCCGTCCTTCGTGCAGCCGGACCGGCCTATGTCCGCCATCGGGGGCTGACCGACGAACGACCGGCCCCGGTACCGCTCAGACCTCCCGGGCCTCCCACTCCGCGAAGGGGACGGTCTCCTTCAGGAAGCCCCGCACACCGAGGAACTGCGACAGGTGTTCCCGGTGCTCCTCGCACGCCAGCCAGGTCTTGCGCCGCTCCGGCGTGTGCACCTTCGGGTTGTTCCACGCCAGCACCCACACGGCCGCGCTCCGGCAGCCCTTGGCGGAACAGATCGGCGTCTCGGGATCAGGAAGCATCACACCGCCGACCCTAACCCGGCCGTGGCACGGCACCGGGCGGGGGAGAGGCCCCGGAAAGGCGACGCCGAGCAGCCACGGGGGGAGCTGCCCGGCGTCGGTCCGTCGCTCCGACGGGGGATGCGGAGCGCGTACGAAGTATGTCACGGGTCACCCCGGCACCGGCACCGGAACAACATGATTGATCTGAGGTTTTCTTGAGCTTGGCGCAGAACCTGCTTCCGCTCGCGCCGCGCACCCGCCCGTACCCGGCGGTCAGGGCCCCTCGGCCCGCTCCGCCCCCGCTTCCGCCGTGGGCGGGGACGCCGCGTCCTCCGCACCGTCTTGTGCACCGTCGCCGTCCTGGTCCGACGGCGTGATCATGGGCCGCATCGGCGTGGTCACGAAGGTCGACGGCAGCGAGGGCGCGTTCTCCCGCCCCGCGTTGGCGATCACCACCGCGATGTAAGGCAGCACCGCGCCGAGGACCAGCGCCACGATCGCGACGTGCTTCTCCACGTTCCACAGCACCGCCGCGAGGATGACCGAGATCGTGCGGACGGTCATCGAGATCACGTACCGGCGCTGCCGGCTCCGCACGTCGTCATGGAGGCCCGCCCGGGCACCGGTGATCCGGAACACCTGGGCGCCATGCTGCTTCCGCATCACATTCCACCATCCGCCCGTATCGGACTTCCCCGTCCCTGACCGCTCCGTGACCGATCGGGGACACCGGGCCCGGACATCTCCACGTTACGCCCGGTCCGTCCCCGCGCCGCGACCGGGTCACCCCCGGGGGCACCCGCCCGGCCTGCGCCGTAGCGCGTACGGCACCGCCCGGCATGCGGCGTACCGGGTCCGGACCGACACTGGCGGCAACGCTCGTGTCACGGCGTACGAGGAGGCAGTCATGGGCTGGTTGTGGGCCATCATCGTGGGATTCGTGCTCGGCCTGATCGCCAAGGCGGTGATCCCCGGCAAACAGCACATCCCGCTGTGGCTGGCCACCATCTGCGGCATGATCGGCGCCGTGGTCGGCAACGCCATCGCGCGCGGCTTCGGCATCGAGGAGACGCGGGGCATCGACTGGGGCCGGCACATCTTCCAGCTGGGCGCGGCCATCGTCGTCGTCCTGCTCGCGGAGATGCTCTACAACGCGATGCAGCGCAGGAAGCACGAGCGGCGGGCCTGACCCGGTCGCCGCGGACGGCGAAGGGGCGCGGCCCCGGCACCCGCCGGGAACCGCCCCCGTACCGCTCTCAGCCCGCGGTGACCTCGACCGCCGCCAGGTTCTTCTTGCCCCGCCGCAGCACCAGCCAGCGTCCGTGCAGCAGGTCCTCCCGGGCGGGCACGGCGTCCTCGGCGGTCACCTTCGTGTTGTTCACGTAGGCGCCGCCCTCCTTCACGGTGCGCCGGGCGGCCGACTTGCTGGCCACCAGGCCGACCTCCGCGAACAGGTCCACGACCGGCGCCGGCTCGGCCACCCGGACGTGCGGCACCTCGGACAGGGCCGCCGCCAGCGTCCGCTCGTCCAGCTCCGTCAGCTCGCCCTGGCCGAACAGCGCCTTCGAGGCGGCGATCACCGCCGCCGTCTGGTCCGCGCCGTGCACCAGCGTCGTCAGCTCCTCGGCCAGCGCCCGCTGGGCGGCCCGCGCCTGCGGCCGCTCGGCCGTCTGCCGCTCCAGCTCCTCCAGCTCCTCGCGGGACTTGAAGGACAGGATGCGCATGTAGCCCGAGATGTCCCGGTCGTCCACGTTCAGCCAGAACTGGTAGAACGCGTACGGCGTGGTCATCTCCGGGTCCAGCCACACCGCGCCGCTCGCGGTCTTGCCGAACTTGGTGCCGTCCGCCTTCGTCATCAGCGGAGTGGCGTAGGCGTGCACCGTGGCCTCGGGCTCCAGCCGGTGGATCAGGTCCAGGCCCGCCGTGAGGTTGCCCCACTGGTCGCTGCCGCCCTGCTGCAGGACGCAGCCGTACCTCCGGTAGAGCTGGAGGAAGTCCATGGCCTGCAGCAGCTGGTAGCTGAACTCGGTGTAGCTGATGCCCTCGGAGGACTCCAGCCGCCGGGCGACCGAGTCCTTGGTCAGCATCTTGTTGACGCGGAAGTGCTTGCCGACGTCCCGCAGGAACTCGATCGCCGAGAGGTTCTGCGTCCAGTCCAGGTTGTTGACCATCTCGGCCGCGTTCTCGCCCTCGAAGGACAGGAACGGCTCGATCTGCCGCCGCAGCCGCTCCACCCAGCCGGCGACGGTCTCCGGGGAGTTCAGCGTGCGCTCCGCGGTCGGCCGCGGGTCGCCGATCTGGCCCGTCGCCCCGCCGACGAGGGCCAGCGGCCGGTGCCCGGCCTGCTGGAGCCGGCGCAGGGTGAGCACCTGCACCAGATGTCCGACGTGCAGGGACGGTGCGGTCGGGTCGAAGCCGCAATAGAAGGTGACGGGACCGTCCGCGAGCGCCTTGCGCAATGCGTCCTCGTCGGTGGACTGGGCGAACAGCCCGCGCCACTGCAGCTCGTCGACGATGTCCGTCACGGTTCTCGTGTCTCCTAGATGATGCCGGTGGAAGGGTGCCGGAGGGCCCGGCGGCCCGGTCCGGCCGGCCATCGGCCGGACGCGGACGCCTACGAGGTTATACGCCCCGGCTGACCGAGCTCATATTGAAATCGGGGATGCGCAGCGCGGGCATCGCGGCCCGGGTGAACCAGTCGCTCCACTCCCTGGGCAGGGTCTTCTCCGTCCGCCCGGCCTCCGCCGCCCGCCCCAGCAGGTTGACCGGCGACTCGTTGAACCGGAAGTTGTTCACCTCGCCGGTCACCTCGCCGTTCTCCACCAGGTAGACGCCGTCCCGGGTCAGACCGGTGAGCAGCAGCGTCGCCGGGTCGACCTCGCGGATGTACCACAGGCAGGTCAGCAGCAGCCCGCGCCCGGTGTCGGCGACCATCTCCTCGAGCGAGCGGTCCCGGCCGCCCTCCAGGACCAGGTTGTCGATGCCCGGCGCCACCGGCAGCCCGGTGAGCGCCGCGCTGTGCCTGCTCGTCGTCAGGTGCCGCAGCTCGCCCCCGCGCATCCAGTCGGTGGCCGCCAGCGGCAGCCCGTTGTCGAACACCGACCGGTCGCCCCCGGAGGAGTGCGCGAGCACGAACGGCGCCGACTCCAGTCCCGGCTCGTGCGGGTCGCTGCGCAGCGTCAGCGGCAGGTCGCTGAGCCGGTCGCCGACCCGGGTGCCGCCGCCGGGCGCGGAGAACACCGTGCGGCCCTCGGCGGCGTCCCGCCCCGAGGCCGACCACATCTGATAGATCAGCAGGTCCGCCACCGCGGTCGGCGGCAGCAGCGTCTCGTACCGGCCCGCGGGAAGCTCCAGGCGCCGTTCGGCCCAGCCCAGCCGCACCGCCAGCTCGGCGTCCAGCGCCGTCGGGTCGACGTCCCGGAAATCCCGGGTGGACCGTCCCGCCCACGCCGACCGCGTACGGTCCGGCGACTTCGCGTTCACCTCCAGCGTCCCGTTCGGCTGGTCGTGGCGCAGCCGCAGCCCCGTCGACGTGCCGAGGTAGCTGGAGACCATCTCGTGGTTGGCGAAGCCGTACAGCTCCCGCCCGCCGGCCCGCGCGCGGGCGAACGACTCGCCCAGCGCCGGAGCGAAGTCGGCGAACACCGTGGAGGAGGTCTCCGCCGGCGCCTCGGTGAAGCCGGGAGACGCAGGCACGTCCGTGACCAGCGGCTGCGCGTCCTCGGCCGGACCCGCGCCCCGCGCGGCCGCCTCCGCGGCCCGCACCAGCGGCTCCAGCTCGTCGACGGTCACCGCGGAGCGCGACACCACCCCGGAGGCCGTGCCCTGCCCGCCGTCCACCGTGGCGATCACGGTGAGCGTGCGCCCGCGCGTGACACCGTTCGTGGTGAGCGCGTTGCCCGCCCAGCGCAGATTGGCCGTCGACTCCTCGTCGGCGATCACCACACAGCCGTCCGCGCGGGACAGCTCCAGCGCGCGCTCGACGATCTCGTGCGGCTTGTCGGTACGCGCGCTCATCGCCCGGCCTCCTGCGTGGTGTTGAGGCTGTGCTGTCCCGGGGGGCGACCCCCGGACCCCCGGCCGGTCCCGGTGCGGACGCTCATCGCCCCGCCTCCTGCGTGGTGTTGAGGCTGTGCTGTCCCGGGGGGCGACCCCCGGACCCCCGGCCGGTCCCGGTGCGGACGCTCATCGCCCTGCCTCCTGCGTGGTGTTGAGGATGTTGACGCCCTTGAACAGGGCCGACGGACAGCCGTGCGAGACCGCGGCGACCTGACCCGGCTGGGCCTTGCCGCAGTTGAAGGCACCGCCCAGGACGTACGTCTGCGGGCCGCCGACCGCCGCCATGGAGCCCCAGAAGTCGGTCGTCGTCGCCTGGTAGGCCACGTCCCGCAGCTGTCCCACCAGCCGCCCGTTCTCGATGCGGTGGAACCGCTGGCCGGTGAACTGGAAGTTGTACCGCTGCATGTCGATGCTCCACGAGCGGTCCCCGACCACGTAGATCCCACGGTCCACGCCGCCGATCAGGTCCTCCGTCGACATCCCGGCGGGGTCCGGCCGCAGCGACACGTTCGCCATCCGCTGCACCGGCACATGGGAGGGGGAGTCCGCGAACGCGCACCCGTTGGACCGCTCGAAGCCGGTCAGCCTCGCGATCCGCCGGTCCAGCTGGTAGCCGACCAGCGTGCCGTCCTTCACCAGGTCCCAGGACTGCGCCTCGACGCCCTCGTCGTCGTAGCCGACGGTCGCCAGGCCGTGCTCGGCGGTGCGGTCGCCGGTGACGTTCATCAGTTCCGAGCCGTACCGCAGCTTCCCGAGCTGGTCGAAGGTGGCGAACGAGGTCCCGGCGTACGCCGCCTCGTAGCCGAGCGCCCGGTCCAGCTCGGTCGCGTGCCCGATCGACTCGTGGATGGTCAGCCACAGGTTGGACGGGTCGACGACCAGGTCGTACAGCCCCGGGTCCACGCCGGGCGCCCGCATCTTCTCCGCGAGCAGCTCCGGCAGCTGAGCCAGCTCCTCGTCCCAGTCCCAGCCGGTGCCGGTCAGGTACTCCCAGCCGCGTCCGACGGGCGGGGCCAGGGTGCGCATGGAGTCGAATTCACCGCTCGACTCGTCCACCGACACGGCCGTGAACGACGGGTGCAGGCGGACCCGCTGCTGCGTGGTCACGGTCCCGGCGGTGTCGGCGTAGAACTTGTTCTCGTGGACGGTGAGCAGCGAGGCGTCGACATGGTCCACCCCGTTCGCCGCCAGCAGCCGCGCGCTCCACTCGGCGAGCAGCCCGGCCTTCTCCTCGTCCGGCACCGCGAACGGATCGACCTCGTACGACGACACCCAGGTCTTCTCGGAGTGCACCGGCTCGTCGGCCAGCTCCACCGTGCCCCACTGCCCGGCAGGGCCGCCGGCGTCCGCCCCCGCCGCCCGGATGACCTGCGCGGACAGCTTCGCCATCGCCACCGCCTGCGAGGCGACCTTCGCGGCCGCGTCGGGCGTCAGGTCCACACCGGAGGCGAAGCCCCACGTCCCGCCGTGCACCACCCGCACCGCGTACCCGAGGTCGGTGGTGTCCGACGTCCCGGCCGGCCGGGCGTCCCGCAGGCGCCAGGAGGCGCTGCGCACCCGCTCCAGGCGGAAGTCGGCGTGTGCGGCTCCCAGCGACCGTGCGCGGGCCAGCGCGGCATCGGCGAGGGGGCGCAGCGGCAGCGCCAGGAACGACTGATCGACTTCGTGGGGCACGGGTGGGCTTCCCTTCGGGGCTTGCCTGTTTGACCGTCGCAGGCAGTGAACCATGGCCGGTCCACCGACACGCGTACACAGACGGCCGGGGGGGGGGGGGGGGGGGCCCCGCCCCCCCCCCCCCCCCCCCCCCCCCCCCCCCCCCCCCCCCCGCCCCCCCCCCCCCCCCCCCCCCCCCCCCCCCCCCCCCCCCCCCCGCCCCCCCCCCCCCCCCCCCCCCCCCCCGCCGCCCCCCCCCCCCCCCCCCCCCCCCCGGGGCGGGGGGGGGGGCGGGCCGGCGCCCG